>JAPPGZ010000094.1 GCA_028874905.1 Gemmatimonadota bacterium
GTGCGCTTCGCCCTCGAAAACGGGTTGCTCCAGACGGAGGAGTGAAGAACTTGGGCCGCCGAAAACCAGCATCCGCCAACGGGTATACAACCCCACGGCCAGACACTTCCAGGTTCCCGCCAATCCACACGACGTTCACGGCTTTCCGGTCAGACTCGACCAGATGCGAGCCTCGCGGCAAGAGTGGCAGATCGTGCAGTCCCAGTTAGACTTACGTGATCTCCTGCCGGGATTCGCGCTTCAGCTGCTCTGTCGGGCCGGCAAGGCGCGACGAAGGGCCAGTAGCAGCGCTACGGGTCCGAGGAGCAACGCAGAGCGAAGCGGTCCGGCCCGGATGCATCGCCGCTCGAATGCCGGGGGGATTTTGTCCACGGGCTGCTCGCTCGGCACCGCCACGGACCGCTACTTCGTCCCCTCACGGGGCACGTGGAGGTCCGGAAGCGGCGAGGGTTCGCCAAAGCGCTCCACGCGCACCGCGCGCCGCGCGTCGTCGCCGACAAAGCCCAGCGTGACTTCCCAGCGGCTGTGCGGCAGTTCGCCGCCCGCGCGTCCACACCACTCCACCACCACGATCGCTCTGCTGTCGGCCACCATGTCCTCCCACCCGATCCCGGCCAACTCCTGCACCGAAGCAATGCGGAAGAGGTCGGCGTGCACGACCGCCTTCCCGGAAACGGAATACCGGAACACGATGTTGAACGTCGGCGACGGCAGGGCGCCCCGCACACCGGCACCGCGCGCCACGGCCCTTGCAAGAACGGACTTTCCCGCACCCAACGGCCCGTTCAGGCCAATGAAGACCGGCACCATCGCCTCGGCGCCGATCCGGCGGCCCCATGCAACCAATTCGTCCTCGGCCAGCTGCGTGCGGCCGCAATCCGCGGAAACGGACGCTCGCCCATTCCCGGTCGCCGCACGGTCTCCGCCGGTTTCCGCCGACGGCTTCACCCCACCGCCGCCTTGAGGTCGAACAACTGGTCCCTGAGCGCGGCGGCCCTCTCGAAGTCGAGTGCCTCGGCCGCCTTGGCCATCTCCTCCTCGAGGATCTTCACGAAGGCCTCCGAATCGATCTCGTCCACGTAGCCGGGCGCGGACTCCGCCACCCTGGCGACGGGCTTGTCGCGTGCGTCGGCCACACGGGTCGAGAGCTCGATCTGCTCGATGCTCTTGCGGATGGTCTTCGGGACGATCCCGTGCCGTTCGTTGTGGGCGATCTGCACGCGCCGGCGGCGCCCGGTCTCGTCGAGGCACACCCGCATCGACCCCGTGATCGTGTCCGCGTAGAGGATCGCCTTGCCGTTCACGTTCCGGGCTGCGCGGCCCACCGTCTGGATCAGGGAGCGGGCGTTGCGCAGGAATCCCTCCTTGTCGGCGTCCAGGATCGCGACCAGCGATACCTCGGGCAGATCGAGTCCCTCGCGCAGCAGGTTGATGCCCACGAGCACGTCGATCCTCCCCAGGCGCAGCGCACGCAGGATCTCCATCCGCTCGATCGCGTCGATGTCGGCATGCATGTACCGCACCTTCACCCCCACGGACTGGAAGTACTCCGAGAGGTCCTCGGCCATGCGCTTGGTCAAGGTGGTGACCAGCACTCGCTCGTCCCTCTCCGCCCGTTCGCGAATCTCGGCCAGCAGGTCGTCCACCTGGCCGCGCACCGGACGCACGTCGATCGGCGGATCCACCAGCCCCGTAGGACGGATGATCTGTTCGGTCACGACCCCCCCGCTCTGCTCGAGCTCGTAGTCGCCGGGGGTCGCCGACACAAAGACAACCTGGTTCAGCAGCGACCGCCATTCCTCGAAGCGGAGCGGACGGTTGTCGATCGCCGAAGGCAGGCGGAAGCCGTGCCTCACCAGCGTCTCCTTGCGCGACCGGTCGCCCTTGTACATCCCGTGCAGCTGCGGAATGGTCACGTGGGATTCGTCGACGATCAGGAGAAAGTCCTCGGGAAAGAAATCCAGAAGGCACGCCGGCCGCTCGCCGGGCTCCCGCCCGCTCGTGTAGCGGCTGTAGTTCTCGATGCCCGGACACGTCCCCATCTCCAGCATCATCTCGAGATCGAAGTTGGTGCGCGACTCGATCCTCTGCGCCTCCAGGAGGAGTCCCGCCGCCTTGAACTGCTCCACCTGGGCCGCCATCTCCTCCCGGATCAGCGGGGCCATCTCCTCGATCGTGCGCTGCCGCGTCACGTAGTGCGACGCCGGATAGATCGAGGTTCGCCCCAGCTTTGCGATGGTCTCGCCGGTGAGGGGGTCGAAGCGCGTGATCCGCTCGATCTCGTCGCCCCAGAGTTCGATCCGGATCGCCTGCTCCTCGTACGCCGGAAACACCTCGACCGTGTCCCCGCGGACCCGGAAGGCACCGCGCTCGAAAGCGATGTCGTTCCGCTTGTACAGGATGTCTACCAGACCTCGCAGGATCTGCTGGCGCGGGACTTCTTCCCCGACCTCGAGGTGGAGCATCAGTCCCCGGTAGTCGACAGGATTGCCAAGACCGTAGATGCAGGACACCGACGCCACCACGACCACGTCGCGACGTTCGATCAGCGAAGACGTGGCGCGCAGGCGCAGCCGCTCGATGTCCTCGTTGATCGACGCGTCCTTCTCGATGTAGGTGTCGGTCGCGGGGACGTAGGCTTCCGGCTGATAGTAGTCGTAGTACGAGACGAAGTACTCGACGGCGTTGGCGGGCAGCAGCGACTTGAGTTCGCCGTAGAGCTGGGCGGCAAGCGTCTTGTTGTGCGACATGACGAGGGTGGGACGCTTCGACTCGGCGATGACGTGGGCCATCGTGAGGGTCTTCCCCGTCCCCGTCGCGCCCAGCAGCGTCTGGAAGCGTGCTCCGGCCCGCAGGCCTTCGCCCAGTTCGATGATCGCGTTGGGCTGGTCGCCCTGCGGCTCGAAGGGGGCCCGAATCTCGAATTCAGGCATCGAAGAGTTCGCTCTCGTGGATGCTCTCGCGCCGCACCACGGAGACCACTCCCTTCACGCGCTGCACGGCCTGCATGACGCGTTTCAGATGATTGAGGTCCTGCACCTCCACGACGAACGCGGCGGTCATGCCGCCGTCCGTGCCGCGCATATCCGCATGCTGGATGTCAGTCGCCGTCTCGCTGATCGTCCTGGCCACGTCGCCCAGCAGGCCCCGGCGGTCGGTCCCCTCCATGTGAAGATGTACGAAGAACCGGTCTCCGCGCTCGGCCCGCCACTCGATCTCGACCCTCCGTTCCGGGTCCTCGTTCAGGTTGAGGACGTTCGGACAGTCGGTCCGGTGAATCGAGATGCCACGGCCCCGCGTGATGTACCCGATCACCTTGTCCCCGGGGACGGGCTGGCAGCACTGGGAGTAGCGGATCATCAGGTTGTCCATCCCCTGAATGGTCACGCCGCGGTTCGACTTGCGAATCTTCTCGGCGATCCGTTCCAGCGCGGAGGGCGACCGTTTTACGACCTGGGACGGATCCTCGTCCGGATAGAAGCCGCGGATGACGGCCGAAGGCCCGATGTCGCCGCGGGCCAGCGCAGCCAACGCCTCGTCGAAGCTCCTGTACCCCAGCTTTCGGGCTACCCGGAGCGTCTCGTCGTCGTTGGGCCTGGACAGCCTGGCCTTGCGCAGCGCCCGCTGGAAAAGCTCCTGGCCGAGCCGCCGGGCGCGGTCGAATTCCTCGCGGCGGATCCACTGCCGGATCCGGGTGCGCGCCCGCGAGGTCTTCACGAACCCCAGCCAGTCCCGGTTGGGCCACTGTCGCGAGTTGGTGATGATCTCCACCGAGTCGCCGCTGGCCAGCTGCCGCGACAGGGGCGCGATCCGCCCGTTCACCTTGGCGCCAGCGCAGTGGAGCCCGACTTCGGTGTGTACCGAGAAGGCGAAGTCGATGGGCGACGACCCTACCGGCAACTGCTTCACTTCACCCTTCGGGGTGAATACGAAGATCTCCCCCTGAAAGAGGTCCATGCGGAGGAACTCCATGAACTCCTCCGGTTCGCTGGCGTCCTTCTGCCATTCCAGGACTTGCCGGAACCAGGTAAGGGCATCGTCGACGCCGCTCTCCCTCCCTTCGGCCTTGTACCGCCAGTGCGCCGCGATCCCGAACTCGGCGGTCCGGTGCATTTCGCCGGTGCGGATCTGGACCTCGTACCTGCGTCCCCCGGGGCCGTAGACGGTCGTGTGGATGGACTGGTACATGTTCGACTTCGGCGTCGCCACGTAGTCGTGGAAGCGCTCCTGTATCGGCGTCCACCGACCATGGATGATGCCCAGGGCGGCGTAGCAGTGGGCCACGGAATCGGTAATTACGCGCAGCGCCATGAGGTCGTAGATCTCGTCGTAGCTCCGGTCCTGGGTGACCATCTTGCGGTGGATCGACCAGAGGTGCTTGGGACGCCCCGTCACCTCGCCCGGCACTCCGGCTTCCCGCAACGCGTCTTCAAGCGGACGCTGCATCTCCAGGATGTGCCGCTCACGGGCGCGCCTCCGTTGCCGCACCAGCTTGCGAAGGCCGTCGTAGGACCCGGGATCGAGAAACTTGAAGGCCAGGTCCTCCAGCTCCCATTTGATCGCCGCCATGCCGAGCCTGTGCGCCAGCGGCGCGTAGATCTCGCGCGTCTCCCGGGCGATCGGCTTCTGCTTGCCGGGTGGCAGATGTTCGAGCGTGCGCATGTTGTGCAGGCGATCCGCCAGCTTCACCAGGATCACCCGCGCGTCCTGCGCCATGGAGAGGAGCAGCTTGCGGTAGTTCTCGACCTGCCGCTCGGTGCTCGACCGGAAGCGCACCTTCCCGATCTTGGTGACCCCGTCGACGATCGCGCCCACCTCCTCGCCGAATATCTCCCGGATTCCGTGGATCGACACGACCGTATCCTCCACGACGTCGTGGACGAGCGCCGAGATCACGGAAGCGGTGTCGAGCTGCAGCTCGGCGACGATCGTCGCGACCTCCACCGCGTGGTTGATGAAAGGCTCGCCCGATGCCCGGCGCTGCCCCGCGTGCGCTTCGTCCGCCAACTCGTAGGCCGCGCGAATCGTGTCGATGTCGAGGCGGTCGGCGTACTGTTCCATGGCGCGGGCCAAAGGGCGGGGAAACCCCCGGATGGTCGTGGTGCGTTGAGCCGCCGCCGTCGTCGCCATGTGCCCAATCTATCAGGGGAATCAGGGTTGTGATATGATGGCGGATCACCAGTGTCGTCTCCCGGAGATTCGCGAGCTGCCGAGAGTGCCGAGGCGCCGGATCCTGCAAGGCGCGACGACCGGGAATAGCAACGCTATTTCGAGGAGGAGCAACGCCGCCGGGCCCGATGCAAGACAATAGCCAGTTGACCCTTCCGACCGTTCAGGACCGCGTCGCCGCCCTTGCCCGTCCCGACAAATGGTTCCTGGGCGGGCTGGATGGCGTCGTGTGGGCGCCACCCTTCCCGCGATGGCTGCACAAGCCGGGTTTCTGGGATCCTGTCCATCTGCTGCACTACGAACTCGGACCGTGCTTCTCGGTGGCGCTCCTGAATGCCGACGGTCGCGAGGTTGCACTCGAGCTGGAGATCCGGACCTCCGGCCACGCGTCACGGTGGCGCCCGGGCCGCGTCACCGCGCGGTGGCAGGCGCACTCCGGCTCGCTCAGGGCGACCGAGGACCGGCGCGTGAGGCCCGGCGGGCTTCTCGAGTCCTCGTGGACTTTGAGGCCGCCCACGAGCGGCTGGCTCGTCGCGTTCACCGCGCAGCCCCTGCGCTCGACGACCGGCGTGCGCGTATCCGAGGTGGGCGTGACGTGGGTCCGGACGGTCACGGATCGCGCGGGCCGAGAACTCCCCGTAGCGATGGAACTGTCGGGCGAGCCAGGTCCTGCGTGGCAGCGGATCGTCGCATCGGAGGGGGACGCGTCGCCGGACTGGGGGCTATCTCCGTTTGCCGAGGGTTCGCATGTGGCGCCGACCGCCGAACCGCCTCGGGAAGATGTGATCGGATGGTCATGGATCGCCGTGGCCGTCCCGGTGCGTCGTGACCGGGCGATGAGCCTCCGCATGCAACTGTCTCCGGCAATCGCCGCGACCGGTGGAGCACACGCGCCGGACAGCGAACCGCCCACGCCCACACCCCCGCCGATCTCACGAGTCCATGAGACCACGGACACGCTCCGGCCGACGCGTCCGTGGCGGTCGTTCTTCGCCGACTTCCCCGCTTTCAGCTCAGGCAACCCGTACCTCGACCGCTACTTCGACTACCGCATCCATGGACTGGGGCTCAACCGCATCGGCAACCGCTGGGGCAACATCCGACACCCCGCCATCGCCGAGGGACCAGAGTATTTCCATGTGCCGATCACATACAGTGCCCAGTGTCACATGATGGAAATGCGGTGGCGCGCGGGCGGGCAAGAGGCGTGGGGGTCGATCCTCAACTTCCTCGACAACCAGAAGGAGGACGGCTCCCTGCACGGACGCCTCTACGGAAACCACCTCGAACGCACCGACTTCTATCACGCCAACTGGGGCGACGCGGTCCTGGCCGTGCACCGCATGCAGCCCGACCCGGCTCGGCTCGCGTCTTGCTACGAGGGGCTGTCCCGCTACGCCGGATGGCTGACCCGGTCGCGCGACCCCGAGGATTCGGGGATGTTCACGGTCGTCAACCACTTCGAGACAGGCCAGGAGTACATGTCCCGGTACATGGCGGTAGATCCGCGGGCGGACACGGCCGGGTGGCAGCCGCGCCTTCGCCTTAAGAGCATCGACGTGACGGTGTATGCATACCTGCTGTTCCGCGCGCTCGGCGACATCGCACGCGAACTCGGACGCCACGGGGACGAATCCGGATGGCGGGCGCGGGCCTCCCGAACCGGAGACGCAATCCGGGAGCGGATGTGGTCGCCCGAAGCCGGACTCTTCACCGATGTCGACGGACGCAACTTCGAACGTACGGAGGTGAAGGCCGCCGTGGGCTTCTATCCGATGCTCACCGATCTGGTGGACGGACCTCGCCTCGGCACGATGCTGGACCACCTTGAAAACCCGGAGACCTTCGGGACGCGTTACCCCGTTCCCTCGTCCAGCGTGGACGACCCTCGCTTCTCGGCCGAGGGAGTCTGGGGTGGAAAGCGACGCAATTGTCCCTGGAACGGCCGCGTCTGGCCCATGACCACCAGCCACGTGATCGAGGGACTCCTGAGGTGCTGGGGTCGGGGCAATGGCCGGGCGGGCGCGCTGGCCGCGGAAATGCTCACGAGGTTCGTACGCATGATGTTCACGGGCGGCGACGCCGAGCGCCCCAACTGCTACGAGCACTATAATCCGCATACCGGCCGAGCCTGCCATTTCCGCGGGATCGACGACTACCAGCATTCCTGGGTGCTGGACCTCCTGGCGCGCGGAATCGCGGGATTGGACATCGATCACGAGCGCGCCAAGGTGTGGCCACTGCCGCACGGCCTGCCGGGTGTCGCGATGGGCCCGGTCCGGACCCGCGGGCACACGGTCTCGGTGGAACTGACGGAGGACCGGGCCACACTGATCGTGGATGGCCAGCACTACGACGGCCCTCGCGACCATCCCCTCCGGGTACCGTGGCCATGACCCCGGCACCGCGCGGGGTCACCCTCAGGGGTGTGGTGAAGCGGTTCGGATCCGTGACCGCGGTCGCCGACGCCGACCTGGAGATCCGTCCCGGGGAGCTGATGGCGCTGGTCGGGCCGTCGGGGTGCGGGAAGAGCACGCTGCTGCGGCTGATCGCCGGACTGGAGGAGCCCGGCGGCGGCGAGATCCTGATCGGTGAGCGTCCGGTTAACGACATTCCGCCGGGCGACCGCGATGTCGCGATGGTATTCCAGAGCTATGCCCTGTACCCGCACATGACCGTGGCTGCGAACCTGGGTTTCGGCCTCCGCGTACGGGGCACGGACAGAGGCGAGATCGAGGAGCGGGTGGAGCGGACGGCCCGGATCCTGGGACTCGGGGACCTGCTGGCGCGCCGCCCCGGCCAGTTGTCCGGGGGACAGCAGCAGCGGGTGGCGTTGGGCCGCGCGATGGTCCGCGATCCGGGTGTCTTCCTCTTTGACGAACCACTTTCCAACCTCGACGCGGGCTTGCGGCTGCGGACCCGCGACCAGATCGCGTCCCTCCATCAACGTCTCGGCACGACGATGATCTTCGTCACCCACGATCAGACCGAAGCGCTCTCGCTGGGTCAGCGCGTCGCCGTGATGGACCGGGGCGAAATCCTGCAGGTGGGCACGCCCGACGCCGTCTACCGCCGGCCCGCCAGCCTCTTCGTCGCGGCCTTTGTGGGGTCTCCCCCCATCAACCGGCTCGGGCTCTCCGGCACGGACGACGGCGGTGTCGCGGGCGGACCGTTCCGTTTCGCGACCGACCCACCCCTCGCTGCGGCGACGCTCGCCGTGCGTCCCGAGGACCTCACGGTCACCCCGCCGAGTTTCCGCCCCGACATCACACCCCCGGTGCGGGCCGACTTCACCGCCACCGTCCTGCGCGTCGAGGCGCTGGGAAGCGAGCAGCGAGTGCACCTCGACGGCCCGGGCAGCGCCACCTGGATCGCGAGGACGCCGCCGTCGTTGCGCGTCGACCCGGGGGATCCTGTCCACGTCTCGGTCGCATGGGAGAGAACGCACCTCTTTGGCCCGGATGGCAGCCGCGTGGGGGCCCCACCTCGTCCCATTCACATCTTGCGAGATAGTTGATAACACATTATATGTTGACTTATTTCGGAAGCCGGCAAGGCACAATCGGGGGCACGCTCACGGCCGCGTTCCTCGTGGCGGCGGGCGCCTGCTCCCCCGGCCCGCCCGCCGCTGTCACCTTGCGAGTTGCGCTCTGGGCCGGGGGCAGCGAACTCGAGATCGAGCAGCGGGTCGCCGACCGGTATGAGACCCTCCGCCCGGGCACGCGGGTCGTGCTCGAATCGGCGCCGAACGGCTACGAGGAGCGGCTCCTGACCTCGATCGCGGCCGGCCGTCCTCCGGATGTCTACCTGCTCGATTCGCCCGACATCCCCACCTTCGTGGATCGCGGGCTGGCAGTCGACTTCGAGCCCTACCAGGAGGCGCTCGGATTCCAGGCGGACAGCGTCTTTCCGCAGGTCCTGGACGCGTTCCGCCGTGGCAGGTCGCTTTTCGCGCTGCCGAAGGACTTCACGCCGATGGTGCTGTACGCCAACCGCGGCGTGCTGTCCCGCGCGGACATTGACATACCCGCAAGCGCAGAATGGACGTGGGACGATTTCCGGCGCGCGGCCCGCGCCGCCACCATCGACCGCGACGGGGACGGCAGACCGGACGTCTACGGCTTCGACTTTCCGCGCAACCTCTACCAGTGGGTGCCCTTCGTGTGGTCCGCCGGCGGGGACATTCTGTCTCCCGAGGGCAACGCCGCCTCGGGCTTCATGGACGGCCCCGCCGCGCTGGACGCATACGCCTTCCTGACCGGCCTCGCGGAGGACGGACTGACCCCCGGTGCGCAGTTCGTCCAGCAGGGAGATCCGGCCCGGGAGGCCCGTTTCGCCTCGGGCGGGCAGGCATTTCTGCTGTCCGGTCACTGGACGCTGCCCGTCTTCCGAGACCTCGTGGAAGCGGGCGAGCTGGATCTGGCGATCGTCCGGATTCCCCATCATCCATCTCAAAGTGGCGCGACGAGCGTGCTCTACGCCTCCGGGTGGGCGGTACCGCCGAACGCGGCCAACCTGCGTCAGGCCATCGACCTGGCCGGCTTCCTTGCATCTCCGGAAGCGCAGCGGATCCGTGCGCGCTCCGGGCTGGCCATCCCCTCCCGCGCCGATGTGGCGGCGGAATTCGCCGCGCGGGACACCACGGGGGTGGAGGCCGCGTTCATCTCGCTCGTGGAGGGAGCCAGGGTGACGTGGGGCGCCCAGGTCCGGGACTTCTCCCGCGTCGAGGCGCTGGCGGTGGAGATCATGGACCGGCGGCTGCTCGCGGGTGAGGATCTGGCCTCGAGTGCGGCGGACGTTGCCCGCCGGGTCGACGAGGTGCTGCGGCGATGAGGGGGCGGGCCGCGCTTCCCGCACTCGTCGCCGCGGCGTTCACGGCGGGTGCGGCGGTGACAATCGCGGTGGCTGCCCGGGGGTTGGGTGACGCGCAGGCGGCCGCCAGCGGAAGCATCGCGCGCATGGCGACCGAACTATGGGAGCTGTCCGGAGGCGCGGACGAAGCGGCGCAGAGCTTCCTGGATTCCGGCTTTGCGATCGAAGCGGTGCCTGCACCCCCGGCAAGCCGAGCTGGACCGGGCAAACCCCCCTCCGGGCCGGGTGCCTACGCCTACCGTGCCGGCTCGCTCCAGCCCGCCGTCTGGATTGCAGTCCTGCCGCAACTCCGGGAGTTCCCCCTCCCCCCCACCGCCACCGCCCTCGCGCTGCTGGGATCGCTGCTCATGTCTGCCTGGGCCGTGGCGCGGCGACGAGCCCCCCCGCGCCCCGGCTACCCCGCCATCGTCGCGCTCACGGCGACCGCACTGCTCGGCACGGTCGCCACCACCACGCACCATTGGGCCGACGGCGAGCTGGAAGCCCTCAGCGACCGCCACGCCGGCCACGCGCTTCGCGCCGTCGGGGCGGCCCTAGCCCTCGGTGCGGATCCGGAGCGGGCCGTCCGCGTCGCCGGTCTTCCCTGGGCCACCTCCGCTGCGCTGACGCGCCCCGATCAACTCTGGACGATGCCGCAGGACGTCGGCGCCGCGCTCGCCGCCCTGCCCACCCCCCCCACCGCCACCCCATTCACTGTCGAGGCCGGCAGCGCGACCTGGCACGCCGGCCTGGTCGCCCTCCCCGCACCGACCCCCACCGCCCCTTCCACCGCCGTCCACATCGCGCTGCTCGGCTACGAGGAAACGCGCGCACCGACCGTCCCGCTCGCGGCCACGGCCACCGCCGCGTCCCTGCTCACGGCGCTGATCCTCTTCCTCCTCCCGCTTTCGGCGCGCCCGCCCCTGCTGCGCCGCACCGTCACCGCTTGGGCGTTTCTCGCCCCGGCCGCCCTCCTGCTCGCCATCTTCACCTTCGGCCCCCTGCTCTTCTCCCTGTGGATCTCCCTGCACGAGTGGCATCTCGTCGACCCCGTGCACCCCTTCGTAGGTCTTGACCAATACCATCAACTCGTACTAGATGGCGATTGGTGGGCGGCGCTTCGCAACACCGCGGTTTTCACGCTGCACGTTCCCCTGGCGATGGCCGTAGCCCTTGCGCTCGCCCTGCTCACCCGTGGATCCCGGCGCGCGGTACGCCTGGCGCGCCTGGCCCTGTTCCTGCCAGGCATCACCAGCGTGGTCGCGATCGCGGTCGTGTGGAAATGGCTGCTGAACGACGGATACGGCCCCGTCAACCGGCTGCTGGGGTCCGTCGGGCTGACCCCGGTAGCCTGGCTCACGTCGCCGGAGGTCGCGCTCATCACCCTGATGGCGATCGGCGTGTGGATGGTTGTCGGCTACCAGATGGTCGTCTTCCAGGCGGGGCTGGCGGCAATCCCGCGGGACTGGTACGACGCGGCGCGCGTGGACGGCGCCGGCCCCGTACAGCGCTTCCGCCACATCACGCTGCCCGGACTTCGCCATACGCTGTTCTTCGTGTTGGTCACGTCGGTGATCGGTTCGTTCCAGGTCTTCGGGCTCGTCTACGTGATGACCGAGGGCGGCCCGCTGGGTGCCACGGACGTGGCGGTCTACCACATCTACCGCGAGGCGTGGGAGTTCCTCCGCTTCGGCAACGCCGCCGCGATGAGCTGGATCCTGTTCGCTTTGGTGTTCGCCGCGACGTGGCTGCATTTCCGGCTGCTCGAGAGGAGGGCGGCCGATGCGTAGGCGGACACGGGCCGCGCGCACCCTCCCGGTTCTACGCGCTGCCCTCCTCCTGGGCGCCTGCCTCGTCATGGCCGCGCCATTCCTGTGGATGGCCGTCACCTCGCTGATGGGGCAGCTCGAGGTCTTCTCGGGCCGGGGCATCCTGCCCGCCGCACCGCTCTGGTCGAACTACCCCGAGGCGCTGACTGCCCAGCCGTTCGGCCGCTACCTCCTGAACTCGCTGGTCTTTTCCGTGGCCGTCGTGGCCGGGCAGATCGTGACCGCCACCACCGCCGGGTATGCCTTCGCCCGCATCGACTTTCCCGGGCGGCAAAAGTTGTTCATGCTGTTCCTGGCCACCATGATGGTGCCCGTAGTCATCGTCCTCATCCCCCGCTTCCTTCTGATCGATGCCCTCGGCTGGATCGACACCTACCAGGGCCTGATCTCCACCGAACTCGTCTCCGTGTGGGGCATCTTCCTGATGCGCCAGTACTTCAGGACGCTGCCCCGCGAGCTGGAGGACGCTGCGAGAGTGGACGGCGCCGGTCCCCTTCGGGTGTTCATCAGTGTTGCGCTGCCGCTGGCGAAGCCCGCGGTGGCCACCCTGGCGCTCTTCGCCTTCATCGACGCGTGGAAGAACCTGCTGTGGCCGCTGCTGGCAACGCGGTCCATGGAGATGCGCGTCGTCGAAGTGGGGATCGCCGCATTCCACTCGACCTACGAGATCAACTGGCCCTATCAAATGGCCGCGGGCGTGGTCGCGGTGCTGCCGATCGCGCTGCTCTTCCTGTTCACGCAGCGGTATTTCGTGCGCGGAATACAGCTCGAGGGAATCCGCTAGTAGTATGTTCCGACCCTCCCGGCACCGCTCCGAGGCGTAGTGCCGCAGGCAGGTCCGGGCAAATTGACAAACTAGTCTGACTGGTTAGATTGGATCGAACATGAACGCTGTGTTTTCAACCTACGAAGCAAAAGCGAGGTTCTCCGAAGTGATGCGGCTGGTGCGGGAGGGGGGAACGGTAACCGTCACCTACCGAGGCGATCCGGTAGCGGAAATCCGTCCGTTCGAACGCGGGGCCATGAGCGTCGAGGAACACTTCGCCGAGCTTGAGAAACGGGGGATTCTTGTGCCAGCGAAGCATCCGAGCCTGCCGATCCGGGTGGGCGCTGCGAAGCCGGGCGCACTCGAGCGCTTCTTCGCGGAGCGCGGCGAATGAGCGTTGCCTACGTGGACACCTCCGTCATGGTCGCCATCGCGTTCGGAGAGGACGGCGCCGACGGGCTCGCGGACCGGCTGAACGGATTCTCCCGCATCATCTCGTCGAATCTGCTCGAGGCCGAGTTGCGCGCGGCGTGCTCCCGCGAGGGGCGCCAGGTTCCCACGGATCTCCTCGACCGGATCGGCTGGATCCTGACCAACCGTCCCCTGTCCGACGAGATCAAGACCGCGCTGGCCGCCGGCTACCTGCGCGGCGCCGATCTCTGGCACGTTGCGACCGCGCTGTACGCCGCTCCCGATCCCGGCGCGGTCTCGTTCATCACACTCAACGACAACCAGGCCCGGGTGGCCGCGGCGCTCAACTTCAAGGGCTGAAGTGGACGAGCGATGCTGGGGGTTATTGCGGGGACTTCGACCCTGGACGCCGCGCCACGCCGGGCCCACCGCCGCGGCAAGCAGTCCGTGGACAAAGCCGGCCGTTCGGGTCCCGGATAGCCGCGAGCCAAACAAAGGGAGCCAACAAGAAAAGGGCCCGTGATCGTTAAGGGGCCGTCATACCTGTCGCCGCCCACCCTCTCTCCTGGCGACGACGGTCCCCCGATCCGGGCCCTTGGCTCCAGCCCAGCCTATCCCGACGCCGGCTCCGTTGTCAGCGGCTCCATCGTCGTGGTGCAGCGCCAATAGACGATCGGAACCCCCCAGCAACGCGTGTTGTCCCTGTATTCGCCGTTCTCATCGTAATCCCGCGGATAGTACGTGCCGTTCGAGGTCACGACCGCCGGAAACCGGGCCCCGGTCGCAAGGCCGAAGAACAATGCCACGGCCAGGAAAGTCAGCACTGCGGGTGCTTGCTTCCTCATCCACTCGCGTTTTGACATGGTTGTCTCCATGGACCGACGGGGTAATGCAGACGCGGGGCAATCCAATGGGCAGGGCCCCCTGTGGCGATCCCCCCCACCTTACCGTACGTTGACAAGCGTGCGGATCGGATGGGTGGATGGGTCACTCGGCGTCCGACTTCCCACACGAAAATGCCGGGCGCCGCTTCCTCGCCGCAAGGAGGAGGCTATGAAACGCCTGCGCGAGTTCGTTTTCTCTCTCGTTTCCCTCGCTCTCGCGGCCGCGCCGGCTGTCGCCCAGACGGGCACGGTGACCGGCACGGTCCAGGACACCGGAGGTCAACCTCTGGCCGGGGCCCAGGTCACCGTCGAGGGAACGACAATCGGCGTCGTTTCCAACGAGTCCGGCCGATACCTCCTCAACAACGTGCCGGTGGGCGATCACGACCTCACCGTGGTGCTGCTGGGATACGCCTCGGCGACCCAGTCCGTAACGGTCGAGGCCGGCGGAACCGCGGTGCGCGACTTCGTCCTGAGTCTCGTCGCGCTATCGATGGACGAGATCGTGGTGACCGCTACCGGAGAGCAGCGCCGCCGGGAAATCGGGAATGCGGTCGCCAAGATCGAAACCTCCATACTCACCGAGGTAGCTCCGGTGACCAGCTTCCAGGAGCTGCTGCAGGGCCGCGCCTCGGGGGTTTCGGTCATCCCGTCCGACGGCACGGTGGGCACCGGGGCCCGCATCCGGATCCGCGGCATCTCCAGCGCGACGCTGTCTCCCGATCCCCTCGTCTACGTTGACGGGATCCGGGTCAACTCCGGTTCACCCGCTCTCGGCGGGGACCAGTACATCGGTGGCGGCGAACCGTCGTTCTTCAACGATCTGAACCCCGAGGAAATCGAGAGCGTCGAGATCGTGAAAGGGCCCTCGGCGGCAACACTCTACGGGACGCAGGCCGCCAACGGGGTTATCTGGATCACGACGAAGCGCGGCACCGAGGGACCGCCGCGCTGGAACATCTGGGTCGAACAGGGGCTCAGCCAGGATCAGGCGGAATACCCCGGGATCTACTACTCCGAGGGGCGGGCCCCCAATGGGGCCACGAGGCCATGCCTGCCCATGCAGCAGGCAATGGGACAGTGCACGATCGTGCAGTTGCATACGCGCAACCTGCTTACCGAGCCCGAGTACTCGCCCATCAAGAACGGTCACCGGCAGCAGTTCGGAGCGCAGGTGAGCGGCGGGAACACCGTCCGGTACTTCGTATCCGCCGAGTTCGAGAACGAAACAGGAGTCGTGCAGATGCCCGAGGTCAGCCGTGAGTTCCTCTATGAAGAGCGCGGCACCTCGGTGATCCCCGACAGGCAGCTCCAACCGAATGTGCTGACGAAGTTCAATCTTCGAACGAATCTTACGGCCGACGTCCGCGACAACATGGACCTGAACGTGTCCGTGGGGCTGGTCAAGAGCGACGTCTACCTGCCGCAGACAGGCGACAACCTGGAGGGCATCTACGGGACCGCGATCTTCGGCACCGCCAACCCAAATGCGGCGAGCCCCTTCGGCTTCGCGCCGCCGGACCAGAACTTCGCCCACATCGTGTGGCGTGAAACCGACCGTTTCATCAACAGCGGACGACTCAACTGGAGGCCGACCGACTACATCACGTCGCACGCCACCGTGGGGATGGACTACACGGGATACAGCGACGAGTCGTTCAACGCGCCGGGCCAGGGCTGCGCGATCTGCGGCCAGCAGCGCCAGGGGATCCGCGCGATCGACTCCTTCACCCAGTACAAGTACTCGGTGGACCTCGGCAGCAGCGCGAACTTCGACGTCACCGACCAGATCAGCTCGCGGACCTCGATCGGGGCCCAGTACAACGAGGATCTCCTCGAGGGCACGCTCAACTCGGCGGCTGTCTTTCCGCCGGGCGGCCAGTCCATCGACGCGGGCGCGACGAAGAACTCGGGCGAGATCACTGTCGAGACGAAGACCGTGGGCTCGTATCTCGAACAGCAGCTGGGCTGGAACGACCGGCTCTACGTAACCGGCGCCATGCGCGTCGACCAGAACAGTGCGTTCGGCGAGGGCTTCGAGGCGGCCTGGTACCCCAAGGCCTCCGTGTCGTTCATCACGATCGACGACCCGGGCGCCTCCTGGATCAGCTCCCTCCGCCTGCGCGGCGCCTTCGGCCAGTCGGGTCTGCAGCCCGACGCGAATGCGGCGCTGCGATTCCTGCTGCCCGTGACAAGCTCGATTCTCGTCGGCGATCAGACCACCTCGCAGCCTTCGGTGACCATCGGCGGCCTCGGCAATATTGAACTCCGCCCCGAGCGCTCCACCGAATACGAGGTAGGGTTCGACGCCACCGGACTCGACAACCGCGTCGATATCCAGTTCACCTACTACAACAAGAGCACAACGGACGCGCTCGTGAACCGCGAACTTCCCGGATCGCTGGGTGCGACGCAAACCCGGGTCGAGAACCTCGGCGAGGTGATGAACCAGGGGATCGAGGTCAGCCTCAACGCCCGCATCATCGAGAACGAGGACCTTAACTGGACCGTTGGCATCACCGGCGCCAAGAACTCGAACGAACTCATCGAGCTCGGCGAGGGTGTGACGCCCATCCAGGGATTCGGCTACAAGCAGGCCGTCGGGTTCCCGCTCTACGGTCTCTGGTGGCCGAGGCTGGAGTCGTGGGAGGACGCGAACGGGGACGGAATCATCGTCCCGAGCGAGGTCGTCGTATCGGACACCGCCGTGTTCAACGGCAGCACGATCCCGACGCAGAACCTGCAGCTCGCCACCAGCCTGTCGCTCTGGAACGACCGCCTCGAGATCGGTGGCCTGGCCGACTATCAGGGTGGCTACGTCTCCCACAACGTGAACACCCTCTTCCAGTGCGCGTTCGTACAGAACTGCCGCGACCTCAACGACCCCAACGCCCCGCTGGAAGCGCAGGCCAAGGCGGTCGCCGGCGCGCGGGCCTTCGGCGCCTACGCCGAGGACGCTTCGTTCGTCAAGATCCGCGAGGCGCACATCCGCCTGAACACGCCGCGCGCGTGGGCTGCGCGAATCGGCGCCCGGACGGCAGCGGTCGTTCTCACCGGACGCAATCTGTACACCTTCACCAACTTCACCAGCTGGGACCCGGAGGTGAACACCTCCGGCGCAAGCACGGACGGACCCAACTACAACTTCGTGCAGGCGGGCCAGCTGAGAACGTTCATGCTCCGAGTCAACCTCGGTTACTGACCCATGGCAACCACGACTCCAGAGAGGACAACGGACATGAGCAGGAATGAAAGAAGACAACGACACGCAAAGCGCCGGCTGATCGCGACGCTCGCTCTCATCGCGGCACTGCCCGCCTGCGACACCCTTCTCGATGTGCAGGACCCGGACATCATCGAGCCCGACCAGCTCCGGACGCTCCAGGGTGCCTCGGCGCTGTACAACGGGGCGATCGGCGAGTTCGCGCTGGCGAAAGACGGGGCCGCGGGCGGTCCCGGCTCGGCCCTCGGTCTGGTACAGGCCGTCGGATGGTTCAGCGACGAATTCTCATTCGGGGGAACACCGCCGCTGATCCGGGCCATGGACCTGCGGGAGATGGACCCCCAGAACG
Organism: Gemmatimonadota bacterium; assembly: GCA_028874905.1. Classification (GTDB taxonomy): domain Bacteria; phylum Gemmatimonadota; class Gemmatimonadetes; order Longimicrobiales; family Gaopeijiaceae; genus Bin94. The sequence continues at coordinate 17,483 of JAPPGZ010000094.1, forward strand.
CTTCATGGGACCAGATGTACCAGAACCTGCATGTGGCGCGCGTCTCCGCCGAGGACGCGGCCTCACTGTTGCAAGAGGTCTCGGGCGGCGCCGATCCGCGCATCGGCGAGCTGTACGCCGTCTCGGCCGCCGTGCACATCCTCATGGGCGAGGCCTACTGCGGGGCGGTGCCCTTCAGCAGAACCGAGCCGGAGATCGAGTACGGCATGCCGCTGAGCACCGACCAGATCATGGACCGCGCGATTGAACGGCTGAACATGGCCGATCAGGCTGCGGGCGGCAGCGCGAGAATCGCCAACTTCGCACGCGTCCTGAGAGGCAGAGCGCTGCTCAACCAGGGCAACTACGCGGCCGCCGCCTCCGCCGTGGCGGCCGTCCCCACGGACTTCCTGTACGAGACCGTCCACTCCACGAACTCCTCCCGCGAAGAGAACTTCATGTACGTGGACAACTGGGAGCTCGATCGCTACTCGGTGTCGAACGACGAGGGCGGCAACGGCCTCGACTTCGCGACCGCGGGCGATCCGCGGGTGCCCACCGAGTACGTCGGCGTGTCACGGTTCGATTCGGAGACTCCGATGTATCGCTACCTCAAGCTCACGAGCCGGGCGGCGCCGGTGGAAACCGCGAGCGGCAACGAGGCACGGATGATCGAGGCCGAGGCGCAGTTGAACGCCGGGGATTTCGCAGGATGGATCGCCACAATCAACGCGGCCCGCGGTACCGTCGGGATGGATCCGGTGCCCGATCCGGGCACTCAGGATGCACGAGTGGACCTGATGTTCCGCGAACGCGCGTTCTGGCTGTTCAACACGGGTCACCGTCTGGGCGACCTGAGGCGCCTCGTGCGGCAGTACGGCCGCGCGGCGAGTTCCGTGTACCCATGGGGGCCCTACCACAAGGACAACCTGCAGCGTGGCATGGACCTGTCTCTGGTGATTCCGGGCAACGAGGCGAACAACCCGAACTACGACCTGGGGGACTGCAGAGACGGCGAAGCCTGAAGGATCTCAGACCTCGGGGTGAGCGAGGCAGTCCGGGCAGTGCCCGAGGAGCTGCACCATAGCGCCGCGGATAGACTCGGCCCACCGCCCATCGATCGACAACGCTGCGGTGACCTCCTCCTTCAGGCAGGCCACCCGGCCGCAGTCCTCGCACAGGAAGTGCGGGTGGCGATGGCTGTCTTCGTGGTCTCCCGCGAGCGCGTATCGGTCGATGCCGTCCGCCCGACTCACCACGGGGGCGAGCCCGGCCTCGCGCAGCTTGACCAGGTTGCGGTAGATCGTCGCCTGATCCCAGTCCGAGTCGCCCAGCAGGTCGAGCACCTGCGTGAAGGATACCGGACCCTCGGCGGCGGCCAGGATGCGGAGCACCGCAAGGCGCGGCGCGGTCACGCGCAGACCGCGCTCGCGCAGCCTCCGACGAGCCTCGTTTTTGGTGATTCGCATGGGCCTTCCCCCGCGCGGCAGAGCTGAAGTTCGAAAACGCTAGGGACAAGCCCTTGCACATGCAAGTCGCTTGTGTATTTTCCTGCCCTCGCAAGCCGCTTGCAGGAGCACCCCGCAGTGAGAAGTGCCGGAAAAGGAAGTTCGATGAGCAGCGATCCAGGCGCCGTACCTCGTGACGAGCGCCTTCCCGTCACGGTGTTGTCCGGCTTCCTCGGAGCCGGGAAGACCACCCTCCTGAACGAGGTTCTGAACAATCGGGAGGGACGCCGGGTCGCGGTCATCGTGAACGACATGAGCGAGGTCAACATCGACGCGGCCCTCGTGGAGCGCGGGGGTGCCCAGCTCTCGCGCACCGAAGAGACGCTTATCGAGATGACGAACGGCTGCATCTGCTGCACGCTACGGGAGGACCTGCTCGCCGAAGTCTCCCGGTTGGCTCGGGAGGGGCGTTTCGATTACCTGCTGATCGAGTCCACGGGGATTTCGGAACCCATCCCGGTCGCCCAGACCTTTACTTTCGAGGACGAGTACGGTGTGAGCCTCGGCGACATCTCTCGTCTCGACACGATGGTCACCGTCGTAGACGCCGCGAGTTTCCTGAAGGACTACAACGCCGCCGAGGCGCTGCAGGACCGCGGCGAGTCGCTGGGCGAAGAGGACGAGCGGACGGTCACAGACCTGCTGATCGATCAGGTCGAATTCGCCGACGTCATCGCGCTCAACAAGCTCGATCTCGTCACCGAGGACCATGCGCGTGAGGTCGAGGCCATCCTGCGCACGCTCAACCCCGGCGCGGAGATTCACCCGGCGACACATGGGCGGGTGCCCCTCGAGCGCGTGCTCGACACGGGCTTGTTCGACTACGGGAAGGCGGAAAGCTCCGCCGGATGGATCCGCGAGCTCGATGGGGACCACACGCCCGAGACGGAGGAGTACGGGATATCGAGCTTCACCTATCGGACTTCGGCACCGTTCGACGCGCAGAAGCTGTGGGCGTTCCTGAACGACGACGAGAACTGGCGTGGCGTGCTCCGGTCGAAGGGCTTCTTCTGGGTCGCCGCCGATCACAGGGTCGCATACGAGTGGACGCAGGCAGGGGGTGTGAGCTCCGTCAACGCCATGGGCATGTGGTGGGCCGCGATGCCGAGGGAGTACTGGGAGCACCCGGACGGAGAGCGACCGGATCAGCAGGCGCGTTGGCACCCTCGGTACGGGGATCGTCACCAGGCACTCGTCTTCATCGGTCAGCGGATGGACGAGGCCGCAGTACGCGCGCGACTCGACGCATGCCTGCTCGACGATGCTCCTGCCGCCGCCGACAGCCGCCTCTGGGCGGGACGTCCGAACCCCTTCCCCGAGATCCGGATGGTCGAGTAGGTGGCCCGATGAACACTCCGGCTCGGGACGACCTGTTTGATGTGGTCATCGTCGGCGCGGGGGCCGCCGGTGTGGGCGTCTCGGTCGCACTCGGGCACGCAGGGATCGAGAACTTCGTCGTGCTCGAACGCCACTCGGTGGGCGCCTCGTTTGCGCGGTGGCCGGCCGAGACCCGTTTCATCACACCTTCGTTCCCGACGAATTCGGTCGGTATGCTCGACCTGAATTCTGTCGTGATCGGGACCTCGGCCGCCGTGACGCTGGGGGTCGAGCACCCCACGGGGCGCGAGTATGCGGCCTTCCTCAGGGCGATCGCCAAGCACTTCGAGTTGCCGATCCAGGAGGGCGTCGACGTCCTTTGGATCTACCGGAGCGGCGATGAGTTCGTGGTCGAAACGACAGCGGGGCATGTGCGGGCCCGGCACGTCATTTGGGCTGCAGGCGACTTCCAGTACCCGCGCTTGAACGACTTCGAGGGCAGCGAGCTGTGCCTGCACACGGCTCTGCTCACGAGCTACGCCGAGCTGGATGGGGACGACTTCATCGTCGTCGGCGGCTACGAAAGCGGCGTCGACGTCGCCAGTCACCTGGCCGAGCGAGTTAGGCGGGTGCGCCTCTTCGACCGGGGGCGGCCGTGGGCGTCCGAGAGCTCCGATCCCAGCGTCGCGCTTTCCACCTTCTCGCTCGAGCGGACGCGACGCCCCTCGTACGCGGAGCACGTGGAGCTCTTTCCCGACACTACGGTCACCGCTGTGGCTACCGCCTACGCCGGATTCGAGGTCGCCACGGACGACGGGCTGGTCTTTCACACGCCCGTGCCGCCCCTCCTCGCGGGTGGGTTTGCGGGAAGCCATCCGCTCGTAATGGACCACTTCGAGTCACGAGAAGACGGATTCCCGCTCCTCAACAAGCACGACGAATCGACGACCGTCCCCGGGATCTACCTGTGCGGGGCGTCCGTGCGGCACGACAAGCACATTTTCTGCTTCATATACAAGTACCGGCAACGGTTCGCGGTCGTCGCCAAGGCGATCGCGACCTCGCTGGGTCTGCCCGCCGAGGGGCTTGAGATGTACAGGATGTGGGGCATGTACCTCGACGACCTTTCCTGTTGCGGACAGGAGTGCGTATGCTGATCGACCGTGCCGACGCCCCGGCGTCCGTGGCTCCGAAGCCAAGGCGAATGAAGCGGGCGTTGCGTGTCGAGCGGGTAGGCCAAACGGCCGCCAGCCTATGCTGGATCGCCAGCGCGCTCGTGTCCGGGATCAGCTCAACCGGCGACTGGCTGCAGCTTTGTGCCGCGTCCGCCTGGCTACTCGCAAACGCCGCCGCGATCGCGACGGCCGCGGCCGACTGAGTCGTCCCCCCTGGCTCGATAGACCCCTGATTGACTGTGCGTGACTTCTTGCCTTGATTCCGGATTCAGGTGCTCTGCCGGGTGGCAAGGCGCCTTGATCGGGAGCAAGACCGACATGTCCATCCAGAGAGTCGCGGGGGTCTCGGGCCTCCTTGCAGTGCTGTGCAACGTGCTCGGCGTGTCCGTGCTCATCGGCAGCGCGGTGTCCGCGGGCATCGACGTGTCGCTGATCGCCGGTGAACCGACCGCCGAGGCCTACCGAGCGGTCAATGCCATCCAGCCCGGTCCGTATGCCGCGGTCTGGCTCGGCGTCGCAAGCTGGCTCTTCACCGTGCTGCTGCCCTTGGGCCTCTATGCGGCGCTGAGGCCCGCCCGCGCCTCGCTGGTGGCGGCCGTCGCGATGTTCTATGCGAGCCTGGTCGCCCTCGTCCCGCACTTCGGCCTCGACGCGGTCGGGTGGACGGCCCTGCCCGAACGAAGCGCGGCATCAGGTGGCGCGGCACAGGAGTCGTTCATCGGCATCCAACTCGTGATGCGGGACGCCAGCGTCCTCTTCGAGAGGATCGCCGGACTCGCCCGCGGCGCCTCCATGCTCTGCTTCGCGCTGGTCTTTGCGAGCGTTTTCGGATGGCGAAAGCCGATCACCTGGATGGCCGCCGTCGGGGCCCTGGAACTGCTGTTCAGGATCCCGATGATCGTCTTCGACTGGGAACTCGCCGTGTGGGTCGACGCGTCCTACGTGATCTGGATGATCGCCATGGGACTGTGGCTGGCGTTCTCGGCGGACGCGCGGTCCGTCGACTCCAACGCCGGGCCCGTGCCCGCTACCGTAGGAACACGTCCTTCGGGATGAACCCCGACACCACCTGAGTCAGGTCCACGACTTCGCTTATCCGGAAGTCCACAGCGATGCTCGCCAGCGACAGGGCCTTGGCCGGGGTGAGCCCCTTCTCCTCCACGAGGAAGTCCACGACCTCCCGGACGGCGTGGCGGGCCGCGCGGTCGAGGTCCAGGTCGATCCCCATCAGGATGTAGTGGTTCCCATTCTCGGCTCTGGGGCCCGTGATGCTGCGGTCCTTGTGCACCGTGAGCCGGAACGTACCGGTCAGAGACTGTTCGATGGCCGTCCCGCTGACTTCACCGTCGCCCTGAGCCCCATGCCCATCTCCGACATAGAACAGGGCTCCGGGCTGGAACACGGGCAGATATACCGTCGTGCCAGCCTTCAGGTCCTTGACGTCGAGGTTGCCGCCGAAGGGGCCGGGGGGCCGCGAACCCTGAACGCCGGGGACCGTCACGCCGGGCTGGCCCACGACCGGGTCGGGCGCAACCGCCAAAATGCCCATGAACGGAGCGAGCGGGACCTGAATGTCGTCGGAGAAGAAGGCCACTTCCCTGCCGTCGACGTCACCGGTGCGGATCACGTGGCGGGTGCCCGGCGGAATGTCCAGCGCCGGATCGCCCTCCGCAAAGCCGGGATATGACGTCGAGAACACGCCGCCCCGCGCACTCGTGCTGTTGACGCCCCAGGGAACCCGCGTCTCGATCGACAGGATCTCGATCTCCAGCACATCGCCCGGCTCGGCACCCTCCACATGGATCGGGCCCGTGATGACGTGGCCGCTCCGCCCCTCGCGAGGCCGACCCTCGCGCGTGGCCCAGAAGTCCAGCACGTCCTGAAGGATCTCGTCGCGTGGGATGCCCAGGCCGGTCAGGTATGCTACCGGTTCCTCGTTCTGGCCCGCGCCCACGTGAGTCAGTGTATTGACGCGGACGGTCTCGCCGGACTGCATGCGCAGCACGGGCTCCTTGTCGATCGGGAACCAACCCCAGTTCAGGTTCTCCGGCGTCGAGGGGACGAGGTGGTCGGCTGCGGGGGGCTGGCTGGGGGCCCTGTCGGCGGCCGTGTTGTCGTTCGGTGTTTCGGCGCCGGGGACTGCGCAGGCCGCTAGCGCAACAACAAGAACGAGATGCAAGTAGTGTCGACCGGCCGCGACGGTTGCGATGATGATTCTCGTTTTCGAGGTACCCTTGCTCGTCTTCAATTGAAGTCTCCCCCTTGGGGGTCTTGAATGGCGCGGATGCAGGTTGCCCTACTCGCTGACCCTCCTGAGCGGCGGCAGCACCGCCCGCCCCACCGTGTTCACGTCGGTGCCGAACCAGATCGTGCTGGTCTTCGGATCGAAGTACATGTGGCGGATGGTGCCTCCTCCGCTCGCCACGTCCACCTCGCTGATGTACTCCTCGCGGCGGGTGTCGAAGCCCACGAACCTGTTCGGCCGCACCCCGGTTTCGACGAACCACACGCGGTCGTGTTCGTCGATGGCGACCCCGTACGGGCGCGCACCCTCGCCGCTCGGATTGGCCCACTCGGTGACCTCGGCAGTCTCCGGGTCGACGCGGCCCAGGTACCCGCGAGCGTAGTCCACGTACCAGACGACGTCGCGCGAGTCGATAACCAGCCGCCGGGGCCGGGCACCCTCCGGCAGCTCGTAGTACGTGGGCCTCGAAGGTCTCCGGATCGACCATGACCAGCTGGTTCGTGCCGAACAGTGTCGCCCAGGGCCGGTCACGGGAGTCCATCTTGAGGCCGTAGGGCCGGGTCGACCCGCCCCGCGCGCCCGGGTTGTCCGGCATCTCGACCAGCCGTACGTCGCCCGTCTCCCGCCAGAACTTGCCGACGAAGTTGCCGCCCTGGACCGTGAACCAGAGGTCGCCTGCGGCGTCGAACGCGAACGTGTGCGGGTCGCGGGCGCGTTCGTCGGGCATCGGGAAGATCTCGATGTCACCGGTCGCGGGATCGATGCGGCCGATGTTCCCCACCCGGTTTCCGGTGTACCAGACCATCCCGTCCGTGCCCACCACGACCGTGTGCGGGCCAGCCCCGTCGGGAAGGTCGTACTTCCTGAATTCACCGGTCACGGGGTCGAGGACGGCGGCATAGTGGGAGCGCTGTCCAACGAACCAGACCCGTCCGTCCGGCGCCACGTAGGGATCGCGCGGCCGGCTCTCCTCCCACGGGACCTGCCACTCCTCCAAAGTCGGATCGATGCCCTGGGCGCCCTCGGACTCCTGAGCGAGTCCGGACGCTGGAGCCGCCACAAACGGGGCCAACGCCACCAACATCGCAAAACGCAAGGATTTCATCACGCGATCCTTCCCACCGGGATCGACTTCGGGCGCCAATGGCTGAATCGAAGTCCCGAACACGCGTCCGGCAAGGTGGAGATTCCTACCGCGGCAATTCCTCCAGGAAATCGGCCAGGGGAAGCACTTCGACTCCGTCGAGGACCTGGCGCCGGTCACCCAGGAAGACCACGATCCGCCGCGTGACCCGGTCGCTGCGCGAGGCGAGCGATGCCAGTCCACGGAGCATGTTCCTGGTCACGCGGCTTCCGGCCTTGACTTCGACCCCCCAGAGGTCGCGCCCCACTTCGAGCACGAAATCCACCTCGGTACCGGACCTGGTGCGGTAGTGGAAGAGCGCTGCTTCAGGCCACAGCGTCCGCAGCCGGCGGTGCAGTTCGCAGGCTACGAAGTGCTCCAGCAGGATACCCCGCTCGTCGGGAAGCGGGGCGTCGAGCGGCCGCCGCAGCAGGGCGTTGCGCACTCCGATGTCGAAGAAGAAGAGCCGGGGATGCCCGATCACGCTCGCCCGGCGGGAGCCGCGCCAGGCCGTAACGCGGAACATGACCAACGTGTCTTCCAGGACCTCGATATATCGGCGCGCGGTCTCATACCCGAGTCCGGCCTGCCGGCACATCGCCTGAACGTTGAGGACCCGGCCCGAAGATGCGGCCATCAAATCCAGGAGGCGCGAGAAGCCCCCGAGATTCCGCACAAGAGCCTCGGCCTGGATCTCTTCGCGCAGATACGTATCCGTATAGCTTCGGAGGTCCGCGGCTCGCAGCTCGTCGTCTCCTTCCGCGTAGATGCCCGGAAGCGTCCCATGCGCGAGCGCGCGGTCGAGATCGAAATCCCCGGCCAGTTCGCACGCGAGCAGCGGGTGCATCTGATGGACGTGGATCCTGCCCGGCAGAAGATTGGCCTGTCCACGCCTGAGTTTGCGTGCGCTCGACCCGGAGAGCAGGAACCGGAAGCGGCCCGGGTGCTCGTCCAGCAGGAGCTGCACCACGTCGAGCAGGGCCGGGACCCGTTGAACCTCATCCAGAAAGACTGTGCGAACCTTCGGCGGCGCGGCCCTGAGTTCGCGTTCAAGGCGTTCCGGATAGGCGACGAAATCGCGAAAGACCCGCGGGCTCGCCAGATTCAGTGAGAGATCGGGTGACAGGGTTGCCAGAAGGGTAGATTTACCGACCTGCCGTGGGCCAAGCACGAGGACGCTGCGTTGGCTGGAATCGAGCACGTTGGCGAGACATCTTTGGTACATGTGGGTAAAATAGCGGTAATTTTACCCATTCACAACAAATAAATACAGGGACACACAGGGACGGACGCTCCATGTCAACGGACGCAAACCGGAAAGGCAAGCGGCAGGTCGCGATCATCGGCGGCGGCGTCTCGGGCCTGGGGGCCGCGTGGGCGCTGCACCGGCACCCGGACCGTTTCGATTTCCGGCTGTTCGAGGCCCACGGGGAGATCGGCGGCAACGCAATCACCGTCGACATGCCCCAGGACGACGGCACCTTGATCCCCTTCGACATCTCGGTCACCGCGTGCATCCCGTCGGTCTACCACCACATCCTGCTGCTGATGCGGAAGCACGGGATCGAACTGATCGACACCAGGTTCAGCTACAGCGTCAGATACCGCGGCCAGGTGTACGCGCACGACTTCGACTCCGAGATCAGGCGACAGCTCGAGGCCGAGATCGCCAGGTTCCAGCGGATCCTGAGGCGGCTGCACTGGTTCGGCGGACTGACCCGCGCCCGCTCGAAGTTCCTGAACGCCCTCAACCCGTTCAACTACGTCAGCATGGGCACGGTCCTCAACCTGGCCGGTCTGGGCGGGGAATTCAGGTACAAGATCCTGAAGCCGATGTTCGTCAACTTTCTGATGGCAACGAACGTGTTCGACATGCCGGCGTCGCTGTTCTCAAGGTATCTCGAGTTCTTCGACATCGAGGTCGCGACACCGATGCAGACGTGGGACGGGGGAACCCGGCGGATCTACCAGAGCCTGTCCGCCGGTTTCCGGGACCGGATCCACCTCAACCGGCCGGTCCGGAAGGTGTACCGCCGCACCTCCGATGTCGTGGTCGAGGACGAGAACGGCGTCCGCGAGACGTTCGACGAGGTCATCTTCGCCTGCAACGCGAACCAGACGCTGATGATGCTCGACAATCCCACCTTCATGGAGCGCTACGTTCTCTCGTCCATACGCTACGAGAGCGAACTCCACAACCACACGGTCGTGCACTCGGACGCGTCGGTGCTTCCGGACAACGAGGCGAAGCCCCTGCAGACGCGGAGCAATCATATCGAGCAATACGGTGCGCGGCCGGACAACTACGAAATCACGTACATCATGCACAACCAGCAGCCCTGGGCTCATCGGTCGGACAGGCCCTGCCTGGTGACCTACAACCCGATCAGCCGGATCGATGAAGAGAAGATCATCAGGAGGTGGTGGTTTCAGCACATCGTCCACGACGTGCGCCACGTCGCGTGGCTCGTCCCCCTGTTCCGGTTCATTCAGGGCGGAAGGCATACGTGGCACTGCGGCGCTCATACGCTGATCAACAGCCAGGAAACCTGCCTCGTCAGCGGGCTGGCCGCTGCACGACAGCTCGGCGCGGACTATCCCTTCGACGATCCCGACGCGCGGCGGATGTTCAACTACTACGGACGCATCATGTACGGCTGGCGCTTCCGGAAGGCGTCCGCTTGACGGCATATGACAAATTCGGACAATTTTTGTCTGATTCTGTCGCATCTCCCCGGGGGTGCGGCGAACGGAAAGGACGACTCGCATGGTTTCAACCACCTCGCTGGCTGCACCTCCGGCGCGGACCGGACGTGAGACCGGCCGGGACCGGAGACCGTCGAAGACGCCGACGGACCGGCTGCCCCCCTTCCCCGAGGGCTGGTACCTGGTCGCGACACGGGAGTCCATCGAGCGGCACAAGCTGATTGAGAAGACCTGGCTCGGGGAGGAAATCGTCGTCTGGGCCGACGAGGACGGTCGCGTTTGCGTGGCCGACGCATACTGTCCGCACCTTGGCTCACACATGGGGCCGACGGTCGGCGGACTTGTTCGCGACGGCTGCCTGGTCTGCCCCTTTCACGGATTCACCTTCAATACAGGCGGCCAATGCGTCGCGACTCCGAACGCCCCGGCCCCCAGGGCCGCCAGGCTCAAGGTGTACGAGACCACCGAGATCCTGGGCATGATCTTCGCGTGGTGGGGCAGCGGCGGCCGGCCCGCGCAGTGGCACCTGCCGGATGAGCCATCCACGGGGGCGCAGTGGAGTCCGCTGCGCTCGGTCACGCTGCGGTTCCGCGGACATCCCCAGGAGACGACCGAGAACTCCGTGGACGTGGAGCACCTGGAGTACACGCACGGCTACGAGAGCGTGGAGCCGACCGGTCCGCTGTCGATCGACGGCGCGTACCTGAAGAGCACCTTCGACTTCAAGAGCGTGCGCAGGGTGGCGGGCCTCATCGACTTCGGGTCCGATGTATCGGCGGTCACCCATGTGCATGGCCTCGGGTATTCCTACGTCGAAGTCCACGAAAAGTCGATCGGAATGGACGCAAGACTATGGGTGCTCGCTACACCCGTCGACGGCGAGTTCATAGAGCTCACGCTGGTTACGCAGGCGAGGGAAATCCGCCGGCCGCGGCGGTTCATCGCGGGTCTGGGGTTCCTGCCCATGAGACTTCGCCACAGGGTGATGAGCCACATCCTCCTGAAGGAGGAGAAGCGCTATGTCCTGCAGGACGTGGTCATCTGGGAGCGCAAGCGCTTCCGGTCACCTCCCCGCCTGTGTCGCGCGGACGGCCCAATCGGGAAGTACCGGCTGTATTGCCGCCAGTTCTATCCGGAGATGACTTCCGGGCGGACCGTGTAGCGGTCAATCTCTCACCCCGTCCCCACCCAGACCGCCACATCCCGTGCCGCGCTGAGAATCGCCCGGTCGCCGGTCGCCAGCGGCACGCCCAGTTCCCGCGCCACCACCACGAACTCGGCGTGCCCGGCCGACAGCCCGCACTGCAGCGCGGCATCGATCACCCGCGCAGACGGGACGGTCACGACCCTCCCGCCCAGCGCCAACGCCGCGTCGTCGCACATGGCCTTCGCCTGGTCCACCGTGAGCGACCGCCGGCGCACCAGCCCGAGCAGCACGCCGCACACCCCGCTCATCAGGCTCGCAGGCGCGGCCCATTCGGGATCGTGCCGGAAGAGCCGGGCCGCCTCCGCGCCGTCGCGCCCCCCGACGACCAGCCGCACCATCACGCTCGTGTCGACGACGATCATTCGCCGCCCGTCCAGCGGGTTCGGGGCGCGTCCCGCCGCCCGGGGCCGCCCTGGCCTTCGTCCCGAAGGTCGCGCAGGGTCGCCTCGCCGAGCTCGACGGGGCCGAGCGTCCGGTGTCGTCGCTGGATGCGCTCCAGGAGCGTGATCGCATCGACCGGGGCCGTGCGGACCGAGGCCGCCAGCCTCGCCACGATCTCTCCGTTGAGGCTGCGGTGATTTCTCTCCGCCGCCGCCTTAAGTTCCAGGTGCAACTCGTCCGGGATTCCCCGAATGGCCACGTCCGCCATCCTCCACCCCCTTCAAGCCCAAAATGATAGCATTTTGCTATTATAATAGTAGCATTCACCTGCGCCAAGACAGTTGGGGCCGACGCAAACGCGATCGGAGGTGGCACCAGAGCACGCAGCGCCAGCGCTTCCGGTGCCCACGCCTTCTGCCTGCGGTCGCCGGCGTGCTCCTTCACGCCTGCACCCCCGGCGGCGACGGCCCCCCGCTGGCAGTGCAGCGCGACAGCGCCGGCATCACGATCGTGGAGTCTCTCCGGCCCGCCTGGGGAAATCCCGCGCAGACGGACTCGGCAGAGTCGAACGCGTGGCGCATCGACCCGCGACCGATCCTCAACCTGTCCGAATCCGGTACCGGCGACGCACACAGCTTCTACCAGGTCCGCGGCATGACGCGGCTCCCGGACCGATCCCTCGTCGTCCTGAACGCCGGCTCCGACGAGATCCGGCAGTTCTCGGCCGACGGCGGGTTCCTCGGCTCGTTCGGCGGATCCGGGCAGGGGCAGGGCCCCGGCGAATTCACCAACGCGCAGCAGTTGGAGGTGGCGGGCGACACGATCCTGGTGGTCGACCGGGACGGTGTGATGAGCGTCTTCGGCCCCGGTCCGGTCCTGATCCGCGAGACGCGGCTGGCCCGCAGGACCCTTGCCGTCCACGCCATCGGTACCGGACGCCTCGTCGCACGCATCGTTCCCCCGATCCCCGAGCTCGGTCGCCTGACCCGCGTCCCCGAGGCCCTCCGCACATACCGGTTCGACGGCAGCGGGGGCGACAGCATCGGCTGGACTCCGGGCTACGAGGACTACGTCGTGGGCGACATGCGCATCGTGCCTCTTTTTCAGAAGAAGGCCGTCGTCGGCACGCACGGCGGCCGCATCTTCACCGGATCCTCCGACCGGATGCAGTTGGAGGAGATGACCGCGTCCGGCGACACGGTGAGGATCCTGCGCCTGGCGGTCTTCGACCTGGCGGTGAGCGAGGCGGAGGCCGTCGCGGAACGGGACGCCCGCCTGGCAGCCCCGACACCTCAGGGCCGGCGGATGCCTCCGCGGCTTCAGCAGCTGCTCGAGGACATGCCGCTGCCCACCACCCGGCCCGCCTACGCCGACATGATCGTCGATCCGGCGGGCGCGATCTGGCTGCGGCCCTTCCGCGGGATGAGCGAGGGCGGCGGACCCGAGTCGTGGCTGGTGCTCGAGCCCGGCGGCCGGTGGCTCGGCAGCGTGGAGGTGCCCGAGGGTTTTCGAGTGTGGGACATCGGCATCGACGAGGTGCTGGGCGTTTGGCACGACGAACTGGACGTGCAGCATCCGCAGGTGCTGAGGCTGAACCGGTAGTGCAACGGTGAGAAGTCGTGCGGTGGGGCCTGCCGCGACCGTACCTTGTCGCAGCGAATCGTACACTCTCCGGCCCCGAGGCCACCGCTGGATGAAACCTCCACCCTCCCCCCGCCCCGCCACGCACCCCGCCCCGGCACCGGCCCGGATCCTCGCCGCGGCCGCCATCTTCGCCCTTCTCATTCCCCTCCCCAACCCCACCGCGGCCCAGCGCCTCCCCGACCCCTCGCCCGGCGACCTGGCTGCGCTGTCGGTTCCCCGCTTCACGATCGCCCCGTCGCCCATCGAGCTGACCGGCCCGGTGCGACCCGGCGAGTACCTCGGCGTGACCGGACCGCGCGCGGCCTGGCTCGGGCTGGAGACGGGCGAGGCCGAGCTGTGGGTGCATCCGCTCAAGGTGGGCAGCGGCTTCCGCCTCGCCTTTTCGACGTCCGGTTACGGCGCCCCGATTCCCGGCGAGCAGGTGGCGCGTACGGTGCACGTCCGGCCCGAACTGACGACGATCACCTACAGCCACGCGGCGTTTCAGGTGCGGCAGCACATCCTCGCGCCCGCCGATACGACGGCGTCCGGGATTCTCGTGCTGCTCGACGTCGACAGCCCGGAGCCGATGGAGATTGTCGCCGAGTTCCACCCGGTGCTCAACTACATGTGGCCGGGGTCGCTGGGCGGACAGTACGCGTACTGGGACGCCGGGCGGCGCGCCTTCGTGCTCTCCGAGAGCCTGCAGACGCGCAACGCGATGGTGGGCTCGCCGTGGGCGACCAACTCGGTCGAGCATCCGGCGCACCAGCTGGGCGAGGCGCCGCGCACGATGGTGATCCCGGTGGATCCGGAGCGCGCACGGGCGGAGTTCATTCCGATCGCGGTGGCCGCCGGCACCGTACCGCGGGATACCGTCTTCGCCCGCTACGGACGGTTGATTGCGGGCGCCGAGATGCTCTATCGGGACAAGCGGGCCTGGGCCGACTCCGTGCTGGCCTCGACGGCCTCGGTCGAGACGCCCGATCCGGCGCTCGACCTAGCGCTCGAATGGGCAAAGATCAACCTGGAGGAGCAGCGCGTCTGCAACCCGGATCTGGGATGCGGCTTCGTCGCCGGCTGGGGTCTGTCGCGAGACGGCACGCGCCCGGGATTCGGATGGTTCTTCGGCGGCGACGCGATGATGAACACCTACGCGATGGACGCGCTGGGGCAGTGGGACCTGGTCGCCGAGGAGCTCGCCTTCCTCGCGAAATACCAGCGCGGTGACGGCAAGATCACCCACGAGATCTCGCAGGCGGCGGCCCACATCGACTGGTTC
>JAPPGZ010000083.1 GCA_028874905.1 Gemmatimonadota bacterium
GGCGATCGCGTGGAGCTACTACGGCGACCGCTGCGCCAACTACCTCTTCGGCGCGCGCGCGCTGATTCCGTACAAGGTCGTTTTCGTGATCATGCACTTCATCGGCGCGGTTCTGCCGCTCAGCGTGATCTGGGCCATCGGCGACGTGTTCCTCGCGATCGTGATCTGGCCCAATCTCATCGCCCTGGGGCTTCTGGCTCCCAAGGTGGTCGAGATGACGCGCGACTACTTCGAGCGGAAGCCGTGGGAGGCGAAGTAGGCCTTCTCTCAGCGCTCCGGCCGGTCCAATACGCGGGCCGGCCGGAGTGCGTCGCGTCCGTAGCGGTCGCGGACGTGGTCGACGGCGCGCGCGATGGTCCGGTCGCGTTCCGTTTCCAGTTTCGGGCCCTCCCCGAATAGATCGAACTGCGTGGAGGGCGCCTGGCGAACCAGATTGGACAAACCAACCCCCAGCAACCGCACCGCGGTCCTCCTCCGGTGCCGTAGCCGATGGAGCAGGGCAGTAGCGGCGGCAAATATCACGCGGTCGGTCTCGACGCCCTCCGGCAGTGTGTTTCCTGCCTGGCGAGTGCGGAAGTCCTGATCGCGGATCTTGACGGTCACGGTCCGGGCCCGCAGTTCGCGGCCACGCAGCTGTTGTCCGACCGAACAACTCAGCTTGAGCAGGCGGCGCTCCAGTTCCTCATCATCGTCGACGTCGGTGAAGAAGGTCCGTTCGGAACTGATCGACTTGCGGCGGTTGCTGGCATCCACCTCGCTGGCGTCGATCCCTCGCACTCGCTCCCACAACCACGCGCCCCGCGCTGGCCCGAACCAGCGCTCGAGCCACGCGCGTTCCACAGCGGCCGTCTCCGCCACCGTGTGAAGGCCCTTGTCCGCCAACTGCCGCAGGAAGGCGGCCCCGATCCCAGGCAGATCGGACAGGCGAAAGCGTGTCATGAAAGCCGCTTCATCACCGGGCGGCACGACGTGGATTCCGTCGGGCTTGGCGAGGCGCGTGGCGACCTTGGCCACGACTCGTTGAGTGCCGCCGCCCAGCGACACGGCGACTTCCGTGCTCTCTCGCACCGCTCGCCGGATGCGATCTGCCGTTTCGGCGAGATCCTCGCTCCCGAGCATCCTCTCCGTCCCCGTCAGATCCAGATAGAATTCGTCGATGGACGCCGCCTGAACCACCGGGGACAAATCGCCGAGCACCGCTCGAACCGCGCGACTTCGCTCGACGCACGCCCCGCGAGGTACGGGCACCACGACCGCCTGCGGGCAGAGTTGCCGCGCTCTCATGGTCGGCATCCCCGAGCGGACGCCGAATGCGCGCGCCGCATACGAGGCCGAGGTGATGACACCGCGGTTGCTTCTCCCACCAACGAGAAGAAGTGGCTCCCTGCCGGCACCATCCGGGTCTTCCAGCCGCGCCACCTGAACAAAGAACATGTCGCAGTCCACGAGAAGAATCCGTCTCTGACCTTGCGAGGACATCCTGCTTTTGGACACGTTCCAACCTTCCAGGCTGTGTGCTCCGCGAGACCGGGTGGGCCCGCCCGGCCTCGATGGGATTTCGGCCCGCGTGCAGCCACGAATAGTAACCATGCCCAGGAGATGCCGACGATGGCCTACCCCTTTCAGCTTCCCGATCTCGACTACCCGCACGATGCCCTCGAACCGCACATCGACGCCCGTACGATGGAAATCCATCACGGGAAACACCATGCCGCCTATACCGCCAACCTGAACGCGGCCCTCGCCGCCCACGCCGCCCTGCACGGCAAGTCTGCCAACGAACTCGTCGCCGACCTTTCCGCCATCCCCGAAGGGATTCGCACTGCAGTCCGGAACAATGGCGGCGGCTACGTGAACCACGCCATGTTCTGGAAACTCATGGCCCCCGGAGGAGCTGGCGAGCCGACCGGCGCGTTGGCCTCGGCGATCGACGCGGCCTTCGGAAGTCTGGAGGAATTCAAACGTCGCTTCGCGGCTGCGGCGGTTGGGCGCTTCGGCTCCGGTTGGGCGTGGCTCGCGGCCGATGGAGCGGGATCGCTTGAAGTCGTGTCGACTCCGAACCAGGACACGCCTGTCATGGCCGGCAAGACTCCCATTCTGGGTGTCGACGTGTGGGAACACGCATACTACCTGAACTACCAGAATCGTCGCCCGGACTACGTCGCCGCCTTCTGGAGCGTGGTCAACTGGACGGTCGTCGGGGAGAACTACGCGGTCGTCTAGCACCATTGTGAAGGGTGGACGGAGGCGAAGGCAAGACATATGTTTATGCGTAGCGAGCCGGCGATGCGATTCAGCCCGGAACTCCCAGAGGAGGAAGCGTACTTGGAGGCTCAGTCACGGCAACGGAGCGGTTGTGGGGTATTGAGGCGGTGTTTGCCGGTGTTGCCCCTTGTCGCGATCGGCTTTTCCGGCCCCGTGTCCGGACAGAGTCTGCGGGGTGGACTCGCGTCGATGCAGGAGCAGCACCAGCGGGCCATCGACTACGACTACACCTTTACCCGGGACTCGGATCACGTGCGGCGCTTCGTCGACCTGGGTCTCCTGGTCCCGTTGCGAGGCAACGAAAACTACGTGCTCGACGACGAGGTGTCCTTCGGCTACGCGCGCGAGGAGGTCCGGACTTTCGTGGAACGGCTGTCGCGACAGTATCGCGGTGCATGCGGCGAGATACTGGTCGTCACGAGCCTTACGCGCCCCAAGGATCGGCAGCCGCGCAACTCGTCGCGTCTGTCGGTCCATCCAACGGGAATGGCGGTCGATCTTCGCCGAAGCAATCACCGGCCATGTCGTGCCTGGCTGGAGGACGTTCTGTTGCACCTCGAGGGGCAGGGCACGGTGCAGGCGACCTATGAGAGGTACCCGCCGCACTACCACATCGCGGTGTATACCCACGAGTATGCGCGCTACGTGGAGCGTGTCGAAACGGAGCGCCGTCTGGCAGCCGATTCCGGGCCGGTGGTGGCCGATGAGGGTCCCCTGCCGTCGGTCGTTCGATACGAGGTTCGTTCGGGCGATTCGCTCTGGACCATCGCGCAGGCCTACGGCACGACGGTTGATCAACTGCAGTCGGCAAACAAGCTTCGCGGCACGCGCATCTACGCCGGGCAAACCTTGGAAGTGCCGGTCGGTTCCAGGTAGTTCGACCGGCTTCCTCGGGCTGTTTCGCGTGCCGACGCCGCCCCTCCGACCTCCGGCGGAAGCTCGGAACGTTGAGTCACGCTGACCCTCCACAGTCGGGCCGGATCCGCCGGGCCCCGGGGCACATGACCGTCTCGATCGTCATCCCGGTGTACAACGAAAGCGCCACCGTGGAAGAGCTGCTACGACGGGTGGCCTCCGTGCCGATCACCAAGGAGGTGATCGTGGTTGACGATGGCTCGAGCGACGGGACACGGCCGCTGCTGACCCATCTGCACGAGAGTGGCTTGATCGACCAGCTCGTCCTCCACGACCGCAATCGGGGGAAGGGAGCCGCACTCCGGACGGGCTTCCGGTACGCGACCGCGGACGTCGTGGCGGTGCAGGACGCGGACCTGGAGTACGATCCCGGGGAGATTCCGCGGCTGCTGGCTCCGATCGCCGACGGCAGGGCCGATGCCGTGTACGGATCTCGCTTTCTGGGTGGACCGCACCGGGTCCTGTTCTTCTGGCACATGATCGGCAACCGGTTTCTCACCCTGCTCAGCAATGTCCTGACCGATCTGAACCTGACTGACATGGAGACGTGCCAGAAGCTGGTTCGCAGGGAGCTTCTCCAGTCCCTTCCGCTGACCGTGGACCGCTTCGGCATCGAGCCCGAGATCACCGCCAGACTGGCACAGGCCAAGGCGCGCATTTACGAGATGCCGGTCAGCTACGACGGACGCTCGTACGCCGAGGGCAAGAAGATCGGTTGGAAGGACGGTTTCTCCGCGATCTGGTTCATTCTGCGATGCAACCTCATGGGGCCGAAGGCGCGGCCCTGGGACGCTCCGCGGCCTGCCTGGCTGGAGGAAGACGCGGAGGAATAGGCGTCTTCGGGCGGTCCAATGTGTGCGGCAGACCGGGCGTCTCGCTACGCGTTCGGGCACAATGGCCGTTTCCACTATCCCTGCGCCCATGATCCGGGCCCATACTTCGGTTGATGTGCGACGACAGTGTCATCTCCCGACGTCATGTGAATTATCAATAAAGGATCATCAAATCGTGAGTAACAAAGGCTTTACGCTGATAGAACTGTTGATCGTGCTGGTCATTATCGGTATCCTGTCGGCAATTGCGATTCCGCAGTTTTCGGCCACCAGGGAAAAGGCCTACTTCGCTGCGATGAAATCCGATATTCGGAATCTTGCAGCGCAGCAGGAGTTGTACTACGCGACCCACTACCAGTACACGAGTTCCCTGGCAGACTTGAGCTTCGTGTCCTCGGAAGCGGTGACCGTGACCTCCCTAGCCTCGACCTCCGGTTGGTCGGCGACGGCGACTCATGATGCGTTGGGCGAGGACCGCGGTTGCGCGATCTACTACGGTTCGGCCAGCGCGCCGACGATCGGCTCGATCAGTCCCGAAGCCGAGGGTCAGGTCGTGTGCACACCTTGATATCCGTTCCTGTCGAATGGGCGAGCCTCGAAGAAAGGCCGATTCAGCTATTCCAGCGCCCGATTCCGCTCGCGTTCTTGGAGTTCGTTGACCTGTCGAAGGAGGGATCATGGTTTCGATAGAGCGAACCAAGGAGCGTCGGAGGAGAGGCGCCGGGACGTCGAAGAATAGAGCAAGGGGGAACCAGAGGTCCCGATCCGGCTACTCGATCATCGAGATCGCCGTGCTGTTGGTCGTCATGGGCGCGCTGGCACCGCCACTCCTCGGCTCGGCACGCAAGCTGCGTACGTCGTTCTACTTGCAAAGATCTCGTGAAGAGGCTGCCAGGCTCTTTGCCGAAGCGCGATGGACCGCAGTGGCCCACGGAGGTGCGACCGTGGAATTGATGACGGATCCTGCGCACGGGATGGTCGTGAGTACTGCCGGTGACACGGTCATGGCCGCGCGCCTGGACGAGGGAGGTGTGACGCTTGGGCTTTCCCGGGACCGGGCTACGGCCCGCGTCCGCTTCGGCCCTATGGGCCTTGGCCTGGTCTCCAGTCAGACCTTGCGCTTCGAACTGGCGGGTGAGGAGCGCCTGCTGGTTCTGTCCTCCCTCGGCCGGATATCTCGCCGATGAACAGGTCGGGGGTCTCGATGATGGAACTGGTGGTGGCGGTAGCGGTCGTGAGTGTGGGCGTAGCGGGGGTTGCGTCGCTCACGGCGACGGCCGCCCGCACTCTGGTGCACGCGACCGCGCTGGACGAGGCGCGGGTGCAGCTCCAGAGCTTCGTAGACTCGATCATGCTGAATGGAGTCCAGGTCGGGAGTTCGGGAGAGCGTGCACACCACACGGGCGTTTTGAAATGGAGTCTCTCCACGCAGCCCGAATCGGCGAGCTGGGCAAGCTTCGAGCATGTGGCTCTTCCGGCTGGAATCCGCGTCGACTTTGCCGTTCGCCCCATGCTCGACGAGGCGGGAACGTGAGTCGGCGCACCGTGCGGATGTCAGGGAGAGGGCAGGGCTTCGCGCTTACCGAGGCGGTTGTTGCCGGGACACTGCTGCTGATGGTGGTGCAGGTGAGCTGGTGGGTCACTGCAGTCCAGAGCGTAGTGGCGACCCAGGTGGTCACCGGTGCGAGAATCCTCGACGAAACGCGATTGATTCACCACGTATTGGACGCAGAGATCGCGTATGGCCAGCCCGGCGTCGACTGGATCCTCGACAACGAGGAATTGCACCTCCGTGCGTTTCGGGGCATGGCCTTTCGCTGTGGGACGGACGTCTCGCAAGGCTGGGTTGTGGCGGTGTCCGGCTACCGCGCGCCCGACGCCGACAAGGACTCTGTACTGGTACTGTCCGAGGACGGGCAGTGGAGCGTCTCCGCGTTGACGAGATCCTCGCGGCGGAGCGGTCTCGACTGCCAGCAGGTTGACGGCTTTTCCACCCAGGTGTGGCAACTCGACCCCCCGATCGCTCGACCCCTCGTGGGCATGTACTTCGAGCGGGGTGCATACCGCTTCTCCGACGGCGCCTTCCGGTATCGGCGCGGTGTGGCATGGCAGCCGTTGACAGGGACGGGAATTGCCGTCGACTCGGCCAGAATGGCCTTCATGGCCAACGGCGGGCTGACCACCCGGTTGACGTGGGAGGGACCAAGTCCCATTCCGCCTTCCTTTCGATGGGACAGCTGGGGGCGCAGATGAGGAACGACGGCGCGCAAAGGCGCACTGTGGCATCCGGGCGAGGCGGGTTTGCCTTCGTCCTGGCGTTGCTGGCACTACTGGTGCTGGCCGGGATTGCGTCGGCGGCGGTAGCCGCATCGATGGGCCAGGTGCGTGCTGCCACCATGGCAGGAAAGGTGCTGTCCTCTCGGAGCGGAGCTCGCGGGGGCTTGGAAGCCCTGTTCCAGCAGAAACGCGGAGTCCCTCGCACACGGACGGGCGGTGCTTCCATGGTGCTGGACTCCGGGACCTTCGGTCACCAGGGCGTCTGGCGTGTGCGCGAACTCCGGCTCGCGCGTGAACTCCATCTACTGATCGCGGAGGGCGAGATCGGTGATGGCGTTGCAATGCGTGACGCCCGGCTGGCCTGGTGGATGGATCCGGTCGCTCGGACAAGGTCACACAGCGCGGTGGTGGAGGCGGCTTCGCTACAGATGGGAGTGGGGTCCGATGTCCTTACGGATTCGATCTTCTCTGCACGTCCGGGAATCGAAGGGTGTGACGAGTTGGCTGCGTCTCCAGGCGTTGTCGTCGCGCCGCACCCAACGGCCTATGCGACCCTGCCGAGTCCGCCTGAATGGGGGTCCGCAACAGATGCGAGTTTTGCCGAGTTGCGGCTGGGGTGGTTCTCGGAACAGATGCTCGCGGAACTCGCCGACCATGCACTGTCCGGTGGCGCGTTCCACCAACCGGAATGCAACGGATGCTGGCGCGGTCTGGTGCACAGCCGGGGCGACCTCCTTGTGACGCGTCAAGAGGCCGGCATCGCGGCTGTTCGGGGCTCTCTGCGTCTCGAGGCCGGTGCGAGCTGGACCGGGTTGATCCTGGCTTCCGGAGACGTAGCCCTGGAGCAAGGCGCCACCATTGTGGGCCTTGTACGCGCCGGCGGCTCCGTCGTACTTGGCGCCGGTTCCTTGATCGACGGATCCGCTTGCGCGGCACACAACGCACTCCGCGAGGCCACCACGCTCGCACGCCCGATACCGTTGCCGGGCCGCTCCTGGGCAGGTCCCGTTCCTCCGGCGGCGAGATAGCACCATGGCCGTGTTCAGACGCAAGCGGAAGACCGTGGGTCTCGACATTGGAAGCGCCTTCGCCAAGCTCGTAGAGGTTGATCATGGAGGGGACACACCCGAACTCACCAGGGTCGCTGTCGCACCGGTTCCCCAGGGTGCCTTGACCGACGGTGAGGTTACAGGGCCGGGACGCTTGGGCGCACTGGTGCAGAAACTCGGTGAGGCGCTGCCCACCGGAACGGCCGAAGTCGTCACGGCGCTTGGCGGACACGATGTGTTCATGAAGATCCTGAGCATGACGTCTCCGTCTGGAGCGCCCAAAGGCGAGGCGGTACGTCGCGAAGCCGAACACCAT
Source organism: Gemmatimonadota bacterium (assembly GCA_028874905.1). Lineage (GTDB taxonomy): Bacteria > Gemmatimonadota > Gemmatimonadetes > Longimicrobiales > Gaopeijiaceae > Bin94. Next base: position 7,656 of record JAPPGZ010000083.1, read on the forward strand.
GTTCCCTTCGATCTCCGAGAGATTCAGCTCGACTATCACGTGCTTGGAGCCGACCCCGACGACGGATCCGCCGACGTTTTGCTGGTGGCGGCAAAACGGGAGCGGGTCGAGGCTCGGGTTGCGCTGCTGGGCAGTGCGGGGCTGGGGGTGTCTCTGATCGACGTCGAAGCTCTGGCGTTACACAATATGCTGGTGCATAACCACCCGGAGGCTGCGGACGGAATGGCAACGCTGGTCAACGTCGGGCACGAGGTTACCAGCGTCAACATCCTTGACGACGGAATGCCGGTCTTCGCCAAGGGACTTCCGTTCGGCTTGGGATGGATTCTGGAACGGTTGCGGCGAGCGCGCGGCCTGACGCGCTCGGAGGCCGAGCAGGCCCTTCGGCATCGACAGTACGATACCGAACTCGCAAGTGTCGTGGACACGGTGGCCGGACACGTCGTGACCGGTGTCGAGCGGGCGTCGGCCGTGATCACCACGCGCACGCCGCGGAGGGGGATCGGAAGGGTCTACATGAGCGGGGGAGGTGCTTGCATCCCGGGTCTGGCGGACTACGTGGCGAGGCGAGTCAAGGTGGAAACGCGCCTGGCGAACCCATGTGAGCGCGTCCTGATCCGTCCAGGCCTGGCGGCCCACTGGGCGCTCGATCAGGCGGCTCCGATGCTGGGGCTCGCCATCGGTCTCGCCTTGCGGACGGCCTGATTGGGACGGAGGCGCAAAACGGTGATCGAAGTCGATCTGCTCGGAGAACGCAGGGGTCGTCGTGCACGCACGGAACAGGCCGCGCCGTGGGGATTCACGAAGATCCTTCCACGGGATGGATGGATGATCGGATCGACAGTCGTCCTGTTTGCTGCGCTGGTCACCGCTGTCAACCTGTTGACGGCAGCGCGACAGGATGTGGCAGGGGCTGCCGGACGCGTGGAGGCGGCAGTCCAGGATTCATTGCGGATCGCCTCGGTGGCCGAGGCCGTCCACGTTCTGGAGGCGCGGCGTGATTCCATAGCTGAACGGCTTCGGCTCGTCCTCGAAATGGATGCACAGCGGTACGTCTGGCCGCACCTGATGGATGAGATCGCGGGCGCGCTGCCGCGGGAAGCCTGGCTTACGCGCCTGGCCCGTGCGACATCGCCCGAGGGCGGGGTCCGGCTGCATATCGAGGGCAGGGGGCAAGGGGGCGCTGCGTTGACCCGGTTTTGGAACCGAATGGAGGCTTCGCCCTTCATGCGTGACGTTCGGCTCATCAACTCGGAGCGGATTGAACGGCCACTGTCGGGTGATGCCGAGGAACTCTACCAATTCGTACTTGAGGCCGAACACGAGACTCCCGATCCCGAGCTGATCGAGTTGGTCGCGGTGGCCGATACTGCCGCATGGTGAAGTGGCTTCCGCGTGACCCGGTCAGAAGGGGCGCAGTTCTCGTCGCATTCCTGGCCGTTTCAAGTGTGTATTTCGTCTACACGTACGTGCACGCGCCGCGTGCCGAGCGTAGGGTGACGCAGGAGACCAGACTCCGACGGTTGGATGCGGGTAACGCCGAGGCCGAAGCCAGGATCGTAGAAGGACGGCTGCTGGAGCGGCGGGTCTCACACTATATCAAGCAACTTGCGCGCCTTGAGACACTCCTGCCGTCCAAACTGCAGATATCCGTGCTTCTCGAATCGCTCTCCGAGACCGAGGGCGGGTCCAGTGTCGAGATCACCAGGATGCGTCCCGAGCCCATTCAGCAGGGACCGTTCTACGATCTTTGGAGCTACGAGATGGAAGTCCAGGGAGGCTATCATGCGATCGCAAGCTTCCTTGTCGATGTCGCCTCGCTGGAACGAATCCTCGTTCCGGATGTCGTGACGATCGTCCCTGCCGCTACAGTGCCGGGCGACCATGGGCCGCACAACGGAAACGTGACGGCTCACCTGCGTATCACGACCTACGTAGTAAAACCTGACCACCGGAACACACTGCGAGACTCCACCACGGCATCGGAGGAAGATGACGCATGACCACGCAAGCGATGCGCGGGGCCATCCCAAGTCGCGCACATTGCGCATTGGGGTTCCTGGTGATGATGATCGGAGTCGGCGGGTGTGCTGTGCCGAGCGCACCAGTCCCGGTTGCTGCCGACGAGGCGCATCGAGACCGGGAAGGCAGCAGCGACGGATCGAATTCGCCAGGACAATTGGTGCTTGAGCGTGAGCGGTTCACGTATCCCAGGCATGGCAGGAGAGACCCGTTTCAGCCCCGTTTGGGAGTTGCTGCGGATGGCGATGCGGTGCCGGGTCTCCAGGTGCTGGGGATCATTCACCATGAGATTCCGAGCTACAGCGTGGTCGTGCTTCGAACCGGGGCAGAGCCGGTTGGCGGCTCCGGCACCGTGGGGCCCGGCCCTGTCGAGCCGTCCATACATCGGCTGCGAACTGGCGATACCCTGGGACCCCTGCGAATCGTGCGGGTGCGGCGCCGGCAGGTCGTCGTGGACGTCATAGATCAGGGCGTAGTCACCAGGCGGACGCTCGAGGTGCCGCGGCCAACAGGGAGAAGGTGAACATGAGGTCGAGGCGGATCTCGCGAACGCTCACGCACCTTGTGGTGTTCGCATCCACGGGCACAGGTGCCGCAGCGGAGGCTGACGGGCAGGCCGTCCCCCAGTCTGAGAACTCCATGGAGGAACTCGGTCGGCCGATTTCGGTGTTCTTCGAGGAAACTCCGATCCGCGAGGTGCTCTTCACGTTTGCCGAATTCGCGAATCGCTCGATCGTTCCCGGTACCGGTATGGACCGACTCGTGTCGGGGGAGATCCGCGAGCAGCCGTGGAACGTCGCCCTTGACGCGCTCCTCGAGGCTCACGGTCTCGTCGCGCATGAACAGGAGAGCGGCATCATCCTCGTACATGACCTGCGGCACGCGTTCGACCGCGAGGCCGTAATGCCGATCACCACTGAGGCGCTGACGGTGCGTTACGGAGACGCACTGGACCTGCAGGACCTGATCGCGGCGCTCCTGAGCGACCGAGGCCGCGTTTCGGTGAGCCCGGCGAGCAATGCGATCGTTGTCAGCGACGTCCCGAGAGTCGTGGAGTCGGCTCGCCAGCTCGTGAGTGATCTCGATGTGCGGGTGCGCCAGGTGGATATCGCCGCCAAGATCATCTTCGTCAACCGTTCGGGGCTCGCGGGATTCGGGATCACATACGACCTCAAGGACACGCGCGGAAACCAACTCAACCTTCTCGTTCCCGGCATCGTGGACGCGGATGAGGACGGGGTCATTTCGGCCGGCGAGAGGCAGACGGAACCCGGCGTCGACGTGGTCTCGCTCGGCGGGAACTCGCTTGCGGCGCTGGGCAACGCGACCAACCGGGTCGCGAATCCGACCCTGTCGCTACTCACCTCGCTTGTCATCGGGCGGAGCACTCTCGTCGGCTTCATCGATGCCCTGGAAGCGGCACAACTGACGGACGTGGAAGCGCAGCCCTCGGTTCGGGTGATGGACAAACGCACCGCGAGAATCGTGGTCGGTGAGGAAACGCCGGTCAGAGTCATCGACGCCGGGGCGCAACTGCAGGCCAACGGAGCCGTGGGGACCCGCAGCACCGTGCCCGTTGCCACGGTTGACTACAAGGAGACGGGGGTAATCCTGGAGGTTACACCGCGAATCACCGACGCCGAGGAGATCATGCTCGACCTCGCGGCCGAACGTTCCTCGGCGGACCTCGCTCCGTCGGACGTCGGTCTGATCTTCCGCCGGCAGAAGGCGGAGTCGCGAGTACTCGTGAAGGACGGCGAAACCGTGGTCATCGGGGGCTTGACGGTCGACGAGACGGGGGAAGTGAGTTCGGGCATCCCCCTATTGATGGACCTCCCGCTCCTGGGGCGGCTCTTCCGTACCCGCCGCGAGTCATCAGTCCAGCGCGAGCTGCTCATTCTCGTCACGCCCACGATTGTGCGCACGGCTTCCCCGTAGCCGGGCCCTTTGCTATCTATGGACATCCGGCAAGCACCGGGGCGCCGGAATCCGAGTACATCTCCTGTTAATCTCCCACATGCCTCTGGATCACATTTCGTTCCGTACCGCCGGAGAGTCCCATGGCCGCGGCCTCGTAGCAATACTGGAGGGGCTGCCCGCCGGAATCCCCCTCGATCCGGCTCGTGACATCGATCCGGATCTGAAACGTCGCCAAGGTGGCTACGGCCGGGGGCGCCGCATGCAGATTGAGTCGGACAAGGCGGAGATCATGTCCGGTCTGCGGTTGGGCTCCACGCTGGGTTCACCTCTTTCGGTGGTGATATGGAACCGGGACTGGGAGAATTGGACCACCGCAATGGCGCACGAGCCCCCGGATCCGGAAGGCAATCCCAAGGCCCTTCGCCCCGTGTATCTGCCCCGGCCGGGTCACGCCGATCTGGCTGGAGTGCTGAAGTACGACAGGCGGGACGCACGGGACGTCCTCGAGCGTGCGTCCGCTCGCGAGACCGCCGCGCGGGTAGCTTGCGGCGCCGTGGCACGGGTGCTCCTGAGGGAGGTCGGGGTAACCCTGGGCAGTCACGTGACACGTATCGGGGATGTAGAGGCCCAGGTTCCCGGGGAGCTTCCGACGGATCTCAACGCTGCCTCGGACCGCTCTCCAGTGCGGACGCTGGATCCGGCTGCCGAGACCGAGATGATTGCCGCGATCGATTCGGCGAGGGAGCAGGGAGACACCGTGGGCGGGTGCTTCGAGGTTGTGGTGAGAGGGCTGCCGGTGGGTCTGGGCAGCTACGTGTCGTGGGACCGCAAGCTGGACGGACGGCTCGCACAGGCCGTGATGTCCATTCACGCGATCAAGGGAGTGGAGATCGGCCCGGCGTTCATCAACGCAGGTCGGCCAGGTTCCCGCGTGCATGATCCAATCTACCGGGACGAGACCCGTACTCGAGCCGGTGGTTTTCGACGGTCTCGCAATCGTTCCGGTGGACTCGAGGGCGGGGTGACCACGGGCTCGCCGCTGGTTGTGCGCGGGGCGATGAAGCCCATTTCGACACTGCTGCGCAACCGGCTTCCAAGCGTGGATCTGCGGGACGGCACGACCAGGCATGCGACGGTCGAGCGGAGCGACGTGTGCGCGGTGCCGGCTGCCGCCGTGGTCGCCGAAGCGATGGTAGCGCTCGTGTTGACTGACGCCATGCTGGAGAAGTTCGGTGGCGACTCGCTCGGCGAACTGCGGCGGAATCTGGATTCCTACCTGCATCGCCTGAACTCCCGCGGTTTCCGTGGGCGAGGACCGGAGCACGGGTGATGCCGGAGACAACGGTGGTGTCGGCGCCGCCGGACCCGGCCGAGTCGGTGGAGCGCATCGTATTGGTCGGATTCATGGGCGCCGGCAAGTCGACGGTGGGTCCGCTTCTTGCGCGGGCACTCGGCTGGCGCTTCGTCGACCTCGACGCGGAGGTAGAGCGGACGGAGGGTTCGTCTGTGGCGGCGTTGATCAGAACGCGCGGAATCGAGCATTTCAGGGAAGTGGAGGCGAACGCCGGGCGGCGTGTCCTGCGGTGTCGCCGGATCGTGGTGGCCGCAGGTGGCGGATGGGCAGCCGAACCGGGCCACATGGACATGCTTGACGAACTTACGTTGGCGGTCTGGCTGCAGGTGACGCCCGAAACCGCGCTTGGGAGGATGCGAACCTCGCGGGGTTCGAGACCGCTCCTTGATGTCGACGATCCGGTCGATGCGGCTCGCGATCTGCTGCAGGGGCGGACTGCACACTACAGCCGCAGTGACATTACAATCGACACAGAGCACAGGTCGCCCGCAGGGGTCGTGCGGGAGATCATGCGACAACCGGTCTTGTGCGGGGTGGACATGGAGGACTTCGAGTGAAGCTTGTCATTGTGGAGTCGCCTGCGAAGGCTAAGACGATTGCGAGGTTCCTGGGACCCGAGTACCGCGTTCACGCGTCCTATGGGCACATCCGGGACCTGCCGCGTTCCGCCAGAGAGCTTCCCGCATCCGTGCGCGACAAGGATTGGGGGCGAATGGCGGTGAACGTGGAGGACGGCTTCAAGCCCGTCTATGTCGTGCCGGAGGAGAGTCGCAGACATGTACGCGAGCTGACGAAACTTCTCCGCGAAGCCGACGAAGTACTCCTGGCCACGGATGAGGACCGTGAGGGCGAATCCATAAGCTGGCATCTGGTCGAGGTCCTGAAGCCATCGGTGCCCGTGCGGCGCATCGCCTTCCACGAGATCACGCGTTCGGCCATCGAGGCGGCACTGGCGAACCCCCGGGAGGTGAACCGGCGATTGGTGCAGGCCCAGGAGGCCCGCCGCATTCTGGATCGCCTGTACGGGTACAGCCTTTCTCCCGTGCTGTGGAAGAAGGTCCGCACGAAGCTGAGTGCGGGGCGGGTTCAGAGCGTGGCCTTGCGGCTCATCGTCGACCGCGAAGAGGAACGGCGCCGCTTTGCGGTGTCCGAGTACTGGCGCGCGAAAGCGGTGCTTGGGAAGGACGGCAGGGAGTTTTCGGCTTTGCTGACGGCCGTTGGCGACAGGCGCGTGGCGACGGGCAAGGATTTCGATCCGTCAACGGGAGCACTCTCGTCGTCGCGGAGGGTGGTGGCCCTGGACCGGGAAACGGCCGAAGCGATCGTGGCCGCGGCGCCTGGGGCGCTGCCATGGGAAGTCAGAAGGGTCACGAGAAAATCTACCACGCAGAGGCCTGCACCGCCGTTCACCACGTCTACACTGCAGCAGGCGGCTGCCGGCCGGTTGCGAATGTCGCCCCGGCAAACGATGCGGATCGCGCAGCGGCTGTACGAGGGAATCGATCTCGGCGGCGGCGACCGTGAGGGACTCATCACCTACATGAGAACCGATTCTGTCACCCTTTCGAACAAGGCCCTCGGCGATGCCGGCCGCTACATCAAGCAGACGTTCGGGGCCGAATACCATCAGGGGCCGAGGCGGTACCGGACCAAGTCCAAGATCGCGCAGGAAGCCCACGAAGGGATTCGTCCGACCGAGATCGGTCGCACGCCCGGTGATCTGGAACGACTCCTCCGACCGGACGAATTGTCCCTGTACCGGCTGATCTGGAGCCGCACGGTCGCGTCACAGATGGCTGACGCCCAGGTGGACCGCACCTCTGTAGAGTTCGTGGCCACAATCGACGGAACCGATCACACCTTTCGGGCCATGGGATCCGTGCTTCGCTTCCCGGGCTATCTCAGAGTCTACGGGGACGCGCGAAAGGACCAGATCCTACCATCCATGTCGGAGGGAGACAGGGTCCTTGCCGACACGGGCAAGCAGGAAACGGATCCGTCCTCCTCCGTCGTCCTCCGCTCGCTTGAGCCCGACCGCCGGGAAACCAGGCCTCCGCCTCGCTATACGGAAGCATCGCTGGTCCGCAAGCTGGAGGACGAGGGCATCGGGCGGCCATCGACGTACACGCCCACGATCTCGACGATCCAGGACCGCGACTATGTTCGGAAGCGGGGCGGCGCCCTGGTCCCCACCTATATCGGGATGGCAGTTATCCGGTTGCTGCGTCAACACTTCGGCAAGTACGTCGACCTCGGCTTCACCGCCCGCATGGAGGACTCGCTGGATGATATCGCGGCGGGCGAGGCCGAGTCCCGCAGCTTCCTCGAAGCCTTCTACAACGGTGAAGGAGGGCGTCCCGGATTGGCTCGCGAGATCGACGACACCATGCCGCGCATCGACTTCCCCAGGATCCCCCTGGGGATCGACCCCACCACGGGGGAGCAGATCCGGGTTCGAATCGGCAAGCATTCGGTCTTCGCCGAGAGGGGAGCCGGTGAGGCGGCGAGTCGCGCGACGATCCCCGCGGAACTTCTGATCGACGAACTCACCACCGAAAAAGCCGTGGAGCTGCTGGCGGCTGGTGCCCGCAGCGGGGAAATGCTCGGGACGGACCCTGTCTCGAGGTCCCCGGTTTTCCTCCGAGTCGGACCCTACGGTCCCTATGTTCAACTCGGCCGGGCCAGGAAGGGCGGCGCCAAGCCGCGTCTGGTCGGGCTCCCCAAGGACATGGACGCGTCGGAAGTTACCCTCGAATCCGCGCTGCGTCTGTTGGCGCTTCCGCGGGTGCTCGGCACGGATCCGAAGAGCGGCGATGAGGTCAGGGCGGGGTTGGGGCGGTACGGGCCCTATGTTGCGAGCGGACGGGAATACCGGAGTCTTGACTCGGCGGAGCAGCTCTTCACGGTCACGCTGGACGAGGCGTTGGCGCGGCTGGCGGTGAAGAAGACGGCGAGAAGGGGCAAGACCGTGCTAAAACGACTCGGTGCACATCCGCAGTCCGGTGCCGACGTAGAGCTTATCAGGGGACGCTACGGTCCGTACGTCACGGATGGCACCGTCAACGCCAGCGTGCCGAGGGACCGCGAAGCCGAATCCACGACCCTCGACGAGGCCGTTGAACTCCTCGCGCGGGCCGCCACACGGAAGAAGACCCGGCGACCGGCCAGACGGCGGGCAGCCAGGGCAGGGAGACGCTGAGCGAGTTAAGATGAGGATTGTGACTGTCGTTGGCGGAGGCCTGGCAGGATGCGAGGCCGCGTTGGCGCTGGCGGACCGGGGTAGATGCGTGCGGCTCGTCGAGATGCGTCCGGCCAGGGCGACGCCAGCACACCAGACCGGGGATCTCGGGGAATTGGTGTGCACCAACTCCTTCAAGAGCGAGCGGCCTGCCACCGCGCACGGTCAGCTGAAGCGCGAGATGCGGTGCCTCGGATCGGCGCTTCTGGCCGCCGCCGAGGAGAGCAGGGTACCCGCGGGAGCGGCGCTGGCGGTGGACAGGAAGCTGTTTGCAGGGGCCCTCACGAGGCGTGTCGAAGGTCATCCCGGAATCAGCATCGAGCGCGAGGAGGCGCGGACGATTCCGGAAGGACCCACGGTCGTGGCGACGGGTCCGCTCACCTCCGACGACATGGCGGTCAGCATTGCCGCCGAGCTGGGCGATGGCGGACTCGCGTTCTACGACGCCATCGCCCCGATTGTCCACGCCGACTCGGTGGATCGCGAGGTGGTGTTTGCCGCTGGTCGATACGGCCAGGACGCCGACTATCTGAATTGTCCCATGGACGAACCCGGGTACGACGCTTTCCTGAAGGCGTTGCGCGGTGCCGACGTGCACGAGGGCCACGATTGGGACAGGGTTCCGTATTTCGAGGGGTGTCTGCCCATCGAGGTCATGGCCGCCCGTGGCCACGACACGCTTCGCTTCGGGCCCATGAAGCCCGTGGGGCTGGCTGATCCGCGTACCGGCCGGCGCCCACACGCGGTGGTGCAGCTGCGGCGGGAGGATCGTGCCGGGCAGATGTGGAACCTGGTGGGCTTCCAGACTCGGTTGCGGGTGGGAGAACAGCGGCGTGTCTTCACCATGATTCCCGGGCTCCAGAACGCCGAATTCCTGCGCTGGGGATCCATCCACCGCAACACTTATCTGAACTTCCCTGCGCGTCTTGCTGCCTGCGGATCGTCGCGTGGCCGCGCGGACCTGTTCTTCGCGGGCCAGCTGACGGGTGTGGAGGGCTATACCGAGTCTGCAGCTTCCGGAATCCTGGCGGCCATCAACCTGCATCGAGTGCTCGGCGGCGCGGATCCGGTTATCCCGCCCCCGCAAACGATGCTCGGGGGCCTGTATCGATATCTGAGGGAGGCGGATCCGGCGGACTTCCAGCCAATGAATTCAAACTGGGGACTGGTAGATCCCCTTCCGAACGCACCACGAAGGAAGGCGGCACGTAGAGAAGCCCTGGCGGAGCACGCGGATCGGTGCTTTAGGCGCTGGGTTGCCGAGACCGGTGCGATGTCCGGGAGGGTGGCGGTGGCATGAGAAGAGAGGTCGCCCGCTTCCTCGGACACCTGGAGATTGCGCGCAACCTGTCTCCCCATACGGTTGCGGCGTATCGCCGGGACCTCCGCGACCTCGAGGCCTTCACGAGTGGCCACCTGGGTCGCGACGACTTCAGGTGGGACGACATCGACCGAGGCGTCATTCGCGCGTTCCTCGGCGATGCGGGACGTCGCGGCCTCGCACCCCGCACGGTCGCCCGCAAGTTGTCGGCGGTGCGGGCGCTGTTTCGCTACATGCATCGCGAAGGGAAGATCCCGTCGAACCCGGCCCGTCACGTGCGCGGGCCGAAGCTGGATCGCACGCTGCCCTCGCACATGCGGGCCGAGGAGGTCTCGGAGCTTTTTCACTGGGTCGAGGCGCGGGCGGAGAATGAGAACGGTCTGATTGAGACGCGCCTGCTGGTCATACTGGAACTCCTCTACGGCAGCGGAATTCGCCTCGCCGAGCTGGGCGCGCTCGACTTGCAGTCCCTTGACCTTTCGCGGGGCCAGATGCGCGTGCTCGGGAAGGGAAGGAAGGAGCGCATCGTGCCCATTACCGGGTCGGCCGCACGTGCGGTGGTCAAGTACCTTCCGCGGCGGGCCGAGGTGGTGCGGGCCGGCTGCCGGGCCCTGTTGGTGGGGCGTCGCGGCGACCGCCTGTCCAACAGGCAGATCCAGCGACACGTCCAGCAGGTCCTCGCAGGCTTCGCCGAAGCCGCTGGGTTGTCCGTCCACTCGCTTCGCCACAGCTTCGCGACGCACCTGCTGGACGCGGGCGCTGATCTCATGGCCGTAAAGGAGTTGCTGGGCCACGCGTCGCTGGGTACAACGCAGATCTACGCCCACACCTCGAAGGAGCGGCTCCGACGCGTCTACAAGGGTGCGCATCCCCGGGCTTAGGGAATCGACTCACACTTCCGGCTGTGGGTCGGCATATCTAGCTTTTAAGGCTACACGCCTTGAGCCGCTGTCGGGCCGCTGCGCCCGATCCGTCCCAAGCCGAAAACGTCTGACCCGTTCTCGAGGCCCAACGAATGAACCCTGCGTCCCCGCTTGTGCCCGGTGCTTCCGTCCACGCGACCACGGTGATTGCGGTGGCGCGGAACGGTCGTGTCGCCATGGCCGGCGACGGGCAGGTGACCATGGGAGACACGGTGGTCAAGGGGGAGGCGCGCAAGATCAGGCTGCTGAAAGAGGGGCGCGTGCTCGCAGGTTTCGCGGGAGCGGTGGCAGACGCCTTCACGCTTTTCGCGAAGCTGGAAGGCAAGCTGGAACGATGGCCGTCCAATCTGCCGCGCGCTTGCGTGGAGCTTGCGAAGGAGTGGCGGACCGACCGCTACCTCCGCCGTCTGGAAGCTCTCCTCGCAGTCGCCGACCGAGACCATCTCTTCCTGGTGGGCGGCGACGGCAACGTCATAGAGCCCGACAAGCCGGTGCTGGCCATCGGCTCCGGGGGGGCGTATGCGCTGGCTGCCGCGCGCGCGCTCCTGGCTTGCTCGGACATGGAAGCCGCCGAGGTCGCCCGCCGCTCGCTGGAGATCGCCGCCGACATCTGCGTGTACACGAATCGCGAGATCACCGTTCTTGAATTGGAGCTGGCATGACATCGGTCACCGCTTCCGCCGACACGTCCGCCCCTGTCGAGCAGGCGTCGCCGGAAGAGCCTCCCCGCTGGCTCGATCAGCTCACGCCCCGCGAGGTCGTGGCCGAACTCGACAAGTACATCATCGGTCAGTCCGAGGCGAAGAAGGCGGTTGCCATCGCACTCCGCAACCGATGGCGCCGGCAGCAGGTGGAAGACGAATTGCGCGACGAAATCCTGCCCAACAACCTCATCATGATCGGCCCCACCGGGGTGGGGAAGACCGAGATCGCGCGCCGCCTCGCCCGGCTGGCAGGCTCACCGTTCGTCAAGGTGGAGGCCTCCAAGTTCACCGAGGTGGGCTATGTGGGCCGGGACGTCGAGTCCATGGTCCGCGACCTCGTCGACACGGCCGTAGCGATGGTCAGGGCAAACCGCGAAGACGAAGTCGAGGTGGAGGCGGAACGCCTGGTCGAGGAGCGGCTGCTCGACCTCCTCCTCCCGGATTCGGCCACCCCCGCGGCGCCTTCGCCGTCGCGTGAGGCCGACGACTCGAAGGCAGCACGGCCCGCGGCCGGTCCGGAGTCTCCCGGCAAAGTCTTCGTGGCGGGACCGGGCGGCACGTCGCGCGCCCGTCAAGCCGATCCCAATGGCGATCCTTCGATCGCCGAGCGGAGGGCGCGAACGAGGGAGAAACTTCGCAAGCTGCTTCGCGAAGGGCATCTGGAGGACCGCACGGTCGAACTGGATGTCCAGCAGAATTCGCCCATGGGCGGCATGATGTTCCCGGTGGGAGGCATGGAGGGCATGGACCTTCATTTCACCGAGATGCTCCAGGATATGCTGCCGAAGCGGTCCAAGCGGCGCACGGTGAGCATCGCCGAGGCGAGGCGCGTGTTGCTCCAGGAGGAGTTGGACCGCCTGGTCGACATGGACGAAGTGGTGAACGAGGCGTTGGACCGCGCCGAGGAAATCGGAATCATCTTTCTTGACGAGATCGACAAGGTCGCCGGGCAACGCCGGGGCGCGGGTCCGGACGTTAGCCGGGAGGGTGTTCAGCGAGACCTGCTCCCGATCGTGGAGGGCTGCAACGTTCAGACCAAGTACGGCTTCGTCCGCACCGATCACATGCTCTTCATCGCGGCCGGGGCCTTCCACGTGGCAAAGCCTTCGGACCTCATACCCGAACTGCAGGGCCGCTTCCCGATCCGCGTGGAGCTCCAGAACCTCGGCGCTTCCGAGTTCGCGCGCATCCTGCGGGAGCCTCGCAACGCGCTGGTCCGCCAATACCGCGCGCTGGTGGAGACGGAGGGCGCGTCGGTCGAGTTCACCGACGACGGAATCGAAGAGATTTCCCGAATCGCGGCGGATCTCAACGATCGCATGGAGAACATCGGCGCCCGCCGGCTGCGCACCGTCCTCACCACGCTGCTGGAGGAGCTACTCTTTGACCTCCCCGATGAACAGCGCGGGGAGACGGTTGTGGTGACTGCGGAGTTCGTCCGGGAGCGACTGGATCGCATCGCCTCCGATGACGACCTCAGCCGGTACATCCTCTGACGCACAGACGCGATCGGGACATGGCCACCGGGAAACGCGACTTCATCGACATCGCGGCGCACGATGCCGCGTATCTTCGCCACCTCCTGGAGTTGACGGGACGGGTCAAGTGCGGTGACCTGAACGGACACCCGCTGAAGGGCTGCACCCTGGCGATGATCTTCCGCAAGAGCTCAACACGCACGCGCGTGAGCACGGAGGCCGGGATGGCGCAGCTCGGAGGCCAGGCGATCATGATCTCCGACCACGACTCCCAGATCGGGCGCGGGGAGAGCGTGGCCGATACCGCGGGCGTCCTGAGCCGCTACGTCGACGCGATCCTGATCCGGACGTTCGCACAGGACGAGGTCACCGAACTGGCGCGGGAAGCGACCGTGCCCGTGATCAACGGCCTCACGGACCTGCTCCACCCCTGTCAGGTCATGGCCGACCTCTTCACCGCCGCCGAGGAGTTCGGAGACCACCTGTCCGCGCTCCGGGTGGCGTGGGTCGGGGACGGAAACAATATGGCCAACTCGTGGCTGAACGCGGCGCTGCGCTTTGGCTTCACCCTTCGGCTTGCGTGTCCCGAGGGCTACGGTCCCGACCCGGCGATCCTGGAGAAAGCCCGGGCGGAGAGCGACGTGGATGTGCTCCGCTCGCCGCAGGAGGCGGTCGTCGGCGCACACGTGGTGACCACGGATGTGTGGGCGTCGATGGGGCAGGAGGATGAACAGAGCATCAGAGAGACGGCCTTTGCGGGCTTCCAGGTGGACGAGCCACTGATGGGATTGGCCGATCCCGCGGCGATCTTTCTCCACTGCCTTCCCGCGCACCGGGGCGAGGAAGTCACCGCCGCGGTGATCGACGGGCCGCGTTCCCGCATATTCCGCGAAGCCGAAAACCGCCTGCACTTCATCAAGGCCCTCCTGCTGGACCTGATCCGACCACGCGAACGCTCCGGTTGATGCCATGAACGCCAAGTTGCGAAAGACGCCGCTCCACGATGTCCACACCGCCCTGGGCGGCAAGATGGTCCCATTCGCGGGTTACTCCATGCCGGTGCAGTATCCCGGCGGCATCCGTGCCGAGCACGCCGCGGTCCGGACCGCCGCAGGCCTCTTCGACGTGTCCCACATGGGTGAATTCATCGTTCGCGGACCTCAGACCGTGGATTTCGTCCAGTACCTTACGGTGAACGACGTATCGCGGGTCGGAGTCGGTCAGGCGCAGTACTCGGCCCTCTGCAACGAGCGCGGAACGATCCTCGACGACCTGCTGGTCTACCGATTCCAGGACCGAATCGTCCTGGTGGTCAACGCCAGCAACCGGAAGAAGGACTGGCGCTGGATCAACGAACACGCGGCCGGCTTCGACGTTGAGCTTGCCGACGACTCCGACCACATTGCCCTGATTGCGCTGCAGGGTCCTGCCAGCGAAGCCGTCCTTGCTCCCCTGACCGCGGTCGACCCCGGCAGCGTGGGCTATTACCGCTTCGCTGAGGGCGAGGTTGCGGGTTCGGCGGCGGTCGTGAGCCGGACCGGCTACACCGGAGAGGATGGATTCGAGTTGTACCTGCCGGCCGACGCCGCCGTCGATACCTGGCGTGCGCTGACCGAGTCCGGGGAGGCGCACGGACTTGTCCCAGCCGGCCTGGGTGCGCGCGATTCCCTGCGCCTGGAGATGGGGTATGCGCTCTACGGCAACGACCTCGATGAAGAACACACCGCGCTCGAGTCCGGCCTGGCCTGGATCGTGAAGCTCGACGCGGGTGACTTCATCGGTCGCGCTGCGCTTGCCGCACAGAAGGAGCGTGGCGTGACTCGCCGTCTCACGGGGATCCGGCTGACGCAGCGGGGATTCCCTCGTCCCGGCTATCCTCTCGTCCACGACGGCGAGGGCGTGGGCACGGTCACATCCGGCGTGGCCAGTCCGTCCCTCGGGCACGGGGTTGCGCTGGGGTATCTTCCAGTGGCCGCGGCCCGCCCCGGTACCGAAGTCGGAGTGAGGATCCGCGACCGGGTCATAGCGGGGCGCACCCAGCGGCCACCCTTCTACACCGAAGGCTCGATCAAGAGGTGACGCATGGCCGAGACCGTCCTCGTCACGACGCACGATCTGCCCCTGGCCGGAGAGTTGCGTGCGGGGTTTCGCCATGCCGGCTACCGCGTCGAACTGTTCACTGCCGGTGAAGATGTAGCCAGCGTCGACGAGCCGGTTCTGCTCGTGTTCACCGGGGGCGCGGACACGGACTCGTGGGTGCGTCAGGCCGGGCAGGCGTCGCAGATCGGCGTCCCGGTCTTCGCGGTGGTCGGGTCCGGTCGGGCGAAGACCCCTCCTGCCGACGTCACACTCGCCTTTGCGCGTCCGGTCGACGCGGAGGAGGTCGTCCTGGTCGGCACGCGGGCGATCGAACGGAAGCGGCTCCGGCGAGCAACCGGCATCGTGGGCGAGACGGATGCAATGATCGAGGTGCTCGAGCGAGTTGTCCAGATCGCCCCGGTCGACGCCACAGTGCTCGTGACGGGCGAGTCGGGGACCGGCAAGGAACTGGTTGCGCGCGGCATCCACGCGTTGTCGCGCCGCCGCCACAAGAGCTTCATTCCAGTCAACGTCGCGGCGCTCTCGGAAACGCTCCTCGAGAGCGAACTCTTCGGCCACGAGAAGGGAGCGTTCACCGGGGCGATCGATGCGCGCCGCGGTTTGTTCGAACTGGCCAATGGGGGCACCATCTTCCTCGACGAGATCGGGGAGATGCCACCCCAGACCCAGACCAAACTCCTCCGGGTGCTGGAGCAGCAGGAGTTCCATCGGGTCGGTGGCCAGAAGCTGATTCGCGTCAACGTCCGCATACTGGCCGCTACCAATCAGCACCTGCAACACCTTGTGATATCTGGAGATTTTCGTAAGGACCTCTACTATCGTCTCAATGTGCTGACCATCGCGCTGCCACCGCTCCGTCACCGGCGGGACGACATCCCGCTTCTCGTGGACGCATTCATCCGCGAAGCCGGCGAGCGCCACGATCGCGGTCCCTTCCGGGGGATCTCCGGCGACGCGATGGACATCCTGGTCCGCCACCGGTGGCCCGGGAACGTGCGCGAGTTGCGCAACCTGATCGAGAGCATGGTGGTCCTGGCGCCCGGCCGGCAGATCCGCGCAGAGGACATCCCCGACGACGTGCGTTCCGGTGAGGGGACGCTCGCCCTGGTGCCCGCGACGCCCGGCCGCCCCCGGCGCGGCGACGGCAGTGCCGACTCGCTCCGGCCGCAGCTCGAGTTCATCTTCCGCACGATGATGGAGATGAGGGTCGATATCGAGGACCTCAAACGCGAATTCGAGGCGTTCCAGGCCGAGGAGCACCGTCACGAACCGTCCGCCGAAATCGTGTATGAGCGGCCAGCGGGGGCCGTTGCGTCGGGCCCGGGAGAGGTCGCTGAAGAAGCAGGGGCACAGACCGGTTCCGAGGTCGGGGCAGCGCTCGAACCGGACGTGGAGATCGTTGCGGAAATGGAGGACGATCCTGTAGCGGACTTCGTCCCCGAACCCGGCGGGCCGGATCCCCGCATGGAGGCTGCCGACGACCCTGCCATGGTGGCCTATCGGCCGGGCATGACCCTGGATGACATGGAGCGGGAGGTCATCCAGGCAGTGCTCGAGTCGGTCGAGTGGAACCGCCGCCTGGCAGCCGAGACGCTCGGGATCGGCGAGCGTACGCTCTACCGCAAGGTCAAGAGTTACGGCCTGCAGGAAAGCGGGGAACCGGTTCCCTGACGCTGTCCGGGTCTTGACCCACAGGCCCTGTGGTCATGGCGCCGTCTCTCTGCCCGCGAGGTTGTGCCGGAGAGGCCGCCAACGGCGCAGCCGTCACCGCCGTCGCGGTATCCTGCCCCGCTCGGCCTCGATCACCGCCACCTTCCCGGCCCAGGACGAGTCCTCGACCTCGCGGTAGACCACGGTGAGCTCCCGGGAAAGGTCCAGCTCGCCGCTGAACGCGTAGACCGCTACCGCGGTGGACTGCTGCTCCAGTCGCTGGGTGCCCCACCCCGGCGTGATCGGCCGTATGGCGACGGGACGTTCCCGGAGTCCCCGCGAGAGGAGATGCAGATCGTCCGGCTGGAATCCGGTTCCGGGTTGCGCGCTGGAAAAGGAGACGAGAAACAGGGAGAGCACCCCGTCACCGGCGGACTCGGCGAGCGTTTCCGCGTGCACATCCGCGATCCGTGCGAGCCGGTCCCGTGTGTCGGGTGCCGCAGCCTCGAGCACCCAGGCCGCCAGCGGCGTGATCTCGATCCGAAGTGCCCCGGCGACCATTTGCACCGATATCTGGTCCTGGCGCAGGGATCCGGAGGGCAGTGCTGCCTCCGGGACTGTCCGCCGGGCAGAGGCTGCCGGCACTCGCGCCTCGCCCGGCGGTGGCGCCGGCGCGCACGCGGCGGCGGCGACCGTCGACAGACCCGCCGTCAACAGCACCCCGCCAAAGTCCTTCCTCACAGCACATCCTCCAGTTCCAGAAGCGCCGCGATGGCGTCGAGCACTTCCCGGGCACCCTCTCCCGTGCGTGCGGACGTCGCCAGAACCTGCTCCTCCGCGACTCCCAGCTGCTCCGTGACGCGCCGCGCGACGCCGGTCCCGCGCTCCGTGGCCTTGAGCTTGTCGACCTTGGTGAGCGCAATCAGCGTCGGCAGCCCGGTTTCCGCAAGGTAGTCGACGAACTCCCGGTCCCCCGCAGTGGGCGGGTGGCGGCAGTCCACCAGGTACACGACGCCTCGCAGTTCCTCGCTCCCGGCAAGGTAGCTCCGAACCAGGGTGCGCCACGAGTCCCGCACGGCCCTCGGCGCCCTGGCGTAGCCCGATCCCGGCAAGTCTACGAGGAAGAAGGTCCCGTTGACCGCGTAGAAGTTGAGCGCCTGGGTCTTCCCCGGCGAGGCCGACACGCGTGCGATCTTGCGCCGTGGCCGCCCCAGAACCCGGTTGATCAGCGACGATTTGCCGACGTTCGACCGCCCCGCAAAGGCGATCTGGGGCAGCGTTCCCGGGTAGGGCTGCTCGGCCGCGACCACCGACCCGGCAAACTCGACGGTGCGAACAACCACGGCACCGCCCTCACGAAACCTGGGCACCCAGCTCGTGTGCGCCCGGTACCGCGTCGTCCCGTGTCTGTCGTTTGGGCCTCCCTGGCACCAGCGCTTCCCTCAGGACCTGGTCCATCGTCTCGACCGGGACCATCTCGACACCCGCGCGCACCTCGTCCGGAAGCCGTTCCATGTCCATGGCGTTCATCGCCGGGAGCAGGACCCGCTTGATACCCTCCCTGAGCGCCGCCACCGCCTTTTCCTTGATCCCGCCGACCGGGAGCACACGGCCGCGCAACGTGATCTCGCCCGTCATCGCGAGTTCCGAGCGGGTGGGCGTCTCGGTGAGCGCCGAAATCAACGCCGCCGCTATCGTGATTCCGGCGGAAGGACCGTCCTTCGGGGTTGCTCCTTCGGGGATATGGATGTGGATGTCGACCTCCCGGTGGAACTGCTCCGGCAGCCCTAGCAGGCGCGCGCGCGACCGCGCGTACGTGACCGCGGCGAACGCCGACTCCTTCATCACGTCACCCAGCGTTCCCGTAAGCTGGATCTTTCCCGATCCCGCCACTACCGCAACCTCGACCTCCATCACTTCGCCCCCGGCCGCGGTCCATGCGAGCCCGCAGGCGATGCCTGATCGATCGGCTCCCTCCTCCCGGCTCGGGGGAAGATGAACGGGCGGCCCGAGCAACTCCCGCAGGTCGTCGGGTGCGACGGTCCCGAGACGCAGCACACCGTCGGCCGTGACTTGCCTGGCCAGCTTGCGGGCCACCCTGGACAGTCTGCGCTCCAGCTCGCGCACCCCCGCCTCACGGGTATACTCGGCCACGATCATCTGAATCGCGGCGTCGGAGATCTCGGGAGAAAACGGCGCGATCCCGTGGCGCTCCACCTGTCCGGGCCAGAGGAACTGCCGCGCAATCGCCTTCTTTTCGGTGTCCAGGTATCCAGGCAGGCGGATCACCTCCATGCGATCGCGCAGAGGGCCGGGAACCTCGCCGAGCGTGTTGGCGGTCGCGATGAAGAGTACGTGCGACAGGTCGAACTCGAGTTCGAGGTAGTGATCCGTGAAGGCCCGGTTCTGCTCGGGATCGAGGACTTCGAGCAGGGCCGCGCCGGGATCCCCGTGGAAATCGCGCGCCAGCTTGTCCACCTCGTCGAGCAGGAAGACGGGGTTCCGGGAACCGCTCCTGCGCATCCCCTGGATCACACGGCCCGGCAGTGCGCCCACGTAGGTGCGGCGGTGACCGCGGATCTCTGCCTCGTCTCGGACGCCGCCCAGACTCACACGTATGAATTCCCGTTCCAGGCAACGGGCGATGCTGCGCCCCAGCGAGGTCTTGCCCACCCCGGGCGGTCCCACCAGGCAGAGGATTGGCCCGCGCAGCTGGCCCACCAGGGACAGCACCGCGATGTGGTCCAGGATCCTCTCCTTCACCTCCTCCAGACCGTAGTGTTCGGCGTCGAGCACCGAGGCCGCCCGCGCCACATCCAGGCTGTCCGGCGTCTCGTGCGTCCACGGCAGCGCCAGAATCCAGTCCAGGTAGGTGCGGATGACCGATGCTTCGGGCGCGACCGGGTTCAGCTTGCGAAGTCTGGCGAACTCCTTGTCCACCCTGCGGCGGACGTCGTCAGGCAGGGGCGTACGCCCGATGACCTCGTCCAGTTCGGCCCACTCGGGATCGGTGTCGCCGGACTCCGGAGCCATCGGGCCGAGCTTCTCTTCCAGCGGAAGGCGATGCCCGTCCGCTTCCACCTGAAAGCGGATCTGTTCGTCGAGCTTCTCCTGAATCCGCAGGATCTCGATCTCGCGGACCAGGATTTCGCGCAGTATGTCAAAGCGCGGCCGAATTTCGGTGACCTCGAGAAGCTCCTGTCTCTCGGCGGATCCGATGACCAGGTGTCCCGCGATCAGGTGGGCGAGACGCACCCGGTCCGCCACCTGGCCGACCGCGGTGATCACCTCGTTCGGGATCCTCTCCGAGAGCTTCACATACTCGCGGAACATATCCGTCACGTTCTGGACGCACGCATCCAGATCCGGATCCGGGCTCGGGTCGGGCTCGAATTCCCATTCCGTCAGCAGCTCCACAGACGCCCTGAAACTCCTACCCGACGGCAGGAATCGCACGATCCTCGCCCGTCCCAGGCCCTCCATCACCACCCGCGTCGTGCCGTCGGCCAGGCGGGCGGCCTGGACAACGCGTATCACCGTCCCCGCGCGGTACAGGTCGTCCCGCCCCGGCGCCTCCACCGCGGGGTCCTTCTGCGCCACCAGGAGCACGAATCCGCCCTCCGCCTCGGCCTCCTCGAGCGCGGCGACCGAAGGTGCCCTACCGATCAGAAGGGGAACCGCCATGTAGGGGAAGTAGACGAGGTCGCGCAGCGCGATGACCGGCAACTCGTCGGGGACCACGCAGGTCCCGTCAAGCCGGTGCAGGGTAGGCATGCCCCGCGCTAGCAGTCCCTGGGCAAGTCCGCGCGACCACCGAAAGCGGTAGCAAGGCGCCGGACCCCGTCCATGGGCCGCTACGCCTCCTTCCGCTGCGCCTCGGGCCGCAGTACGAGCAGCGGAGGAACCCTCCCCATGGCGCACTCGGGAGTCACGACCACCTCCCGCACGTCGCTGCGCGAGGGCAACTCGAACATCAGGTCCCGCATGATCCGCTCCAGCACGGCCCTCAACCCGCGCGCGCCGGTGCCCCGTCCAGAGGTCTGGCGGGCGATCTCCCGCAACGCCCCGGGGTCGAAGGTCAGCCCGATCCCCTCGAGCTCGAACATCTTCTGGTACTGCTTCACGAGGGCGTTCTTGGGCTCCTGCAGAATGCGCACGAGCGCCTCCTCGTCCAGGTCGTCCAGCGCCACGGTGACGGGCAGGCGCCCCACCAGCTCGGGGATCAGCCCGAAGCGCTGCAGGTCCTCGGGCTCGAGGCAGGCCATCGGGTCGTCTTCCAGACCGTACCGGTCGTCCGCATCGGCATCGGCATCGTCCCCCTCGCCCCCGAAGCCGATCATCCGCTTGCCCAGGCGCTGCTCGATGATCTTGTCCAGTCCCTCGAACGCGCCGCCGCAGATGAAGAGGATGCTGCGCGTGTCGATCTGAATGTACTCTTGCTGGGGATGTTTGCGGCCTCCCTGCGGGGGCACGCTGGCCACGGTGCCCTCGAGGATCTTCAGCAGCGCCTGCTGGACCCCTTCACCGGAGACGTCCCGCGTGATCGACGGGTTCTCCGACTTGCGGGCGATCTTGTCGAGTTCATCAATGTAGACGATGCCTCGCTCGCACTCGCTGAGATTGAAGTCGCTGGCCTGAAGGAGCCGCACGAGGATGTTCTCGACGTCCTCACCGACGTAGCCGGCCTCGGTCAGCGTGGTGGCGTCCGCGATGGTGAAGGGGACCTGCAGAACCCGCGCGAGCGTCTGCGCCAGCAGCGTCTTGCCCACGCCGGTGGACCCCACCAGCAGCACGTTCGCCTTGTCGATCTCGACCTCGTCGAGCTTCCCCCGCTTGTGGACGCGCTTGTAGTGGTTGTAGACCGCGACCGCCAGCGACCGCTTGGCCGACTCCTGCCCGATCACGTAGTCGTCGAGGAAGTCCTTGATTTCAACGGGTGTGAGCGTGGCGACAGATGTTTCCTGGCTCTCCCGCTCCTCTTCTTCGGCCAGGATCTCGTTGCAAAGCGAGATGCACTCGTTGCAGATGTACACCGACGGGCCGGAGATGAACTTCTTGACCGACTCCTTCGACTTGCCGCAGAAGCTGCAGCGCAGGTGCTTGTCGCTCGACATCGCGTCCCCCTATTTCGAATCGGACCCGGCCTTTCGGCCGTTCTCCTTCGACAGGACCTGGTCGACCAGACCGTATGCAACCGCTTCTTCAGCGCTCATCCACCGGTCCCGGTCCACATCGGCGTTGATCTTCTTGATTGTCTGGCCGGTCTGCCTCGCGAGGATCCGGTTGAGCCGTTCCCGGGTTCCCAGCACCTCCTTCGCCGCGATCTCGATGTCCGCCGCAGTGCCCTGGTAGCCCGACGACGGCTGGTGCAGCATGATGCGCGAGTTGGGCAATGCGCTCCTCTTTCCCTTCTTGCCGGAGGCCAGCAGCAGGGCGCCCATCGAGGCCGCCATGCCCACGCAGTACGTTGAAACCGGCGCGCGCAGATGGTTCATGGTGTCGAAGATGGCGAGTCCGGCGTATACGCTGCCTCCCGGCGAGTTGATGTACAGGAAGATCTCCCGCTCCGGATCATCGGCGTCCAGGAACAGGAGCTGTGCGACGATGATGTTCGCCACCTGATCGTTGATGGAGCTGCCCAGAAACACGATCCGGTCCATCAGGAGCCGGCTGAAGATGTCATAGCTGCGCTCGCCGCGGCTCGTGCGCTCGATCACGTAAGGCGGGAAAATGGCCATCCGTCATCGCCTCCCGGTGACTTCCATGGTCATGACTCCCCCTCGTCGGGCACTCCCGCGATCTCCGACCGCTCCCGGAGAAAGGCGAAGAGCTTCGCTTCGGTCAACCCCCGCTCGATGTTGCGGAGCGCGCCGGACTTGCGCAGACGGGCGCGCACCCTCGCGCGAGGCTCGCCCATGCTCCGGGCCAGCGCCTCCACCCTGGCGTCCACTTCGTCGTCCGATGCGTGCAGGCCGTGCTCGTCGGTGATCCGGGCGGAAAGCAGCTCGCGCCGCACGGCGAACTCCGAGGTGGGCCGGATCTCCTCCCTGAGCTTTTCGGCAGCCTCCTGCACCTCCTCGCCCTCCGCACCCTGAATATCCTTGACCAACGCATCGGTGTAGGCGGTCACCATGGACTCGGGAACCTCGAACGGGTTGGCCTCCACGATGAGGCGCATGAGGCGGTTGTTGACTTCGGACTCCGCGCTGGACCTGGCCTCGCGCTCGAGGTCGTCGCCGATCCGGGCTCGCAAGGCATCGATGTCCTGGAAATCCCCCAGCGTGCGGGCGAACGCGTCGTCCAGTTCGGGAAGCTCCGGCACGCGCCTGGAGAGCAGCTCGATCCGGAGGCGCTGGCTGTGGCCCCTCCGGCTCTCGTCGGGGAAGTCGTCCGGAAACGCGATGTCGAACTCGTCCGCGCCCCCCGCGACCAGCGACCGCACCGCGTCCTCGATGTCGGGAAGCGCCTGTCCCTGGCCGAGCACGAAGTCGTATTGCCTGCTGCCCGGCCCATCCTCGTCGCTCTCGTCCGGGCCGATGTCGAGCCGTGTCAGCGCCACCGTGACCGAATCGCCCGGCTCCGGGGCGCCGTTGGTGGCGGTTCGCCAGGCGGCATGCTCGCTCTGCAGCCGTGCGAGAATCCTGTCCACGGCCTCTTCGGGCACGTGTACGCCCGGGTGCTCGACCCGGAAGCCCCCAATGCGCCCGAGCGCTACCGTGGGCCGAACTTCGAAGGATGCAGTGAACGACAGCGGCCCGCCCGAAGGCATACGGACATCGTCCACGTCCACGTCGGTTACCGGCCGAAGCTCGTGCTGCTCGATGGCGGCGTCGCAGGCCCGCCGCACCAGCCGCTCGACGGCCTCCTCCTCGATTGCCGGCCCGTAGCGTTGCGCGATCACGTGCCCCGGGACCCTGCCCTTGCGGAAGCCCTTCAGCTTCATCCGCGAGGCGTAGCGCCGGGTCAGGGCGCGCCTCTCCCCCTCGAGGTACTCGATCGGTACGGCCACTTCCAGGTTCCGGCGGCAGCCTTCGCCGCTGGCTACCTTGATCTCGAGCCGGGATACGTCCAGCGTGCTCATCGCTCAGTTCACGGGAAGTGCGAAAGGGGGGACTCGAACCCCCACGGCCAGCGGCCACAAGATCCTAAATCTTGCGCGTCTACCAGTTCCGCCACTTTCGCTCCTGGTCAGGGCTCGATGTCCGAACAGAAAAGTTAATGCGGCAGAACGGTTCACCAAGGGGGCGAGGCCCCTTCGAGGCCATCGGCCGGGGGGGGGGGGGGGGGGG
>JAPPGZ010000047.1 GCA_028874905.1 Gemmatimonadota bacterium
CCCCCCGCCAGCCTCCGCAGGGGACGCACGGAGTGTGGCCACACGGAGTAAGCTGCTTGTCCTCCTTAGCGTGGCTCAAGCCAGCCCAATGGACCCCTCCGCGACCTGTTCCGAACACTGCCAATCTCCCTTGCGTCAGCCGGGCGGCATTCAGTGGTTGTACCTGGGATTCAGCACCCATACCGCGAATTTCTCCATGGCCCTAGCCATGGCAGGATCATCGACCTCAATGAATCGGAGGTCCATGTGCTCGATCCTCGGTCCAAGCGCCCAGAACAACTCGCAGAACTCCTCGTTGTCATACACGCCCTTATTCGACGAGACTCCAACACCTTCCATGGCGATCCGCTCCGCCAAGGTGGCAGCCGTGGATTTCCGAGGACGGGCAGGCGGCCGGGGGATGTGCTGAAGGATGCGCGCTCGGAGGTGGTTGGTCCGCGATGTGGCTACACCGACGTACAGGTGGCCCTGCCCGAGTTCGCTGAACAGATACACCCCGGATACCATCGGGATCTTTCGGCGCTCGGACGGATAAACGGGAGGACGTGCCAGAAGCTCGCTGACGCGACCAGCAAGGATGTCGGCATGGTATTGGATGTCATCGTTCATGGCCAACGCTAGCTCCTCATCCGTGTGGTCGCCAGCCCCCACCCCACGGGCGACGAGGACGCCCCTTCACTCCTTGGCGACGGCGGTGCCCCCGCTGCCCTATACGTCGCCAGGGCTCTACCCTACCCGTACGCCTCGGGGAACCGGCGAACGTCTATTCTGCGCGATCCGGCGGACCATCTCCTACCCGAAAATCCCTTGGATCGGGCGGAAACGCTGCGGCGCCCCGGTTGCGGGACACAACCCAGACCCTTGCGGCCATAGAGGACAAGCCGCTACCTTTTCCGCCGAGGTTCGACACTCACTCATCACTTGCGAAGGAGAACACTAAGATGCACCCCACCAAGATCTTGCGTACTGCCCGCCATGCGTTCGGATCCGAGAGGATACGATTGACGAGGCAGCTGCTGTCGGCTGTGGTTGTCCTCGGCTTCCTCGCGGTGGGTTTTCTCCAGTTTCGCGCTTCGACAGTGGCTGCCCAGGCTCCGCTGTCGTGCGGGCACTTCTCCGGCACCGTCTGCAATATCGAATGCGAGAAGTCGCCGTGGTGGTGCCTGTGGTGTGGCGAATACCGGTGCGATCTGGACTGGTGGATGACGCCGGATGACATTCCCGGCCCGCCATCGTGTGACGCCACCTGTGTCGGCTGACGGGGCAATAGGATCCTCAAGCTGGCTGTCCATTCTCGGGCACCGATTGCCATTCCTGCGACACTGGAAGATCGCCATCTGTGTGGCCGCATGCTCGCTCTTCACGATTGCCGCACTCCAGCAATTCGCAGCTCAGCGTGAACTGGACGGGCACATCCGTGCAATGGCCGCCTCGGGCGGAGGCGTGCTTTTGGTGATGTCCGAAGCCGACTGCGCCGAGGCGGCTCCCGTGTCCGAGGCTGTCGCTTCCATCCTTGCTCCTGCTGGCATGCGGATCACCGGTCTCGTGCTTCCATACGGGTTGGGTCGAATGGACGAGTTGCTGGCGGCAGGCAACGATCACTTTCCGCACGTTGCCGTCTCCAGCAGAGTGGGACCGTTGCTCGGCCGCATCGGGACTCCGGTCGCAATGGCCGTCGGCCCCTCGGGCCGTATCGGGGCGGCTGAGCGATACGGGCTGGAAGGACTCTCGGGTGCCGAAGGGCTCGCGAGGCGCTTGATCGCCAGCGTGAAAGCGGACCGTTGAGGACCCGCGCTGCACTCTGTACGATGCTGCTGGCCATCTACGGATGCAGCGGGGATGCGGTATCCTCGACGCCGGTCAATCTCTTCGACCAAGCGGCGGCACCGGTGGTCACGAGGCGCGCGGCCTTTGATACGCTGTGGATTTACGGGGGCGCGAGCGATACGATCATGCTAAACGCCGACCGGGTGGCTGCGTTTCCGGGTGGCGACGCTGCGGTACTTGATCTGGCGGGGCGCCGTGTTCATCGCGTGGGAGCCGATGGAGTCGCTTGGTCGTGGGGAACAAGGGGTCAGGGGCCGGGAGAAATCGATCATGTGCGGGACTTGGACGTCAACGCCCAAGGAGAAGTGGTGCTCGCGGATACCGGCAACGGTAGGCTGCTCTGGGTATCTGGGGGGGATGGAACCTGGCTTCGAGAGGTCGGGCTGCCAGAGGGCACGATCAACGTCGACGCCATCGCGTCCTTGGAAGGCGATCACTACATTCTGTCCTCGCTGATGTATTCCGGTGCCCTCACGAACCCCGAGTCGCCGTCACGGGTTCCGATAACGGCCTACCGGTGGGTTCAGGTGTCCGCAACGGGCGAAATGGAGGGGCTCGTGCCCTTCCCGTGGGACGGCTTCCACTCGATGTCCTTTCTTCAGACGGTCGGAAGTATCGCCGGTGCGCGGGCGTCCTCGGAGGGTGGCCGTCGATGGGTCTTCGGGTTTGGTTTGGGAAACGGATTCTTCGTTTTCAACGACAGTGTGGCAGAGCCCTACCCCTACGTGCGCCATGCGGACTTCCCTGAAGTCGAGACAGGAGGTCTGACGGGCGGCAGGGACGGGTTCCGGGTGGGCTATTCCGAGGGCCGTCCTGAACAGGTCGCGCGCGATGTGGCGATTCGAGGCGACACCGTTTTTGTGCTGGCTGGCAACTACTGGGAAATAGATCGCTACGAGTCGGCTACAGGCCAGTACTTGGATTCGGTGCTGCTGCCCGTACCGTTGTCCCAGTTTGCTTTGGCGGGGGATGCGCTCATCGGCGTTGTTGCAGGGGGGATGTACCCGCAAGTAGTTGCGCTGAGGGCCAAGTAGAGGCAGGGTCGTTGGCGGGGCAGAAAACGCGGATTAGAGCGCCTGCTCAAGAAAGGTCATGACACTGGATCTACCGCCGCCCGGATTCTCGCCAATCGGTTCCGGTTTTCCCGCTTTCGTGGCACAGTCCAGCAGGGTCCAGTACAAAGGCAGGAAACGCAGATCGTGCAGCCCTGTATGACTTTACGTGACTTCCTGCCGGGATTCTTGCTTCAGGTGCTCTGTCGGGCCGGCAAGGCGCGACGAGAGGACAGTAGCAGCGCTACTGGCCCGAGGAGCAACGCAGAGCGGAGCGGTCCGGCACGGATGCATCGCCGGGCGAATGCCGGGCGGGCCTTGTCTGCGGGCTGCCCACAGTCCGCGGACAAACCCGCACGAGCACCGAGACCGGCGAGGCGCCGGGTGGTATCTTCCATGACATGGCGCAAGTCTTCATCCATGCCGACGAGTCGTGCCTCGGCAACCAGTTCACCGACCGGGAGCGCCCGGGCGGCGCGGCTGCGCTCCTTGAACACTGGAACGGAAAGACGTGGAGGCGGCGTGACCTGTGGACCTCCGACCCTTCCACCACCAACAACCGCATGGCGGTCGTGAGCGCCATCCTGGCATTGGGAGCACTGAAGGAACGGTGCGACGTCCGCTTTGCATCAGACTCGCAATACCTGGTCAAGGGCGCTTCCGAGTGGATGCCCGCGTGGAAGAAGCGGGGTTGGAAACGAAAGGGGGGACCGATCGAAAACCTGGATCTCTGGCGCCGCCTGGAAGGACTGATCGCGAGACACGACATCCGTTGGGAATGGGTCAGGGGACACGCCGGGGATCCAAGGAACGAATACGTCGACGCGCTGGCCCGGCGCGCCGCCATGGAGCTTTCCGCAGTCGCGGAACCCGTGCCCTCCGGATTCGAGGATTGGCTCCAGCGCGAGCGGGAGCGAAAGGACCGATACCTCGACTACTTCGAGTTTGCACCGCCGGGAAAGGGTTCCTCCAGCCGCCAGCCGTAGCGTGCTTCCGGATCGTCCACGGTCCCGTATCCGAATTCACGCGCCATCGCGGCCACGACGGCGGGAACACAGTCCTCCGCGCTGACACGCCGGCCGAGCAGCCGGCTGAGGCTCGTGACCGCCCGACCGTGGAGCCCGCACGGGACGATGACGTCGAAATAGGAGAGGTCGGGGTCTGCATTGAGGGCGAAACCGTGCGAGGTAATCCATCCCGAGGAGACGCGGATTCCGATCGCCGCGACCTTTGCACCGGCCACCCAGACTCCGGTTCCGGCCGGATCCCGTTGCCCGTCGATTCCGAGTGTCTGCAGCGCCCTCACAATCGCGCGCTCAAGGCTCCGGAGATACGCGTGGAGGTCCTGCCGATCCGGCTTGAGATCCAGGATCGGGTATCCCACCAGTTGTCCCGGCCCGTGGTACGTGACGTCTCCGCCACGGCCCGCCTGGTACACCCCGATCCGTTTGGCCGAGAGTTCGTCGGAGGAGAGAAGCAGGTGCTCCGCGTGGCTCGCCGAGCCGAGCGTGATCACATGGGGGTGCTGCAACAGGAGGAGCGTGTCGGGGATTTCCCCCGATCTCCGCCGCGCGACGAGTTCGGCTTGCAGTGCGAGTGCCTCGGGGTACCCGACAAGGCCGCAATACCGCACCGAAAGCGAGCGATTACACCATCCGATCCCTTCGAGCGGCCTGTCGGCAACGGGGCGGTCCGCCATCATCAACCCACGCCGGGCGACCCGGCAACCCGCTCGCGGGCCGCTCAGGCGTCCTCGGGAAAGTCCTCCAGCAGTTCCTTGAGGCGGGACAGGAACCGCGCGGTGTCGGCCCCGTCGACGAGCCTGTGATCGTAGCCGAGGGAGAAGAACGACCGCTTGCGGATCGCCATGTAGTCGTCTCCCGTGTCCGGATCCGTCAGGACTACGACACGCTTGTCGATCGACCCCGTTCCCAGGATCGCGGACGTGCCCTTGGGTATGATCGGCATCCCCACCATCGTTCCCAGCACTCCCGGGTTGGTGATCGTGAAGGTGGCCCCCTGGACGTCACCCGGCGACAACTGCCGTGATTTCGCGCGCGTGGCCAGGTCGATGATCTTCCTGGCCATGCCGACAAGGCTGAGATCGTCCGCATGGTGGATCACGGGCACGATCAGTCCGGGATTCAGGTCGACGGCCATGCCGAGGTTTACAGCCCCCCTGTAGATGACGTTGTTGCCCGAGATCACTCCGTTGACCGACGGGAAATCGCGCAGGATCCGGGAGCACGCCCAGGCGACGAAAGCGGTGTACGAGACGCGGGCACCGCGCTCTGCCCAGCGGGCCCTGTTCAGCCTTCGCATCCGGTCCACCGTTGTGAAATCGATCTCGACAATGGAGTGAACGTGCGTGTGGATCCGCTTCGAGAGCACCATGTGCTCGGCCGTCAGGCGACGGACCTTGTCCATCGTTTCGACACGGTCGCCGTCGCGCACGGGAAACACGGGATGTTCGACCTCGCGAGCGAAGCGCTCCCAGAGATCGCCGGCGGTGGGTGCTGCAGGAACAGGCCCACGACCGGGTCGGTCCTCCGATACGCGGGCCGGCTCGGTGACGGCGGTCGGCTCGGCGACGGCGGGCTGGAGGCCAACCTCTTCGGCGGGCGGCTCCTCAGCGCCTCCGGTTTCGATGAAGGTGAGGATATCCTGTTTGGTGACACGTCCCTGATGACCCGTCCCCGGGACCCGGGAAATGTCCACGCCGGCCTCCGCCGCGATGCGGCGGACGACTGGCGTCGAGCGCGTTCGCAGACGTTCAGCGCTGGTAGTCGTGCACGCCGCGTCCTCCGCGCCGTCCGCCGCGGGTTGCGCCCCCGTGGCCTGTGGACCCGTGGCGGGCACATCCGGCGGCGCGGGAGGCGGCGGCGCCGGATGCGCAACCGATTTCGTCTCGGCAGGCGCGGCCGCCACGGCCGGGGCGCTCCCGTCCGGATCGATGTAGGCAACGATGGCTCCCACTTCCACGGTCTCGCCCTCGCCGACCACGATCTCCACCAGCGATCCCGCCGATGGCGCGGGGATTTCGGCGTCGACCTTGTCGGTCGAGATCTCCAGGATCGGCTCGTCGCGCTCCACCGGATCGCCCACTTCCTTCAGCCACCTGGAGACGGTACCCTCGGCGATGGATTCGCCCATCTGGGGCATGGGAACTTCGATTCGGGACACGGGCGCTACTCCATGGGCTTGTTCGGAAAACCGGCCACCGGTGGTCTTGCGCAACGGCCCGACCGGCACCCGGGGTTCAAGTCTCGTCGCAAGATCAGTAATTGACAAGATAACGTGCCGCGGTCCCGATATCCTCCACCGAGGGAAGGAAGTAGTCCTCCAGTACGCCGCTGAAGGGAACGGGCGAGTCGATCGCGGTGACGCGCAGGATCGGCCCGTCCAGCCATTCGAACGCGCGTTCGTTCATGAGGATCGCAATCTCGCCCGCGATGCCGCCGGTGCGGGTATCTTCATGTACGATCAGCAGCTTGCCCGTCCTCTGGACGCTGGCCGCGATCATGTCCTCGTCCAGCGGAAGAAGCGTTCTGAGGTCGATCACCTCGATGCGGATGCCGTCTTTCGCAAGCTCGGCTGCCGCTTCAAGGCTGCGATGCACCATGAGCCCGTAGGTAACGACGGTAAGGTCGTCGCCCTCCAGGGCCGTCCGGGCACTGCCCAGCGGAACGACATAGTCTTCCCGAGGGAGGACCTGTCGGCAATGTGGCGCACGGTAGAGTCCCTTGTGCTCCTCGAAGATGACTGGATTATCGTCCCGGATGGCCGCCTTCAGGAGCCCCTTGGCGTCGTGCGGGTTGGAGGGGTACACGATCTTCAGTCCGGGTGTATGAAAGAAAGCCATCTCCACGTTCTGGGAGTGGAACGGCCCGCCCCGGTTTCCGCCCCCTACCGGTCCCCTGACCACCAGCGGCATTGGTCCCGCGCCCCGGTACAGCGATGTAGCGACGTAGTTGGTAAGGACATCGTAGGCCGGGGAGATGAAGTCCATGAACTGCATCTCCACGACCGGGCGAAGTCCCATGTGGGCGGCGCCGGCCGCCGCGCCCGTAAAGCCGCCCTCCGAGATCGGCGTGTCGATCACCCTTTCCGGTCCGAAGTGGTCCAGAAACCCCCGGGTCACCTTGAACGCACCTCCGTAGGCACCGATGTCCTCCCCCATGAGGAAGACCCGCTCGTCGCGTTCCATCTCCTCCCACAGTGCCTCGCTGATCGACTCCAGGAGCGTCACGGGTTCGCCGGCCCGGGTCCGGGAGACGTGAGCCGGAGCTTCAGTGGACATGGGCACTCCCGGTCTGTGACTCCATACGGCCCGGCGACGGAGGTTCGCGCCGCGTCCATGGGGGTGACGGTTCGTGATCGGTGCGCACGGGGGCGAGAGCATCGCGCGGATCCGGTGAGGGTTCCTTGCCCAGGCGCGCTACGGCATGATCGACACCCGCGCGCGCCGCACGCTCGATCGCCGCGAGTTCGGCGCCAGCGAGTCCCCACTGATCGGAGGCGCTCTCCAGAAAGCTCTCGTGAAGCGCCCAGGGTCCGGCTTCGGAGCGTGGACCTAGTTCCAGCAATGTCGGACCCGAACCGTCGACCGCACGGCGCCTCGCAGCCGTTACCACGCGCACCAGAGCGTCAAACGGGTCCTGCCCGAGCTCCGCGAACGCGAAACCGTATCCCTTGGCGACCGCACCAATGCTCTCGACCCGCTGCTCGGCCCCGTCGAGGTCGCGGGCGTCGAGGACCACGATCAGCGGTGCCCGCAGGGCGCCTGCGAGGTTCATGCCCTCATGCCACCCACCGGCATCCAGCGCGCGGCAACCCTCGAAGACCAGCGCCGCACGGTTCTGCTTGCGCCCCCTGAATGCAAGCGCGGCGCCGGTAAGCACCTGGGTCATGAGGCCGCATGGCCCGGCCCAACCGAACAGGCCGCGCCGCGTGTCGGCCCAACTCAACCCGCCTTCTCTCGCCCCGCCGGCACTCGTTCCCTTACTCGCCAGATGCCGCAGGAATTCGAGCGGCGTCGCGCCGAAGGCGAGTGAAGGACCCGGAGAGTGTCCGCCCGGGTAGCACAGATCACCCGACCCGTCGGCAGCGCGGTACATCGCCCGCGCGATGACCGTCGAACGCACGTCGATCGTGAACGATGCGCAGCCCGGGTCGATCTCTCCATCACGCGCCAATGCGCGTACCCGGTCCTCCAGGAAGCGTGCCTGGAAGCCGTGGAAGGTCAGGTCCTCGACGACTCCCCTGTCCAAACCCGCAATACTCGAAGGACGGGGCGGCGAGGCCGGTTCGCGGACCATCGGACAACCGGGCGCTACACGGCCGAGGCCGCCACCGGCCGACCGCTAGGGACCGGCGCCGGCCGGCTGCTCGCTCTGACCGGGCGGCACCTCCGTGTCCGGCGACTCGCCTTCGGCAGGCGGCACCATTTCTTCCCCGGAGCCTTCGTCCGGTGGCACCAGAACGGGTGTGGTGCTGGCTTCGGGCAACAGTGGCTGCGGGGCCGTCGCAGGCGGCGTGGCGATCCCCTCGAGGATGGAAGTCGGTGCCGCGGACCGCGAAGAGAGGATGGCCAGAACGAGAGCGAGAATCATGAAAGCCGATCCCGCAATCCAGGTGGCACGCGTCAGAAGCGTCGTCGCCTGGCGGCCACCGAGGACATCCGTTGCCGCCGCTCCGCCACCCATGGCCGCAAGACCCCCGCCCTTGCCGGACTGGATGAGAATCACGACCCCCAGGAAGACACCGTCCAGCACCAGCAGGGTCAACAAGAATGTGTACATGTCACGTCCGTCTGTGTTTCCATACGGCGCACGTCAGCTGCGTACAGCGCACGGCGCACCAGAAGCTGCCCCGGGGGAGGGCCAGTGTCAACCCGCCGACCAGACGCCCCATGCGCGCGCGATGGGATACAGCCACTAGCGCTCGCGAACAGGATCGGCGGAACCGGCGGCGGCACCTGCTTCGACAATGCGGGCGAATATGTCCGGGTCCAGGCTTGCGCCCCCGACCAGCACTCCGTCCACATCCGGGGCGGACATGAGCGCACTCGCGTTGCCGGGTTTGACGCTGCCTCCATACAGGATCGGTGCCGAAGCCAGCTCGCCGAGGGCCGATCTCACGATCGCGTGCGCCTCGGCAGCATCGCCCGGGGTCGCGGTCTCTCCGGTCCCGATCGCCCATACGGGCTCGTACGCCACCATGAATCTGGACGCGGTCGCCAAAGGCTCCACAATCGCGCCGACCTGACGCCGTAAGACCTCCTCCAAGAGCCCGGCGCGCCGTTCCCCGAGCAGTTCGCCCACGCACACCACGGGAACGAGCCCGGCCCGGACGGCGGCACCCGTTTTGGCGCTCACTTCCGCGTCGCTCTCGCCGAAAATGTGACGGCGCTCCGAGTGTCCGATCAGGGCGAACCGCGCTCCCGCTTCGCCGGCCATTTCGGCGGACGTTTCCCCGGTAAAGGCGCCCGCCTTCTCCGAGTGGATGTTCTGGACCCCGAAACCGGCCGGAACGCCGACGGTCCTCATAGCGGCGGCAAGCGAAATAACGGGAGGGAAAAACAGGATCTCCACCGCATCGGGGGCGGTCCGCGGGCTGAACCGCGAAAAGAACGCAGCAGCGGCAGCCGGCCCATGATGCATCTTCCAGTTGCCCGCGACCACTTTGCCCATTGTACCTCCGTGTTTACGTTCGTCCGCCGTGGTCAGACCGACCGGAAAGAGCCTCGATCCCCGGCAGCGCCTTGCCGGCCAGAAGATCCAGGCAGGCTCCTCCACCGGTCGAGATATGACCCAAACGCGGAGCCACGCCCGCAGCCCGCGCCGCCGCCGCCGAATCTCCACCCCCGACGATGACGGTCGCCCCCGAGTCGGCCACGTCTGCGGCGGCCCGCGCGATCCCGAAAGTGCCTCCTTCGAAACCGGCGACCTCGAACAGCCCCATGGGACCGTTCCACACCACGGTGGACGCTCGGGAAATGTAGTCCTGAAACAGCCGGACCGTCGTCGGTCCGATGTCGACGACAATGTCGTCCGGACAGATGCCGCCGCGATCGACGACCCGGGTATGCGCGCCCGGTTCCGTCGACTTGGCGACCACACAGTCGACCGGCAATACGAGACGGGATCCGGCCTCGACAAGGAGCCGCGAAGCCGTCCCGCTCGCGCCCGCCTCCACCAGCGATGCGCCCGTTCTCATTCCCATTGCCATGAAGAAGGTATTGGCCATCGCCCCGCCGACAAGCAGAACGTCCACTTTGGGCAGCAGCGCTTCGATGACATGGATCTTCCCCGATATCTTCGCACCTCCGAGGATCGCCACGTGGGGACGGCCGGGGCGCTCGAGCACTTGCGCCAGCACAGCGAGTTCCCGTTCCACAAGTCCCCCAGCGACCGCCTCGCCACCCTTCGCCCTCACCGCGCGAGGCAGACCGTCAGTTGACGCGTGGGCCCTGTGTGCGGTCCCGAAGGCGTCCAGCACATAGTGATCGGACCAACGCGCCCAATCAGCAGCCAGGGCGGGATCGTTTCCCGTCTCGCCGGGCAGGAAACGCGTGTTTTCGACCAGTGATACCGAGCCCTGCGGCATTTCCGCCACAGCTTCCCGCACCGCCGCTCCCGCCGTGTGCGGAATGAACCGGACCGGGGCGCGCAGGCAACC
Source organism: Gemmatimonadota bacterium (assembly GCA_028874905.1). Classification (GTDB taxonomy): domain Bacteria; phylum Gemmatimonadota; class Gemmatimonadetes; order Longimicrobiales; family Gaopeijiaceae; genus Bin94. The sequence goes on from JAPPGZ010000047.1 coordinate 10,560, forward strand.
GGCCAGAAAACGCGATACAGGTCTCAAACTGAGTTCGGGCACGATCCTGCCACCCGGGCGGCCCAGATGAGACAGGAGGACCACTCGGGCGCGCGCATCCAAGAGTTGGACGATGCTCGGGACGGTGCGCTCGACACGGACGGCGTCGGCTACCCTGCCGGAGGCCAGCGGAACGTTGAAGTCGGCTCGCAGTGCGACCGTGGCACCCGCCCGCAGGCCGCTCTGCAGCAGGTCGTGTAGCGACTTGGCCATCCAGTTGATTCGCTCGACCACCGCGGGACCGGGTCAGTTGCTCCGCGGCAAAGGAGTCTCCTGCGAGCGGGAACCACGCGGCGGCTCTTCCGTCTCGGGCCGGAACATGATCGAAAACTCCACCCAGATTCCGACGGGTCGGCCTCCGCGTGTGGCTGGTTCGAATCGGAGGCCCCGGGTCGCGCGGAGTGCCGCCATGTCCAACTGTCTGACGTCGGAGGACGCGACCACCTGAGGGAAATTCGGCGAGCCATCGGGCTCGACCAGGACCAGGACGCCTACAGTACCGCCGATACCCGCACGCTGCAGGAGCTGCGGGTATTCGTCCGCAACGATTCGCTGCGCCTCGTCAGGATTCGCGAGACGGGGAAGCGTCGCTGGCAGCGGCAGGACAACGTCCGGCGACTCGCCAAGCCCCTGGCTGGGCCGCGGAACCGTCAGGCTCGCGGTTCCCTCCCACTGCACGGTCTCGTCCATTGCGGAAATCGGAGGGGTCGTCCGTTCAGGGGCGATCGGAGCAGGCTCGGGGGCCCCGGCGGCGGGAAAGCCGAGCAGTCGGGCCCACGAGGCGCGGACAGGAGGCACACTCAGCGAAACGGTCAACACTGCGACGGCCGCAGCCGCTGCGACCAGATGGCGCCGGCGCGGCACGACAGACCAAAAGCCGGCCCCGCCCCGGTGGCCATGCCGATGCTCGTCCACGAGTCGGGCCCGAAGCTCCTCGCCGAACGAATCCCTTTCATCGACGACGAGCCCGCGCAGTTCATGGTCGAGTCGCACCAGGTCGTCCGGCCACGAATCACCTTCGGTTCGGCGCTCGTTTGTCATCCTAGTCATCCTCGTTCGACTGTTTGCCAACAGCGGTCTTGAGTCTCTCCAAGGCCCGGTGGATGCGGACGGCGACGGCGTTCGCCGTGATCCCCAGTGATTCCGCGATCTCGCGGTTCCCCAGATCCGCGCCGTAGCGGAGTGACAGAATCTCCTGGTCCGCCTGTCGCAGCGTAGCCATCGAGGTCATCAGCAGTCGTTTCCTTTCCTCCTCCAGCACCCGTTCTTCCTGCGACGGAGCCCGCGACGCCGGATCGGGAACCATTTCAATCGACACATGGCGCGAGCCGTGGCGGCGCAGGGCGCGAAGGTGGTCGGTCACCGCGTTGCGAGCGATGCGAAAGAGCCAGGTGCGAGGTGCCGCGCGTCGGCTGTCGTAGGTCCGGAGCGAGCGAAGCGCCTTGAGAAAGACGTCCGACGTGATGTCCTCTGCGATCTCCCGCGTCGCGACCCGGAACCTGACGAATCGATACACTGCCTCCCGATGATCCCTGAACCATGCTTCAAAATCGGGCGGAAGATCCGGATCGGAACTCCGTGCCTTCGGCCGGCGAAACGGGGTAACCACGGCAAACGGCCGCGCCATGGGGGGAGCATCCACGGAATCGGTACCCATCATGTCTCCCAGTACGCTCGCAGACCCGGTTTATGACACCCGTGCCCTTCGAGCGTTGTACCGCGCAGCCTCATGCTGCCGGTGCGGAAAGGCGGTGTCCCACGAACCGGACGAGGTCGACCACCCGGGACGAATAGCCCCATTCGTTGTCGTACCAGACCAACACCTTGACCATGCGGTCGCCCATTACGGAGGTGCTGGGTGCATCCACGACGGAACTGGCCGGCTCCCCGACGAAATCGACGGATACCAGCGGCTCCTCCTCCACCCTCAGAATCCCCGCGAGCTCGTTCTCGGCCGCCGCGCGCAACGCGCCGTTGACCGCGTCGGGAGACGTATCCCGCTTCACTTCGGCAACAAGATCAACCAGCGATACATCGGGAGTGGGCACACGAATCGCCATGCCATCCAGCTTCCCCTCCAACTCCGGAAGCACCAGCGAGATCGCCCGCGCCGCGCCGGTGGTGGTCGGTATCATGCTCACCGCAGCCGCGCGGGCCCGGCGCAGATCCTTGTGCGGACCGTCCAGGACAGCCTGTCCGCTGGTGTAGGCGTGAATCGTGGTCATGAGTCCGCGGACGAAGCCGAATCGCTCCGAGAGCACTTTCGCCACGGGCGCCAGGCAGTTGGTCGTGCAGCTTGCGTTGGAGATGAGGTGGTGCGTCTCGGGATCGTAGCGATCATGGTTGACTCCCAGAACAATGGTGATGTCCTCGTCGCTGGCCGGAGCCGATATGATGACCTTGCGGGCTCCCGCCTCGAGGTGCCGTGACGCCAATTCGCGAGTCCGGAAGATCCCCGTGGATTCCACCACCACGTCGACGTCGAGCTCGCGCCACGGCAACTTCGCGGGATCCCGTTCCGAGAGAACCCGGATGTCGTCGCCATCGACGACAATGCCGCCATCGGCGACCTCTACCGATCCCGGATACGTTCCGTGCACGGAGTCGTGGCGGAAGAGATGAGCAAGCGTCGTACTCTCGGTCAGGTCGTTGACGGCCACAAAGTCGAGTTCGGTCGTCCCCGACTGCTTTGCGGCCCTGAGAACGTTCCTGCCGATGCGGCCGAAGCCGTTGATGGCGACTCGGATGGACATGGGTTGTTCGGCTCCCGCGACGGATTCGTGCGCCGGTTCAGGTTGCTTGTTGGGAGATCGGGACGGTCCTTGCAAACGCGTAGGCGACGATCGACCCGGGATTGCCGAGCGCGAGAGCTCTTGTTGCTGCCAGGGCTGTGGCCCCGGTGGTGATGACATCGTCCACCAGTAGAAGCCGACGACCCTCCAACATTCCCGCAACCCCTTCGACCATCACGAACGCGTCACTGACGTTAGCCCGGCGCTGCATCGGATTCAAGGCGGTCTGGGTCCCCGTCTGGCGCTGCCGGTCCAGACACTCCAGAAGGGGAATGCCCATAGCCGTCGACAGAGCCGAGGCGATGACAGCGGCCTGATTGTACCCGCGCCGCCGGATGTTGCGTACGGATGTCGGCACAGGCACGACGAAGTCCGTTCTTCTCGCCGCCGCTCCGGCCCTTCTTGCCATCACGGTGCCCATGAATCGGCCCACGTCGCGCCAACCCTGGTACTTCAGGGCGTGGACCAGTTCCCTTGCCGGAGATTCCAGCAGGCACGCTGCGTCGGCGTGCTCCAGTCCGTCGGGCCACTCCACACACTCCATGCAGGATGGAGCCTCGCCCGTTCCCAGTGGGGCTCCGCAGCGGGGGCACACCGGGAGCGGCACCTGCGGAAGACTCAGCCGACAATTCCCGCACACGGGGCCGAATCCGGCCTGGACATCCGCCCCCGCCGATCCTCCGCACCCCGCGCACGCCGGAGGCAGCAAATAGTCGGCTATGCCCCGCAGAACCGCCCGCGCCCGAGTCACTCCAGGTCCCGGCACGCGGCTTCCAATGCTCGCCCCATGACGTCCCTGGGCGGCGCCCGGCCGAACCACCGGGCGTAGGACGCTTCCGCCTGAAGAACCAGCATGCCGCGTCCATCCACGCACGCGATGTCCAGCCTCTCTGCCTGACGGCAAAGGGGGGTCAGGTCCTTCCCGTATACCAGGTCGATGACCACGCGGGGCGGCGTGGCCAGGGCCTCCAGATCGATCGGGGCGCGCCGCCCACGGATTCCCACGGATGTCGTGTTGACGACCACCGCGGGGGCCGTCGCGCGCCAGTCGGCCACCAGACGCACGCGGTCGTCGTCCAGTTCGTCCGCAAGCCTTCCCGCGCGGGGCCTGGTGCGGTTCCACATGAGAACGAGCGAGATCCCCGCAGAACGGAGCAGGCCGTGGAGCACCGCACGGGCCGCCCCTCCTGCTCCCAGCACAAGCACCGGCGACGTGTCGGTCAGAAACGAAACCGCGCTCCGCCAGCTCCCCATGAACCCTGCCACATCCGTATTGTCCCCCCAAACTTCGCCATCCTGCGTCCAGAATGTATTGCACGCGCCCGTGGCGGCCACGACCGGGGTGTAGCGGTCCAGTGAGCGGACCACACGCTCCTTGTGGGGTACCGTCACGTTGCCACCCCCTCCGTCCATGGCCAGGGTACGCATGATCTCTCCGCATTCGTCGGCCGACACGCGGCGGGCGACATATCTTGCGTGGCGACCAGCCGCGCGGAACGCCGCATTGTGGATTGCCGGGGAAAGGCTGTGTGCGACAGGGTCGCCAAGGATGGCGTAGAGTGCGGGACGCTCCCCGGGCCCGGGCTTCACTCTGCACCCTCCGCTCCCGGTACCAATTCCGACACAGCAGCCTCCACCAGATGCTCAAGCTCCGCAAAGGTGGCCCGGTAGCGGTCATCGGATCCGCCGAACGGGTCTTGAACCGCGCCTCCCTCGCCAGCCATTTCGGAAAGAAGCCGACATTCGTCGCTGCCCCCGAGTTCCCGGGCACGGACGAGGTGGTGGGTGTCCATGCACAATACGATGTCCGACCGCGCCACCAACTCACGCGTCAGGACCGCGCTCTCATGACCATCAAGGTCCAGACCCGCTTCCTGCACGACCGTGCGCGCACCTTCGCTGGCGGGTCCGTCCGGCAACGCAGCTGTCCCGGCGGACTCCACGGTCACCTGGGACAACCTTCGTTGATCGATCAACCGGCGCGCGATAACCTCCGCCATCGGAGAGCGGCAGGTGTTTCCCGTGCACACGAAGGTCATATGGATCCTGCGAGGCGGGTCGGCGGATCGCGACGACCGGGCCAGCCGCACGACTTCACCCAGGCGCGCCGGGTCCACCGAACCCTGCCGAATCACTTCCGCGCCGCGTGTAGCCGGACGCACGAGAGTGGATGGCGCCCCGCCCGGGAGAGGTCCCCCTTCCAGTGCGAACAGCTCCGCCCCCATCGCGCGACCCGCATCGCGCGCCGCGGCCACTGTCCTGGCCGGGGCACCACCCGGTGGGTTCGCCGAGGTCGAGGTGATCGGCTGCCCGGCCGTCTCGAGGAGTTTCAGCGTGACCGGGTGCCCCGGAACCCGTACGGCCACGGAGCCATCGGCCGCCTTCGCGGCGGGATGAAAGCGGTCTTCCGGATCATCGAGCACGAGCGTAAGAGGGCCAGGCCAAAACGCCTGTGCGAACAGACGGCCGGTTGCACCCAGAAGGTCACGGACGAATCCCGTGGAGGGGATCAACACCACGAAGCCCCCGCCTGGACGGTCCTTGATTCGCCGTAGGCGCGCCAGCGGCGCATCGTCGAGAAAGCCGCCGATGCCATAGACCGCTTCGGTCGGATGAATCACGAGTTCGCCACGTTTCAGGTGCGTGAGCGCATCTTCAAGTATTTTCACACGCGAGATGTCACAAATCCTTTTTTCATATACGCTTCTGCGACAACAAGATCTTCCGGCGTAGTGATCTTGAGGTTGATCGCCGACGATGGCACCATCCGGATGCGCGCGCCCATCTCCTCCACCATCGCCGCGTCGTCCGTGGGTGAGAGCCCGGATCCACGGCAGTGCGCCACAGCTTGCTCGAACACTCTCCGGGGAAACGCCTGCGGCGTCTGCGCATACCACAGTGCGTCGCGCCGGGGTGTACCGATGATCCGGTCTCCATCGGTCTCCTTGATCGTGTCCACCGCTGGAACTCCGGCCACCGCACCCCAACCATCGACCGCCAGCCGAATGCAGGCGTCGATGACCACGGGCAGGGGAAACGGGCGCGCCCCATCGTGAACCGCGACGACACCGGCCTCCGACTCCAGGTGATCCAGGGCGCTGGCCACGGACTCGAAGCGACTTGCTCCGCCACGCGCGACGCGAACCCTCGGGTCGGCCCGAACCAGTCGCTCGCCGGTGACCCCGCCACCTAGCGCGACTACCAGCTCCACGACGTCATCCCGCACCAGAAACGGGGCGAGCGCCCAGTCGAGGACCGTACGTCCCCCCAGTTCGATGAAAGGCTTGCGCACTCCACCCATGCGTGCCCCGGTTCCCGCCGCGGGCACGATCACCGCCACTCCGGTCACGTCATGTCTTCGGACGGCTCCGGGGCGCGGGACACCGAGTCGAAGCGCGTGTAGGACTTGTGGAAATAGAGTTCCACGGTGCCGGTGGGCCCGTTGCGCTGCTTGGACACGATCAACTCCGCCTTCCCTTCCACCGAGTTGCCGTCCTTGTCGGTGGGTCCGATGTAGTATTCCGGCCGGTAGAGGAACATCACCAGGTCCGCATCCTGTTCGATCGAACCGCTGTCCCTGAGGTCCGAGAGCTGCGGACGGCGGTCGGTTCGCTGCTCCGGTGCCCGGCTCAACTGACTCAGCGCGATCACCGGCACCTCGAGTTCGCGCGCGAGCGCCTTCAAGCCCCGGGAGATTTCCGAAACCTCCTGAACCCGGCTTTCCGCTCTGCCGGACGAGGTCATCAACTGGATATAATCGACGACGATCAGGCCAAGGTTCGCCTCCGCCATCAGGCGCCTGGACTTGGCCTTCATCTCGAGAACGTTTGACGTAGCGGAGTCGTCGATCCAAATGGGCGCAGCGTTCAGGTGGCCCGCCGCCTGACCCAGTCGCTGATACTCGTCGGCATCGAGCCTTCCCCGCCGCACCTTCTGCGCGTCTACCCGCCCCTCGGCGCACATCAGCCGCAGAACCAGCTGCTCCTTGGACATTTCGAGGCTGAAGACGGCAACCGGAACCCCGTGTTCGATCGCCGCCGTCTGGGCGACATTGAGCACCCATGACGTCTTGCCCATGGAAGGCCGGCCCGCAACGATCGCAAGGTCGCCGGCCTGCAGCCCCGTGGTCATGCGGTCCAGGTCGGCAAAGCCGGTACGCAGGCCGGACACATCTCCGGGACTTTCCTGCAGCCTCTCAATTTGCTCGAAGGCAGAATACAGGACCTCCTTGATCCACACGAAGCCGTCTCGATTACGGGATTCCGAAACGCGGAAGACCTTCTGCTCGGCCTGGTCGAGTATTTCGTCGACCATCCTGTCACCAGGTTCGTGGACGTCGCGCACGATCGCCTGGGCCGCGTCGATGAGTCTTCGCAACAGCGCCTTGTCATGCACGATGCGGCCGTGGTACTCGATGTTGGCGGCCGTGGGCACCGCGTCCGTCAGCGACGCCAGGTACTCCATCCCCCCAGCGCTCTCCAGTTCGCCGGTCCGGTTCAACTCCTCGGCCACAGTGATGACGTCCACCACGCTGCCACGCTCGAACAACCGGGTCATCGCGCGGTAAAGGCGCCGGTGTGCTTCGCGATAGAACATGGAGTCGTCCACGAACTCCACGACCCGCGGAACGGCGTCACCGTCGATCAGCATGCCTCCGAGGACCGATGCCTCCGCCTCCGGGGAAAACGGCGGCTGACGATCATACCCGGACGCCTGACCGGTTACGGTCTGGATCGGGATGGGCTCACTCACTGCGCTTTCCTTCACCGAAATCCTCGCGTGCCGGTCCGCGGGTGCGGCACATCCGTCGACTCATGCGTCTCACCTTCCGTCCATCACCTGGCGCAGCAGCTGAAGATCGTCCCAGGCCAGCCGGCTCCAGCCCGGATTGCGCAGAAGGGCGGCGGGATGGTAGGTGACGACGAGGGGAACGCCCTGGTAACTGTACACCTTGCCCCGGAGCTTGCCCAGAGCCCCCCTTGACGTCGTCAGCCACTGCGCCGCAAACGAACCGACGGCCAGAAGCACCTCGGGGGCCACCAGCTCGATCTGGCGCTTCAACAGCGGTGCGCAGGATTCGATCTCATCGGGTTGGGGATTCCTGTTGCCTGGGGGGCGGCACTTGAGAACGTTGCAGATGTACACCGAGTCCCTCCGTGAGAGGGCTACCGAGGCAAGCATCAGGTCCAGGAGCCGGCCGGCCTGCCCGACGAAGGGGAGACCGGTGGCGTCCTCGCGCGCTCCCGGCGCCTCACCCACCACCATGAGACGCGCGGCCGGATTCCCGTCGGCAAACACAACCGTCTTCCGGCCGTCGGCCAGCCGGCATCGCGTGCACGCCATGGCGGCGGCGCGCAAGGCTTCATAGTCGTCACTCACGACACCTGCACCCCTCGCACCGACCGACACAATCCCCGCCGGCTTGCTCGGCCCGCTGGTGGCACGCGCCCGTACCAATCGCAGAATCTCGCCCGCTTCCAGCCCTGCCGGCACGATGCCGGGCTCACCCAGTCGCCGGCGCTGGTCGAGGTAGGTGGCCAGCCGCGTCGAGACCCCGGTCAAACGCGCACCCCTCCCCTCAACCGCTCCTCGACGGCGTTGAAGATCTCCCAGGCCACAGTGAACTTGGCCATCAGCGGCAATGCCTTTCGTCGCCCTTCGCGATCGAGGATGGTCACTCGGTTGGTGTCCGCCTCGAACCCCGCGTCCGGTGCTCCAGCAGGGTTCGCGACAATGAGGTCGAACCCCTTCGCAGCAAGCTTCCCCGCGGCCCGCTCGACGAGGTCCGTCGTCTCCAGGGCGAAACCCACCGACACCGCGTTTGGCTTCATCCGTGTGGCGGACTCCGCGGCGATGTCCGGATTCTCCACCATTCGAACCGCAACCTCGCCGCCTGCCGATTCCCGCTTGAGCTTGTCCTTGCGCGGGGAGGCGGGACGAAAGTCGCCGACGGCAGCCGCGTGCACGGCAACATCCGCATCGCCAACGGCCTCTACCACGGCGTCCCGCATATCCAAGGCGGTCTCCACACGCACCACGTCGACGCCGAACGGAGCAGCCTCGACACCCGGACCCGTGACCAGTGTGACCTCGGCCCCACGCAGCCACGCTGCGCGAGCGAGCGCATACCCCATCTTCCCGGAGGAACGGTTTCCGACGAAGCGGACGGCGTCCAGTGGCTCGCGGGTGGGCCCCGAGGTGACCAGCACCCTGGCCCCGGAAAGAGTGCCGCAGGGGTGCACGGCGCGGCCGACAGCATCCACGATGGCCGACGGATCGGCCATTCGTCCGGGTCCGCTCCCTTCACCCGCCGCCAGGCGGCCGGTGGCCGGACCCACGCGATAATGTCCGGGCGCCGCGTCGAGGAGGGCGAGGTTCGCGCGGGTTCTCGGATGGGCGAACATCCTGTCGTTCATGGCCGGCGCGAATACGACCGGGGCGTCGCTCGCGGTCAACACGGTGCCGAGGAGGTCGCCGGCCCGTCCGGAGGCGGACCGCGCCAGAAAATCGGCTGTCGCGGGGGCGACGCACACGCAATCCGCGTCGCGGCCAAGGGCGACATGAAGGGCTGCGCCTCCGACAGCAAAGAGGTCGATCAGGGGCCCGCGGCCGGTCACCCCCTCAAACGCGAGGGGGGCAACGAACCGCCGGGCCGCGCTGGTGAGCACCACATCCACCGCGGCGCCATGGAGCGTGAGGTCTCGTGCGACCTGGATCGACTTGTACGCGGCGATTCCACCGCATACGCCGAGAACCACGCGCCGCCCCAGCCACGGAAGGCCCGGCTCCAACGCGCCCGCAAGCCGGTCCCCGGCAGCACCTGGCTCCCGGGCGTCCTCCGCGGGGCTACCGGGAGACACGGCCCGCTTATTCCGTCTCGAGGCGGCGGCGCCTGACCAGCCGGTATTCGACCTGTCCGGAGGTCACCGCCTCCAGGGCACGCGTCGAGAGCTTCTTCTCCTCTCCCAACGGGAGGTTGTCGCGCGGCAGCATGTTCAGCTCGCGCGCGTATTTCGCGGCCACAAAGACGCCGAGGTACTTGCTCTGGTTGTGTTCAGCGATTTCAATCGGGGTGAATACTCTCATGTCTCCTCCTTCCGGATCTCGTCTGCGGTCCCGCGCCCACGGATCCGCGCTATCTCGACAGCGGCCCCGGCGTCGAGCTCCCGGCACAGCGCCTCGACCCGGCGATCGCACGCGCCCTCACCGGCTCCGCCGTCAGCGATCTCCAGCACCTGCCGGACCGCCTCGTGCAGGTCCTGATTCACTACGAACTCTTCAAACGTCGTCGCCTCGCCAAGCTCCTCGCGCGCTGTCCGCAGGCGGCGCACGATTCCTTCCGGCGACTCCGTGCCACGGCCGGTCAGGCGCGCCAGCCACGGCGCCGCGGCGGGCGGGAGGATGAAGATAACCAAGGCGTCGATGCCGCGCCTCATCACCTGGCGGGCGCCCTGCACATCGATATCAAGAACCGGAACGGGCCCCGCCTCCGTCAACCCCGTCAGGTTTTCGACGGGCGTCCCGTAGTACTCGCCATGAACCTGCGCCCACTCGGCCAGTTCCCCGGAAGCGATCATCTCCTCGAACTCCTCCCGGGAAATAAAAGAGTACTCGCGTCCGGAGCGCTCACTGCCGCGTGGCGCCCGGCTGGTCGCCGAGACCGAAAAGCGGAATCGCTCGGGGTGTCTCCGCACCAGGCATTCCGCAATCGTGGTCTTGCCCGCACCCGACGGACCGACCAGAACCAGTGGTCTGCGCAGGCTCATTCGACGTTCTCCAGCTGCTCGCGAATCCGCTCCAGCTCCTCCTTGATGGCCACCGCCGCCGCCGAGATTCCGGCGTCGTTGGCCTTGGATCCGAGGGTGTTGGCCTCCCGGTTCATCTCCTGTACCACGAAGCCGAGCCGCTTGCCTACGGGAGCCGGCAGCGCGCCAGCGTCTGCGAGGTGCTCGAGAAAGAACGCGATATGTGATCGCAGCCGTACGATCTCTTCGGAAATATCCCATTTCTCGGCGAGGTACGCGATCTCGCGGGAAAGGCGCTCTTCGTCCACCTCCACCGCACCCGCCAGCGCGGCGATCCGCTCTCGCAGGCGGTCGCGCTCCCGAACCAGGCGCGCGGGGGCACGGGTCTCAACGGCCTCCAACTGGGCGACGATCACGGCCAGAGCCGTGCGAAGTGCCTCCTCGAGCCGCATCCCCTCGCCTTCACGCATCGCGACCACTTCGTCCAGCGCGGTGGTCAGGCACACACGAAGGCCATCCTCGTCCGGCGGGTTGTCCCGCGATTTTCCACTTTGCCACACGCCCGGAAGCGCCGCCAGCGCTCCCAAGTCCAGCGGTCCTCGCACCGCGAGTTCCTCCCCCGCCCTCCGAAGCGCCTCCACATGCCGCCGGACTCGCTCCATGTCCAGCTCGGGCACGCCAGGGTCCTCCCGGTCGGCGGTCTCGCATGACACGGTTAGCGAGACGCGTCCGCGAGCCAGCCGTTCACGCACCGCGCTCACCGTGGCCGCCTCCAGATGCTCCCACCCGCGGGGAAGCCGTGCGCTGACGCTCAGGTGCCGGTGATTGACCGTGCGCACCTCGACCCGGAGTACCCGGCCGTCGGACAATCCGGTCTCGGCCGTCCCGTATCCCGTCATGCTGCGGATCATGGCGGCCCTTGCCTTCGCGTTAGTTCCAGAATGTCCACCTGACCCCGTAGATGCTGCGGGTCCCGGGCAGGAGTATCCCGGGCACGTCCTGGTTGTTTCGCCTCAGCGTGAGGTTGTCTATGGTCGCGAAGATGTTCAGCGTCAGAAAGCGCATTTGCAGCCGGAAGTACCAGCTCTGGTAGAACGGCACCATGGATGGGACAAGCGTTCCGGGCTCGATGGTCTCGTCCTCGTCCTCCTCGGACGGCTCCGCCTCGGTCGGCAACGGCACGTTCATGCTGGAACGCCCCTGCGCCCCGAGATCGACCCACAACTCGAAGTTGCCGCTCGCGCGAAAGATCCGATGAAAGGAAAGGCTACCGCGGTAGATGTGGTCCGGGAAGTACAGCGACATGGAATCCTGCGGCTCCCAGAACTGAACCTCGCCGACGAAGAACAGACCGGTCGGACGAAGCGGTATGCGGCCGGTGAATTCCCATCCCCGGCGCCGGGGCTGCGGGAGCACGAATCCGTCCCGGTCGAAGAGCAACTGCGTCGGCCACACGGAGTCCGCCTGCGCCGACAACCGGGCTCCCGAGAACTCGACCGCCCGCCAGCGCAGCCTCGCGCCCACACGGGTGCCCGAGCGGTGCGTGAAGCGGCTCTCCGGCGGAGGGTCGGCTTCAACCGTGTCGGGTTCCGGGACAGGGTTCGACACACTGTCCTCCGCCTCTTCCGGAACCGGCGGGTTCAGGAACGGGACAGACCGGCTGCCGCTGCCCCGTTCGACAAAGAACGACGCGTACGACACGGGGGTCAGCCACGCCGCGAAGTCGTACCCGGTCCCCGCCCGCGCGTCCCACGACTCGCGCCAGGCGCGACCGCTTGCCCCACCCCGACCCCCGGTGACCGACGCTTCGACCGATAGCTCCCGATCCGCTACCCCGGCGCCGCTGTTGAATCGAGCCGCGGTACGGGCCCACAGAGGTCCACGGCCAAGCGACAGCTGCGCCCCGTACTGACCGCGAGATTCCGGTGCGAAGGGAAAGACCTCTGTGCTGTCGCCCACTGCGATGGAGGCGCCGGTCGCCCACGCCTCCGCCACCGCGGCCTCACTGAGCGACCAGTTTCCCTGCAGCGTCCAGTCCGATCGGTTGACCTTCGTCGGAGACGGCGTCAGCACGGTGCGCTGGCCCGTCATTCGACGTGTTTCGAAGCGTATCCCACCGCGGTCGCCCCTGTGAAGACTGTAACGCAGCCAGCCGCCCATCGTTGCGCCCGGCGCGTCCTGACTCTGCGTGTCCAGCCGCTCGACCGCGAGCGCCGCCTTGCCGCCGAATGCGCGCGGCAGGGAAAACGTGGCGCGCATCAGGTTGGTGTCCAGATCGCCCGTTCCCGCCTCGATGAGCGACATCGCCCGCGGGTCGCTGTGCGCGAGGCGGAAGAGATTGACCTCGACACCTGTGGCCCGGCGGACGACTCGAACCCGTTCAATTCCTGCCAGTGAGACTCGGGCCAGGTCCGGGACCGACCCCTCGAGCGGCAGGTGCTCGACCCCATCGTAGTAGAGACGCAATGCTCCTCCGGCGTAGCCCACCGGAAAGACCGTCACGGCGGAGCCGAAGTCGCCGCCGCGGACCCCAAGGAGGCCGGGTATCTCGGTGAGCAGCTCCCACAGTGTCTGGCCGCGCGCCGCAAGCAGCTCCTCGCGGTCCCACTCCCAGATACCGGCGGCCAGACCGGCGGGGACCGGGTCGGGGAGCGTCGGCATGACCGGTGGCGGCGGCAGGCTGTCGACTTCGAGACTGTCGGCCGCGAGCGAATCCGCGACGGGGGTATCCACCGCCGACGTGTCCGGGGGTTCCTGACCGGCTGTCGGCGAAGCCGCAAGCACCGCAAACACGACCGGAACAATCGTCGCCATCGACGCGGCCCCGACCCGCCCAGGCGAAGACAGCCCCGACACCCCGCGTCTCAGACGCCCGCGCGTGCCCGCACCCACTCCAGAAGGAGGCGGCAGGGACGCCCTGCGGGTCCGTTCCTCAGGTAGGGCTTCTTCGTCTTGCCGTACGCCGTGCCGGCGATGTCCAGGTGGGCCCAAGGTGTTTGTCCGACGAACTCCGAGAGGAAGCAGGCGGCCGTGATCGTTCCGGCGGGGCGGCCGCCGACGTTCTTGAGATCGGCCACCTCGCTGCGCAGTTGCTTGCGGTACTCCTCGTCGAGGGGAAGGGGCCAGCACGGCTCTGCCGCGAGGTCGCCCGCATCGCGCAACTCGCCGAGAAGCTCTTCATCGTTACCGAGAAGCGCTGCGCGGTGGTGTCCAAGCGCGACCACGCAAGCCCCCGTCAGCGTGGCGCAGTCGACGATGGCCGCGGGCTCCCAGCCCAGGGCGTAGTCCAGTGCGTCGGCCAGGATCAGGCGACCCTCGGCGTCCGTATTGATCACCTCGATCGTTTTCCCCTGCCGGCTGCGCACCACATCGCCCGGCTTCGTCGCCGAGCCGTTCAGCAGGTTCTCCGAGCTGGGCACGACCGCCTTGACGTTCACGGGAAGATCCAGCTCTCCGATCGCCCGCATCGCGCCCAGAACGGCCGCGCCGCCGGACATGTCGTACTTCATCTTCTCCATTCCCCTCGCGGGCTTGATGGAGATGCCCCCGGCGTCAAACGTCAGACCCTTGCCGACCAGCACGAGCGGTGCCGCTCCACTGTCGGCCCCACGGTGCTCGAGTACGATGAAGCGCGGTTCCTCGTCGGATCCCCTCGCTACCGAGAGCAGCGCGCCCATCCCCTGTCGTTCGATCTCGGCGGGGCCGAGAACGTCACACTTCAAACCCGACTCCTCAGCGATTCGCACGGCTTCGTCCGCCAGGCGCGACGGGGTGGCCAGATTCCCGGGCGTGGCCTGAAGGGTCCGGGCCAGGTTCTCGGCGTTCGCGAACGCCCGCCCGAGCCGGACGGCCTCATCCCACGCATGCGGCGGCGCGCCCGTGATCTCCGCGGAGCGGACCAGGGGACTCCGCCCGTCGCCGTCCGCCGAGTCCGCGCCCGCGCCCGGCCCCGCACCAGACTTCAGGTCATCGAAGCGCCATGCGGCCAGCACCGTCCCTTCCGCCGCGGCCTGGACATGCCGGGCCTCGATGCGCGGGCCGAGATGGACGAGGCTCAGCGCGAGCGATGGCAGCCGCAGCCGTTCGGCGAAGCGCACGGCCTCCCCGGCGGCGCAGCGAACCGTCTCCGGGGTCAGCGACGTCGATTCGCCGACACCGAGATAGAGGACCCTGAGCGGACCATCCATGCCGCGGCGACGGCCGGCGACGCGATCGCCCCTGCGCCCGTGGAAGTCGCCAAGCGCGGCGGCGGCCCCGAGTACGCCGCCGAAGTGTTCGTCGAACCCGGCTGGTTGTTCGAAGGGCCGGTCGGAGGCGACCAGGACCGCCATAAGCGGAGTCTCGACGGCCTCCGGGGCAGTGGATGACAGTGTCAGATCCATCTCGCGGGGCTCCCGGGCGGGTAGCGCTACATGTGGGCCACGATGGTCTCGGCGAACCGCGAGGTCGACACCGTGGTCGCGTCCTTCATCTGGCGCTCCAGATCGTAGGTCACGAGCCGGGCGGCCACGGCCCCTTCCAGCCCTCGGTCGATCGCTCTTGCCGCATCGTCCCATCCCAGGTGTTCGAGCATCATTGCCGCCGACAGGACCAGCGAGCCCGGATTGACCTTGTTGAGTCCCGCGTATTTCGGCGCGGTCCCATGCGTCGCCTCGAAGAGCGCCACCGAATCGCCCACGTTGGCACCCGGCGCCATCCCGAGACCTCCCACCTGAGCCGCGCAGGCATCCGAAAGGTAGTCGCCGTTAAGGTTGGGGGTCGCCACGACCGAGTACTCGGCCGGACGCAACAGGACCTGCTGGAACATCGAGTCCGCGATGCGATCCTTGATCACCACCCGTCCGTTCGCCTTCTCGCCGTCCCAGAGCCGCGCTTCCGGAACGGTCTCCTCGGGAAACTGCTCTCGTGCGACTTCGTAGCCCCAGTCGCGAAACGCTCCCTCGGTGTACTTCATGATGTTGCCCTTGTGCATCAGGGTCACCGAGTCTCGCCCGCGTGCCAGCGCGTAGCGGATGGCGGCAGCGACATGGCGCTTGGTGCCGAACGGACTGACCGGTTTGATGCCGATACCGCTTGCCTCCCTGATCGACGAGCCCATGCGCTCCCGGAGAAAGTCCCGCACCCTGTCCGCTTCCGCCGTCCCCGACGCCCATTCGATTCCCGCGTAAACGTCCTCCGTGTTCTCGCGGAAAACCACCATGTCCACCTTGTGCGGTTCCCGCACGGGCGAAGGCACGCCGGGGATCCATCGCACCGGCCGAATACAGGAATAGAGATCCAGAACCTGGCGAAGCGTGACGTTCAGTGAGCGTATGCCGCCGCCCACCGGCGTCGTAAGGGGCCCCTTGATCGCAACCTTGAACTCGGTGAGCGCGTCCAGCGTCTCTTGAGGCAACCATTCACCCGCCTGTTCATTCGCCTTTTCTCCCGCGAGCACCTCCATCCATGCGATCTCCCGCCGTCGGCCGTACGAATTCGCCACCGCCGAATCTACGACGTGACGGGTTGCCGCCCAGATGTCGGGGCCAATGCCGTCGCCCTCGATGAAGGGAATGATCGGCCGGTCCGGAACAACCGGCCGACCGGTGTCGCCGGTGATGCTCTCACCATGGGTTGGGATAGAGGCGTACTGGTACGGGGACACGCGTGGGCTCCGGGTTGCGGGGCAAGGCATGGGCTATTGGATAAATGTGACGGCTGGGCAGGCGCAGTAGAAGGGGGCAGAGGACGGCCAACCACGGGCCGTGACAGATGACTGGACAGTTTCTAGCTTGAATCTGTCACTGCTTGCCCACTACCCCTGTAAGAAGGCGGTCAGCGGAATGGAAGCTCGCCAGTCCCAAGCTCGATACCGCCGGCATTGGGGGATTTCGCCCAGGACACGCTACCAACTTGGTGAGTGCGCCTCTCTTGTCACCGCGATCGGCGCGGTGCCGACACGGCCCGCAGTCGGCCGCCGTCTCGTCGAAGGCGGGCTGGCGAGGGGTGCCACGGCCACCGTCGGCATTACTGGGAAACCGCTCGCCGACCACGGGGCCATGCGTGCAATGGCCGGTCGCAGTCCGCACCACGCCCGGGACGCCCCTGCGCGCGAGGTGATGAACGTAGTCGACGCGACGGTCGCGCTGCTGGACGAGGTCGCCGCGGGGGACGTCCGATCCGTCGACGCGGACCTGCTCAAGCGCTTGCACGCGATGGTCGGAGACGGGCTGGCCGACTGCTTCGACGGCGTGCCGGGGGAATTCCGTCAGGAGAGCGCCGGGGGAACGTACAGCGCTCCCCGCGCGGACGAGGTCGCAGGCCTCGTGGACGGCGTGTTCGCATGGCTGGAACGCGAGTTCGCCGACGAAAGCCGGGACTTCGGCCGGGCGGTGGTGCGAGCCCTGGTCACCCACGTCTACGTGCTGTGGATCCGGCCGTTCGCGGACGGCAACGGCCGCGCGGCCCGCCTTCTGGAGACGTATGTCCTGGCCGCTGCCGGCAGCCCCGCGGTCGCCTCGCACCTGCTGGCCGACTTCTATGCCGAAACGAGGGACGAGTATTCTCGCCAGCTTGAACTGGCGTCGCGTGACCGTTCCCTGACCTCCTTCATCGCGTATGCGGTCGAGGGTCTTCGCGACGGCTTGAAGGAATGCTTCGAGACGGTCACGCAAGCCCATTTCGATGCTGCGTGGCGCAGTTTCGTCCTGGATCGGTTCACCGCGCAGGACTACCGCAAGAAGAGCGTCTTCCGGCGGCGACGCGACCTCATGCTCGCGATACCCGTGGACAGGTCATTCACGATGGCCGACCTCGCGCAGCTCGACCCGGATCTCTCCAGCCGCTACGGGGAGCTTTCCGAGCGGACCCGCCGACGAGACCTGGCCATACTGATCGCTGCCGGGCTGCTCGTCGAGTCGGAGGGTGTCTTTGCTGCGAACACCGACGCCCTGCGCACGCACGCGCATGCGCCCCGCCGTGATCCGGGCGCGACATAGACCGGTGCTCACGCCGGGTGTTCTACAGTGGCGTAGCGGCGGGCGCGTCATCCGCGGGCTCGCCGTCGCCGTCCCCAGAGCGCGGGTCACCGTCCCCC
Organism: Gemmatimonadota bacterium; assembly: GCA_028874905.1. Lineage (GTDB taxonomy): Bacteria > Gemmatimonadota > Gemmatimonadetes > Longimicrobiales > Gaopeijiaceae > Bin94. The sequence goes on from JAPPGZ010000047.1 coordinate 28,211, forward strand.
GGACGCGGGAAGAACTGGTCGATCAGAATGGGGTTGCCGTCCGGATCCACAAGGACGATGCTCGCCGGCCCGGTCCCGTCCGGGTCCGTGTCGGTCGTGATTTCGATTCCCGCCCCGACCAGGGACGCACGGATATCCCTCACGTCCGTGAAATCCGCGACCTGCGAGGTGTCCTGGGCCAGACCCGGATTGAAGGTCAGAATGTTCTTCTCGAACAGGCCCTGAAAAAGACCGAGAATTGTGGTCCCGTTGATCATCATCAGGTACCGTTCTCCGTCACCGCCGGTCACGGCGAAACCCAGTTTCTCATAGAACGACCGGGAAGCCGCCAGGTCCCTGACGGCCAGGCTTACCGAAAACGCACCGAGTTGCATGGATGGCCGACCAGTTTTGAGGGAAGTCGTGTGTGTGCGGTGATCCGGCGGAACCGTGGCGGTTGCCGCGCCGCCCGGGACACCAACAATCAAGATAGGACACTCGCGGCCGCGAGTGTCCCTACACTGGTGGCCGTTCTCCGATAACGGGCCATACCCCCCAATGACCTCGATACCTCCATCGTCGCCAATCGAACGCCGTGCCTCTACCCAGCCGTTTCGTGCGATGGGTGTCGACTACGGTACCCGCCGCATTGGTCTTGCCCTGAGCGACCCCACCGGCACGCTCGCGACGCCCCTTACCACGCTCGTGCGGCGCGCCGGGAAGCGAGCGCCCATCGCGCGAATCCTCGAACTCGCCCGGGAGCACGAAGTAGGGCGGTTTGTGGTGGGACTTCCCCTGCATCCGCAGGAGGGTGAGAATACATGGACTGCCGAAACCCGCGGGTTCGGGAGGCGGCTGCGGAACCGGAGCGGCCTGCCCGTCCACTTCATCGACGAGTCCTACTCATCGGCGGAAGCCGAGGCGAGGACCCGCTTCATCGGATTGAAGCGGGCGCAGAGGGAAGAAAGAGCGAGGATCGATGCCGGAGCAGCCGCGATCATCCTCCAGGACTGGCTCGACGCCCGTGCCCTGGACGCACCAGAGGATCTGGGTGGAGGGCCAGCATGGTAGCGTTCTCGCCGGCGCAGTCCTGCTGCTGGCGATCTTCGCTGCAACGCTGGCGGCAACCGCGCACCCCCGCGCGGCGGCCCGGGGTGAGGCAGTCGTCGAAATTCCTTCCGGTACACCCTTCCACGACGTGGTCGGCATCCTTGAAGACGGGCATGTGATCGCCCGGCCCTGGTTGTTCGGCATCTACGCGCGTCTCCGTTCGCTGGACCGTTCCGTGAGAGCCGGCGTCTACCGGCTCCCGCGCGGAGCGAGGTTCTCGGAGGTGCACACGGCTCTGTCAAGGGGTCATGTGGTGACCCATCCGATAACCATCCCCGAGGGGCTTACGATCAAGGGGATGGCGGGCCGCATCGCGGTGGCCGCCGGCTCCGATTCGGCGACGGTGGCCGATCACCTGGCCGCGCGGGAGCTGCATGCAGCGTGGAACGTGCCCGGTCCGGGACTCGAAGGCTACCTCTTCCCGGACACCTACAGGTTCGCCGAGGGGGTGGGACTCGAGCGCGTGGTTTCAGCCATGATCGACCGATACCACCGCTACTGGACACCGGAGCGGCGTGAGCGTCTCTCCGCCAGCGGCCTATCCGAACGGGAAGCGGTCACACTCGCCTCCATCATCCAGGCGGAGGCCACGCTCGTATCCGAGATGCCCACCATTTCCAGCGTCTATCACAACCGGCTGCGGATCGGCATGCTCCTGCAGTCGGACCCCACGGTGCTCTACGCGCTCGGCGGCCACCGTCGCCGCCTTCTGCACGCCGCAATCGATTCGGTGGCGGACAATCCCTACAGCACATACGCGCACCCAGGGCTGCCGCCGGGTCCGATTTGCGCGCCCGGCGCCGACGCTCTCGACGCGGCGTTGGACCCCGCAGATACGGACTACCTGTACTTCGTCGCGGGGCCGGACAAAGCCCACATCTTCACCCCGTCGTTGCGCGAGCACAATGCGGCCCGCCGGCGCGTCGGAAGACCGTAGCACACTCCGCTGAACGGAGCGGCCACGGCGCAGAGCCGGTGACGATGCCGACGCAGCCCCGCCCGCTGGAACGCTACCTGCGTCTGATCGTGATCACGGACCGCGGCCTGTCCGACCCCCGAGCCGTGACCGATGTCGTTGCGCAGGCACTTCACGCGGGCGCGCCAGCTGTGCAGCTGCGGGAGAAGGCTCAGCCGCCCCGCGAGATCCTTCCCCTGGCGCACCGGCTCCGGGCGGACACGAGGCGCGCCGGGGCGCTGTTCTTCGTGAACGATCGGCTCGACCTCGCGCTGGCCGTGGGAGCGGACGGAGTCCACCTGGGACCGGACGACCTGCCGGTCGGTGCGGCGCGCGCGATCGCACCCCCGGGGTTCCTGATAGGGTACTCGGCGGATATGGCGGACGCTGCACATGCCGCGGTCCGGGACGGCGCGGACTACATCGGTTGCGGGACGGTGTACGCGACGCACACCAAAGCCAACGCTGGCGAGGTCACGGGCATCGAAGGGCTTCGCAAGGTCGTTCGCGCAGTCGACGTGCCCGTTGTGGGCATCGGCGGCGTCACTCCTGCCCGGGCGCCAGCCGTGGTCGCCGCAGGAGCGGTGGGGTGCGCGGCGATCGGTGCCATCATGGCCGCCACCGACCCCGGGCGCGCGGTAGCGGGTTTCCTGCGGGCCGCGCAACGCGGTGCACGCCGACGCTGAGCCGACGCACGTCCTGTCGACACATCCCGGTGCTCCACCCCGAAACGAAAAACGCCCCGTCCGGCATTCCACATCCGGACGGGGCGTTTCGGCAGATCGGCTGGCAGCGACGTACTCTCCCACCGGGTTGCCCCAGCAGTACCATCCGCGCGGCAGGGCTTAACTTCCGAGTTCGGGATGGGATCGGGTGTGTCCCCTGCGCTGTGGCCACCAACCAAATGGCAAATGGGGAAGGAAGGAAAGCGCCCTGAACGTGCAGGAGGCGGGAAAGAGGATGTGCTGGTCAAGCCTCTCGGGCCATTAGTACGGCTCAGCTACACGTGTTACCACGCTTCCACTTGCCGCCTATCAACGTGCTCGTCTCGCACGGCCCTTCCGAGACCAAAGTCTGGGAGTACTCATCTTGGGGGGGGCTTCCCACTTAGATGCTTTCAGCGGTTATC
>JAPPGZ010000051.1 GCA_028874905.1 Gemmatimonadota bacterium
ACGAACCGGCGGGCTGGCGGCCTCGCCTCGACGTTTCCGCGGCAAATCCCGGGACGCCGGCATACTCGTATGGGCGCCCGCCACCAACGGGACCGCGCCCGCCCACCAACGGGACCGCGCCCGCCCACCAACGGGACCGCGCCCGCCGCCAACCGGACCGCGCCCGCCGCTGCACCGAGCCCAAGCGCGCACCGCTGCAGGGTTGGAACGACCGAGCTGCGCCCATCTGCGCACCCACCAGACACCCTGACGTAACCTTAGGGTTAACGGAAACAAAATCCGGCACTCCCGCTCCGCCGGCTTGACGCCCGGCCGGCCGTCGACCAACGTTGCGCCATGCGCCGCACCATTGCCTTGCTCGGATTGCTGGCCCTTTCGTGGTCCCAGGTGGTCGCCCTTCATTGCGACATGGGGAGCGGTCCGTCGGAGCCTCATGCCGACGCGGTGGCGGCGCTCGCCCATCACGGTATGGCTGGCGGCGGATCATCGACGCACCACGAGAGGCGGCACGACCACGAGAGACGCCACGACCACGAGCGGCGACATGACGAGACCAGTGGCTGCCTGATGATCATGGTGTGCGGCTTCGTCTCGATCCGGCCGGTGCAGTCGGCCACCATGATTCGCTTTCCCGCCATCTTCGTCCGGACGGGATTCTCCCCGCTGGTCATACCCGTCGCCGCCGAACTGGCGGTCGAAACTCCCCCGCCCCGCCTCGCGGCCTGATCGGCCACGCCCCCTCCCCGGGGGCACTGCAATCCATCCATGGCGAGGCAACCATGTTCATTTTGCGAACTGTGGCGTTCGCGTCCGCGACCGCCATCATCACCGTCGGCATTACCGTGGCGAGCGGTGCCGCGCAGGCGCCCTTCTACGCGACCAATGGCGATGCGACGCTTGCCGCACTCCTCACGGAAGCACTGGAGGGCAACCCCCGTGTGCGCGGCGCCTTCCTGGAGCACCAGGCCGCGCGATCACGGGTCTCTCAGGCCTCGTCTCTGCCGGATCCCGCGCTGTCGTTTACCCAGCACGTTCGCGGACCCCAGACCCGGGTCGGTCCGCAGGCGTCCGGCATTTCGCTAAGCCAGGCATTTCCCTGGTTCGGCACGCGGTCGGACCTCAGGGGAATCGCGGCGGCCGACGCGGGCATCCGCGGCCAGTCCCACCACGAGCGGAGAGCGGAGGTTGTCCACGAGGTCAAGCTGGCCTACTACGACATCGCCTACCTCGACAGGGCGCTGAGCATTACGGACGAGGAGGAGCGGCTCCTCGTCCACTACGAATCGCTGGCCCAGGCGCGCTACTCGCAGGGCTTCGGCCAGCAGCAGGAGGTGGTCAAGCTGCAGGCCGAGGTCACGCGGGTCCTGAATCGGCGGCAGAATCTCCTGCGCGAACGAGCCGACTTCGCGGCCGCCCTGAACGTGCTGACCGACCGGCCTGTGGGCGCCCCGGTTCCGCCGGTCGCAATCGGCGAACTGCCGGACGCGCACGTCGACGACGAGCTTCTCCGGGCGACCGGGGTCCGCGAGCGAGCCGAGGTCGCGTCGGCCCGACTGCGGATCGAGAGCGGAGAACACGCGGTGCGGCTGGCGCAGCGCCGGGCCCGGCCCGGATTCACCCTCGGCGTCGCCTGGGGGAACGTTCTGGGCCGCCGTGACGATCCGGGACTCGTCAGTCCGCCGGGAGACAACGGACAGGACCAGTTCAGCCTGACGCTCGGGGCCAGCATCCCCGTCTTCAGGTCCAATTACGACGCCGCGGTGCGCGAGGCCGCCGCGCAGCTGTCCGCGGCCGAGGAGGCCTACCGCGACGAGGTCAACGGCGTCGCGTTCGCGGTCCGGTCGACGGCCTTCCGACTGGCCGTGATCGAACGTCAATTGGCCCTCTTCGAGCGAGCCCTGCTCCCGCAGGCGGAACAGGCACTCCGCGCGACCGAAGAGGCGTATTCCGGGGGGGTGGCCGGAGTGCTCGAGCTGCTGGACAGCGAGGAGATGCTGCTGGATGTACGCCTCGGGCTCGCTCGTTTGCGGGCGGACTACATGAAGGCGCTGGCGGATATGGAGCGCGCGACAGGCGCGCCTTTTCCGGAGGAAGGATCATGAGGGGCATGACGAGAATACACGGGATTGCAATGATCGCCGCCGGCCTGGTCGTCGGCGCGGGCGGTACCGCGCTGTTGATGCGGAGCCACCCGGATGCGGCCGAAGCGGGTGACGGGCGCAGGATCCTCTACTGGCGGGCTCCGATGGACCCGAATTACATCTCCGACCGGCCCGGCAAGTCGCCTATGGGAATGGACCTCGTTCCCGTCTATGAAGACGAGGTGCCCGGTGAAGCCGACATGGCCGACATGGCCGGCGAGGGCGCGGCGGGCGAGACGCACGGAGACATGGGCGGCACGCCGGGCGACCCGCAGGCCGCACCGGGCGGCAGCATCCGCGTGAGCCGGGCCTTTCTGCAGAACTTCGCGGTGCGCACGGCAGAGGTCCGCCGCGGGACGCTTCCGATCTCCATCCGTACCGTCGGCATTCTCGCGCACAACGAGGAGCGGGTCGTCTCGGTGCAGACGAAGTACGAGGGCTGGATCGAGCGCGCCCGGGTGAACAACGTCGGCGAGACGGTCACGAACGGCGATGTCCTCTTCGAAATCTACAGCCCCGAGCTGGTGACGACCCAGCGGGACTTCCTGGGCGCGATGGAGTACGTCAGGCGCTTGCGGGAGGGCGGCGCCTATGCGGAAGCGGTCGACCGGGCGCAGTCCCTGCTGGAGGCTGCGCGGGAGCGGCTGCTCTACTGGGACATGACCGAAGACCAGGTCGATGCGCTCGCGGAGTCGCAGACTGTCGACCGCACGGTGCGGGTCTTCGCCCCCGCCTCGGGGTTCGTCGTCGAAAAGATGGGCGACTCGATGGAGGGGATGAAGCTCAGCCCCGGGATGACCGTTCTGAAGATCGCCGACCACTCGACCCTGTGGGCCGAAACCGAATTCTACGAAGACGATCTGCGTCATATCCGCGAAGGCCAGCGCGCGGTAATCGAGGCCGACGCGTTCCCCGGCCGGGAGTGGAGCGGCCGGATCCTGTTCTTCCGCCCCGCCGTCAACGCCCACACGCGGACGCTGACCGCCTTCGTCGAGGTCGCGAATCCCGACCTGCTCCTCCGGCCCCGGATGTACGTCAACGTGACGGTGGTCGCGGGCATCGCCAACGATGTGGTGATCGCGCCCGCTGAGGCGATCCTGCACAGCGGCACGCGTGCGGTGGCGATCGTGTCCAGCGGCGGCGGGGTCTTCGAGCCGCGCGAAGTGGTGCTCGGCACCGAGAGCGCCGGGATGCAGGAGGTGGTCGCGGGATTGGCGGAGGGTGAGACGATCGTGGTGTCGTCGCAGTTCCTCATCGACTCCGACGCGAATCTGAGGGCGGCCATCTCTCAGTTGCTCGGGGGTGTCGATGCGGCCGAGGGAATGTCCGGGCATGAGCCGGCGAATGCCCGGGATTCCGCAGGGGCGGCCGATACCATGCCGCACCGGCACTGAAGGAGCGGGTCATGTTTGCACGAATCATCGACCTGTCCATCAACAACCGACTGCTCATCGTGCTCGGCACGCTGCTGATCGTCGTGGTGGGCACGTATTCGCTGACACGCACGCCCATCGACGCGATACCGGATCTGTCGGATGTGCAGGTGATCATCCAGACCGACTATCCCGGTCAGGCCCCTCGGATCGTCGAGGACCAGGTGACGTATCCGCTGGCGACGCAGATGCTGGCGGCCCCGTTCGCGCAGGTCGTGCGCGGGTATTCGTTCTTCGGGGTCTCGTTCGTGTACGTGATCTTCGAGGACGGGACGGACCTGTACTGGGCCAGGAGCCGGGTGCTCGAGTACCTGAGTTCCGTGGCGGCGCAGCTCCCGCCCGGGCTGACGCCCAAGCTGGGACCCGATGCGACGGGTGTCGGGTGGGCTTTCATCTACGCGCTGAAGTCCGACCGTCACGACCTCGGCGAACTTCGGTCGCTGCAGGACTGGTTCCTGAAGTACGAACTGACGACCGTTCCGGGGGTGTCGGAAGTAGCCAGCGTGGGCGGCTTCGTACGCCAGTACCAGATCACCGTCGACCCGAACCGGCTGCGCGCCTACGACCTGCCGATTTCGGCGATCCGCGAGGCCGTTCGGGAGAGCAACAGCGACGTGGGCGGCGGGCTGATCGAGTTCGCCGAGAAGGAGTTCATGATCCGGGGGCTCGGGTACATCCGGTCGGTGGAGGACATCCGGCGGATCGGCCTGGGCGTGGGACCGGACGGGACACCTATCCTGCTGCAGGACGTGGCGAGGGTGAGCGTGGGGCCCGAGAGCCGGCGCGGGCTGGCCGAGTGGAACGGGGAGGGCGAGACGGTCGGGGGCATCGTGATCGTGCGCCCGGGTGCGGACACGCGGCGCGTGATCCGCGACGTGAAGGCCAGGCTGGGGGAGATCGGACCGGGCCTGCCGGAGGGCGTGGAGATCGAGGTCGCCTATGACCGCACGGCCCTGATCGACCGCGCCGTGGGGAGCATTCGCATGAGTCTCCTTCAGCAGTTGATGATCGTGGGACTGGTGTGCCTGTTATTCCTGGCCCACGTGCGGAGCGGGCTCGTGGCCGTGGTCTCGCTGCCCGTCGGCATCCTGCTGGCGATGATCGTGGTGCGGCTCCAGGGGCTGACGCTCAACATCATGTCGCTGGGGGGTATCGCGGTGGCGATCGGCACGATGGTCGACGCCGGGATCGTGATGGTCGAGAACGCGCACAAGCACCTCGCGCGGGACGGGGGGCGGCGGCCGCACTGGGAGATCATCGCGCGTGCTGCCAGGGAGGTCGGCCCGTCGCTCTTCTTCGCGCTGCTGGTGATCACGGTGTCGTTCATGCCGGTTTTCTCGCTGGAGGCGCAGGCGGGACGGCTCTTCAAGCCGCTGGCGTTCACCAAGACCTATGCGATGGCGGCTGCGGCGCTGCTCTCGGTGTCGCTGGTCCCCGTGCTGGTGGGGTACTGCGTGCGGGGAAGGATCCGGTCCTCGGACCGCACTCCGGTGGGAAGGGTGCTGGGCGGCGCGTACTGGCCGGTTCTGGGGTTCGTGCTGCGGTTCCGCCGGTGGGTTGTGGCCGGGGCGGTGCTGGCGCTGGCCGCAACCGTAGTGCCGTTCTCGCGTTTCGGGTCCGAGTTCATGCCGCGGCTGTGGGAGGGGGACCTGCTCTACATGCCCACGACGCTTCCTGGTGTCTCGATCACCGAGGGGCGAGAGATCCTGCAGCAGACGGACCGGATCATCAAGAGCTTCCCGGAGGTGCAGCATGTGTTCGGGAAGGTCGGGCGGGCGGACTCCGCGACCGATCCCGCGCCCTTGTCAATGATCGAGACCACGATCGCGTTGAAGCCGCGCAACGAATGGCGGCCGGGGATGACCCCGGAGAGGCTCGTCGAGGAGCTGGACGGCGCGTTGCGCATCCCCGGGCTGACCAACGCCTGGACGATGCCGATCCGCAGCCGCATCGACATGCTGTCGACGGGCATCCGCACCCCGGTGGGGATCAAGATCGCGGGACCCGATCTCACGGAACTGGAGCGGCTGGGGCGCGAGATCGAGGCGGTTGTGCGTGGTGTTCCCGGCACCGCGAGCGTCTACGCCGACCGGGTGATGGGCGGGAACTACCTGGATTTCGACATCGACCGCGTCGCGATTGCGCGCCACGGCCTCACCGTGCGCGACGTGCAGGAGGTGATCCAGACGGCGATCGGCGGGATGAACGTCACGACCACGGTGGAAGGGCTCGAACGCTACCCGGTCAACCTGCGCTACAGCAGGGAGCTGCGGGACGACCTGCCGGGCCTGCGTGCCGTACTGGTCGCCACGCCCGAGGGACACCAGGTGCCGCTGGGAAGTCTGGCGAGCATCGACTATGTGGTGGGTCCGCCGAGCATCAAGACCGAGGGGGCGAAGCCCAACGCGTGGGTGTACGTCGACATTCGCGACATCGATGTGGGAAGCTACGTGGAGGCCGCCCGCGAGGCGGTGGCCGCCGCGGTTGCGCTGCCACCCGGCTACACGATCGCCTGGAGCGGCCAGTACGAGTACCTGGAGCGCGCGGAGCGGCGCCTGGCCTGGGTGGTGCCGCTCACGCTGTTCCTGATCTTCGTGCTCATCTACCTGACCACCCGGTCCGTCACGGAAACCATGCTGGTGCTCCTGGGCGTTCCTTTCGCCGTGACCGGGTCGTTCTGGCTGCTGCACATCCTGGGCTACGATCTCAGCATCGCCGTCTGGGTCGGGGTCATCGCGCTGGCGGGACTCTACGCCGAGACCGCGATCGTGTTCCTCCTCTATCTGAACGTCTCGTACAGGGACTACCGGGACCGGGGGCTGCTCACGGATCGCGCGGCGCTTGCGCAGGCGATTCGGAATGGCGCGGTCAAGCGCGTCCGGCCCGTCATGATGACGATCGCGACCGACGTGATTGGGCTGCTGCCGATCATGTGGAGCGCGGGCGCGGGTGCCGACGTGATGAAGCGAATCGCTGCGCCGCTGGTGGGCGGGGTGGTGACGTCGGGGGCCGTGGTGCTGCTGCTGTTCCCGGTGGCGTTCTACCTGTGGAAAGGAAGGGGGCTGCCTACTCCGGCAGCCTGAGCGCCACCAGCCTCCCGGGCCGCCCCACCTGCACCACGATGTGCTGCACACCCTCGTGGCTGTAGGTCATCATGCCGTACTGGCCGGCGCCGGGCATCTCCACCGTGCCCACAGGCGTGCCCGTCATCTTGTCCCAGGCGTTCAGCACCGGCGGTCCGTTCGCGCCTTCGGTGGTGTAGAGCAGATCACCTGCCACCATCTGGATCGAGAGGCCCCCGCCGCCCGCGCGCGACAGGTCGACGCCCTGTGCGGCCGGGTGGTCGCGAATGCTCTCGTCGACCTCTCCGACCGGAATCCACCAGAGCCGCTCGCCGGTGTTCATGTCGTACGCGGAAAGGCGGTTGTACGGGGGCTTCGGGATCGGCAGGCCCTGCACGCGCGGCAGCCCGCCGCCGGCGCCCGCGACCCACTGGGATACGGTGATGCCCGTCGTTCTGGGATTGTCCTGCTCATCCGCGTCGGCACCGAGGCCCACGCGCCCGCCGCTGCAATTGCGCCGGTGGGAGGCATACAGGATCCCGGTGGTGGGATCGAGTGTCGCGGGGTGGGTGATGTTCAGGCCGCCGTAACAGCGGATGTTCTCTTCGACCGGCCCGTCGTACCCCTCGTACAGCCGCGGCACGAACGGTCCTCCGACCCGGTAGCGGCCCAGGATTTCCATCGCTTCGGCGTGGATTTCGGGGGTAAAATCGATCACGTCGTCGGCCGACAGGCCCAGGGGCTCCATGGGCTCCGGGCGGGTCGGCACCGGCTGGGTCGCCGCTGTCCAGTTGCCGGGCACCTGGGTCTGGGGGACTTCGACCTCCTCGATCGGCCAGATCGGCTCGCCGGTCTCGCGGTTGAAGGCGAAGATGAGGCCGGTCTTGGTGGTCTGGATCACCGCCGGCACCGTTTCGCCGTCCGCCGTCAGGTCCGCGACGATTGGCACGTTGGGCAGGTCGTAGTTCCACTGGTCGTTGTGGACGATCTGGTAGTGCCACGCGCGCTCGCCGGTCGCGGCGTCCAGGGCGATCACGCTGGTGCCGAAGAGGTTGTGTCCGGGGCGGAAGCCGCCGAAGTAGTCGATCGTGGGCGGATTGGTGGGAATGTAGACGATGCCGCGCTCGTAGTCGGCGGACATGGGCGCCCACGACGAAACGTCGCCGGTGGACTGCCAGGCGTCGTTCTCCCAGGTCTCGTGGCCGAACTCGCCCGGGCGCGGGATGACGTGGAACTTCCACCTGTGCTCGCCGGTGCGCGCGTCGAAGCCCAGAATGTCGCCCGGCACGTTCTCGATGCGGGTCTGGTAGTACCCCTGCTCGGCCGAGTTGCCGACCACGACCGTCCCGTCGATCACGATCGGTGGCGACGACGTCGTGATGTACCCGAGTTCGCGTGGGATGCCGTAGTCGGGATCGTAGTCCTCCTCGGCGCCTTCCCACGGCCCCCAGCCGTCCAACAGCGGTGGCAGCATGTCGACGACGCCCGTTTCGGGGAACCCCTCGATTGGGACCGGCTGGCCGAATCCCTCGATGTGGCGTCCGGTCCTGGCGTCCAGCGCGTGCAGGAAGAACGCGGGCGACGTGTAGTAGATTACGCCGCGGCCGTCGAGTTCACCGTACGCGACGCCCTTGCCGTAGTTCTGCCGCATCGACCGTTCCCAGCGGATCGTGTTGGGCTCGCGGTAGGTCCACACCGTCTCGCCGGTCGCCGGATCGATCGCCGCAACCGTGCGTCGTTGCCCCGCCACCGTGTACAGCATCCCGTCGACGTACGTCGGCGTCGACTTCATCTGCTGGTCGACCTCGGGCCCGAAGTTGTTCGCGTGCCAAACCCACGCGACCTCGAGGTCGCGGAAGTTCTCCGCGCCGATCTGGTCGACCGGCGAGTAGCGCGTGCCCCACGCGTCGGCGCTCTGATAACGCCATTCGCCGTACGGGTTCTGGCGGTCCTGGGCCAGCGATTCCGGCGGCGAGACCAGCGGGGACGCGACGAGCAGAAGCGCGGGGACGAGTACCAGGACGGGCCGCATTCGTGGACTCCTGACGATGATTCGGTTACGAGGCTGGCGCGGCCGGCCGGGGGACCGCTTTTGCGCCGTTGCCATGGCTCCGGGGCATGGTAGCGCCGGAGGGGCGGAGTTGCCAGTCGGTTTCACCGCCGCACGTCCCTTGATACATTACGGCGACACTGCTGATTCACGACCCAAGGGAATCGAGGGCGCAACGATGTGTAGATGGAATCGGCGACTGCGTGTGGCGGCGTTGGGCCTTGCCTTCCTGGCGGGACCGGCGGTTGCGGCGGGCCAGGAACTCTCACCTGACATCCAGGTGGACCTCTACCTCGTGCGTGCCGATCGGCTGATCCAGAGCCAGGACTACGGTGCTGCGCTGGAATCCCTGGACGTTGTGCTGGCGCTACAGGCCAGGCATGGACTGGAGACTCCAGCGGACCTCTGGTTCAAGCACGCGCAGGTGGCTCTGGATGCGGGATACCCTCAGACTGCGGTTGAGTCCGTGACCCGCTACTTGCAGCTGGCGGGCCGGCGCGGAGAACACTACACACGTGCGCTGGTAGTGCTCGATCAGGCCCAGAGTCGGGTGGCCGCTGCCGGGCCGCGACCACAGGCGCCGGCAGCCAGGATGCCCGTGCTTGAACCCGGGGTGACCGCGAATGACCAGGCCGGCCAGACTGAGGGCGGCCTGACCCTGTTTACGATGGTCGGCGTGAACTCGGCGACGATGGCGTTTGCGGGTCCATTCAACGTCGATGCGTCGCAACTTACGGGGATCACGGCCGGAATCGGTGTCGCATTCCCATTCCCCTTGGGCAACCTCCCGCTGGGGGTTCAGCTCAGTGCCCAGTGGGCGGAAAAGGGCGCGCGAACCGAAGCCGTGGAAGGAGAAGTGGCGGCCCATGCCGATGTCTCCTTCCAAAGCGTCGATTTCATGGCGCTGGCGCGCATTTCGCCGCCAGGGGCGCCAGATCTGCCTTTCTACGCGCTGGTCGGCCCGTACGTGTCGTACGAGCTGGAATGCCGCTTTGCCGTCAGCGTCAGCGAAGGGACGGAAAGCCTGAGCGCCAGTGACGATTGCGCCAGCTTCAACGATCTCAACACCCGCCCTGTCGATTTCGGGCTCTCTGCCGGTGCGGGCTTTGAAATGGGCACGGGCTCAACGCGCATCACCATCGGGGCTCTCTACAACTACGGCTTTCAGGACGTTGACAGGATTATCGGTCAGACCGCCAGGCACCGTGTCCTCAACATCCATGCCGGGATCGCCACGATCTTCTAGCGCTGTACATCGCGCCGATCCGCGCTCAACCTTCTTCCTCCGAGTCCGTGAGCCATCCCTCGCGCGCATAGGCGGGTGACGGGTACTCGTAGAAGCCCTTCCCCGACTTCACCCCGAGTTCGCCGCGCTCCACCATCTGCTCCAGAAACTCCGGCGGCTTGTCGGACGGGTCGCCGGACGCCCGGTAGTAGACGTACTCGATGTCGCGCACGACGTCGAGCCCGACCATGTCCATCAGGCCGCAGGGACCGACCGGCGTCCCCCAGTCCAGCATCCATGCGCGGTCGATTTCCTCCCCGCTCAGGTATCCCTCCGCGATCAGATACAGGGCCTCCTTCTTGACCGCCCGCCAGATCCGGTTGGTCGGATAGCCCTGGATCTCCCGGCGCGCGACGATCGGCACAAGGCCGAGCTGCCGCAGTAGGCGCTTGGCGGCCCGGGTTGTGTCCGGCGCGGTCCCGGGGTGCCCCATCACCTCGACCTTGAGATCCTCGTGCGTGCCGAAGTTCATGTTGATGAAGCGGTCGGGTCGACCGGTGGACTCCGCCAGCCAGGAGCCGGGCAGGGAGGAGGTGTTGGATGCCACGAACGCGTGGGGTGGGGCCGCCGCCCCGATATCGGCCAGCACCACGCGTTTGAGTTCCAGGTTCTCCGGGACCGCTTCGATCACCCAGTCCGCATCCCGCACGCATTGTCCGAGATCCGGGCAGGTCTCCACGAGGGACAGCGCCTCTTCGGATGTGAGGCCGTATCCCCTGACGCCTCCCTCGAGATGCTTCCACACCGCCGTTTTGGCCTCCTCGAGCGCGTCCTCTGAAATGTCGTGCAGCTTTACGCCCACCCCCAATGCCACGCATCCATAGGCGATTCGCCGTCCCATCGTGCCCGCGCCGACGATGGCAACGAGCCTCGCCACGCTTTCCGTATCGGTCATGAGATCCTTTCCCCGAAGCTTCCCACACGATTACATAAACCCCGCGCACGATTACATAACCCAGCGGCCCACTGCATGCCAGAAAGTCGAATGACCGGAGAAACGAAGGCACCGCACCGCGAGCGCGAGCAGCTCGGCAGAGGCATCCGGCTCAGGTCCCTCTTTTCCCTCGCGTTCGGGACGATCATCGGGGTGGGCTGGATCATCGTAATGGGGGCGTGGCTGAGCGACGCCGGGGCCATCGGGGCCATCGTCGCCTTCGCAGCCGGCGGCCTCGCCATGCTCGCGATCGGACTTTGCTACGCGGAGATGGCGGCGGCGTACCCCGTCGCGGGAGGCGAGGTCGCATACGTGTTCGAGGCGTGGGGCGCACGCTGGAGCTTCTTCGCCGCCTGGTTCCTCGCCTTCACCTACATCTTCACCACCTCCTACGAAGCGATCTCGGTCGAGTGGGTGGTCTCGGCGCTCGTGCCCGGCTTCGGCGGGCCGGTCATCTATACCCTGCTGGGCCAGGAGGTACGGCTGTGGAGCCTGGCACTCGGACTGGCGGTCATGCTGGTCATCACGGTCATCAACTACCGGGGAGGCAGGACGGCCGCCTGGTTCCAGGACCTGATGACCGCCGGCCTGATCATCCTGACCGCGATCTTCGTCTTCGCGGGGGTGACGGGCGGCAGCGTCGCCAATCTCGAACCGATGTTCACCGGAGCCACTCCAGGCGCGGCCTTCGCGGGCGTGGCCATCGTCTTCGCAACCGCCGCATGGTGGTTCGCCGGCTTCGACACGATCCCCCAGGCGATGGAGGAAGTGGAGGAGGGGTCGAGGCTGCGGCTCATTCCGCGCGTCATCGGCGCCTCGATCGTCTTTGCGATGGTGTTCTACCTCCTCGTGATCCTCGCGACCGCGATGAGCCTTCCGCGTCCGGAGCTGCTGGCGTCGGAGCTTCCGGCGGCCAGCGCGATCGAGGCCGCCTTCACGTCCCCGCTTCTGGGGCGCGTGGTGCTGGTCGCCGGCCTGTTCGGACTGATCACGACGTGGAACGCGGTCTTCTTCGCCTCCACACGCATCGTCTTCGCGATGGCGCGGGCGCACATGATCCCCCGCCGTCTGGCCAGCGTGCACAAACGCCACGGATCGCCGGCCGCGGCCGTGATCTTCGTCGCGGTAATGGGCGCCGTGGGGACGCTTTTCGGCCGCAACGCGATCCTCGTCATCGTCGGGGCCGGGTCGATCTCCGCGGGCCTGGTGTTCCTGGTCGTCGTGCTGGGCGTCCTCCGGTTGCGCAGGACAAAACCCGGCCACGCGCGTCCCTACAAGGTGCCCGGAGGGCGCGCGTTCCTCTACCTGACCGCGGTCCTTGCCGCAGGCCTCGTCGGAGCGGCAGCCTGGGGCCCCTTCCACGCCGCGGAGGGGCTGCCCGCGGAGTGGATCGTGCTCGGCGTCTGGTGCATACTCGGTCTCGTCTTCTACCGCGCCGCCGCGCCGCTGCGCAACGCGGTAAGCGCCAGGGAGCTGCGCTGGCTTGTCCTCAGCGAGGACGATTCGCAAGCGAACGGGAAGGAATGAGGGGGATGAACAGGATGACGACGTTCGCCCGTCTGGCACGGACGCGCGCAGGCGTGATCGGGTTCGGCCTCGTGGGGATGTTGAGCGTCGCGAGCGCGGCCTGCGCACCCGGCGCGGACAACCCTGGCGGATCCGGCTCCGAGCCCACCGTGACGCTCGCGGTGGTCGGGCAAGCCCTGATCGAGCACGATCCCCGTCAGTACCTCGAGGCACCCATGGCCACGGTGGCGCCGATCCTCGCCAGTGCGGACGCCGTCTTCACGAACCTGGAAGTCGCGATCGCGGCGCCCGGCTGCGATTGCACGCCAACCCGCGACGACGTGTTCTTCCACGGCGCCGGCCCCGAGGTGCTCGACTACCTGGACGAACTCGGCGTCTCGCTGCTGGCGCTCGCCAACAACCACTCGTGGGACTACGGGGACCAGGGCATCGTCTCGACGGTGGAGGAGGTCGCCCGGCGCGGGATCACGCACGCCGGCACGGGACGCACCCTGGCCGAGGCGGTGGCGCCCGCGTACCGGGACGTTGGCGGCGTGCGTGTCGGTATGGTGGCCCTGGCGACCGTGAATGCGCCGCCCGGGGCCATGGCGACGGAGACGAAGCCGGGCGTGAATCTCCTGCATCCGGACGACGCCGAAGCCTGGGACCGGAACCTCGTCGCGATCGGGGAAGCCGCCGGAAACAGCGACGTCCTCATCTCCTACCAACACTACCAGACGGATGCCGGCCCCGGCTGGCAGGAACGCTGGGCACGGGCGGCCGTGGATGCGGGCGCCGACCTGTATATAAGTCACGGGGAGCCGCGGCTCGCTGGTGTGGAGGCGTACGGCGACGGGCTGATCCTGTACGGGCTCGGCAACTTCATCTTCCATACCAGGACGGACCCGGGGAACTATCCGCGCAATGTCTGGGAGAGCGTCGTGGTGACGTTGTCGCTGGGAGCGGACGGCGTGGGGGAGGCGGCGTTCGTGCCGGTCGTGCTGAACGAGGGGACGCCCAGCGACCTGTTTTTCGAGACGCGCGGCTATCCGGAGGTGGCCGATGGCGACGCGGGATCGGCGATTCTCGAGCGGCTGGCAGAGCTGTCGGCGGAATACGGCACGAAGCTGGAGGTCAGGGACGGCCGGGCGCACTGGCGGGCCGAATCTCCGGGATTCTAGCCAGATTATCTAGCTGGATCCAACTGGCGACCGATCATCCCCGTCCCCGCCACTCCCGCGCCGCTTCGACCACGCGCTCGACGTCTTCCGCGTTGTTGTAGACACCCACCGAGAATCGCAGTGCGCCGCTACGGATGGCCAGGCGGATGCCCGAAGCGGTCAGGTGATCGTGCAACGACTGCATCTCCCGGTTGCCCGCGCCGTAGTGCCGGCCGCCGACCCCGGGCCCCACGCAGACGATGTGCGCAAGGTGCGGTCCGGGTGCCCCGCCGATCACCGGGAGTCCCAGGTCGTGGAGCCCGCCTGCCAGGTCGGCGGCCAGGCGGCGCACGAACGCCTCCACGCGGTCTATTCGCCAGTGTTCGAGCAGTTCCAGGGCCGCGCCCGCCGCCGCGGCACCCAGGTAGTTGTAGTTGCCGACATCGAACCTGCGCGCGGCGGGGCGATACCGCAGCTCGGCATCGGTGTAGGCCGTTTCGTGGCCGTCGAGTTCAACCCCAAAGCGCGCCAGGTGGACCGGCACGAGCGTCTCCGCGACGTCGCGGCGCACGTACAGGAAGCCGAAGCCGTACTCGGCGAGCAGGCACTTCTGCGTGGCCACCGCCAAGGCGTCGATCCCCAGGTCGCGCACGTCCGTTTGCAGGGCACCCACCGACTGCGCCGCGTCGACCAGCGTCAGGGCGCCGACCCGCCGCGCCGCCGCCGCGATGCCCTTCACGTCGGTGATGAACCCCGGTGCGAACGAAATGCTGGGAAGGGTCACGAGGCGGGTGCGTTCGTCCATTGCAGCGCCCATCGACTTGACCGGGATGTGGCCGTCCGCCGGCGCCACCGAACGCACCTCGATCCCGTGCAGCCGCGCAAGATTGTGCCACAGGTAGATGTTGTTCGGGTGTTCCAGCGCCGGACACAGCACCACGTTGTCGCCCGCTTCCCAGGGCAGGCTGGCCCCGAAGAGGTTCAGCCCCTCCGACACGTTCTTGGTGATCGCCACCTCGTTCTCGCCCGCGCCGATCAGGGCCGCGAACCCCACCCGGGTTCGCTCGACGACCGCCCGCATGCCGTCCTTGTCACCCCCGCGCAGCATCCGCGTCCTCAGGTGGTCCGCGATCGCCGCACGCACGGGCTCGGGTACCAGCGCGCGCGCCGAGATGTCGAAGTACGCCTGCTCGCTCGCGCCCGGGAAGAGCGCCCGGATGGCCGGGTTCATTCTCGTCTCGCCTCCGAACGGGCGACCAGCGACGTGCCGACCATGTCGCCCATGATGTTCACGGTCGTGTTGCCGATGTCGACGAACCGGTAGATCCCGCCCACGATCGCCGCCACCTCGATCGGCAGATTGAACGCCTGCACATAGATGAGCGCGATCACGAAGCCGCCCCCGGGAATCCCGCCCGACGCCTCCGACAGCAACAGTCCCAGCAGGAGGATGGTCACATAGTCTGCAGGCGTGAAGGTGACGCCCGCCGCCTGCGCGGTGAAGATGAGGACCGCCCCCAGCATTGCCGACGTTCCGTCCTTGTTGAGTTGGGCCCCGAGGGGGAGGGTGAACGCGAACACGCGGCGGGGAAGGCCAAGCCTCCGCGCCGTCTCCATCCCCACGGAGAGCGATGCCAGGCTCGACGTCGTGGCCGCGGTGGTTGCCCACAGCGAGCCCGTGTCGCGGAGGAAACGGCCCGGGCGATAATCGCTGAACAACCGCAGCAGCGTCATGTACCCGGCCATGATCACCAGCTGCGCGACCCACAGGCCCGCCAGAAACCGCGCCATCGGGCCGATCAGCTCGGCGCCGTACCGACCGACCGTGACCGCGATGAGCGCGCCGATCCCGACCGGGGCGGTCCACAGGATCAGGTGCACCAGGCGCCGGAAGAGGGTGGCGAGGTCGTCGTATGCGGTCGCGAGGCGGGCGCGCGGGCCGTCCTGCAAGGCGATGGTCGCAACGCCCACGAGCAGCGCGAGCACAACGATCTGGACCACGTTGCCGTCGCTGAACGCGCGGAAGACGTTCGTCGGGATCATCCCGAGCAGGATGGTCGCGACCGACGGTACTTCGCCCACCGGCCCCGCGACCTGTTCGGTG
Organism: Gemmatimonadota bacterium; assembly: GCA_028874905.1. GTDB lineage: Bacteria > Gemmatimonadota > Gemmatimonadetes > Longimicrobiales > Gaopeijiaceae > Bin94. Next base: position 15,676 of record JAPPGZ010000051.1, read on the forward strand.
AGCTGCATCCCGACACCCGGGCGCAGCATCGCAGCCGCGCCCAGCCCCAGGGCCAGCGCGATCACGTCCGTGGTCAGGTAGTAGCCGAGGGTCTTCCCGGCGAGACGCCCGAGGGCGCGCGTGTCGGCGAGGGCGGTGAGGCCCGCGAGCAGGTTGAAGAAGACGAGCGGGACCGCGGCCAGGATCAGGAGGTTGATGAACAGGTCGCCGATGGGCTGCAGCGCGACCGCGCGCTGGCCCAGAATCGCGCCCAGAACCGCCCCGGCGAGCATCCCGGCCAGGATGCGGGTGCCGTGGCCGCGGCGGCGGCGGTCGCGGCTGGGCTCCGGCTCCACCGGCGCGTCAGCGGGCCCGGTTGAACATCAGTTCCAGCACGCGCGCCAGCATCTCCTCGTAGTACGTCGTCACGTTCTCCGGCGTGAAAGGCATCCACTCGTCCACGTTGGCCGGATTGCCCTCGGCGATCTCGCCGTTCGGCCGGATCGTGTGGCCGATGTTCCACATCAACTCCACTATGGGCTGGCCGGTCCCCGCGAAGGTGAGCACCTCGTCCCATTCCCACGTGTTGGAATAGCCGCCGGGCGGCATGCCGACCACCGGGCCGAGGCCATTGTCGACCACAATTGAAACGAACTGGTCGAGGTGTGAGCCGCCGTGGGGCCCGGAAATGACCCCGAACGCGCCACGGAAATGCACCGCCGCCGGCTCCAGGATCCCGTCCGAGTCACGCGGAGCGTGCGCAAGCTTGAAGGGAACATTGTTGCTGTATGCGTCGCCCCGTTCGAGCGCGCCCAGAACATCGTTCTCCAGCCACTCCATCAGCCAGGTGCCGTCGTCGATCGTTTCGGGCACGCCGCCGTCGTTGATGTCGCGGGCGGCAAAGTCGTGCCGCTTGTCCTCGACGAATGCGCGGGTCACGTCGCTGAGGCGCAGGTTGCCGAAGGTGGTCCTGAAGGGCTTGGGCTGCAGACGCTGCATGGCGTACGCGCCGAGGGAACCGCCCCGGCTGCGCGTGACATCCATGACGAGCGCGTGATCGAGGAGGCCGCGCGACTGGGCGTAGACGATCAGGCCATCGACGTCGGCGACCATCGACTCGCGGAAGCCGCGCCAGATGAGGACGAGGAACGGCCGGCCGTCCTCCGGGACGAGGAGGTCGTAGGTGTCGGTGGTCAGCGCGAGCGCCAGCCCGGGGTAGCTCGGCTCGCCCGTGCCGTGCCAGAACAGGTCGCCGGGGGGCAGGAAGGGGAGCCGATGCGTGGCCTCGTCGCCCGCGGCCGAGCGGACGCCAAGCGTGAGGTGGTCGCCGCGCATGTGCGGCGGGAAGGCGGCAGTCGCAAGGGTCATGGCTTCGGCCAGCTTCCACCGCAGCCCGGCGCGGGTGGAATGCTGGATGAACGCCGCGGCCGAATCGTGCCACGCCGCAACGGGCATGCCGTTGACGCTGACGATCCTGTCCCCGATCGACGGGAATACGGGCGGGTCATCGGCCGTCACGGAGTCGGCCAGGAAAGTCGCGATGTCGCCCACGAAGTAGTCGGCGTCCCCGGCGCCGTCGGAGTAGTCGGGGAAGACTCGTGCCGGCGCCCTCGCGGGCGGGTCGTAATCGGGCCCGTCCGCGACTTCCAGACCCGCGCTGTCGGAGGGTGCCAGCCCGCCCGGCACCAGGATGACGTCGAGGTGGCGGTCGCGGCGGGCATGACTCACTCGGGCCAGCGCGTAGTAGAGGTCGTCGTCCGTCCCCGCGCTGACGACCTCGTCGCGAAGCGCCCTCATCGCGGCGAGAGGATCGAGCCCCAGCCGCTCGTTCTTGACCGGCGAGAAGGCTTCGCGCCGCTCGGTGCGCGCGATGATGGTGTCGAACAGCGCGCCGCGCAGTTCGGGCGTGCCGGCCCTGCCGGGCGAATCGTCGCCCCCGGCACACGCTGCGATCAGCGCGGCGGACAGAGCGACAACGGCGGCGCGAAACGGCGTCGGGTTCCGGTTCATTCCGACAACTTGCGTCGCGGACGGCCCGCTGGCCAACTTCCTGCAGAGGCGCCGCCCGACCGGGCACCCTGAATCGAGGAGACCACGATGAGCCCTGCCCGCACCGCGCGACTTGCCACGGCCGCCGGTATGGCCCTGCTCGCCGGCGACGCGAACGCACAGTCGCTCGATGACGCCAATGCCGCCTACGCGGACGGCCGCTTTGTCGAAGCCGCGGATATCGGCGAAGCGCTGGGAACCTCCGATGGCTACGTTGTAGCTACGAAATCGCTCTCGGTGTACGCCCATTACGAGGCGTCCGATGAGGAGTTCAGCGCGGTCGTCGAGCGCGCGATGCGGATGGGCGAACTGGCCGTGGCCGCCGACCCGAAGAACCCCGACGCCCATTACCAGTCCGCCCACGCCGTCGGTCGGTATGCCCAGCGCGTCGGGGCGTTCACGGCGCTTCGCCAGGGGCTCGCGGGCAGGATCCGCGACCTGCTCGACGCGGCGCTGGCGATCGAACCCGACTACACGCACGCCATCCTGGCCCTGGCCGGGTGGCACGCCGACATCCACGCGGAAGGGCGCATCGCCCGGATGATGTACGGGGGCAACAAGGACGAAGCCGTCATGCTCTTCGAGCGCTCGCTCGAACTCGAACCGGAGTCCAAGGTCGTGCTTCACGCATACGGCATCAGGCTGCCCCGGCTCGACGAGGAAAACGGCCTGGAACGGGCCAGAGCGATGCTGGAGAAGGCGCTCACACTGCCGGTTCTTGATGCCACCGACGAGTACGTTCACCTCGATGTTCTGGACGGGCTGGACGCCCTGCCGGAGGGGCCGTGACCATGCGAATACTCCCACTTCTCGCCTTCCTGCTCACCGCCCAGTCGGTCGTCGCCCAGCCGGTCGTCGCCCAGACGTACTTCCCCGGCCGCCATCCGGACTGGGAGCGCCGCACCCCCGCAGAGGCCGGCTTCGACCCCGCCGGCATCGAGCGCGCGATCGCCATCGCCATCGCCGGCGAATCCCAGAGCCCCCGCGACCTCGCCTTCAACCACCTCGGCACCTTCGGCCGCGAGCCCCTGGGTGACGCCGTCGGCCCCTTCACCGTCCGCGGCCCGCAGTCCGGCGTGATCGTGCACCGCGGATACATCATTGCCGAATGGGGCGATCCCGCCAAGGCCGACAACACTTTCAGCGTCTCGAAGAGCTTCCTGTCGTCCACCGTCGGGCTGGCCTGGGACCGCGGGCTCATCCGCGACGTCGACGACAAGGTCCGCGACTACATCCCCCCGATCATCCTTGACACCGGCGACGGCGAGCCCGGCGACGAGAACGGCCGCCGCCCGAAGCTGCTCTTCGAGTCCGAGCACAACCGCAAGATCACCTGGGACCATCTGCTGCGGCAGACGAGCGACTGGGAGGGGACGCTCTGGGGCAAGCCCGAGTGGGCCGACCGCCCCGACCAGGACCGCTCCACCTGGGGTACCCGCCCGCGCAACGAGCCCGGCACCGCCTACGAGTACAACGACACGCGCGTGAACCTGCTCGCCCTCGCGGCCACGGCGGTCTGGCGGCGCCCGCTTCCCGAAGTCCTGCGCGAGCACGTCATGGACCCGATCGGCGCCTCATCCACCTGGGGATGGCACGGCTACGACAACTCGTGGGTCATCCTGGACGGCCGCGAGGTCCAGGCCGTCAGCGGCGGCGCGCACTGGGGCGGCGGCATGATCCTCAGCGCCTACGACCAGGCCCGCTTCGGCCTCTTCACGATGCACAGGGGCAACTGGAACGGGAAGCAGCTGCTGTCGGAGGACTGGTTCGACATGGCGACCACCCCGGGCGAGATCAACCGCAGTTACGGCTTCATGAACTTCTCGCTGAACACCGATCAGCGCCGCTATCCCAACGCCCCCGAATACACGTGGACGCACACGGGGGCGGGTTCGAACCTGATCTACGTGGACCCCGAGAACGAACTCGTGATCGTCTGCCGCTGGATTCGCGGAGGCGCGTTTACCGACGTGGTGCACACGGTGCTGGAGGCTATGGCACCCGCAGCCTCACCCCGGTAGCCGTCCGCACGATCGTCGGCTGCACCCGCTCGATCGCGCGCGCCCGGTAGTGCGCCAGCAATGCGTCAACCGTCGCAAAGTCGCAGAGGTCTTCCAGCGTCCGGATCGTCGGGAAGATCATCGGCAACCTCCCGCGCCGGTGCCGGTCCAGCGCCGCGCCGGGCGTGAGCCACACCGCATCGGTCATCTCGCGCCGGTCGTAGACGGCCTTCGACCCGGCGGGGACCCTGGCCGCAAAGAAGCGGGTGTCGTAGCGGCGGGGTTCGATGGAGGGGGTGACCCAATGGGCGATGTATTCGACCGCGCCACCATCGAGGCGCGCACCGAGCCGCTGTAGCACGGCCGCGAAGGAGGCTCCACCCCCCAGGAGGGCTTCCCTCGCTTCACGCACGACCTCGCCATCCAGCGGCCCCTTCGCGGCGACCACCCCGGGCAAGAGTCCCGTCTCCTCGATCGCTTCCCGCAGCGCGGCCCCGTAGTACGCGATCGCGGGAGGATCCGCGTCCGGCGCGATGCCCAGCCGACCCGCCGCGCCCTCGCGCGTCAGCCCGTCCCAGCGCTCGGCCAGCGCGTCGTCGCCATCGGCCGCGTCCACGCGCCCCCCCGGGAACACATACGCGCCCGGTACGAATCCCGTCGCGCGGTTGCGGCGCAGCAGCAGCACCTCGGGGCCGGTGGCGCCCGGGCCCTCGCCCCCGGCGCCCTCGCGCATGAGCACCACCGTGGCTGAAGGGTGCGGCGCGGCCGGCGTGGCAGGCACGCTGTCGAGCGTCTCGATGAAGCCCGGCGGCAGGCGCTCTTCGGGGATGTCGTAGGGCGCGGGCCCGTCGTCGCCTCGCGGCCCGCTACCGTCAGTTCCCCGCGGCATGCCCGTCCTTCCGGGGCTCCGACGCCGCGGCCCAGCCCTTGTCGAGTCGCAGGATCACCTGCGCGCCCCCGAAGTCGGTCCGCCGCCAGTCCGCCAGCTCGTGCCCACGCGCTTCAAGCTCCGCCGCGACCTCGTCGCTCACCCGCTCGATGGCGACCCGCGTGCCCGACAGGTGACGGAACCGCGCCGCGTCCACGGCCTCCTGCGGGTCCATCCCGAAGACGAGCATGTTGAGCAGCAGTTGCGTGTGCCCCTGCGGCTGCATCGATCCGCCCATCAGTCCGAAGGCCATCAGCGGCTCGCCGTCCTTCGTGACGAATCCCGGGATGATCGTGTGGAAGGGGCGCTTGCGCGGCGCGACCTGGTTGGGGTGGCCGTCGTCGATCACGAAGCCGGCGCCCCGGTTCTGCAGCGCGAATCCGGTCCCCGGAATCACGACCCCCGACCCGAACCCCGAGTACACCGAGTTGATGAACGACACCATGTTGCCGTCCGCGTCCGCGACAGTCAGGTAGATCGTCTCGGAGTCGGTGACCGCGCGCCCTGGACCCACCCGGTCGGCCGCGACCCGCGGGTCGATCAGCGCACGCCGCGCGTCGATGTAGCCCGGATTCAGGAGCGACATGGGGTCGATCTCCATGTGGTCCGCGTCCGACACGTACCGGTGGAGGTCGGCGAAGGCGAGCTTCTTCACCTCGATGAGGTGGTGCAGGTAGTCGGCGGAGTTGTGCCCCATGCCGTCCAGGTCCATGGGCTCGAGGAGTTCCAGCATCTCGAGCGCGGCGATGCCCTGTCCCGCGGGGGGGAGCTCCCACACGGTGTAGCCGCGGAAGTCGGTGCCGATGGGTTCGACCCAGCGGGGTTGATGCGTGGCGAGATCCTCCAGCGTCAGGAACCCGCCCAACTGCGCAAGCCCGTCGACAAGTTCACGTCCCAGAGAGCCGCCGTAGAGGACGCCGGGCCCCTCGTCGGCGATCCTCTGAAACGAACGGGCAATATCGGGATTCGTGTGCCACTCCCCGGCGCGGGGCGCTCTTTCGCCGCCGACCAGGTAGGTGGCGCGGGCGCCCTCGTCGCGGGCCAGCCTCTCGGTCGCGCCCGCCCACTGCCGCGCGATCACCGGCGTCACCGGAAAGCCCTCGCTCGCGATGCGGATCGCCGGTTGCAGGACCTCGGCGAGGTTGAGGTTCCCGTACCGCGTCACCAGGGCGTTCCATCCCGAGACCGCGCCCGGCACCGTGACGGCCTCCGCCCCGCTTCCCGGCACACGGTCATGTCCCCGCGCGCGCAACGCCTCGACCGACATGCCGCTGCCGCTTCTTCCGCTCGCGTCGATCCCGACCAGTTCGCGCGTCTCGGCCAGCCACACGATCGAGAAGGCGTCGCCGCCCATCCCGGTCATGTGCGGCTCGGTGACGTTGAGCACGGCGGCGGCCGCCACCGCCCCGTCGATCGCGTTGCCGCCCCGCTGCATGATCTCGAGGGCGGCGGCGGTGGCGAGCGGCTGGCTGGTCGCGGCGGCGGCGCGCGGCGCGTAGACCGTCGAGCGGCGCCCCATGTCCTGCTGGGCGAGAGCGCTCATCGGTCCGCCCGCGGCCACGGCGAGCGCGAGAAGAAGGTGCCGGGTCTGCATTGCATGCGTCCTTGGTCCTGGTGACTGGGGATCAGGGTTGATCGTCCGGGCTGGCGACCGGATCAAGCTACCGCCGCGTGCGAGCGGTGACCACCACCCCTGCGGGCGCCCGGCGACCGCTCTGGCGGCGCAATGCCCTACTGTTCGCCCTCAGCCCGCAGAAGTCCGGCCTCGAGCGCGAAGCGCACGATTTCGCGACGGGTGTGCAGCCCGAGCTTGGTCTTGGCGCGCCCGATATAACCCTCGACGGTCTTGGGGCTTAGAGCCATCTCCCTGGCCATCTCCCGGGTCGAAAAGCCCCGCGCGTACAACCCGACTGCGGCACGCTCGCGAGAGGAGAGCATGTCGGGACCCGGGTCGCCGCTCGCAGTGCCCCCTGTTTTCCGGCGCGCAAGCAGGGCGGCCGCCCGGCGGGGCAGGTAGGAATGGCCGTGCACGAGGGCTTCCAGGGCTCCCAGGAGATCGGTGTCCGCGACGGACTTGTTCAAAAAGCCCTCGGCGCCGGCGTCGAGGGCGGGGATGAGGAATTCGTCCTCGTCGTGGATCGTCAGCACCAGGACTTTCGTGTCGATTCCGAGTCCGGTGATCCGGCGTGTCGCCTCGACGCCGTCCATCCCGGGCATCGCCAGGTCCATGATGACGATGTCAGGCTCAAGCATACGCGCCTTGTCCACCGCCTCCTCCCCCGACGATGCCTCGCCCACGACGTCCACGCGTCCCATGGATTCGAGCAGCGCCCTCAGCCCGGCGCGCACGACGTTGTGATCGTCGACCAGCAGCACCCTCACCATTGTTCACCATCCGGAGCCACCATCGGCACGGCGGCCCGAACCGTAGTGCCCCTGCCCGGCGAGGTCTCCACGGTCAGGCTGCCGCCGACTGCCTCCGCTCTCTCACGCATCCCGACGAGGCCGATGTGGCCATCGTCCGGTGCCGCGCCGGTATCGGGCAACTCGAACCCGCATCCCTCGTCCCTGATCTCCGCGATGATCATCCCGTCCGCCGATCTGAGCGCCACGGCTGCCTCGCTCACGTTTGCATGCGTCGCCGCGTTGGTCACGGCCTCCTGAACGATCCGGTACAGGGACAGGACGGTGACCGGATCCAGTTCGTCGGCCACCCACTTGAGCCTGAGGCTGGCGTGGATCGTGACGCCGTGGACCTTCCGTATGTCGCGAAAAAAGCTCGCAAGCGCGGAAACGAGCCCCTGCTGTTCGAGTTTCGAGGACCTCAGCCCCCGAATCATTCGCTTGACCCCCCGGATCGCATTGAGGATCTCGTCGCCGATCACCGCCCATGCACGTTCTCTCTCTTCCTGGTCCGGCTCGTTCGCCAGGAGCTTCCCCCTGATCTTGAACGCCACGAGGAACTGGAGGAACTCGTCGTGCAACTCGCGGGAAAGGTGCCTCCGCTCATTCTCGGCCGCCATCACCTTCATTCGGGACAGCCATCGCATCCGCTTCCAGGCCGAGATGTCGCGGATCGTACAGATCACGTGTTCCGGCCCCGATGCCAGATTGCCGGGGCTCAGGCTGATCTCCACCGGGAAGGTTGTGCCATCCTTGCGCAGAGCCTGCAACTCCCGTCCCTGCCCCATCGGACGCGGGCGAGGCGCCTCGGCGTAGTGATGGCGGTGCCGCTCGTGACGGGTGCGGCTGGCGTCCGGAACCAGCATCTCCACGCCCGAGCCCTCCATCTCCTCGCGGCGCCATCCGAACATTCTCAGGGCCTGCGGGTTCAAATCCCGGATCAGACCGCCGGGATCCACGATGAGCATTGCGTCCGGCGACGCCTCGAACACAGCCCTGTAGTCGCTGTCGCTGAGCAACGGCTGCTCCATTCGATCATGCCACTCCGGTCGTATTCTAGTGGATCGCGTCGTCACACGCGACAATCTTTGCGTGATCGTTACGCGATTTGGCGCGAAGCAATGATGATGTCATCGCGATGACCGGACGGAGCATGTCGAGTTGGTCATCGGCCGTCGTCCTCCTGGGATGCGTGGTCATAGTCACTCCAAAGGCTGGCAACGAACGTCGGCCGTCGATAGAGGGAAAACCCTCGACTTCGAGTAGGGGAATCCCCTCAGGCTGAGGTTCGGGGGCACGCCACCGCCAAAATGGCCGAATCGACACCGATTTCCTGCCAAAATGGCCGATTTGATGATCGATTCCTGCCATTTCGGCAGTAGCGTTACGGTAACCCGGCGTCCGGGATCGTCGTAAGACTCTGGCAGGGTTCTGGCATGAAGCCCATTATCTCCACTGAGGACAAGACGCCAAGAGAGCATGGATATGAGCCGAAGGTTCACATTGCCCGTCATGCCCCTGCGCGACACGGTCGTGTATCCGGGCGTCGCGGTACCGATATCCGCCGGGCGCCCCGGCACGGTCGAGGCCGTGCAGGAGGCGCTCGAAGGTGACCGCCGCCTCTTCGCGGTGGCGCAGAACGAAAACCAGGACGACCCGGATCCGCAGATTCTCTACGCGGTCGGAACCGTCGTCAGGATCATCCAGACCCACCGCGTCAGGGGCGGCATTCAGTTGCTCGTCCAGGGAGAATCACGCGCCCGCGCGGTCGCGTACGTGGACGACGGCGAAGCGATGCTGCGGGCCACGCTGGTTCCCATGGAGCGGCACGCGCTGCCCGATCCGGCCGATCCGAGCGTCAAGGCGCTGGACAGCGAACTGCGCGAACGCGCCGCCGAGCTTGGCACGCGCAGGGGTGTGTCGGCCGAGGCGCTGAACCAGCTCATCCAGGGCGTCGACGACCCCGGGTCCTTCGCCGACCTGGTGGCGTTCTACCTCGACCTTCCCACCGACGAAAAGCAGGAGCTGCTGGAGACGCTGGGCGACGAGGACCGCATGCGGGCGGCACTGGTGGCGGTCGAGCGCGAACTGGTCCGGATCGACGCGCAGGAGGACATCCAGGCCAAGGTTCAGGAGGAGCTCGGCGAGCGCCAGCGCGAGATGCTTCTGCGTGAGCAGATGAAGCAGATCCGCAAGGAGCTCGGCGAAGAGGGAGATCGCGACGACGTCGAGGAACTGCGCGACCGAATCGCGAAGCTCGAACTGACCGAGGTCGCCCGGAACGAAGTCGAGCGCGAGCTGCGGCGGCTCGATCGCACCTCTCCGCAGGCGGCCGAGTACCAGGTGATCCGGACGTACCTCGAGTGGATTACGGAGCTGCCCTGGAGCGACCGGACCGACGACAAGATCGACCTGCACCGGGCCGAGGAAATCCTCGACGAGGACCACTACGGCCTGGAAGACGTGAAGGACCGGGTGCTTGAGTTCCTCGCGGTGCGAAAGCTCCAACAGGATCGGTTCGAAGAGGATGACGACGAGGCCACGGGTGATGCGGCCGACGACCCTCCGGCCGATGCGACCGAGGCCGACGCAAGCGAGGCCGACGCAAGCGAAGCCGCCTCAGACGCCGACGAGTCACCCGCCGAGGACGACCTCACCCTCCCCGACCCCCTGACCAACGGCGGAAAGGGGCCGATCCTGCTCTTCGTGGGGCCGCCCGGCGTGGGCAAGACGAGCATCGCGCGCTCGATCGCCCGTTCCGTGGGCCGCAAGTACGTCCGCATTTCGCTTGGCGGAGCGCGCGACGAGGCCGACATCCGGGGGCATCGCCGCACCTACGTAGGCGCGATGCCGGGACGGATCGTGCAGGGGATGAAGGAGGCCGGAAGCAAGAACCCGGTCTTCCTTCTGGACGAGGTCGACAAGCTGGGCGTCTCCTTCCAGGGCGACCCGAGTGCGGCGCTGCTCGAGGTCCTGGACCCCGCGCAGAACTCGACGTTCATCGACCATTACCTCGGCGTTCCGTTCGACCTTTCCGAGGTGCTCTTCATCGCGACGGCCAACTACGAGGATCGCATCCCGGCGCCGCTGCTCGACCGCATGGAGACGGTCGAGTTCCGCGGGTACACCGAGACGGAGAAGTCGGAGATCGCGCTCCGCTACCTGCTTCCCCGCCAGCTGCGCGAATCGGGACTGCACGATGACGAACTCGCGGTCGAGCGCGAATCGATTCTGGCCGTCATTCAGAAATACACCCGCGAGGCGGGCGTGCGGCAGCTGGAGCGCGAACTGGGCAAGCTCGCCCGGAAAGTGGCCCGCAAGATTGCCGCCGCCGAAAGCGAAGGCATGGAGATCACACCGGCGATCGCGGAGGACCTGCTGGGCCGTCCCCGCGTCCATCCGGAACGGCGGGCCGCGCACGACGCGGTGGGTGTCGCGACGGGCATGTTCTACACCCCGATGGGCGGCGACATCATGTTCGTCGAGGCCAGCGTGATGCCGGGCGAAGGCGGCCTTGTGCTTACCGGCCAGCTGGGGGACGTCATGAAGGAGTCCGCACGGGCCGCGCTATCCTACGCCAAGAGCAACTACGCGGCGCTCAATATAGACGAGCACGCGCTCGACAAGCGCGAGATCCACATCCACGTTCCCGCGGGGGCCGTTCCCAAGGACGGGCCGTCGGCGGGGATTACGATGGCGACCGCGCTCATCTCGGCGGTTTCAGGCCGGCAGGTGCGCGCCGACCTGGCGATGACCGGCGAACTGACGCTGACCGGACGTGTCCTGCCGATCGGCGGGGTCAAGGAGAAGGTGCTGGGCGCGGTGCGTGCGGGGATCCAGGAGATCATCATTCCGAACGAGAACGAGGCCCACCTGGAGGACCTGCCGGACGCGGTCCGCAACGAGCTGACCGTGCACCTGGTCGAAGACCTCGACCGGGTGGTCGAACTCGCGATGCCCGCGCGCCGGAAGCCGAAGATGGCAGCGGCGATCGCGCCGGTCGGACCCGAGGAGACGGGGGCGCCGATACACCAGGCGTGAGGCTCAGCGGATCAGGATGTGCCCGCTGGGCCCGTCGGTCATCTGCCCGATCACTGCGGCGATGTCGCCTCCAGCCCGTAGTTCGTCCAGCAACCCGTCCGTGCGCTCGGGCGGGCACGCCACCAGCAGGCCGCCCGAGGTCTGGGCGTCGGCGAGGATCAGCCGGGTCGTCTCGGACACTTCGCCCTCGTACGAGACCAGGGGCGCGGCGTCGGCGAGGTTGCGGCGGGTGCCGCCGGGGACATGGCCTGCCTCGACGAGGTCTTCGATCCCGTCAAGCATCGGCACCCGCGCGGCTTCGATGCGCGCCGACACCCCCGACGCACGTGCCATGATGCCCAGGTGGCCGGTGAGGCCGTAGCCCGTTACGTCGGTCGCGGCGTGGGCTCGGGCGGCGACCGCCGCGGCAGCCGCGTCCCGATTCAGCCGCGCCATCGACTCGACTGCGGCTTCGAGGAGCACCGGCGGACACTTTCCCGCCTTGATCGCCGTAGCCACGATGCCCGTCCCCAGCGGCTTCGTGAGCACGAGATCGTCACCGGCGCGGGCACCATCGTTGGCCAGCATGGCGCCCGGGTCGATCTCTCCGACGGCGACCATCCCGTACTTGGGCTCGGCGTCGTCGATCGAGTGGCCGCCCAGCACTGGAATTCCCGCTTCCCGGGCCTTGTCCATCCCGCCGCGGATGATCTCCTCGGCGAGGCCTTCGCCCAGGAGGTCGCGCGGGAACGAAAGCAGGTTGAGCGCGAATAGCGGCCGCCCGCCCATCGCGTAGACGTCCGACAGAGCATTCGCGGCGGCGATGCGCCCGAAATCATGGGGATGATCCACAATCGGCGTGAAGAAGTCCAGCGTCACGACCAGCGCCCGGTCGTCGGCGATACGGTACACGGCGGCGTCGTCCCCGGTTGACGCATCAACGAGCACCCGGGGATCCGCGGTCGGCAGAAGATGACGCAGCACCTGCGCCAGCTCGGCCTGGCCGAGCTTGCACGCTCAGCCGGCGCCGTGGGACAGCGTGCTCAGCCTGATCCGGGGTCTCTGGTCCTGTGTGTCGGCGGACATGCCGAAAAAGTAACACCGCCCCGGCCCACAAGGAGTGTAGATTGTGTAGCATGAGGACCGATCCATGAAGAGGAGCGTCAGGGGTCCGCGATGAGCGCACCCGCCTGGTCGTCGCGCCACGAGTTCGCCCGCGAGGTGAGTTGTCCCGAAGAGGACATGAACCTTGCGCGCGCGGCGCTCCTTGTGGCCCGCGAGGAGTACGTCCAGCTGCCTATCGAACGGTATCTGGTGCGGCTCGACATCCTCGCCGAAGAGGCTCGCGACCGCCTGGGCAGCGAGAGCGCCCCGGCATTGATCCTCGCGGAAGTGGTCAGGCACCTCTTCTCGGTGCGGAAGCTGCGCGGCAACCGCGACCACTACCACGACCCGCGCAACTCCTATCTCAACGACGTGCTGGACCGGGGCCTGGGCATTCCCCTGACCCTGGGCATCGTGCTGCTGGAAGTGGGCTGGCGCCTGGATCTGGCCCTCGAGGGCGTGAACTTCCCCGGTCACTTCCTGGTGCGGTTTCGTGGTGAGGCGGTCTCGTTCCTGATCGACCCCTTCCACGGTGGCGTCGACCGCTCGCGCAAGGAATTGCGGCGAATGCTCCACCAGCAGCTGGGCCGGCCGGCCCGCCTCGACGACCGCTTCCTGAGGACCGCTTCCAAGCACGACATGATCGTCCGCCTGCTGCTCAACCTGAAGGGCATTCACCATCGGACGGGCGACCACGAGCGGGCTCTGGCCGCCGTCGAGCGCATACTGGTCGTGCGCCCGACCGCCCGCGAGCAGATCCGGGACCGCGGTTTTCTGCTCGCACGTCTGGGCCGCGCGGACGAGGCGGTCACCCAGCTGGAGACATACCTCGCCTTCGCGCCCGCCGCGGGCGACGTGGAGCGGGTGGAGGCCCTCGTCCGGGAGTTGAAGGCGGGTGGCAAGCCCGGCAGCGCGCGGTAGGGAGCCGCGTCCCCGGCGCCACTACGGCGATCCGGCTGGCGAGTACCGGGTGGCGGTGGAGGGATGCGGGCTGGTGATCCGCGACGACCGCCGACTCGTGCGCGTACACGGGCGCGCCCCTGCGCAGATGCTCGACGGGATCGTGACGAGCCGGATTCCGCGGGCGCCGGTGGGAAGCCACGATGCGCCCGATTCCCGGACCCTGGTTGGCGACGCCGTCTACGGCACCGTCCTCACGGCCAAGGGGCGCATGGTCACTGACGCCGTGATCCTCTGGCTGGGCAGTGACGAGAAACAGGGGTTGGGATTGAGTGTCGCGGAGGCCGCGCACGAGGCCGTCCTTGCGCACTTCAGGCGGTTTCTCCCCCCGAGGCTTGCACGATTCGAAGACCTTGGGCCGGCGACGCGACTGGTAACAGTGGTCGGCCCGGACGCGGCCGAAGCGGTCGCGGCGACGTTCGGGGAGGCGCCGGAGAGCGGGTTCGCCCTGGTGGACGGTGGGCCGCTCGGCGGTGGGGCGCTGGTGACCCGAGGCGTGCGGCAGGTGCCGTCCTGGGATGTGTGGGTGGCGGCGGACGCGCTTGCAGGCGTGTGCGAGCGGCTTCGAGGGCACGGTGCTGTCCCGGTCGGGTCAGGTGTATGGCACACCCTGCGGGTCGAGGCCGGCTTTCCGCGGTTCGGCATCGACATGGACGACGGCACGATTCCCGTCGAGGCAGGCCTCGTTGACGCCGCCTTCGACCACGACAAGGGATGCTACACCGGGCAGGAAGTGATCGTGCGGATCCGGCATCGTGGAAGGGTGAACTGGCACTTGCGGGCTCTTCGGTTCGGGTCGGCGCCAGCGCGGCCAGGCGCCGAACTCTTCGAGGCAGGCGGGACAAAAGTGCGGGGTCGCGTGACCTCGGTCGCGGATTCGCCGCACTTCGGCCAGGTGATCGGGCTGGGATACGTGCGCCGCGAGGTGGAGCCGCCAGCGACGTTGCGTTTGGGGAGTGGCGAGGGGGCGGAGGTTGGGGTGGTGGCCAGCGACCGCTAGACCTCCCCGAATACGTCCCGGCCCCTCCGGCTCCAGCGCAACCGGTCTGAGCACGCGCACGGTCGGCACATCCCTGACCCAGCCGCACGCGGTACAGCATCAGCCAGAGCGCCCCGTGTTCTTGGTTCGCGAACTCCTCCGAAATCGCGCCCAACTGTCCCATTCCGACATGCGCGCGTCCCGGGATTTGCCGCGGAAACGCGAGGGCCTGCCGTGCCCCGCGTCCGCCACC
>JAPPGZ010000052.1 GCA_028874905.1 Gemmatimonadota bacterium
CCGGAACGCGCGCGAAGTGGTGATAGAAGGTGATGGTGCCGTACAGGTCGGCGAGGGGGATGCGCAACCCCTTCGATACCGTGCGGATGGCGTCCTCGGAGAGGTAGCCGTCGCGCGCGTGGAAGGCATGCAGAACCGGGAGGAGCGGGGCGGGCTCCTCCTTCCAGCGGGTCAGGATGTCCTGGTCGGTCATGCGGCGCCTGGGCTGGTCGCGCGGTGGTTCGGTCCGGTCATGCGGCGCTCCCTCCCGTCGTGCTGTGATCCCATCCGGTCATGCGGCGCTCCGTTCGCTCGTGGGGGGGGGTTCGATCGGGCCCGGGGGAGAAGAAAGTGGGCAAGAGATCGCCCAAAGGGAAATCCCTCGCCTGCAAGGGCCGTAAACATATGCTCTCGGCCGACATCTCGCTCCCTTGGCTTGTACGCCGCAGTTTCGATCGCGTACCTTGGGTGGCGCGGGAAGCGTGGGCGGGCGAGCACATGCCGGACGGGCCCATAGCTCAGTTGGTCAGAGCAGCGGACTCATAATCCGACGGTCGCAGGTTCGAGTCCTGCTGGGCCCATCGCCCGTCCGCGTTCCCCGCAGCAAGGCGGCCCCGCCAGCACTTGACTGGCGGGGCCGTTCCTTGCTGATCCCCGGCCCGTGCGGGTATCCCGGTCCCGGGCCGGTCGCAGGGCTAGAAGACGATCTGGAACCCAAGGTTCAGGTTGCGCGGGTAACCCAGGAAGACCTCTGCGGAGTCCGCGTCGTGGCGGTCACCGTCGTCGTGGTAGCCGTTCCACCGTGAGGCGTCCGTGGCGTCCTGGATGTACACCGTGTCGAGCAGGTTGTACACGTTCGCGAAGACGCGCAGACTGCCGCCGTTCGCAATCGGCAGGACGTCGCCGAGGGAATACGAGGTGTGTAGGTGGAACACCGTGTAGCCCGGGGGCTGCCAGGACTGGGCTCTGTCGTCCGCTCTGGTGCGGCTGAAGGGCTCGAACTGCGCGAAATGATTGCCGTAGAACATGCCTACCAGCGACAGATACGCGGCGTCCGACGGGTAGACCGAAGCGCTGAGCGCCAACTGGTGCTGAGGCGCGTCGGCGACCTTGAGGCCGGAGATGTAGAAGTTGTAGTTCTCGGTTTCGCTGGACTGGTCGTCGGGGCGATAGGTGCCGGAAACATCTTCCAGGTACTTCCAGTTTCCGAGCGAGAGCGCCCAGTCGAAGCGCAGCAGGTTGCTCGGTTGGTACGCCCCATCGGCCTCGATGCCCATGTGGCGGGCGTCAACCCCGAGCAGGTTGACCAGACCGTCCACCCCCTCGACGCCGCCGATATTCTGGACGAATCGGGTCAGGGTTCGGTTCCTCCAGGTCGTGTGGTAGAGGTTCAGGTTCAGGGACACTTGCCGGTTGTTCGAACGGAACTGGGCTCCGGCCTCGTATGAGAGGAACTTCTCGTTCTCGGGATCCGGGTTGAGGGTACCGTTGTTGTCATCGATCACGCCATCAAAGATCGGTACCTTGGAGATGACGCCCGCGTTCGCGAACAAGGACCACTGGTCGTTGAGGTTGCGAACCGCGCCGCCCTTGATCTGATAACCCGGGATGTTGCCGCTTTCGAGTTCCCGATAGCCGTTCGTACCGGGGTCGCGCCTGAAGAAGTCCACAAAGGTATAGGAGTTCTGGGCCCACCCGGCCATGCCGTAGAGCGAGCCTGCGGTGGTGCTCCTTTCAGCCTGAACGTAGGCGCCCAGCCAGTTCACCGTGTTCTCGTTGTGGTAGGCGATCTTGTCGCCCAGGCCTCGGTTCTGCTCGGCTTCAGTCCAGAAGTCGGAGCTGCAGCTGCGGAAGCAATCGTTATAGTAGGCACCGCCCAGCAGATCGCGTACCTCCCGGTAGTGCTCGATGTTGGCCGTGCGCCAGTCGACGCCGACCTCGGCGGTGAGGCCTCCTTCGAAGCTCTTCCTGAGCTTCGAGATGACGCCCAGCGTGTTCTGGTTGTTAACCGAGTTGCGCAGGATCCCGCGCGACCCGGTGGAGTTGGACCGGTTGCGCTCGATGGTGGCATCCCAGTCGGCGACGCGCTGGCCGTAGTCGGTGTTCCACCTGAGCGACCCGTACGTGCCTGTACCGCCGCCCCGGCCGCCGGAATAGTACCCCACCGTCGAGAGACTCAGCCCGTCGCCGAAGAACGAGTACCAGTTCAGGTTGACCTGCGGTTTGTGGAAGTAGTTCTCGCGTTCGTTGAGGTATCCGTTGTTAAAGCGGCTTCTCTGTCCGGCGTCCGGGCCCGTGCTGTTGTACTGGATTCCGTCGTAGCTGGCGCTGACCGGCGCCACATTGGGGCTCCTGCCTCGGCCAACTTCCGGGTAGTCATCGAAGGCCGCGGCGTCGAATCCATCCAGCGACCGCGCGAAGTCGGCGTCGAGGCTCGCCAGGTTCAACTTGTAGAGGTTCTGGCCGTGCCGCTGGGGCGCGCCCACCGCGTAGGCCTCGATCCGATTGCTCGGGTTCAGCTGGAGCGACGTGGCCAGGTAGTAGGCCCACGCGTCCATCCAGAGCGCGTCTCCCCCGGTGAATCCCTGGTACATACCGCCACCGGTCTTGCGCACCACGGAAGCCGTGGCCGCGAACGCCCCCATGGGGCCCGTATTCGCCACCAGGGTCGTCTTCATCATGTTGTTGCCGAGTCCCCATCCACCGCCCTCGTCGAGGCTGCCCTGGCCGAACTCCTGCTTGTACATGAAGCCGCCGCCCCGGTCCGCGGGGTCGGTGATGACGTTGAGGGTGCCGCCGATGGAGGGCGTGGCGAGGTTGACCGCCGAAAGCCCGCGCTGGAGCTGGATGCTGGTGGCGGCATCCCCTACGCCGTCCCAGTTGGACCAGTAGACCCAGCCGTTCTCCATGTCGTTGACGGGCA
>JAPPGZ010000030.1 GCA_028874905.1 Gemmatimonadota bacterium
GCGACGAAGGGCCAGTAGCAGCGCTACGGGCCCGAGGAGCAACGCAGAGCGCAGCGGTCCGGCCCGGATGCATCGCCGTTCGAATGCCGGGAGGATTTTGTCCACGGGCTGCTAGAGGTCGCTGCCCGGACCCCGCGGGCCCCGGGACGGCGGCGCACTCGCGTCCGATCACAGCCTCACCATCCGCTGCGGAGCATCGAGCCCCAGGACGGCAAGCCCGTTGCGCAGGACGATGCGCGCCGCGTCCGCCAGCGCCAGGCGGGCATTGCGCAGTCGTTCGTCCTGGACCAGAACGGCCCGTTCGGGGCTCCGGGTGGGGTGCCCCGTCTGGTACCAGGAGTTGACCAGGCCGGCGGTCTTTTCGAGATAGTCGCAAACGACATGCGGGGCGCGGGCTGTGGCGGCCCGCCGCAGACAATCCGGGAATTCGCGCAACCGGTTGATCAACTCCCGTTCCATGCGGGATTCGAGCGGCACTGTGTCGGCGTCACGAGGGGTAGTCCACCCTCTTTCCCGGGCGAGTTCGAAGAGCCGGCACACGCGGGCATGGGCATACTTGACCTTGTACACCGGGTTCTTGTCGGACTCGTCCAGCGCCAGGTCCAGGTCGAAGGTCAGATGGGCTTCGGGACGCCGCATGAGGAAAAAATAGCGCGCCACGTCCGCCCCCACCTCCTCCACCAACTCCGCGAGTGTCGTATACGACCCCGCCCGCTTCGAAAACCGGACCTCCTCCCCGCCCCGTTCCACGGTCACCATCTGGTGCAGCACGTACTCCGGGTATCCTTCCGGCCGGCCCAGAGCCTGGAGCCCGGCGCGCACACGGTCCACCGTGCTGTGATGGTCGGACCCCTGCACGTTGACCACCTCGCGGAATCCCCTGTCCCACTTGGACATGTGGTACGCGACATCCGGAAGGAAATAGGTCGGTGATCCGTCGCTCTTGACCATGACCCGGTCTTTCTGGTCACCGAACGCGGTGGTGCGGAGCCACGCGGCGCCGTCCTTCACATAGGTGAGTCCGGTGTCGTCGAGATCCCGTATTGTGTCGGCAACGCGCCCATCGGCATAAAGGCGTGTTTCCGGATAGTACTCGTCGAAGCGGACGCCAAACTCCGACAGATCCCGTTCCTGTTCCGCCCGCAATGCGCGAACCGCGTGCCGGCGCATTGCCTCCAGGGCCACATCGCCGTCGTCATTCTCGTAACGGTCGCCGACCTCGTCGCGGAACGAGCGAGCGATGTCCACGACGTACACACCGTGGTATCCCCCTTCCGGCACTGCCGCCTCGTGGCCGAGCAACTGCTGGTACCGGGCGCGCACGCTTTCCGCCAGCCGCTCGATCTGGGCGCCGGCATCGTTGAAATAGAACTCCCGGTGCACGCGCCACGCCGACCACTCGAGAAGACTCGCGATCGCGTCCCCCAACGCAGCCTGACGACCATGTCCCAGGTGGAGCGGACCGGTGGGATTGGCCGATACGAACTCCACCATGATCTCGCGTCCGCCCCCACTCGCATTGCGGCCGTATGCCTCGTCCGCCTCCCGTATCTCGTGCAGGACCCGTCCCACCGCCGACTCGTCGAGGAAGAAATTGAGGAACCCCGGGCCCGCGACCTCGATCCGGTCCACGCCACTGATCCCCTCGAGCCGCGCCCTCAGCTCCAATGCGATTTCCCGGGGTGCCCGCCGAAGCCGTGAGGAAAGCGCGAGGGCCACGTTCGAGGCCAGGTCGCCGTGGTCCGCGTCCCTGGGCCGGTCCAGCCGGAAGCGCACGTCGGCAGCGCCGAACTCGCTGGCCGCCTGGCGCAGCGCGTCCGAGATTCGCTCGGCAAGCATCGACTAGCAGCCCGTGGACGGAGCCGCCCGAGCACCGAGAGCGGCGAGGCGCCGGGCCGGCAAGGCGCAACGAAGGGCCGGTAGCAGCGCTACGCGGTCGGCCCGGATGCATCGCCGTTCGAATGCCGGGGGGATTCCGTCCACGGGCTGCTATTCCCCTCCCGTCGAGCTGGCCGCCTTCTCGGCCCTGTCTGCCGGTTCGGGGGCGTCCCGCCTTTCTCCCCGCTTCGTCCCTCCATCCGAGGTCTGCTCCGCAACCTTCGACTTCGCCTTCCCGCCGTCCGCACCCGCACCGTTCCCGGACTCCTGCCGGGCCCGCTCCCTGTACGCGTCCGAGCGGTAATCGGTGATGTAGAACCCCTCGCCCTTGAACAACAGTCCGGCACCCCCCGAGATGAGGCGCTCGGCCCGGCTCCCGCACTCGGGACACGGGGCGCGGGGTTCGTCGCTCATCCTCTGGAAGAGTTCGAAGTCGCGGCCGCAATCGCGGCATCGGTATTCGTACGTGGGCATCGTTGCGTCTGCCTGGGAGCTTTGCGAGAAACCGTCCTTGCGGCTTCAATGATAACACGACCCGCGTGAATCACTGACCGCCAATCGCCGACTCCCACGTGGCCGCCGACCCCGACGCGCCGGTCTTTCAACAGTCCGTGGATAAAGCCGCCCGAGCACCGAGAGCGGCGAGGCACCGGGCCGGCAAGGCGCGACGAAGGGCCAGTAGCAGCGCTACGGGCCCGAGGAGC
>JAPPGZ010000008.1 GCA_028874905.1 Gemmatimonadota bacterium
CGGCAAGGGCCTGCTCCGCGTCTCCGTCGGCATCGAGTCGGCGGACGACCTGGTCACCGACCTCGGGCAGGCGTTGTCGGCGTGCCGGGTGGCGGCACCGGAGGGTGGTTGCCATGCCGCCGATGTCGTTCCCATCGGTTCGGCCGCGGGGGAGCCCGGTCTCTCGCGGGCGAGCATCGGAGGGATCGGCTGACGGGCAGACGGCTGAGGCTCAATTCTACGAAAACCCTCGTTGACATCCTGAGAGCCATCGGCTACACTTCTGACTACGAAGATCTTCGTGAAGTGAGGAGAGGGGAACATGGCGAGTGAATCAGCCGAACCGAGGCGGGAACCGAATCGATTCACCCACCGCGAACTGGACATCATGAGCGTCCTCTGGCGCCGGGGCTCGGGGACGGTGGCGGAGGTCCGGGACGTCCTCGGGGAGGATGTCGGCTATACGACCGTTCTCAAGATGCTGCAGATCCTGGAGGGCAAGAACGCGGTTCGCCATGAGAAGGAAGGACGGGCCCACCGCTACTACCCACTGGTCGAATCCGCCGACGCAGGCGGCAGTGCCCTCAAGCGGGTCATGAACAAGATCTTCCACGGTTCCGCGGAGCTGCTGCTGGCGACGCTGGTCGAGAACCGGGAATTCAGTGACGAGGAGATCGAGCGCTTGCGGTCCATCCTGGATCGTGCCCAGGAGAAGGAAGACGAAAGATGATCTTCTGGTGGATGGGCTACGCGGCCGGAATCGGTGTCCTGCTGGCGGTCGGCGGCTGGGCCGGCGAGCGACTCTGCGAGACGATGGGCTGGCCGCGCCGGTTCGCGTGGATCGCGGCGCTCACGCTGGCGGTGGTGATCCCTCTCGCCGCACGGCCGGCGGCCCCGGTGCTGGACGTGTCGGCCGCCGCGTCATCGCCCATCACATCGGTGGTGCAGGCAGCCGATCCGGCGGTCCCTGCGATCTCCGGGACGGGTTGGGAGCGGGCGGCGATCGTCGCCTGGGGCGCCGCCTCGCTGGCCACACTCCTGGTGTTCGGGGCAATCCTGGGCCTTATGAACCACTCGCGCCGCCGCTGGCCCCGGCGGTCGGTGGACGGCGAGGACGTCTACGTTTCGGAGGGCTTCGGCCCGGCGCTGATCGGCGTGACGCGGCCCTCCGTGGTCATCCCCGACTGGCTCTTGTGCGCGGGTGACCGGGCTGGCCGCGTGGCGATTCTGCACGAGCGCGAGCACGCCCGCGCACGCGACCACCTGACCCTCCTCTACGGCGCAGTCATCGCCGCGCTCTTCCCCTGGAGCCCGGCGGTCTGGTGGATGGTCCGCAATCTGCGGGGCGCGGTCGAAATCGACTGCGACCGCCGCGTGATCGCCTCCGGAATCCCGGCCGACGACTACGGGAAGCTGCTGCTCGCGATCGGCGTGGGACGGCACCGGCGATGGGTGTTGACACCCGCCCTTCTCGAATCCCGACATTCCCTCGAGCGGAGACTGAAGATCATGGCTGCCAGGAAGATGAAGTGGAGCCCGCTGCGCGCGGTGACGCTGGCCGGTCTGACGCTGGCGGCGGTGGTGATCGCCTGTGACACCAACGCCCCCACCGCCCTCGACGACGCGCTCCTTGACGTGCTGGCGAACCCGGAGGCGGCGGCGGATGGAGACGGATCTGGCGACCCGCGAGCCGTGCAAATCAGGGGAAATCTGGATGGAGCCCCCCCGCTGATCTTCGTTGACGGGGTAGAAGTCGAAGGCGGGACCGCGGCGCTGAGCTCCCTGAATCCCGACGACATCGAGAGCATCGAGGTGATCAAGGGAGAGGCGGCGGCCGGCATGTTCGGTGACCGCGGCGAGAGAGGCGTCATCCGGATCACTACGAAGCAACTCGCTCCGGAGCAGGACGGGGAACCGCCGCCGGGCGACACACCACCGCCGCAGAACGGTTCGGAACTCGGTCTTGCCGTGGCAAGCGACAACTTTGAACTGGTGATTCCGGGCCACGCGGGAGACCGTGCACTCGAACTCCGCGAGTTTCGTGACCGTCTGGAGGAAACGGACGGGACGCTTGCTCCCCTCTTACCGACCGATATCGGTACCGCAGACAGGTCAGTTGACCCCGCTTCCGCGACCGTGGACCTGCGGGCTTCATTCGCAGACGGACCCCGACCGCTGATCTTCATCGACGACGTGGAGGTTCCCAGCACCGCAGGCTCGCCGCTGCAATCGCTCAACCCGGACGACATCGACCGAATC
Organism: Gemmatimonadota bacterium; assembly: GCA_028874905.1. Taxonomy (GTDB): domain Bacteria; phylum Gemmatimonadota; class Gemmatimonadetes; order Longimicrobiales; family Gaopeijiaceae; genus Bin94. The sequence continues at coordinate 2,239 of JAPPGZ010000008.1, forward strand.
GAGGTCGTCAAGGGAGGAGCCGCGACCGCGCTGTTCGGCGAACGAGCCGCCGAGGGCATCATCTACATCTATCTGAAGGAATCCTCCCAGATCAGGTGACCGATCCTTCCCGGCGCGCACCAGCGGGCATGGCTCGCTTCCCCTATCGGTCCTGCGTCACCGGCGTCTTGTGCGTCCCCCACTTCTCGAACCACTTGCGCAGGTATAGCTGGGTGCGCAGGAAGTTCGAGGGCCGCGAGCTGGTGCCGTGCCACTCCTCCTGGAAGCGGATCATGACGGTGGGCACGCCCACGTACTGCAGCGCCTGGTAGAACTCCTCGGTCTGGCCCATGG
>JAPPGZ010000031.1 GCA_028874905.1 Gemmatimonadota bacterium
GTTATCGAGTCCACGGGCTGGTAATCCTCCCCTTGCACGGCATTAGTATCCTGGTATTCGAGCGATATCGTGAAAGGCGCCGCCTGCGCCGCCGACAGAGAGCCGCGCACCACCGCGACTCCATGGGGCTCGCTCACGGTGGTGGCAAGTTGGTCGAAGCTGACCTTCACCGCCGCCTGCTGCGTCGTACCGACCACGAAGACGGGGGACAGGCCGTAGAAGGCGTGCGTTTGGCTGCTCGGGGCGCCGCTTTGTTGCGAAAGCGGGGAGTTCGAACCGAAGGCCCCCCGCCTGGGGGTGGCCGAGCCCAGGGGATTGGAATGCTTTGTGCCGTTGTTGTTGGTTCCGGTCCAGGGCCAGTCGTTCTGGGTGCTCGAGTTGGCTTGGAATCCACCGGCGCTCTGCCGATCCGAGTCCGCATTGTTATCCCAGCTGCCGTCCCAGAAATCCGTATAGTTGTCGGCGACCTTGCTGCCCCCCATCCAGTAGATGGGAACGCCCGTGCCCGTCGCCCCGACATTGTCGCGCGCGTCGATCCCCGAGGTCGAGCCGACGACCTTGAACTGCGCGCTGTAGGGCCGAATGGCCAAAGCGCCGTTTGCAGCCTCGGTCTGCACGTGGGAGTTATACGTGGAGATGCTGGCGCTCGTGGCGTCGCGCCAGCTGTCTGTGATGAACAGCAGCCGGAACTTGTCGCCGTCGTTGAGCCCGGACGGCTTCAGCGCCCAGTCTTCGGGCACGGTGTAGGAGCCGTCGCTGTTTGGCACAGGGGTCTGCGCCGCGGCCCCGGGCGCCAGGCCGGCCAGCAGCGGCAGGACGAGAAGGGCCGCGGCGAGGCCGCGCCGGCGGGACGGCGAGCGTCCGGCGGCAGGACGGGAAGACTCAGGCGGGGACGAAAGAAGGCGGAGGCAGCGCCGCCATGCGCCGGACGGACTCATGCCGGCGATCCGGCGATCCGGCGATCCGGCGATCCGGCGATCCGGCGATCCGGCGATCCGGCGATCCGGCGATTATATGGGGCCGGGCATCGTCCGCGCTTGTCAAGACCCGATCGCGAATGATTTCAACGGCAGGCGTCTGCACGGTCCTCGTTCCCCTCGACACGTTCATGATCGACCCTCCTTCCGGATCCCGACCGAATCATCGAGTGCTGCCTTGCCGCTCTCCATCCTCGCGCCATGAGAGGTGCTGGCGTGCGGGCCGCTCCCGTGCTACGTCGTTGCTCGTCAATTCGAACCAATGCTCCGTGCGAGGATTAAAAAGCAAGCGCTTAAGGCGAAATAATCGCAAAAAAGAACTTGGAGTGGAGATAAATGAAACATTTTACCGACATGAACTCAACACTTGAGTAATTGGCGACAACAGGTTTCCATAAACTCGGCGATCAGGAGACAGCCGTGGCCAGAATGCCCTCGCTCAACGCGCTGCGCGCCTTCCATGCCGTCGCAGGCTCGGGCTCACACGCCGCCGCCGCGCGCGAGCTCGGCGTCACGACCAGCGCCGTCAGCCGCCAGATGAAGAACCTCGAGGAGTGCATCGGCGTCGCCCTTCTGGTGCGCGACGGACGCCGCATGCGGCTTACCGCCGACGGCAGGGTGCTTGAGGAGGGACTGGCGGATGCGTTCACGCGGATTGCGGACACCGTGGAGCGTCTCCACCGTCCGGCGCGGGGCGAGAGGCTGCGCGTCACGGCGCCCCCGGGCTTCGCCTCCGCCTGGCTGGTTCCCAGACTTGAGCGCTTCCGGGCGTTGCGGCCCGAGACGGAGGTCATTCTCGTGGACAGCGTCGAGAGGGTCGGCGTGTCGGACAGCTTCGATCTCGTCATCACCTGGGGGTGCTACAATGATGATCCGCGCGCGCTAGCCGAGCGCCTCAGCGAGTCGGAGGAGATATTCCCGGTATGCGGCTCGAACGCATGCGCGGAGAGCGGCCTCGCCGGGACCGCGCTGCTGGAGATCGAGCATGTGGGAAACGCCTGGAACTGGCCCGGTTGGGATGAGTTCTTCCGGACCACGGGCCTCGACGGCCTGGACGCCATCAGGGGCCCCCGTCTCGCCACCGTGTTGTTGCTGGATGCCGTGCGGGGAGGCAGGGGCGTCATGCTGGCCAACAACACCATGGCCCATGACGGTCTGTCCGCGGGCTGGCTGGTGCGCCCCGTCGTCGAGAGCATGAAGATCGTGGACTCGTACTGGCTTCTGAGCAAACGGTCGGCATCGGACCGCCCCGAGGTGCTCGCATTCCGCACCTGGCTGAAGGAGGAGTTCGCGGCCTGCTTCGCCCGCAGAGGTGTCCTTGCCGTATGAGCCGGACGAGTCGCCGGGATATCGCCGAGAGCACCTGCAGGCGTTTCTCGGGGAAGTCCTGCTGAACGGTCCGATCGCGCGCAAGGACATTGCCCCCCGGATCGGGGTCAAGGCGGGCTCGATCACGCGCATTGCCCGGCCTGCGATCGATGCCGGCCTGGTGCGGGAGCGTATGGAGCAGCCCGGCGAGCTGCCGGTGAGGCCGGGCCGGCGCCTCCAGCCCCTGTCGATCGACCCGCGGGGAGGACAGGTGCTGGGG
>JAPPGZ010000111.1 GCA_028874905.1 Gemmatimonadota bacterium
GCGCACCTGAATGGGGTTCAGGGGGTCGCCGGTTCGAATCCGGCCGTCCCGACTGAGACGGATGTCGGTCCGGGGGATGTCTGCACCGATAGCTAGTGCGGCAGCCCCTGGCTGACGGTTACATCCACGCCCCGGCCCACCAGGCGCCGCACGGCCGCGCTTCCTCCGCTCCAGTCCCGCAGCATCCCTCGCACCCGCCCCGTGGTCCGATCCGTCACCAAAGCCATGGGCCCCGTCCCCGATGCCTCGAGTGAGACCACGCCGTCCGGCCCCGACAGGACGACTCGTTCCAGGGCCCCGTCGCGTGCGGGATCGAAGGGGACGGTGAAGAGAAACTGTCCGCTGCCGAACTCGACCGGTCGTGGCGCGAAGGTGAACGAGAACCGCCGTTCTCCGTTCGGGCCCTCGCCGTGCAGGCGATACGGCCCCTCGTCCGTCGGCATGGCCACCGGCAGATCCACCATGAAGGACGGCTCCAGCGCCAGCATGCCCGGCCCGGTTCTGCCCCACAGCAGCATCGTTCTGCCACCCCCGGACGCGGCGCCTGGAGCCGTAGCGTCGCCGGCGACCGAGCGCTGCAGCACCGTCGATTCCATTTCCGTCCGGAACGCGAAGGCTTTTGCGAAGCTGTAGTCGCTGATCCAGGATGGACGGCAATACCCCATCACGTCCTTGTAGAGAAGCGGGTCCAGGATGCGGTTCTCGCGCAGGTCGTAACCCCAGACGCCGATCACGCCGCCTTCGTAGGGGTACGCGGGATCGGGACCGATCGCCCCGCCACACGGGGCATGCCGCAGACTGAGGGTGTGACCCAGCTCGTGAGCCATGGTACGCTGGTTCGCGGCCCCGACGGCCAGGGGGAACCCGATATAGCCGAGGCCGTCCCAGGTCGCGTCCTCGTCGAGCACGACCGCCCCATAGTAGTAGCCTTTGCGGGGCTCCATCCTGCGCAGGAAGGTGAGTTCTCCCAGGAGCTGGCCCCAGCCGGCCCCGGTGCTGAGGTCCGCGGTCGTGACATATCCTTCGTGGACGTGCACGACCATGTGGGTGATGGGAAGTACGGAGCGGCTGAACTGCAGTTGTTCGCTTTCGGCCGTCAAATCCCGGGTCCAGTTGTAGATGTCGTGGTTCTGCTTCGAAGCGACCACGATCGGGACGACGGTGAGGTCCATGACCGGCAGGGTTCTGACGTCCAGCTCGATTCTGCCCGCCTCGGGTATTCTCAGCCGGCTTCCCGGACCCAGCGGCACGGTGCCTTCCCGGTCCAGCTCGATCACCATGGTAGTACCCGGCCTGATGACCGAACCCGGAATGACCGCATTGTATGACAGGTCCATGCGGCCCTCGTCGACTTCTCCGGGCAGCACGTCGGACTCGATGCGCATGTCGGCGCCGTAGTCCAGCCGGTCACCGTGGTAGAACAACGCCACCACGCTGGGCTGGTAGAAGCTGTCCTGTTCGCCCGTGACGAATACGCGCAGAAGGGCTTCCCGTCCGGCCATCAGGGGCACGCCGCGCCGACGGTTCTGAATACCCTGCGTCAGGTAGAAGTACCGGGCCGTGAGCACGAGACTGGGCGGGTTGATCCTGAGACTGGTCCGCGCGGTGAGACCGGCGAACGAAACCTGGACTTCGGTGCTGGAATGTCGGAGCGCGTCCGCGCTGCCGTCGTCGGAGATGCGGACGGCCTGGGGATCCGCCGAGGTCCAGGTCGGTGCCGCCCACGTCGGCCAAGGCGCCAGCGTGTCCCCGTGCTGGTCGAGCGCCGCGACTTCGTACCTGATCCGGTCCCCGACGATCAGGACCGTGTCCGACGGAGAAATGGCAAGCGACGTGAGCTCGCGTTCGGGCTCGAACGCGAGATCGGCGCAGCCGACGAAGACCGGCAACGCGGCCAGGATGAGGCCCCACCTGCGCAGCGTTCTCAGCTTGCGCCTCCACCGATTCGTATGCCGAAACCGAGGTCGAGCGCCAGCGCAATGGCGTGATCGGTAGTGGTAGCGGTCGTCGCGGACATCCACCGGTAGGAAACGCCGGGGAGGAAGCGCAAACGCCCAATGCCGATGTTCAGACCCGCCGCCGCGTGCACGCCGATACCCGGCTCGGGGGACTCTCCCTCCGAGCCGACCCGCGTCGAGCCGTAGAGCGCGCCGGCACGCAACCATGCGCTGGCCGTTCCCCACTCGGCCCCCAGCGCCCCGTGATTGCCTACAACCGTGAGATTCCGCTCCTTGCAGAACCCCTCCTCACAGCCGAACGCCGTGCGGAAGAAGCCGCCGTATATGGCGATCGACGGCGTCATCTGCCGCTTGAGGACGACGTCGAACGATACCGCGGGAGCGATGTCCAGGGCCGCAGCCGAGGCCGAGTGACTGCCCACTGTGAGCCCGCTACGAACCTCCGCCTGCATCTGTGCCCCGGCCGTGCCGGGCACCAGAAGCGCCCCGGTCAGGGCCGCCAACTGCCACCGCGTCATCGTACACCTCCCGGTAGCCCGTCGCTGACCATGATCTCGATATCGCCCGCAACGCGATTGAAGCCGCCGTTCCAATCGCGCAGGATTGCGCGCACCTGACCCGTGGCACGACTGGTGATGATCGCCATCGGCGCCGTGCTCCCCGCTCTCAGGGTGAATTCGCCTTGGGGACCCCTCAGAACAACACGCTCCAGTGCCCCGTCGCGGTCGGGGTCGTAGGGCACCGCGAACATGAAGTGTGCGCCGCCATGCTCCACCGGGTCGGGACTGAAGTCGAACGAGAAATGATGCCGGCCGTCAGGACCGAATCCCTCGAGGCGATAGGGTCCGGGCTTCGTCGGCAAACTGGCGGGCGCGTCGATCACAAAAGCCGGCTCGACCTCCAGTTCGCCGCCACTGGCGCCGCCCCACAGCAGGAGCGTTTTTTCGGCCGGGCCGGCTCCGGCCGCTGGGGCCGGTTCCGTGGCCAATCTGTGCTCCGCCGCCCGAATGAAGTGGTAGTCGCTCACCCAATCCGGCCTGCAATACCCCATCAGGTCCTTGTATTGCCCGGGATCCACGAGCCTGCCCCGCTCCAGGTTGTACCCCCATATTCCGCTGCTGCCGCCGTCGTACGGATAGTTGGGATCGGGGCCGCCCGCGCCGCCGCAGGGCGCGTGGCGAAGGTCCATGTTGTGGCCCAGCTCGTGAGCGTAGGTGCCTTCGGTGGCCCGTCCCACGCTGACATGCGGATACCCCAGATAGCCCAATCCGCCCCAGGCGGAACCCGAAGGCAGCTGCAGCGCACCGTAGTAGTAGCCCCTTTCCCCTTCCATGAAGTACATGGCCCGGATTTCCCGGATGAACCTGTTCCAGCCGCCCTGCGTCGTCAGGTCCGCCGAAGTGTGGAACGTCTCGTGGACCTCCACGGTCATCGGACCGATCGGAAGCAGCGTCCTGGCCAGTTGCAGATGGCGGCTGTCGGCGGTCATCCCGCGGGTCCAGTTGAACACCCGTTCGTCCGGGGCCCACGTGAGAAGCACCGGGACGATGATTTGATGCAGGTTCGGCATGTCCACGACGTTCAGCGGCATGATCCCTTCGGCCGGCACCCGGGATCCGGTCCCCGGGTCCTTGGGCACTACGCCGTCCGCATCCAGCTCGACCACCAGCCCGACGCCCGGCTGCAATACCTCGCCCGGAATCAGCGCGTTGTACGACCGGTCAAGACGGCCCTCCACCACGTCTTCCGGCAGAACCTCCGACCCCGGATTGATGGTCGCGCTGTGCACGACCTCGTCGTCGTTGTAGAAGGTCGCCCGCACGCGCGGTTCATAGAAGCTGACCTCGTCGCCCGTGGCGAACACGCGCAGCAGCGCCGGCCGGCCCGCCAGGATCGGGACGGTGCCGTCGATGTTCTGAGCGGCTTGCGTCAGGTAGACGGCGGGCGCCGACAGCGACACGCTGGTCGGGTTGATGCGCAACGTGGTCCAGGCTTGCAGGCCGGCAACCTTGGCGATCACGCGCGTGCTTGTGCCCCGCAGACCGGTTATGGTTCCGTCCGGCGCGATCTGTACCGCGTCCGGTTCGGAAATCTCCCATTCGGGGGGCGCCCACAATGGAGGCCCCGGAATCACGTTCCCGTCCACGTCCAGGACCGTCACCCTGAGTCTGGCCGGATCGCCCTGGGTGATCAGTGTGTCGGCGGGAACGAGCACCATGGAATGGGGAACGCGGTCCGGCTCCAGCGCCAGATCGGCGCAGCCGACCGCAGCGAGCGCGAAAGCCATCAGCGCAATCGGCTTTACCTGTATCCTCATGTTCATTCTCCTGCGGCCACCGGGTGGCAATTGGTCAAGCAATCCTAAAGGCCCTGGCCACCCGGCGCTACCCGGATCTTGACGTTCCTGAACCAGACCGGATCGCCATGATCCTGGAGCCCGATGTGACCGGTATGTGCCATTCCATATGCCGGCCAGTCCACGAATTTGGTACTCGCGACCAAATCACGCCATTCGTCGGTCCAGAGCTCGTATTCGACGACTTTCACGTCGTTCATCCAATGTTCCACGCGAGCGCCGTCAAGGACGATCCGGACCCGGTTCCACTCACCGACCCGCCGCGTCACGTCTTCAATCGGGGCGTGCAGCGCATAGTTCGAGCCCGCCGACGTCTCCGGCGTTCGCCCGTCCGGATGCCCTTCGTTGTGAAGGATCTGGAACTCGGGTCCGGTCCAGTACGGAGCGCGCTCCGCCTCGGTCGCGCGGTAGAAGATACCACTGTTCCCGCCCTCCGCGATTCTCCACTCCAGCGCGAGCTCGAAGTCGCCGAACTGTTCCCTTGTCATCAGGTCCCCGTCGCCCACGCCCGGCGTGAAGGTGAGGATCCCGTCCTCGATCGACCATCCCGCCGGAGTGTCCGCCCGGCGATAGCCTCGCCATCCCGCCAGCGTGCCGTCGAAGAGCAGCGTCCAACCGGCGGCCGCCTCTTCCGCAGTCAACCGGTTCGGCGGGGCCTCCTGCACCGCGTCGGACATGCCCTGCTCCGTGGCCGCGGACACCGCCGCACCGGCCTCGCCGGAGTCTCCCGAGCCGTCTCCGGCGCACGCCGGAAACGCCGCCATCCAGGGCGCCATCAGAATCGTTCCCACCATGGTCATGCGCATCAGGTCCTCACTTTCAATCTCGCCGCTGAAAGGCCGCGTCGAACGCCGTGTCCGACGGCGGGAAGCCGAGCCTGCGAACGAACGCGCACGCTTCCGCCGCCCCATGCTCGCGGTCCATGCCGGCGTCTTCCCACTCCACGGACAGCGGGCCTGCGTATCCGGTCCGGTTCAGCGCCCGGACCACTTCCTCAAAGTCCACGCGCCCGCGCCCGAGCGACCGGAAGTCCCAGAAGCGGCGGGCGTCGCCGAAGTCGGTGTGCCCGCCGAAGACCCCGGCCTCCGCCGGTGTCCCGGACCACCAGACGTCCTTCATGTGCACGTGGAAGATCCGTTCGCCGAACCTGCGGATGAAATCAACATAGTCGACTCCCTGGTAGGCCAGATGGCTCGGATCGTAGTTGAAGCCGAACGCCAGGTGCCCATTCAGCACTTCCAACGCCCGATCCGCCGTGACGAGATCGAAGGCGATCTCGGTCGGGTGGACTTCCAGGGCGAATCGCACGTCCTCTTGCGCGAATGCGTCCAGGATCGGTGACCACGCGGCCGCAAACGCCTCGAAGCCCTCGTCGATCCACTCCGGCGGCACCGGCGGAAACGAGTACAGCAGGTGCCAGATCGGACTGCCGGTGAAGCCATTCACCACCCCGACCCCCAAACGCGCCGCGGCCCTTGCCGTATCCCTCATCTCGCGGGCCGCACGCTCCCCGACTCCCGCCGGATCCCCGTCGCCCCACACCCTGGCCGGCAATATGGCCCGGTGGCGGTCGTCGATCCGGTCGCAAACCGCCTGCCCGACCAGGTGGTTGCTGATCGCCCGCACGCCGAGGCCATGACTGGCCAGCAACTCCAGCCGCTCGTCGCAATACGAGCGATCCGAAAGCGCCGCCTGCACGTCGAAGTGGTCGCCCCAGCACGCCAGCTCCAACCCGTCATAGCCCCACGCCGCGGCCTTCTCGGCCAGCGTGGCCAGCGGCAGGTCGGCCCACTGCCCCGTAAAGAGCGTGACGGGCCGACTCATGGCCGGTATCCCGCCATGTCCACCCAGCGCCCCGCGGCGGCCGACTCGAGCACACTCTCGATAAAGTGCATTCCCTGCGCTCCGTCGTTGTGGTCCGGGAAGTCGTGGTCCAGCGGATCGGCCTCGCGGCCCCCGATCGCCGCGCCGATCACCCTTCCGGCACCCCGATAGATGTTCGCGAACGCCTCGATGAAGCCTTCCGGGTGTCCTGGGGGCAGTCGAGTGGCATGTCGCGCGGCAGGTGAGAGTCCGGGACTCCCGCGCGTGAACGTCTCCCGGGGGCCCTTGGCAGGCATCAGCCTCAGCTCGTTCGGCCGCTCCTGCCGCCACAGCATGCCGGCTTCCTCACCGTACACCCTCAGCGTCAGTCCGTTTTCCTCGCCCGTCGAAATCTGACTCGCCAAGTACACCCCGCGCGCCCCGCCCACGAACCGGACCAGCATCGTGGCGTCGTCCTCCAACAACCGCCCTGGCACCAGGCTCGACAGCTCCGCGAAGATCTCGCCGATTTCCAGGCCGGTTACGTAGCGTACCAGGCTGTGCACGTGCGACCCGATGTCCGCCACCGCCGACGACGCCCCCGCCCGCGCCGGGTCCTGCCGCCAGCTCGCCTGCTTGTGTCCCGTCTTCTCCAGCCGCGTGGCCAGCCAGCCCTGCGGGTATTCGGCAACGACCTTCCGCACCGTCCCGAGCCGCCCTGCACCGACGAGTTGACGCGCTTCCCGGACCATCGGGTAGCCGGTGTAGTTGTGCGTCAGCGCGAAGGTCAGGCCCGTCGTCTCTACGGTTCGGCAGAGGTCTTCGGCATCGGCCAGCGTGGTGGTCATCGGCTTGTCGCAGATGACGTGGAAGCCTGCGCTGAGGAACGCCGTGGCAACGGGGTGGTGGAGGTGGTTGGGAGTGACGACGGACACGGCATCGATGCGCCGGTCTTCGCCCAGGGCGGCCTCGCCCCGGGCCATGTCATGGAAGGAGTCGTAGGTTCGCCGCGCATCGAGGCCGAGCAGGCGTCCCTGCTCGCGTGACGGTCCCGGCTGCGACGCGAAGGCGCCCGCGACGAGCTCGTACTCTCCGTCCAGCGCGGCGGCCGTGCGGTGCACGGCGCCGATGAACGCACCGGGCCCGCCGCCCACCATGCCGTACCTGAGCCGCCGCCCGATGTACGGATTCACGCGCCCGGGCGCTTCCCACCGGCGCGCGTGATCACCCCGGCCCTGCGCCCGATCACGTCAGACGCTCCGGCCGGTAGCCGCCCGATCTGCGCTCGTTCAGGTAGAGCAACCCGAAAATCACCACCAGAACCAGGCTGACCGGGACCAGGTAGCGGAAGGACACGAGCCCGCCGTGGTTCTCCGCCGGCCCCAGGATCGCCCTCGCCCGGTCGACCGCCGGGGAGGTGGAGCCCGATTCGATGAACGCACGCATCGCGTTCGCGGTCGCCAGGGGCGGAAGCTCCTCTTCCTCGTTGTAGGTCTCCAGGACACCGGTGACGAGTTCGAGCGCGGCCCGCAGGTCGTCGCCCTCCGGCCCGGGGCTGCGCAGCGACTGCGACTGCAGCGCGCCGCCCGCTTCGACGAGCACGACGAACGTCCGGTCGTCCGCAAGGACCTCGTGCGCGGCCCGGTCGGCGATCCCGCCCATCCAGGGCGAAGTCACCAGTCCGACCACAGCCATTCCCACCGTTCCCATCAACCCCAGGCCCAGCGCTCCACTGCGCGGAATCCTCTCCGACACGAAGCCGAGCATCGTGGGCCAGAAGTAGCACACGCCGAGGGCGAAGACCGTCGCCGCCGCGAAGATCGAAACGACTGATCCGCCCATGCTCAGCCAGAGCAGGCCCAGGCCCGACAGAACCGCCGAAGCGAGCAGAATGCCGGTCGGCGACAAGCGGTGAACCACGGCGCCGGCTTTGAAGCGCATGACCGCCATGATCCCGTTCACGTATACGAGAACCAGGATGCCCGCCATCCCGCCAGCCTCCAGCACCGCGGGCACCCAGCGATTCGGACCCAGTTCCAGCGACGCGGTCATCGCCATGCACAACAGCATCAGCAGCATCAGCGGTGTGCCCGCCGTGGCCTTGAACATCTCGCTCATGGAGACGCCGGAGCGTACGCCCTCCGTCGCAGGAAAGCGCTGGCCGAGGAGCAACACGCCGTAGGCTATCGTTGGAATGAGGATCAGGGCGATCTTGATCTGCCACGAGGTGATCCCCGCGCTGTCCAGCGCGAAGGCGGCCAGCCCGCCGAGGACGATTCCCCCGGGGAACCACACGTGGAACTGGTTGAGTTTCACGGTCTTGTTGTCCGGGTAGAGGGCCGCGACCAGCGGGTTGCACGCCGCCTCCACCAGCCCATTGGCCATGGAGATGACCAGCGCGCCCGCGAAAAGGGTCCCGAATCCGCCGGCGAAGATCATGATCAGGGCCCCGCCGAGGTGACAGACGAAGGCAAGTCTGACCAGGGTGCGCATTCCCCACGTGTCGCACAGCGGCGCGAAGACCAGCTGCGACACCGCGAATCCCCATAGCGCGGCCCCGCCGATCCACCCCACCTGCGCATTGTTGAGGACGAATTCCCCCTTCAGGGCGAACATGACCGCGCCGATTGTGGCAAAGGCTACGGAAGTGGCGATCAGGGCGACGCAGCTTCCAAGGAACAGACGCCTTGCGTCGGCTGCCGGGTCCATGGCGGATCCGTTAACCGGTGATTCGCTCACTGACTCTCCTCTTGATCGGATGAATGTAAACTAAACACGACATTATGTAATGTTTAGTTTACATTGCGGCAAGGTAACGGTAGCTCGCTTCGATCGAAGCCAGCGGGTCTACGGGCTGGTCGTGCTCCACAAAGTAGTGCATGAGCCCCGCCTCTTCGGAGCGGGCGAACAGCCCGGGCCAATCGATCACCCCCGCACCCGCGTCGGCCATCCGCCCGTCGGCCGTGAGGTCCTTGACGTGGCAGAGCGGGAAGCGGCCCGGGTGCCCGGAGAAGAGTTCCAGTGCGTCGGCACCGCCCACGGCCGACCAGTGAAAGTCGATCTCAAGGTCGACGAGGGCGGGGTCCAGGTGTTCGAGGAGCAGTGAGTACCCGGTCACCCCTTCACCGGTGTCGGACGGATCGTTCAGCACGTCGAACTCGAAGGCGTGGTTGTGGTAGCCCACGCGTACGCCCGCGCCGGCCGCCGCGGTGCCCGCCTCATTCAGCAGGTTCGCCACCTCCTGGTAGCCATCGCTGGTGCGCATCGCTTCCGGTATCCAGGGAACGACCAGCCAGCGGTGTCCTACGACGGCCGCGGCCGCGAGGGTCTCCTCCAACGCGGAGCCCGTGACGGCGTCCAGATCCACGTGCGCCGCGGGCGCGGCCAGCCCCGACGCATCGAGCCATGCCCGCACGGCCGCGGGCTCGTGCCCGAAGTAACCTGCGAACTCGACCTCGTCGTAGCCGATCTCCGCGACCGCGTCCAGCGTCCGGGGCACGTCGTCGGCCATGAGGGAGCGGACGGTGTATAGCTGCACTCCAATTGTCTCCAGGGGAGGCTGCAGCCCGGCAACCGCGGCCGCGCCACCTTGTTCCGCGCCACCCGGCAGGTCCCCTCCGCCTCCGTCCCCCGCACTACCCGGCGTCCCGTTCCGCGCGCATCCTCCCAGCCACGCGGCCCCCCATCCCAACCCCGCCGCGCGCAGGAAGCCCTTCCTGTCCATTCGTCCGTTTCGTCCAGTCATGCGGGAGAATAGGCGCATTCGGCATCCGCGGCACAATCCCCGCCCCTGCAGTCCTCGTCGGCCGGGGCGTCCCCACCGTCCGTCATCGCACCCTGAATCCCCCCACCAGGGGATCCCCCTCCTCGGGACGGAAGCGCGCCGAGCCCGTGTAGTGGGCCCGGCCCCCGACGAGCACCGTCACAGCCTCATGCTCCGCCACCCGCGTCTCCTCGACGATGCATCCCGTAAAGACGCTCCCCGTCACGCTCGAGAAACGACGTTCGTCACCCACGTCCGCAAGCCCTCGCGCCTTCTGGATCGCCATGCGGGCCGTCACGCCGCTGCCCGTCGGGCTGCGGTCCACCTGGCGGTCCGCGAACACGCACACGTTGGCACTGGGCCGGGTCCGTCCGTGGCCGCCGTCCGTGAGAATCGTGCCGTACAGGAACGCGAGGTCCGGGTGGTCCGGGTGATCGAGGTCGAGTTGTGCCTTGGCCGCGCAGGTGACCGCCCACGCCGCGTCGACCAGCGTGCGCGCAGGCGAGGTGCGGACGTCCAGGCCGAATCGGGAAGCCGCTGCGAATGCGTAGAAGGCGCCGCCGTAGCCGATGTCCACCTCCACCTGCCCCGCGCCCTCCACGTGCACCTTTGCGGCAAGCAGGGGCGCGAAGGCCCCTACGCTCTCGAAGTGGACCATCCCGGCTCGCCCGTCCCGAACCTGCACGTGCGCGGTCACGAGTCCGCACGGGCACTGGATACGCACCGTGGTGCGCGGCTCCCGCACCTCGACCAGACCCTCGTCCGCCGCGCGGCGCGCCATCGCGATGGTCGCGTGGCCGCACATCGTCGAGTAGCCCTCGTTGTGGCAGAAAAGCACCGCCAGATCGGCATCCGGATGATCCGGCTCGACCGGAATCACGCCGTACATGTCCGCGTGGCCGCGGGGCTCGTGCATCAGGAATCGGCGCAGGTGGTCGAGCTCTTCCCTCGCGTAGCGCCGCTTGTCGAGGATCGTGGCCCCCGGGATGCGGGGATAGCCGGCCGTGACGATGCGTACGGGCTCGCCGCCGGTGTGCATCTCGCAGGTGCGGATCTCGTCGGGGAAGAGAGTCATGGGCTCGCGGTTCTACCTATTCTTCGCGCCGCGAAGAATACACCGTAGGCGGTGGCCGCCGAAAGCAGCCCCCACGCCGACGGAACCATCCAGGCCGGACCGCTCCCCCACTGGCGGGCCACAAGGAGCGCCAGCATTCCGGCCGCAGCTGCCGCCAACGCTTCGGCCGGGCCAGGACGCCGCGAATGTAACCCGGCCACGATCGGCACGAAGAGGCTCACGCCCAGAAGCGAGTAGAAGATGGTGAGCGCGTCGACCACCGTCGGGATGATCACCGCCAGCAATACCCCGGCCGAGCCGCCCGCAACTGCCGCAATGCGCGCCATCCGCAACACCTGCGCGTCCGTCGCGTCCGGTCTGGCGAACCGCTTGTACAGGTCCTTCGACAACGAGGTGGAGAGCATGAAGAGTATCGCGTCCGCCGAGCTGATCTCCGCCGAGAGTACCGCGGCGAGGCCGAGCAGGCCCGCCCACGCCGGCACACCACGGGTCAGGATTTCCGGCAGGGCGGTCTCGGGATTGTCCAGTCCCGGCGCCACGACATGTGCGATCATCCCCAGAAACGGAGGCAGGATCGCGAAGAGCAGCAGGGCCACTCCGCAGGCTCCGAGTCCCAGGCGGACGGTGCGCACGTCGCGCGCCCCGAAGGTCTTCTGCAGGATCCCGGGCGAGACGATGAAGGCCGGGGCCAGCAGGATCAGGTATGGCCAGCCCGAGTCGCCGCTGCTCATGAAATCGAGGTGACCCGGCGTCGCGCGCGCATTCTCCAGTACCGCCGCGAAGCCGCCTGCCCCCTCGAGCGCCAGCGGCACGGCGATCAGAAAGCCCGCCACGAGCACGACCAACTGCACCAGGTTGACCCAGGCCGAGCTGAGGAGTCCTCCCGCCATGAAGTACACCGTCATGACCAGTCCGCCGGCAACGGCGCCCAGCCATTTCGGTGCACCCGCCACGACCTCGAGGATCCAGGCCATGGCAATCAGTTGCCCCGCGAGGATGGCCAGCGTGCCGAGCCAGAGCAGCGCCGCCATGGAAGCCCGCACCGAGGGTCCGTAGCGGAGTTCCAGGTAGTCGCCGACGGTGCGCAGTGAGTGCTCCCTGGCGACGCGCCACATGCGCGGCCCGAGCCAGAAGGCGAGCACGAGCGTGCCGATTCCTGCTGATCCCACCCACCACCACGCCGCGATGCCGTTCTGGTATCCCAGGCCCGCCGCGTTGACGGTGGACCCCGCGCCGATGTTGGCCGCGAGGAGCGTGGCGAAGAGCAATCCAGGCCCGAGCGCCCGGCCCGCAACGAAGAAGTCCCGCGTGCCCGACACGCGGCGCCCGATCGCGAGGCCCACTGCAGTGATCAGGACGACGTAGAGGAGCAGCCCCGCCAGGGTTGCGTTCATCGCCCGGGGTTGCCGGGCCGCCTGGCTCCCGGGACGTCACGGGGCTGCGCCCCCGGCCCCGTGTCTTCCGGCAGATCACGCACGGCGGGCAGCGACGGCAGTCCGCGGGCCGCGCGTACCGCCCGTACGATGGCGTCCGCCATGACCTCGGCGGCAAGCGCCCCCACCTGTCCAAGGTTGTAGCCGGCCTCCACCGTCCCCGTGGCCAGGGAGAACACGGTGTCACCGTCACCCGGCGTGTGCGCCGGCACGATCGCGCGCGCCAGCCCGTCCTGGGCCATCTGCGCCACCTTCGTGGCTTCCGCCTGAGTGAGGCGCGCGTTGGTCGCGACAACGCCGATCGTGGTATTCTCGCGCGGACGGCTCCGGGGCACCACACCGCGCAGAATGAGCCGAGCGTCGGCAAAGCCGCCGTCCTCCGTGCGGGCACCCGCAACGATGTGGCCGGTGCGCGGGTCGATCACGTCGCCCACCGCGTTGACGACCACGATCGCGCCCACGGCCAGGCCGCTCTCCAGGGTGATGGACGCCGTGCCCAGGCCGCCCTTCATGGCCATGGCCATCCCGCGCATCTTCCCCACGGTGGCACCGGCGCCGGCGCCCACGTTTCCTTGCGCAACGACCCCCGTGGAGGCGCCGGCCGCGGCCGCGTATCCGCAGTCGGGGCCGGGACGCACGCCGCCGGACAGGCCGAGGTCGAAGATGATCGCCGCCGGCACGATCGGGACGACCAGGTCGGCCCCCACGCGGTAGCCCTCGCCGCGTTCCACCAGGTAGCGCATGACGCCGTCCCGTGTGGCGAGGCCGAAGGCGCTCCCGCCCGACAGCACCACCGCGTTGACCTCCTGCACGGTGTTCACGGGGTCCAGCAGGTCGGTCTCGGCCGTCCCGGGAGCGCCGCCCCGCACGTCAACGCCCCCCGTCGCGCCACCGTCCGCGATCACGACCGTGCAGCCCGTGTGGGCATCGCGGTACGTGAAGTGGCCGACCCGGATGCCGGCGACATCGGTAATTCCGTCGGCGGGCGTCGGATTCTCGAACGCCGCGACGTCTTCCTGCGCCGCCGCGGGCGACACCCACAGGGAGGTCATCATCAGCGCGGGCAGTCCGGCCTTCCTTGCTCGGCCCATTACCCCTCCATCGGCTCGGGCTCCTCGTGCCCGTCACCAAGATAACGGCTCGCGGTGGGCAGGCGTCCCTGGGCCCTGGTCCGCGGCCGCGTCTGCCAAAATGGCCGAGGCAACCCTGGCACGGTTTTTGCTGTCTAATTGTTCAGCGGTCTGGAGGATATTCCGCGGGATCCAGGGGAGGAAGGAAAGATGACCAGGGCACACTTGAGACGACGTTCAAACCGAAGACTCACCGCGTTGGGACTGGCGGTGTCTACAGCGCTTATCCTGAGTGCGATCGGCATCACCCGGTTCGAAACGCCGGAGGACAGCACCGCGCCCGTCCGTTCGGAAGTGGTGGAAGAGCCCGTGGAGCATCTTCAACACGCGAAGTCGCGCACCGCACCCAGGATTGACCCCCGCAGAGGACACCGTCAGGACAGTCATACGCTGTAGACGCACTCCCTGAGCGACCCCACCGAACGCATCGACCGAACCCCTCGAACGCACTGACCGATGCGCGCCCTGCTGGGACGATTTGCCGGCCGTTTCACGCTGACCATGCTCCTGGTCGTGTTGGAGGCGGCCGGATGGATCCTCTTCCCGCTGGTGATCGGCCGCGCGATCGACGCGGTCCTCTCCGACACGCTCCGGGGCCTCATCGAACTTGGGGTGCTCGGCACGGTGACCATGGCCATCGCCATCGTGCGGCGCATTGTGGACAGCCGCGCCTATGCGCGCATCTACACGACGCTAGGCCAGGAGATGGTCGTCGACGCCGCCGAGCACAACACGTCCACGAAGACGGCCCGCCTCGGGATGCTCAAGGAGATCGTCGAGTTCTTCGAGAATTCCCTCCCGGAGTTGATCAACAGCGCGCTGGGACTCGTCGGGACCGTGTTGATCCTGTCGGTTCTGAACCTGCCGGTCTTCATCGGATGTCTCGCGGTGAGCGTGGTGACCGTGACGCTCTACGCACTGACGGGAAAGCTCACCACCCGCTACAACGAAGGACTCAACGACGAACACGAACGCCAGGTTGACGCCGTGGACAGCGGCGATCCCGTCCGCGTGGCCCGCCACATCAGGCGTCTGATGCGATGGAACATCAGGCTGTCCGACCTGGAGGCCGCGAATTTCGGGATCAACTGGGTGTTCATGCTGGGCCTGCTGGTCTTCGCGGTGACCGCCGCGGCCCAGTCCACCGCCGAGTACGGCTCCGTCTTCGCCATCGTGATGTACGTGTTCCAGTTCATCGAATCGATGCTGGCGCTTCCGTTCTACTACCAGCAGTGGCTGAGATTGCGCGAGATCTCGGGCCGGCTGGCGGTGGTCGGCGCGGACTGACGAGGTTCGCCCCGGGCGGGCCGGTCGTCCGCTCAGGACCCTCCCGGCTTCGGCAGCGGCACCGCCTGGCCCTCCGGCACCGGCGATCTGTACGGCATGCCGGCCGTCTCCCGCGCATGGACCTCCTTCGCCCGCGCCAACAACTCGGCATCTAGCATCAGCTCCGCGCCCATCAGCGCCAGGGCCTGGGTGGCCACCTGCGCACCCGTGATCGCGCCCGCGGTGCCGTGCGACGCGCTCGTGGCCCACGAGTGCCAGGGCACGTGCTCGGCGGCTGTCGTCACACTGAACTCGACGGTAGGCGCGATGTAGCTCACTTCGGCCACATCGGACGAGCCGCCCCCAGCCGGCAGTGGTGCGTCCGCGAGGTGGTCGACCGTGTCCCGCAGACCAGAGGTCTCCACGCCGAGGAAGGACTGCAGCTCGCGTGCGAATTCGTGGTCGGCCTCGCTGAACCGAGGAGCGCCGACCCGTTCCAGGTTGGCCTGCATCGCCTCCTGCAGCGGCCGTACCAGCGTGTACGGATGGACACCGGTGATCAGGAAGGTATCGTGTTCCGTGCGCGTCATCCGTGCCGCGCCCGCGGCGATGTCGAGAATCCACTCGTAGTTCTTCTCGACGGCGACCCGGGTCGTGTCGCGCACGTAGTACCACACTCTCGCATATTCCGGCACCACGTTGGGTGCGTCGCCCGCGTTGGGGATGACGTAGTGGATCCGGGCACTGGGCTCGATGTGCTCGCGCATCATGTTGACGCCGTGGTTCATGAGTTCCACCGCGTCCAGGGCACTCCGTCCGTTCCATGGATCCACCGCGCCGTGAGCCGCCTGTCCGCGGAAGGTGACCTCGAAGTTGTTGAGCGAACGCGCGCGGTTGTTGCTGACCGCGGTCCTCTGGCCGGGGTGCCACACGATGGAGGCGTCGAGATCGTCGAAGAGCCCGTCCCTGGCCATGTAGACCTTGCCGACGACGGTTTCCTCGGCGGGCGTGCCATAGAGGCGGATCGTCCCGGCGGTTCCGTGGTCGGCCATCATGCGCTTGATCGCGATGGCCGCCGCGACCGACGCCGCGCCGAAGAGGTTGTGCCCACAGCCGTGACCGTGCGGGTGGCCGTCTTCACGGGGAGCACGGCCGGGGTGGATCGAGTTGCCGATGTTGGGCAGTGCGTCGTATTCCGCGAGAACGCCTACGATCGGACGGCCGGAGCCCCAGGACGCGACGAATGCGGTGGGCATGCCGGCCACGCCGGACTCGACGGTAAAGCCTTCCTCTTCAAGCACACCTTCCAGATACCCCGCGGACCGGTGTTCTTCGAGGGCGATCTCGGAGAAGTCCCACAGGCGGGAGGACATCTCGCCGACCAGTTCCTCCAATGCGACCGCGTGGTCGAGGGCCGACTGCTTGCCCGCCTCGACGGACTGTGAGGCACCGGGGTGGACGAGGAATGCGGCCATCAGTGCCGCGGCGGGGGCCGAACGGCCGACTCGATCGATACTCATTTGCGGATCCTCCGTGGGCCGAGAGACACGGTTGTTGACGCCCGAGAGTGCTACGGCATGGATGGCCGGGCAAGACCAGGAGGCATACTGGCGGCGACTCGCCGCAGTGCCCATGATCTCCCGGGCGAATCGTCGGCCACGCAAACCGGAGCACGGCAAGTCACCATGAAACCGACCCCCACGAGACCGAATTCCACCCGGCGAACCCCCCTTATGGCCGCCCTGATCATGCTGGGATTCTCACTGGCACCTTCCCCCACGGCGGCCCAGGAGGACTACGACTACGCCGCGAACTGCGCCAACTGGCCATCCGTTTCCGGGCCTCACGCCGTCGGCACGGTCGAGTTCGAGGTCACCGATTCGTTGCGGAGCGCCCAGTACGCGCCCGAACCGACGCCGTATCGGCGGCTTTATGTTCGCGCCTGGTACCCCGCGCGGGTGCCGGGCGCCGGCGCCCAACCACGCCCGTACTTCACCGAAGCGGAGGTGACGGTGCTTCCCGGCATGCTGCTGCCCGCCCTGCAGCAACCGGTGGACGCCCTGCGGGGTTGCGCGACCTTGGCGTCAAACAGCTACCAGGACGCGGAGCTCGCGCCCGGTTCCTTTCCGGTCATTGGGTTCAACCACGGCTACACGTCGTATCCGGCCCAGCAGACCGCGCTCTTCGAACACCTTGCCGCCAACGGATACGTGGTCCTCTCGGTCGGGCATCCGTACGAGTCGGGCGGCCTGGTCTACCCGAACGGCGACGTGCTCCTGCTATCACCGGCGATCATGGACGACTTGATGGGCTACGCGGCGAACAGCGCCTCGATAACCGTGCACTACCCCCCGAGCCTGGCGGAAGGACTGGAGGCCGTTCCCGAGTATCTGAGGGAGTTGCGCAAGTCATCCCTCGGCCAGCTCGGGCCGGTCTGGCAGGCGGACGTCCGCTTCGTGCTCGACCGCCTTGAGGATATCGACGTGCCCGCGTCGGCGGAGGGGGTCGCGGCGGCGATCGACCACGGGAACCGGGGCTACATGGGGATGTCGTATGGCGGCTACATCGCCGCCATGCTGGCGCAGGACGACCACCGCGCGAAGGCCGCGATCAACCTGGACGGTGGCTACTGGACGGGTGAGCTGATCGACGCGGACGTGCGCACGCCGTTCCTGATGCTCAACTCGGATCCCACGGTGGCCATGGCGACGATGCCCGAGGAGTTCAACGTGTACCGGGGCACCTACGGGCCCCATGCGCCCACTGGGGGCGACCTCGCCTATGAGCGTCTGGCAACCGCGGGTCTCCGCGACGATGTGCACCGAATCATGATTCCGGGAGTCCAGCACATCGCCGTCGCCGACTTCCCCGAGATTCTGGGAGCGCCCGGCACCGCTCCCCTCCTCGGCGAGCCTGAGATGACCGCCAGGCTTACGGCGATCCAGAACGACTTCGTCCTGGGTTTCCTGGACCGGTACATGAAGGGCGTCGAGTCGAACTACCCCACCGACGTACTGGAAAAGTACCCTGAGCTGTTTGTGCGCGACCGCAACGACATCCGGCAGCAAGCCGAAGCACTGGGAATCGGTGCGCGGCGCTGAGCGCGCGCGCACCACCACCACCTGGACCACACCTGACATCCCCCCTTCCCGAGAACAGACCCGAAATGCGATTCGCACGACATCTCGTACTCGCTTCCACGCTGGCGACAGCAACCCTGGCCGGCCCGCCCGCGACCCCCTTGGCCGCCACCCCACTCGCTGCCCGGCAGCTCGACACGCTCGCCTTCAAGGACCTGCGCTACCGCATGGTGGGCCCGTACCGCGGCGGGCGCTCGACCGCGGCGGCCGGTTTCCCCGACGACCCCGACCGCTGGATCATGGGCACCACCGGCGGCGGGATTTGGGAGTCCGACGATAATGGAGCCACCTGGCGCAACATCTCCGATGGATACTTCGGCGGTTCCATCGGCGCGGTGAAGGTCGCCGATTCGGACCCCAACGTGATCTACGTCGGTCAGGGGTCGGTGGACATCCGCGGCAACACCTCGACCGGACGGGGAGCCTGGAAGTCGCTGGACAAGGGCCGGACCTGGACCTTCATCGGTTTGCCGGAAGCGGGCCAAATCGGTCGGATCGAGGTGCACCCGCGCGACCACGATCTCGTCTATGTGGCAGCGCTCGGCCACCCCTTCGGCAAGAATCCCGAGCGGGGAATCTTCCGCTCGAGCGACGGAGGTGAAACGTGGGAGCACGTACTCGCGCTGAACGACTCGACGGGCGCGTCCGATCTGACCATGGACATGACCAACCCGCGCATTCTGTATGCGGGGATGTGGCGGGGCGAGCGCAAGCCGTGGGCGCTCATCTCCGGTGCCGAGGAGGGCGGCGTCTACAAGACTGTCGACGGTGGCGACACCTGGACCAAGCTGGGCGGCGGGCTTCCGGAGGGAATCGTGGGGAAGGTCGGCGTGAGCGTCTCGCCGGCTGACCCCGACCGCGTCTGGGCGATCATCGAGGCCGAGCCGGACGGAGGGGTCTACCGCTCAGACGACGCGGGCGCCACCTGGACCCGCACCAACTCGGAAAACAACCTGCGCCAGCGCGCGTGGTACTACACCCACGTGCAGGCCGATCCGGCCGATCCCAACACCGTATATGCGCTCAACACCGGCATGTACCGGTCGGTCGACGGCGGGACGACGTTCGAAGCGATCCAGGTGCCGCACGGCGACGTCCACGACCTCTGGATCCACCCCGCCGATCCCGACCGCATGGTCGTGGCGAATGACGGCGGCGCCCAGGTCAGCGTAAACGGCGGCGAGAGCTGGTCGACCTATTACAACCAGCCCACCGCCGAACTCTACGACGTGATCGTCGACAACGGCTTCCCCTATCGCCTCTACGGAGCGCAGCAGGACAACACCACGATCTCCGTCCCTGCCTGGTCCGACGTCAACACCCTCTATCCCAAACAACACTGGCAGAACGTCGGCGGCTGCGAGACGGGACCCATCGCCCTGGACCCGGACCGGCCTCACATCGTCTACGCCGGGTGCTACGGCGGCGTGATGGACCGGTACGACCTCGAGTCCGGGCAGCGCCGCAACATCATGCTGTACCCCCAGCTCCAGCTGGGGATGGCGGCAAGGGACTTGCGGCACCGTTTCCAGTGGGTGTCACCCATGCTGGTCAGCGCACACGACCCGAGCGTCATCTATCATGGGTCGCAGTTCGTGAACCGCTCGCAGGACGAAGGCGCGAACTGGGAGACGATCAGCCCCGACCTCACGACGGACAACCCGGCTCACCAGGAGCAATCCGGCGGGCCGATCAACGCCGACGTCACCGGTGTCGAGATCTACAACGTCGTGTTCTCGCTCGCGGAATCGTCCTTCGACGCCGAAGAGATCTGGGCCGGCAGCGATGATGGCCGGGTCCACGTGACGCGCGACGGCGGCATGAACTGGACCGAAGTCACGCCGCCCGGCATGCCGGCACTGGGAACCGTCGACGAGATCGATCTGTCGAGGCATCGCGCAGGCCGAGCCTACGTGGCCGTGCAGCGCTACCGGCTGGACGACTTCCGCCCCTACATCTTCCGCACAGACGACTTCGGCGCGTCCTGGACCCGAATCACCGATGGCATCCCGGACGACCACCCGGTCCGCACCGTGCGGGCAGATCCCGCCCGCGATGGCCTTCTGTTCGCGGGGACCGAGTTCGGCGTCTTCGTCTCTTTCGACGCGGGGAATTCCTGGCAGAGCCTCCAGCGCAACCTGCCGATCACGCCCGTGACCGGCATGCGCGTGGCCCACGACGACCTTATCCTTTCCACCCAGGGACGGTCGTTCTGGGTGCTGGACGACATCAGTCCGCTACGCGAGATCGAGGCGGCGGTGGCTGCCGGTACCCACCTCTTCGCCCCCCGCGACGTTCGCCGGCTCACCAACGTGGGCGCCAACTTCCTGGCCGAATTCAACCCGGAGACCCGCCCGGCGGGCGCCCAGATCCACTACTACCTGGCCGAGGAGGCCACGGAGGAGGTGCGGATCGAGGTTGTCGACCCGGCGGGGGACGTTGTACGCACGTTTTCTTCGGATTCGGCCGCCTCGGAGGAGGAGGACTGGGAGCGGGCACCCGAAGCGGCGGGGCTGAACCGGGTGGCATGGACCCTTTCCTATCCCGGGCCCGAGCTTCCCGAGGGGTCGGTACAGTGGGGATACACCGGAGGCGTGACCGCGCCGCCCGGCACCTACACCGTGAGGATGACAGTGGGCGAGACCACGGCCGAGCGGACTTTCGAGCTGCTTCCCGACCCGCGCATTCCCGAAATCACCATAGCCAGTTACCAGGCACAGTTCCGCGTAGCGATGCAGGCGCGCGACTCGATCAACTCGATCACGCGGGCCATTGAAGACCTTGCTGCGATTCGCGCACAGGTCGAGGAGGTGATGGAGCGTGCGGCGTCGGCGGACCAGGTGGACGACCTGCAGGCCCTCGCCGACACGCTCACCGACAAGTCGACGGTCGTGACCGAGGACCTCATGCAGACGAAGAACCGGTCCAACCAGGATCCGATCCGCTTCGCGCCACGCCTCGACAACCAGTGGATGGAGCTGTACGGCCGCGTGACCGGAACGGACGGCTACATCTCCGGTGGTGCGGAGGGCGCTCCCCACCCTGGCACCATGGAACGACTCGACGATCTGCTGGAGGAGTGGGAGGGGGTGCGGATCCGCTACCTGGACCTCCTCGAAAACGAACTCCGCCGCTTCAACGAGGCCGTGGAGCTGCTGGGACTCCCCGCAGTGGTGCTGCCCCCGCGGGGACGGCTGGTAAGCTGATGAACCCGGTGACCCCGTTGTTCATCGGAACACCTTTTGCCGCAAGAACGTAGTTTGAGGTAGCCAACCACCCGATGAAGGGTTCTGCAAATGCGTCTAAAGGAAGAATTCAGGAAATACGTCCCCGACCAGGACAAGCGTTGCGCGGCAATCATCCACAGTGCTTCGGCAGCGGCAGCGACGGCCGCCGCGGCCACCGTCATTCCGGGGTCCGACTCAGTCGCGATTGCACCTGTCCAGGTCGCCATGATCACGGCACTGGCGGACGAGTTCGAAGTGCACTGGTCCGATGCGGCGGTCAGGTCCACGCTGTACGCCACGCTCGGCACGATGGTCGGCCGGGGAGGGGCGAATCTGGTTCTGCGCTGGGTTCCGGTATACGGGAATCTGATCCGGGCCGCGGTGGCGGCCAGCGTCACCCAGGGGCTCGGTTGGGCGGTAGTGAAGAAGCTGCGAAGGGACGGCTCTCTGATATAGGCGCCGTGTCGCGGATCGGCGCCGTTCTCCTCTTCTGCCTCACGGCCTGCGGCGCTCCGCCGACCGACCTCATTCCAGACGAGAGGCCCGTCGACCGCTGCCCGGACCCGGGCGCGGGCATCGAGATCGGCGGGTTCACCGGCACGGGGGCAGACACCCCGCGGCGGCCGTTGCGGCGCATTGTCCTGATGGGCGGAGGGCGGGAGGAGGATGCCGCCGCAAGATGGTTCGTCGAGGCGGCGCTGACCGGGGACATCGTAGTCCTTCGCGTCAGCGGCTCCCTGACCAGTTACCCGGATTACTTCATCGGCCATCTGGCCAGCGTAACGCCGGCCACGGTGATTACGATCCGAACCAGCAGTCCCGAGGCGGGAGCGGATCCTGCCGTGCTCTGCCGGGTCGCCCGCGCCGAGGCGGTGTGGCTCGCCGGGGGCAACCAGTGGGATTACCTCGGCCGCTGGCCCACCGCGCTGCACGAGGCGCTGGCGGCAGTCGCCGAGCGGGATGGCGCGATGGGCGGAATCAGCGCGGGGGCCGTGTCGCTCGGAGAAGCAGCATTTGACGCGCAATTCGGTACGATTGCTTCCGGTGACGCACTGGCCAATCCACTGCGCCGCGAAGTAAGTCTCTCACGTCCGGTGTTCGCTCAGCCGGAGCTGGACGGCGTGCTGGTGGACAGCCATTTCACGGAACGCAAACGCGAGGGTCGTCTCCTCGTCTTCCTGGCCCGCTTTCTGGCGGAACGCGGGGAGGATCCCGTGGTAGGTCTGGGGCTGGACGAAGGCGTCGCGCTGATGATCGAAGCCGGCTCCTACGAAGTGACGTCGCGCGGGGCGGGGGCGGCCTGGATGTACGAGGTCGCGGGGCCCTCGCTGCTCCTGCCGGGCGTCCCCCTCTCCCTCGACGGGATTCGCCGGGTGCGGCTACCGGCCGGCAGCGTCGGGCCCTGGCCGTTTTCCTTTGATGCGAGCGGGGATGTGCGGGTCATGCACGTGGCGGACGGCGTCGTGATCGCGGGGCCTCGCGGATAGGCGGCGCGCCCGTCCCCCGGCTTCCGGTCAATCCGACGCCGGACGGCGCCCCAGCCACTGATCCCACCACTCCAGCTGCACCCAGGTTCGGTGCACGGTGCGCCACGGGGTCCAGCCGCCGTGATACGATTCCGGGTAGCGCACGAACTTCGCCGGCACCTTCTGCTTGCGCAGCGCCACGTACATCTGTTCGGCCTCCTCGATGGGCACGCGGTGGTCGTACTCCCCGTGCACGAACATCGTCGGCGTCGTGACGCCCTTCGCGTGGATCAGCGGCGACGAGCGCAGGAGGTGCTCGAGTCCCCGTTCCTCCCAGGGGGGACCGTAGAACTCGCTCTCCTTGGTGCGCGGAATGTCGGCGACAGCGTAGTCGCTCACCCAATTGGAAATCGACGCGCCGGCGATTGCAGCTGCGAAGCGGTCGGTCTGGGTGATGACCCAGTTTGTCAGGTAGCCGCCGTAGGAGTACCCCGTCACGCCCATGCGCGCGGTGTCGATGTCGTAGTTGGCTATGGCGTGGTCCACCCCGGCCATGACGTCGTCGTAGTCGTTGAACCCCCAACCGCCCCACGTCCCCCAGCGGAAGTCCTCGCCGTACCCGGTGGAGGCGCGCGGGTTGGTGTAGAGCACCATGTAGCCTTGCGCGGCCAGCAGCTGACGGTCGAACGAGAAGTCATTGCCGTAGGCGCCGTGCGGTCCCCCGTGCATCTGGAGGATCATGGGGAAACCGCCGGCCGGGGCCGCGCCGCCGTTGCCGCGTGCCGGGAGCATCCAGCCTTCGACCTCGGTGCCGTCTTCGCTGCGGAAGAGAAGGCGGTCGGGACTCGAGAGGTCGAGTTCCGCCAGGAGCGCATCGTTGACGGCACTGACGCGCTGCTCGCCCGCGCCGGCCTGCGCCGACCCGGCCGCCCCGGGCACCCCCGCGACCCAGACGTCCGCCGGGTTGGTCGGATCCGTAGCCGTGAAAGCCATCCGGGAGAAGTCCGACGAGAAGGAAAACCCACCGAGGCGCCGGCCACCCTCGGTGATCTGCTCGACGGTGCCGCCTGCGGCCGGGACCCGGAACAGGTGCGAGTTCCCCGTCACGCTGGCGGAAAAGTACACATGGTCCCCGTCGGCAGACCACGTCGCGCCGCCGGGAATGAGGTCCCAGTCCCCGGTGAGGTTGCGCAGACGCTCGCCGCTGGCGGCGTCGAACACGAACAGGTCCGAAGGCGCTCCGCGGTCGCGTGCCTCCCGGATAATCACGTCGAGGCCTTCGTTGCCGCGCACGACGATCTCGCGTCCGTCGGCGGACCACGCCGGACCCCCGTAGTTGTACTCGTCGTCGGTCATTCGGGTCACCGTCCCGTCGACCGTGACCACCCACAGGTCGGCGCGCTCATAGCTGTGCTCGTCGCGCTGGTGGGTATCCGCCGTGAAGGCGATGCGAGTGCCGTCGGGACTCCAGGCCAGGCCGGAAGCGTTCACGCCCAGCTCGGTCAACTGGCGGGCTTCGCCGCCGTCTGCCGACAGCAGGAACACCTCGCGCGGGGGTGTGGCCCACGGGTCACGGGGATCGGGCAGATAGCCGCGCCGGTCGAAGCGGTAGTTCATCCAGTCGTAGACGCGACCGTCGAAGCGCTCGGCCGTGCGGCGCTCGAAGTCCGAACCATAAGTGGTCTCGGGCCTCGTCCCCGCCGGGAGCACAGCCCTGGTGAAGGCGATCCGGCGGCCGTCAGGGCTGAAGGTCGGAGAGCCGTCCAGTCCCTCGATCTGGAACGCCTCTCCCACTGCGCCGTCCATCCGCAGGAACCAGGGACCCGCCGACGCCTCCCCGGCGGGAGCCGGGCGTCTCGACGAGAAATGGAGGTGGCGACCGTCCGGGGTCCAGGCCGGGTTCGAAGCGCTGAAGCTCGGGCTGGTCAGACGAATAGGCTCTCCCGCACCGTCCGCGCCGACCAGCCAGATCTCGCTGTGGCGGCGGTTCTCATCCTCCAGAACCAACGTCACCACAAAGGCCACGCGCGAACCGTCCGGAGACAGCGCCGGACTGCCGACACCCTTCAGGCGGTAGTAGTCCTCAATCTCAAGCGGACGGCGTGTCTGGGCGGCGACATCGGCGGGGATGAGGGGTCCGCCGGTGGCGAGCACCGCCAAGAGGACGAAAACACGGGCGGCCTTCGGGACGGCGCCGAGGCGTGTAGCGGGGGCTGGCGGGCAACTTCTGGACATCTGTGAATGCCTTCCGGTCGGTAGATGGGACGGGCGAATGCCCGCGATGCCGGGTCACAACACGACAAGCTGGTGGCTGGCCGTCGCCGGCGCCATGCCGACGGGCCCGCGGCCGCTAACCGATCCCCACCTCGATCCGGCGCCAGCGGCCCTGGCGAAATCGAAGCACGCCCAGGCCGCACCGGGTCACATGTCCGGCCAGGATCGCGAACCAGATATGGTGCGGCTCGAGGCCGACCGCGGCCTGGATCGCGCCGCAAAGCGCCAGGGGCAGCGCGAGCTGGGAGACGAGCGATATGTAAAGTGCGCCCCGGGTGTCCCCCGTGCCCTGCAAGGCACCATTGTAGGCCAGCGCCACGGCCACGAAAATCCCGGATACGCTGAGGAAAGCCAGCAGCTGGGCACCCAGCGCCGCCACCGCCGGATCGTCCATCCCGAAGGCATCGAGCAACAGGTCGGGAGCAAGCAGGAAGACGAGCCCGATGCCCACGGCGACGCCGATCCCGATCCGCGAGGCAACCTTCACCCCCTCTGCGGACCGCTCGGGCTTGCCCGCGCCCAGGTTCTGGCCCGCGACGGCGGCGGTCGCCCCCATCAACCCGACCGACGTCCAGGTCACGAGCGAGAACAGCTGGCCGTATGCGACCGAGTACGCCGCCTGGGCCTCGGCACTGCTGGCCAGCGAGCCGATGAAGCGCAGCAGCACCACTCCCCCGATGTTCATGGCCACGCCCTGGATCCCCGTCGGCAATCCGAACCGGAAAAGCTGGCGGATGATCGCCGGATCCGGTCGCCAGCGCATTCCGCGGTGCATGCGGATCACCCAGCGGCCGCGGAAGAGGGACCAGGCGGCGGCTACTGCCATGATCCCGGCGGCAATCACCGTGCCCATGGCTGCCCCGAGCGTGCCGAATGCGGGAATCGGCCCCAAGCCGCGGATCAGGACTACGTTCAGCACCAGGTTGAGCACGGTCAACCATATGCCGAGGCGCAGCGGCGTCCGCGCGTCGCCGGCCGAACGCAGCGCCCCGCCCAGCATGAAGAACACCATCATGCCGAAGCTGAAGA
>JAPPGZ010000088.1 GCA_028874905.1 Gemmatimonadota bacterium
TTTCGCAGCTTGCCACGTCCTTCATCGCCGGTCTGTGCCAAGGCATCCACCGTGTGCACTTTCTCGCTTGACCAGCCCTCTTCTCAGGCCGGAACGCCGACACTCGGTCCTCCGACTGCCGCCGTCCCGATTCCATTCGCTTCGGGCCAGCCCACCACCGTATTCGCCTTCCTACACGTACGCTCCTGTCGTCCACGGTCCAGACACCCCGACCGGGATCGTCGAACCGGTGCGACCGGAGCGACCTAAGGCACTTTCCTTCCTTCTACCCTGGTTTTCAAGAAGCCGCTGGTCCGCGCATGCCTTCCCACAGGCATCCGTGTCGGGATGGTGGGCGCAATCGCGTGACGGACAGCTTTGAAAGATAGCCAAGCGACAGCAGAAGTCAACCGCAAGTCTTGACCAGCCGCAGGGCCGCTGCGGGTGTCCGGTTTCCCGGGCCGCCTACATTCCCCCGGCACCGAGAAAGGCAGCCACCTCGTCCCCGGTCACAAAAAAGTCACCCAGCTCCGTTCCGCCCTCCGGACCATGCCAATCCGATCCTCCGGTCACCACCAGCCCGTTGTCGCGGGCCGCCTTTTCCAGCCCGGCCACGCCGACGGAACGGCGGGTGGCTCTGTATACCTCCAATCCCCGGAGGCCGGCCCGTACCAGGCGCGGAAGAAGTCCCTGGAAGAGTTCGGCGGGCGGGTGGGCCCAGACCGGGAGGCCGTCTGCGTCCAGGATCAGCCGTATCGCTTCTTCGGGCGTCGCCACGCGGGTCGGCACGTAGGCGGGACAGTCGTTGCCGATCAGTTCGGCAAAGGCCTGAGGCACCGCGCTGACATATCCGGCCTGCACCAGGGCGCGAGCCAGGTGCGGGCGCGAATAGGCCACGTCGGCCGATCCCCGCTGCCCGTCGAGCTGCTGGCGGGAGATCTTGATTCCCTGACGTGCGAGACGTTCGACCATCTCCAGCATGCGGGCGTCCCGTCGCTCGTGGTTCCAGCGCGTGTGCCGCTCGAACACGTCGGACCGCGTGTCGACGAAATAGCCCAGGATGTGGATATCGGTGCCGGCGAAGGTGCTGCTCATCTCCACCGCCGGAATGATGTGGATCCGCTTGCCCGCAGCCGCCCGCCGGGCCCGCTCAACGCCGGCGATCGTGTCGTGATCGGCAAGCGCGAGGACGTCCAGCCCGCCCGCAATGGCACGTTCGACGACGTCTTCCGGCGGCACGGTGCCGTCGGAGGCAGTGGAGTGGACGTGAAGATCGAGCCTCATGCAGCCCAGCGCCCGAAAGCCGGACTATCCCGGCGAAACGTGGTCCGCGAGCACCGTCACGACGTTGGCTTCCACCTTCATCACACCACCGCCGATCCTGAACTCGCGCGAGTTCCCTGACTCGGGCTCCACGGTCAACGGCCCCTCCCCCATGAGGGTCAGGAAGGGCGCGTGACCGGGAAGAACACCGACCCAGCCGTCCCATGCGGGCGCCACAAGAGACCGGGCGGAGCCGTCGAAGACGACCTCTTCGGGCGTCACCACGCGCAATTGCATCGACTTCGCCACCTCAGTCCACCTCCACGCCCATCTCCCGCGCCGCTTCGATGACCTGTTCGATGCCGCCCTTCATGTAGAACGCCTGCTCCGGCAGGTGATCGAACTCGCCCGCGGCCACGCGCTCGAACGATTCGATCGTCTCTTCGAGGCGAACGTAGCAGCCGGGAATGTTCGTGAATGCAGTAGCCACGAAGAAGGGCTGGGAGAGGAAGCGCTCGATGCGCCGCGCGCGGCCGACAACGATCTTGTCCTCTTCGCTGAGCTCGTCCATGCCGAGAATCGCGATGATGTCCTGCAGATCCTTGTAACGCTGCAGGATCTCCTTGACGCGGCCCGCCACCTCGTAGTGCCGCTCGCCCAGGAACTGCGGGTCGAGGATCCGCGACGACGAGTCCAGGGGATCGACGGCCGGGTAGATGCCCTTCTCGGCAATCGAACGGGAAAGGACCGTGGTGGCGTCGAGGTGGGCGAAGGCCGCGGCCGGGGCCGGGTCGGTCAGGTCGTCGGCGGGAACGTAGATCGCCTGAACGGAGGTGATCGAGCCCTCGCGCGTCGAGGTGATGCGTTCCTGGAGCTCGCCCATCTCGGTGCCGAGCGTGGGCTGGTACCCAACCGCCGAGGGCATGCGGCCCAACAGCGCCGAGACCTCCGATCCCGCCTGCGTGAAGCGGAAGATGTTGTCGATGAAGAGGAGCACGTCCTGCTTCTCGACGTCGCGGAAGTACTCGGCGACGGTCAGGGCGGAGAGTCCCACGCGCAGCCGCGAACCGGGAGGCTCGTTCATCTGTCCGTAGACCAGCGCGGTCGACTCGAGTACGCCGGACTCCTTCATCTCGAGCCA
Source organism: Gemmatimonadota bacterium (assembly GCA_028874905.1). Taxonomy (GTDB): domain Bacteria; phylum Gemmatimonadota; class Gemmatimonadetes; order Longimicrobiales; family Gaopeijiaceae; genus Bin94. Next base: position 2,384 of record JAPPGZ010000088.1, read on the forward strand.
GAGGTCGTTGCCTTCGCGGGTGCGTTCGCCCACCCCCGCGAAGACCGAGCGGCCGCCGTGCTCCATGGCGATGTTGTTGATCAGCTCCATGATGATGACGGTCT
>JAPPGZ010000085.1 GCA_028874905.1 Gemmatimonadota bacterium
CAGAATCGGCCTGCGTTCCGGCGTCTTGGGACAGGGGGGCTGCAGGGCGGCGGACGGACGAACCGGCGGGCTGGCGGTCTCGCCTCGACGTTCCCGCGGCAAATCGCGGGACACCGGCATACTCGTATGGGCGCCCGCCCAGCAAATGTGGAGCGGCGCGGCCCTGGACACTCGTGGAATCGGCCCATGGCGCATCACCGGGACACACCCTGACGTAACGTCAGGGTTAGCGGTAAAGAAGCAACCCACACCGCAGCCCAACGTGCTGCGCGGCGGCTGAAATTGACCGCGTTGACTGGTTTCCGGACTACATGGACGAGAGGTTAGTGACCGCCGCCTGTAGGTTTCGCTTCAAGGGAGGAACTGGCAACTATGCTTTCGAACCCGTCGCAGGGTCGAGGTCAGCCTGTGCTACCGAATCCAGACCATGAATGAGATCCCGGAGGAGCTTCGTGCTGAACGGCCAACCATCCAACCCTAACGTAACGTCAGGGTTAGCGGTAAAAAACTTTCGGACGGCGGGTCGGTGGCCCTCCGCGGTGCGCAAGCTGGCCCTTTGCTGCGTGACCGTCACAGGAAGCGCAACCGCCGCCGGAGCTGCCAGTGCACAGGACGCGCAAGCACCCGCGCTGCGCCCAGCCCCCGACCGGCTCACCGACCTCGCCACCTACATCGCCGAATCCCTGCGCGACTGGAACCTCCCCGGCCTTGCGGTCGCCGTCGTGCACGAGGGCGAAGTCGTCTTCGCGCAAGGCTTCGGGGTGAAGGAGGTGGGCAGAGACGATCGGATCGATGCGCGCACCCTGTTCCAGATCGGTTCGGTGACCAAGTCATTTGCCGCGGCCGCCATCGGCGCCCTGGTCGACGAGGGGCTGGCAGGATGGGATGACCCCGTAGTCGACCACCTGCCCTGGTTCCGCGTGAAGGACCCGTGGATTACGCGTGAGATTACCCTGCGCGACCTGCTGTCGCACCAGTCCGGCATGCCCGGCGCCGCCTACCCGGTGCTGGCGGTCGTGAGCGCGCGCGAGACCGCGGAGGGCCTTCGCCTGCTCGACAACCAGGGCCCGCTGCGGCAGGGCTATCGGTACAGCAATCAGGCCTATGCCGTGGCCGGACTCGTGGTGGAGGCGGCCGCTGGCATGAGCTGGGGCGCGTGGGTGCGCGAGCAGCTGCTGGGACCCCTGGAAATGCGGAACACCGGGACCAGTCCATACGACGTGTGGGACTCCGCATACGTCGCACCGACCTTCCTGGGCAGCGCGCCCGCCGGAGTCCCCGGCATCGCCGACGCACCGAGGCGCAACGTGGCCATGCCCCACGGGGTGGACCGCGACGGAAACCGACGCGTCCTGTCCTGGCAGTCCTACGACAACATGCAGGCGGCAGGGAGCGTCGTGTCCAACGTCGTCGACATGGCGAATTGGCTCCGGATGCAGCTCGACCACGGCCGGTTCAACGGCACCACCGTCCTGGATTCCACGACCGTGTCCGAAATGCACGTGCCGCTGGTTCGCACGCCGTCCACATTCGTCTTCGCCGATCCCGGCACCGGCAGCTACGGGCTGGGATGGGCGCGCGCGAGCTTCCTCGGGCACACGTACATCTCCCACGGCGGGGGCATCTTCGGATTTCCGGCGTACGCCGCGATGCTGCCCGAGCTGCAGGCGGGCGTCGTCGTGCTCGCCAACGGCAGCATGTGGACGCCGTACTACCCCCACCAGGAGATCGCCGCCTGGGTCTTCGCGCGTTTGCTGGGGATCGAGGGACGGGACTGGCACGGCGAGGTCATGGCCCGCACCGAGGCGGTCCACGACCAGGTGGAGGCTGCGCTGAACGCTCGGGAAGCGGCCCGCATCGATGGCACGCGGCCATCGCTCGCATTGGCCGACTACGCGGGGCGTTACGAGGACGAATACGGCGCCGCGACGGCCCATGTGGTCTACACCGACACCGGGTTGCGGGTGCACTTCGGAGCACCGGGCTCATTCTCGGGTAAGATTGAGCACTGGCATCACGATGTGTTCCAGGTCCACTATGACGGCGGCGATGGCCAGGCGTACGGAAGTTCATTCGTGACCTTCACCATCGGTCCGGACGGAAGCGTTGCGCAGATGGACATGGGATTCATGGGACGGTACCGGAGGGTGCGTTGAGCCGCCGGAGGGTGCTTTGGGCCGGGTAGCCCGCCGCGGGCCAGGGCTTGCCGGCGCCCTCGGGGGCCTGAGCCTGCTGTGGGCCTGCGGCGGTGGTGGCGGCGAGATGACGACCACGCCGACCGACACGCCGCCACCGGTCGATCCTCCCGCGCGGCCGGTGCCGTGCACGTTCGCGAATTCGACCTGTGCCGAGCGCGTCGAGATCGCGAGCGGACTCTTCCTGCCGGTCTTCAGCACGCACCTCCTGTCCGAGGGACATCCTGGGGTGACGCGGGGACTCGTCGTCGTGCACGGCAACAACCGCAACCCCGACACCTACTTCGAGAGCGGCTTCATGGCGGCTGCCGAGGCCGGTTTCGGGCCCACGACGGTGGTGGTCGCGCCGCACTTTCAAACCGGTGACGACGGTCCGGAGTCGGACGAGCCGTTCTGGTCCAGCGCGGGGTGGAAGCGCGGGAACCTGTCCCGGCCCGAGGGCCCGACGCCCCGGGTCAGCTCGTATGCTGCGCTTGAGACGGTCGTCGAACAGTTGCTGGACGCGAACCGCTTCCCGGCGGTGCAGGAGGTGACCGTCACGGGCCATTCGGCCGGGGGCCAGGTGCTCCACCGCTTTGCCGCGTCGAGTCTTGTGGAAGACGGCGCGCGCGACGGGGTTTCGTTCCGATACGTGGTCGCGAATCCGTCGACCTACCTCTACTTGGGGCCCGAGCGGCTGGACGCGAACGGCGAGTTCACCGTGCCCGGCGGCAGATGCGAAGACTACGACGAGTGGCACTACGGCCTGCAGGATCGCAACACCTACGCCACCCGCCTCGAGGCCGACACCATTCGCGCCCTGCTGACCCGTCGCGACGTGCGCATCCTGGTCGGTGACGGGGACACGCTGAGCGCGTCGCTGGACGTGACCTGCGGAGCCAACCTGCAGGGCCCGAACCGTTATCAGCGCGGCCTGACCCTGATGCGCTTCATGGAGACCCTGTACGAGGGCAATGCCCACAAGCGGATGGTCGTGCCGGGGGTGGGTCACTCCAACCGCTCCATGTGGCTTTCGGAGGTGGGGAAGAGCGCGCTCTTCGGGAACTAGCCCGGCGCCAAGTCCTGGCTGGATATCTAGCTAAGTTGCGGTCTGCCTGCCGGCGCCCCCTCAGTTTCCGGGGCGCCAGTGGCTCACCGGTAACGTGTCCGTCTTCATGATTTCGTCGTTGACCCAGTAGTAGCTTCCGAAGGGCCGCGGCGAGGGCCAGACTTCGTCCATCGTCGCCGCGTCGTACACGACTCCGTCCTTCATCACCAGATCGATGTCGAGCGTGTTCTCGATGTCGTCGAGCGGATTCGACCCGAGCACCATCAAATCGGCGTACTTGCCCGGCGTGACGCTCCCGAGTTCGTCCTGAACCCCGATCATGCGGGCCCCGTGCATGCTGGCGACTTCGAGCGCGCCCAGCGGTCCGAGCGCCTCGGCGTACATCCACACTTCCCAGTGCGAAGCTGGTCCGTGCTGTTGTCCGTGCGACCCGATGCCGCCATAGCCGCCCGCGGCGATCACGTCGGCCAGCCCCTCGGCCACCAGCCTGAACCCGTAGTCGGTCTCCGGGCGCATCATGCGCCGGCGCGCGTGCGGGATCAGGTGGCGCCAGGGGAGCCAGCGCCGGCTCTTCTCGTCCAGCCATGTGTCTTCGCGCTGGAAGAAGTACTCCTCGCCCCACGGGGACGATCCGCCCACAACGACCGTGGGTGAATAGTAGAAGCCGGCCTGCCCCAGAAACCGCGACACATCCGAGTAGATGGGGAACTGCACCAGGGCGTGTTCAAAGCCGGCGTGCCCGTCCATCACCAGCCCGATGTTGTGGGAGATGTCGAAGTTGCCCCCTTCCGAGGTTGCGATCATGCCGCGCTCCCGGGCCGCGTCCACGAGCCATTGGGCCCGCCGGCGATTGGGCTGGAGGTACTGCTTGATGCTCTCGGCCCCCCAGCTCTGCAGCCGCGCGGCCTGATGATCCGCGACCTCACGCGAGACCACGTCCGCCTTCCAGGGGGTGTCGCCCGCGGTGAGGATCTCTCCGGTGGCATAGATTCGCGGCCCGATCATGCGCCCCGCCTGGATCAGGTCTTTCGTGCTCCACGTGTTGACAGACCATGCGGCCGGATCGCGCGTCGTTGTGACGCCGTACGCCAGGTAGGCGCCGTGCTCGAAGCCACGCTCCGGAATGAGCCCGGCGGACTGGCGGTTGTGGTGTCCGTGGACGTCGATCCACCCGGGAATGACGGTCTTCCCGGTCCCGTCGATCGTGTGGTCGGCGGCGGAGATGTCGCATGAGCCGACACAGACGATGCGCCCCCGCGCGGTCACGAGGTCGGCCCCTTCGATCACACCCGCTTCGTCGAGCGTGATTACGCGCGCGTTCGTGATCGCCACGGACCCCTCGGGCACGTTCCGGGACACTGTGAGGCGGAGGTCGGCGGACGATGTCTCGCCGCTGGCCAGGTCGTGGGTGGCGTACCGGGCGCCGCCCCCGAACTCCAGCGTCGAGGCGTCGCGCCAGCGTGGGAAGAGTCCGCCTTCCGTCGTCAAACGGGTGACTGGGACACTGCCGCTGTTGCGCGAAATCGCGGGCACCGCGTCCGATGAGCGCGCCGGCGGCAGGGGAGCCAGGAAGACGTCGCCCACGGTGACGAAGGCCACGCGCGTCGCGTCGGGAGACGCGACCGCCTCGACCGATGCCGGCAGACGGACGTGTTCCCGCCGGTCCGCACCGTCGGCGGTGACGGAAACAAGGGTGCTGCCGCTCACGAAATAGATGCGGCCGTTTGTGCCCCAACTGGCCAGGGGCGCCAGTGCCCCCATCTCGCGGGGGATCCTCACGACGGCGGTGCCGTCGGCCGGACCTCCGCCGCCCGGCGAACCGCCTTCCGCCCGAAACCGCACCAGCTCTTGCCATGGGTTGTCCTCGGGGGTGCGGCCCCGCGCCGTCGCTCCCGCGCTCCGCGCCACCAGGATTTCGCCGCCGTCCGGACTCCACACCGGGTTCATGTACTCGGCGGGGCGGTCGGAGACGCGCGTCGGCTCGCCCCCATCGGTTGAAATGCGCCACAAATGGCCGCCTTCGGCCCAGTCGAAGGTTGTGAAGGCGATCTCGGTACCGTCCGGTGACCACGCTGGCGCATACTCGAAGCCCGCGAACGAACGGGGGGTAAGCCGGCGGGGCTCTCCGCCCGACGCATCCTGGATCCACAGCTTGCCGACGCCCTCGAACACGATGTGCCGTCCGTCGCGCGACCCGGTCGGCCAGCGCAGAAAGCGGGCGTCGAAGGTCCCCTCCGGAATGCTCCTGGTTGCGTACGCCATCTCCGAGATCGTGCGCTGCACGCTCGCCGTGAACGGCACGGTCCCCACGGCGCCGCTGCGGGGGTCCAGTACCCGTATGCCCCCGCCCTGCGACAGGTAGATGCGGCTGCCGTCGCCGGACCAGGCGAAACGCGGGAGAATCGGTGCCGCGCGCGTGATCTCCTGTGACATGTCCCACTCCACAGGGTCCATGACCAGGCGCTCGGTGCCGTTTTCCAGGTCCCGCAGCCACAGCCCGGTCCGGGGACCGAAGACGTGGCCGCGATACTCGAGCAATCCGTCGGGGATCCGCCGCCCGAATGCGAGGAAGCGTCCGTCGGGGGAGACTTCGGGGGCGAACGCGCCGCCGCTCGTCATCCGTCCCTGCTGCTGGGACTGTCCGCTCGTGATGCGCGTGATTTCACCGGTAGCGAGTTCCAGCCGCCGGATCTGGAAATCCCCCTTCGACGAGTCCTGTCCGCCGTAGGGGAGGATCGATCCCACGAACTGGTGGAAGTAGAGGTATCGTCCATCGGGCGAAACGGATGGCCAGCCGGGCATCTCGGTGGTGTACGGGACGAGTTCGATCCCGGTGCCGCCGTCCTGGTGATACATGAACAGGCCGTAGGAGAAGAGTCCGCCGCCGGCCATGTCGGTCTGCCGCACGACAATGTATTGGCCGTCCGGGGTCCACACCGGCTCCATCGCGCGGATGTTGATGTTCGTGAACACGGGACGGGGATCCGTGCCGTCGGCGTTCATGATCCAGAGATTGTTCTGGCCCTCGCGGTCGGAAATGAACGCGATCCGGGACCCGTCGGGCGAGAAGACGGGGTGGATGTTGAGCGCGAGTCCCGACTCCTGGGTGATGCTGACCGCCTCGCCGCCGCCGACGGGCATCCGGTAGATGTGCCCCAGCAGGTCGAAGACGAGCCATTCCCCGTCGGGCGAGATATCGACCGACATCCACGTGCCCTCGGTTGTGGTGAAGGCGATCTCGCGGGTCTCGCCGCGGGGCATCGTGATGTCCCAATCGGCCTGGGACTGGGCGGACGCCGGCGACTGGGCAGACGCCGGGGACTGGTTCACGGCGGTCGCCAGCGCGAGCAGGGCGACCGTGAGCGGTGGTACGGGGATTGCATTCGACACCTGATTCCTCCTTGCGTGCGGGCCGGAGAAAGTCGCATCTCGCTCGGCCAGCCGCGAGGGTTCGGTCCGGCGCGAGGCCCGCCCCCTGTCGGGTTTGCCGCGATGGCCCCACGTTATCGTTCCCCCGCCAGTCGCCAGTGAGGCCCCGAAAAAGGACGGACAGGAGGAAGTCATGATCCGCCGCGCTTCTCCAAACACGCTCGACAGCAGGATTCCCCACGCGTTCCGGGCACTTTTGGCAATTCTCGCCATTGCCCTGCCCGGCCGTGTCCTCCAGGCCCAGGATACCGGCGACGGCGCCGATCAGACGCCGCCGAGCCCGGCAGAGCGGATCCTGGCCGCGAAGGAATGGGTCCAGCCGCCGGCGGAGATCGCCGACGCTGTGCTGGCGCCGCGCTACCTGAACGTGACCGTCAGCGACCGCAGTCCGGACGGACGCTGGTTCCTCAACGAGGTCGGCGACGGTCCGGTCACCATGGATCGCTTCTCGCGTCCGTTCGACGAACTGGGCGGCCAGTTCTTCGAGCCTCAGGCGAATCGCCACCGCAGGCTCTCCACCCGGAGTTCCGTCGGGCTGCAGGTGATCTCCGCGGCCGACGGATCCGTCACTGACATCGAGGTCCCGGACGGCGCGCGCGTCTCGGCCCCGCAGTGGTCCCCGGACGGCTCCCGGATCGCCTTTTACGTCCACTTCGACAACGCCACGCACATCCAGGTCGCCGACCCCGAGAGCGGCGATTCGCGGCAGGTCACCCGAGACCCCGTGCTCGCAACCATGGTCACCAACTTCCAGTGGACCTCCGGCGGCGACGAGATCGCAACCGTGCTCGTTCCCGAGGATCGCCCGTCCCGTCCCATGGCGCCGGGCGTCCCGAGCGGCCCCCAGGTCAAGCAGACCGAAGACGGCAAGAACGTGCTCAGGACCTACGCGAGCCTGATGGCGACGCCCCACGACGAAGCACTGCTGACGTGGCATGTCACCGGTCAGCTGGCCACAATCGCGGTCGACAACCGCCGTGTCACCACCGTGGGGGATCCGGCGAAGATCCGCAGCTTCGACTTTTCGCCGGACGGACAGCACGCGCGCGTCACCACGATGGTCGACCCGTTCAGCTACATCGTCCCGGTCACGAGCTTCGGCCGCGTCGAGGAGATCTGGGACCGCGAGGGCAACGTGCTCGCGGAGATCGAGGAGACCGAGCTCAACACCGGCATCCGCGGTGCTCCCTCCGCCCCCGGAGTCGCGGGGGACGAAGAGGAGGCCGACCGTCGCCAGATAACGTGGCGCGAGGACGGGGCCGGGCTGGTCTTCCTGCAGATGGAACCCGAGGAGGAAGAGGAAGAGGGCGAGGAGCCGACTGCGGAGCAGGAGGAAGAGGACGAGCGTCCGAACGCCCGCCGCAAGGACCGCGTGGTGCTCTGGTCGCCGCCGTTCGGCGAAGATGACACGACGATCCTCTACGAGAGCGACCGGCGCATGGCCAACCACCGCTATTCGTCCGACTACGGATGGCTCTTCGTCACCCAGCGGCCCGGCGGTGGCGGCGGTGGCCCGGCGGCCTTCGGTGGAGGTGGCTCACGCGGCACCGTGACCGAGTACGCCGTCCGCCTCGACGACCCCGAGACGCGCTACACGATCAGCGAGTGGGACTCCGACGACTTCTACGCCAATCCAGGCTCGCTGCTGATGAGCGGCGGGAGCGCAGGCGGAGGCGGTGCCTTCTTCCGCTTCGGGGGCGGCGGTGGCGGGGGCGGCGGCACCCAGTTCGTTCAGATCTCGGGAGACGAGGGGGCCGAGTCTGCCTTCCTGATGGGGACTCAATATTCCGAAGATCCGTTGGCGGAGTCGCCCAGGTCGTTCATGGATCGCGTCGACATCCGCACGGGGGAGAAGGAAAGGGTCTACGAGAGCTCCAACGACGGCGAATTCGAGCGCATCACCTCGGTGCTCGACGCGGCAGCCGGCCGCTTCGTCGTGCACCGCGAGTCGCCGACCGAAATCGGCCAGTCGTTCCTAGTGGATGGCGACTCGCGCACACAGCTGACGAACAACGTCGACTACACGCCCGACCTGACCAACGCGCCGCGCCAGCGCTTCACGGTCGAGCGTCCGGACGGCTTCAGCTTCCTGGTGAATGTGACGCTGCCGCCGGACTTCGAGGAAGGCCAGGAGCGCCCGGCCATGTTCTGGTTCTACCCGCGCGAATACGAGGACCAGGAGTCGTACGACGAGGGCGCCCGGACCTTCAACAAGAACGCCTTCCCCAACTTCGGAACCCGGTCGATCGAGTACCTGATCCGCTTGGGATATGTCGTGGTCGAGCCCGATGCACCGATCGTGGGCGAGGCCGGACGGATCAACAACAACTACCAGCACGACCTCCGCAACAACCTCGCCGCGGTGATCGACGAACTCGACGCGCGCGGGATCATCGACCGTCGCAGGCTCGGTCTGGGCGGCCATTCCTACGGCGCGTTCGGCACGGTCAACGCCATGGTCCACACGCCCTTCTTCAAGGCGGGTATCGCGGGCGACGGCAACTACAACCGCACCTTCACCCCCCTGGGATTCCAGCGGGAGCGCCGCCACTTCTGGGACGCGCGCGAGGTCTACCTGGGGATGTCCCCGTTCGTCTACGCGAACAACCTGACAGGGGCGCTGCTCCTCTACCACGGAATGCACGACCAGAACGTCGGCACGGCCCCGGACCATTCGCCGCGCCTCTTCCACGCCCTTAACGGACTGGGCAAGGAGGCGGCGATGTACCTCTATCCGTTCGAGGACCACGGACCCGCTACCAGGGAGACCCTGCTCGATTTGTGGGCGCGCTGGGCTGCCTGGCTGGAGGTGCACCTGGCGGAGAGGCAGAGGCCTGTGACTTGAGGGTGTCGGGGGGCTGAGTTCGAGGACGGCGACAGTGTGAAGACCGGCGAAGCCTCGCTACCATGAACGTCGGCGGCGTCCCTTACCGCGCGATCTTCACTGAGCGCGACGGGAGGGGGGTCCGGGTCATCGACCAGTCAGTCCTTCCGCACCGGTTCGAGACCATCCGCCTCGAGTCGACTGTGGACGCAGCGCGGGCGATCCGCGACATGGTCGTGCGGGGTGCCCCCTTGATCGGCGCGACCGCGGCGTACGGGGTTGCGCTGGCGATGCGCGCCGATTCGTCCGACGCTTCGCTCGAACAGGCGACCGCGCTCCTGGCCGGGACCCGGCCCACGGCGGTCAACCTGCGTTGGGCGCTCAAGGCTGCGGGCGCTCTGTTGCGAGGCCTGCCCCCGGGCGAGCGCGAGGCCGCTGCCTACGACTTCGCCGCCCAACTGTGCGAAGAAGACGTGCGCAGGAACCGCAGCATCGGCGAGCACGGGCTCGGGGTATTTCGGGAAATCGCCCGCGCGGATGGGTCGAACGCCAGTGGCGGTGCCCGCCAACTCAACGTCATGACGCACTGCAACGCGGGCTGGCTGGCCACCGTCGACTGGGGCACCGCGACCGCACCCATGTACCTGGCCCACGACGAGGGCCTGGGCGTCCACGTGTGGGTCCGGGAGACGCGGCCGCGCTTCCAGGGTGCGGGGCTGACCTCGTGGGAACTGGCCCAGCACGGCGTCCCCCACACACTGGTGTCCGACAGTGCGGCAGGGTACCTGCTGAGCCGCGGCAAGGTCGACGTGGTAATCGTGGGCACCGACCGCACGACAGCTGCGGGCGACGTCGCCAACAAGGTCGGCACCTACCCGCTCGCGCTTGCGGCCCGCGACAACGGGGTGCCGTTCTACGTGGCCGCACCGTCCCCGAGCATCGATTGGTCGATCGAGGACGGGGCAAGCATCCCGATCGAGGAGCGCGACCCGGAAGAGGTCACCCGCGTGTGGGGCGTCGATGAGGACGGCGTGGAGCGCCGCGTGCGAGTCGTGCCGGAGGGGACGCGAGCGGCCAACTACGCCTTCGACGTGACGCCCAGGCGACTGGTGACGGGGCTCGTGACCGAGCGCGGCGTGTGTGCGGCGGACCGGGAGGCGCTGGGGAAGATGTTCGCGCGATAGGCCCTGGCGCCTTCCTAACCCGCGACGATCTTCCAGATCCTTCCGCGTAGCGAGTCGCTCACGTAGACCGAGCCGTCCGGCCCCGCCGCCACGCCCGTCGGCCGATTGTCCGCCTGGTTCGACGACGTGATCTGTCCTCCCGCGAACCCGTCCGCGAAGACGGACCAGTCTCCGGTCGGCTCATCGCCCTCGAAGGGGATCCACACGACGTTGTAGCCCGCCTGGACGGGCGTCCGGTTCCACGACCCGTGAAAGGCCACGAAGGCGCCGTTCCGGTAGGCCGGGGGGAAAGCGTCGCCGGTCGAAAATGCCATCGCGTTCGGCGCCCAGTGCGCGGGCAGTCCGATCGCGGGCACGTCCATGTCGGCGCAACGCCCCACCTCGACGCCGTCGCCGCCGTACTCGGGGGCCAGCACCTTGGTGTTGTTGCCGGGGTCGTGGAAGCAGTACGGCCATCCGAAGTCCGACCCCTGGCGGATGTGGGCGAACTCCTCCGAGGGCTTCTCCGTGCCGTCGGTCGTCGTGAAGTGCTCGGGCCACAGTTCGCGGAGCTGGTCACGCCCGTGGATCACCGCGTACAGCTCGCCGGAGCCGGGGTGCACCGCGATCGCCGCCGCGTTGCGGACGCCGGTCGAGAAGCGTTCACCGTCGGCCTGCGTCTGTCCGGTCTGGTCCGTCGAGAAGCGCCAGATGCCGGCCCGGGCAATGAGCTCGCCGCACGGATCACGACCGGGGACACCGGGTGTACGCGGGCTGACCTGGCAGGCGTTTGACGGAGAGCCGATGCCGACGAAGACGCTGCCGTCCGGGTGCAGGGCGATGCTCTTGGTCGGATGATTGCGTGCGCTCGGGAGCCCGTCGACGATGGTTTCAGGGGGACCGGACGGCGTGAGCGACCCGGCCGCGAAAGGATAGCGCAGGACCGCGTTGTTGGTCGCCAGGTACAGCACGCCGTCGCCGAGCACGATGCCGCTGCCGCCCTCATCGCCCCAGCGCTCCGTCTGGTCGGCCGTGCCGTTGCCGTCGAAGTCGCGCAGCGCCACGACGCCGCCCGTCGTGTTGCCGCGGTTGCGGATCGCCACGAACACGTCTCCGTTTGCTGCCACCGCCAGTTGCCGCGCGGCCCCCACACCGGGATGGTAGACGCGCGCGCAGAAGCCGTCGGGCACGCTGATGGCCGGATCGCAGACCGGATCCTGCGGGACTTCGGTGGGCACCTCGGGGGCGGGGGAGTCTGCGGTGCCGCACGCAGCGGCGACCGCGGCGGCGCACAGCACGCCGATGACGGCCGGATACAGCATTCTCGGTTTCATGACATATCCCTGCATAGATTCCAGGTGAGAACGGGACGACGATCACGTCGCGATGGCGACCCAGCCACGAGCCGCCCCAACATGATAATGCTACGCCGCAGCGCACATGCAATTGCAGTCGGCCTGATTTTGGCCAGCACGGGATCGACTGGCCTGGCGATGCCCGACGCCCTGGCCGCCCAGGCCTTTCCCAACCCCTACCGCGCCACCCTGGGCTGGGAACATCTGCCCGAAGGCCGCACGCTCGGCATCGTCAGCGGCGCGATCCCGGACCCCGACGGCGAGCACCTGTGGATCCTCGACCGTTGCGGCGCGAACCAGTGCGCGGGGACCGACCTCGACCCGATCCTCAAGTTCGACCTCGACGGCAACCTGGTCGACAGCTTCGGCGCGGGGCTCTTCGCCTTCCCGCACGGCTTCGCCCTCGACCACAACGGCTACCTGTGGGTCACGGAGGGCGGCGCACACGGGGATCCCCGGGGCGCTCTCGGCGAGTCGATGGGGATGGGCCACCAGGTCTTCAAGCTCACGCGCCAGGGCGAGGTGGTCATGCGCCTCGGCGAGGCGGGCGTGCACGGCGACGACGAGTCGCACTTCAACGGGCCGTCCGGCGTGGCGATTGCCCCAAACGGGGACATCTGGATTGCCGACGGCCACCGCGGCGGCAACAACCGCATCGTCCGGCTGGCTGGCGACGGCACCCCCATCCGCGCGATCGGCGGCGGCATTGGTTCGGAAAGCCGCGAGCCCGGCCGCTTCAGCGACCCACACGACATCAAGGTCGACTCCCGCGGGCGCGTCTACGTCGCGGACCGGGGCAACAGCCGCATCCAGGTCTTCGATCCCGAGGGCAACCTTCTCTACATCTGGACGCAGTACGGCAAGCCGAGCGGCCTGTTCATCGATCCCAACGACATCCTGTACGCGGGCGACGGCCTCTCGGGCGACCTGCGCACCGGTCCGCCCGACCCCTGGCGCAGCAACTTCGGCTGGGAGAAGGGGATCCGCATCGGCGACCTCAAGACCGAGCAGGCTTGGGTCACCTACTTCATCCCCCAGCACGACGAGAACGTCGGCCCCGGGATCGAATTTCTGGGCGTCGACTTCGACGGCAACATCTACGCCGGCGAAATTAACCGCATGCGCATGGTCCGGTACGTACCGGAGCGCCCGCTACTGATTGGGGGAAGACGCTAGGGCACCTCGCACCACGCCTGCGGGCGCTCTGCGTCCGATTGGCCCTCCGTGCTCCGTGCCGGCGCGGCGGCCCCCCTACCTGGCGACCGAAAACGCCGTGCTTGCCACCTGGTCGCCCCACCAGACCGTGAACATGCCGCCGTTGCTCGTCATGTCGGTGAAAGCGATCACCATCTGGTCGGCGGACATCGCGCTTGTGCTCACGCTCATCGATGTACGCAGCACGTCACGGTCCGGCGTGTAGTTGTAGGCGCCCCACAGCGTGTTCGGATCCTCGTCGCGCGGGTTGGCCTTGGCTCCCCAGTTGGAGAAGATCAGCGTCCATTCGCTCTCGGTGAGCTCGGCGAACACGGTGTACTCGCCGGCCGGCAGCCGCTGGCCTCCGAACATGAGGTCCGTTTCGGTCATCAGCACGGTGGACTGGTTCGCGCCGAGCCGCCACACGGGCGCGCCCCGCAGGAACGCCTGGCCATATTCTGCGCCGGAGCCGAAGAGGTCGCGACCGCGCAGAATGGGTCTTCCGTAGTCGACGACTACCCAGCTACCGCCCTCGTAGCGGCCGTTGTCGTTGTATGAGCCGCCGACCTGTGTGGCGGCCTCGCCGCGGGGGCTGGCCGGCCGCTCCTGGGCGTCGGCCGAAGCCGCAAAAGCGAGCGTCAGGGCAAGGGGGGCGAATGCGCGGGCGATCTTCATCGGTTTCTCCTGCGGGGTGAGTGGTCAACGACCTGAATGAACCAAGGGAAGGGACTCGAATAGTAAGTATGCGCTTGTGAACCGGGAAGTGGCGTTGCGTGCTCTGTTGCGGCGGCCCGCCGTCTTGTCAGTGGCCAAGGACGTTGCGTCTGCCTTCACCTGGGACGTAGATTCGGAATAGTCAGAATTTCGGAGGAATCAGAAATGGAGTTCTCAAGGATTACCGCGCGTGGGCAGACGACCATCCCCAAGCGTATCCGGGAAGCGGCCAACCTGCGGGAGGGCGACATGCTCGCGTTCGACGTGCGTGGCGACCAGCTGGTTGTGCGCAGAGTAACGCCGGGGCCTGACGGCTATCTGGAAGGGTTGTCGAACACCATGAGCGAATGGGTTGAGTCCGAGGACGAGGAAGCATGGCGTGATCTGTGAGCCGTGCGACGTCGTGGTCGTCCCATTACCGTTCACGGATCGCGACGTCTCGAAACGGCGGCCTGCGCTGGTCGTGTCGTCCACGGGATTCAACCGCGGTCACGCCCAACTCGTCCTGGCCATGATCACGTCGACAAAGAGCGAGTGGCCAAGCGACGTGATCCTTGACGCCTGGCGTGACGCTAATCTGAGTGTTCCCTGCAAGGTCCGCTTCAAGCTGTTCACGCTGGATCGCACCTTGATCATTCGTAAACTTGGCAAGCTGTCCCCTGGAGACCGCCAGGCCGTCCGGGACGCGCTCCTACGCTGGATCGCCATCACCTGAACTTCCGAGCCCAGGCTAACCACATGGATCGCCGCTCATTCATTCAATCGTCCATTGCCGCCGGCGTCGTCGGTGGCACCGCCTGCGCGGAGGGCTCCTCGCCCACCGGAACCGACGCGGGCGCCGCGCCCAGCCCCACTGTTCCCACCAACTTCCCCGGCCGCACCGGCACCCCCGGCGAGCGCGACTGGGCTGCCATGTCCCGTGTCGACATGAAGCCGCCCCAGCCGATCGGCGCGCACGTTCGGGTCGTCGGCTCGGGCGTGATGGCCACCACCGACCATCCGTATGCGACCGAGGCCGCACTCTGGACACTGGAACGGGGCGGCACCGCGGCGGACGCCTACATCACGGCGGCCCTCGTGCAGTGCGTCCTCGAACCCGCCATGACCACCCTGGGCGGCGGCTTCGGCGTCACCTGCTACGATGCCGCCACCGGCGAGCTTTCCACTGCGGGCGGCGCATTCGCGTTCCCCAGCGGCGCCCCCGCTTCCGAGCCCTACGAGGAGGCGCGCTCCTGGACCGGTTTCGGCGCCATGGTGCCCGGCTACGTGCGGGGCCTCGAGGCGGCCCACGGTGCGTACGGACGGCTCTCCTGGCAGGAGCTGTGGGAGCCCGCGATCGCTTTTGCCGAGAACGGTTTTGTCATCGACCACACTCTTTGGGCCTACACGCATCACTACCGGAAGATGGTGGGGCGCTTCGCGGGTCCGGGGCGCGACAACTGGTTCCGTGACGGCTACATCCTCGGGGTGGGCGACACCGTGCACCTCCCCGAACTCGCCTCAACCATGACCCGCCTCCGCGACGAGGGCGGCGACTACTTCTACACGGGCCCGTTCGCGCGCAAGCTGGTCGACGAGGTCGCTCGGCGCGGCGGCGGCATCACCATGGACGACCTCGCCGCCATGCAGGGCTTCGTGTCCCGGTCGTGGAAGTCCGCTGAACCGGGCGGCGCGCCCTACCGGGACTACGAGATCGCGCCCTCCAGCGGCCTCCTTTTCCTGCTCGGCCTGCAGGTCTTCGAGGCTGCGGATCTGCGCTCAATGGGACGGCCCACCGAGAGTGTCGAAGCGCTGCACACCCAGATCCGGGTGGCCCAGGAACTTTGGCTCCGCGGTGCCGACATCACCCCCGCGAACCAGGACGACTTCATCTCGCCCGACAACGCGCGCCGCGTGTGGCGGGACATCCAGAACAGCCCGCCGCGCCCCTTCATCGGCTTCGCCGCGGCGACCTGCGGCAATGTGATCGTCGACGCCGAAGGCAACGTGGCCGCCGGCACCCATTCCAGTTCTTCCGAGCCCTTCGGCACCGGGATCAACGTCGACGGCGTCGTGATGAACCGCGCGACCTACCTGCGCAAGTACACGAACCTCCCGGTCGGGTTTTCCACGCAGCTCTGGCTCTTCCGTGATGGCCGACCCGCGCTGGTCATGGCAACGCCCAGCCGCTCGCTCATGGAATGCCTTCTGCAGGGCGCGGCCAACTTCGTCGAGTACGGGATGGACGGCGAGCAGGTGGTGCAGGCTCCGCGGTTCGGGCACCCGCACCCCGGGATCGCGTCTGCCGAGATCGAGGGCGACTTCGGCGACGAGGCCATGGTTGAGCTGGAGGCCCGGGGCCATGCCCTGTTCCCGGTGAGCCCCAGGGACGCGAACATGGGGTCGATCCACGCCGTGCGCCGCCTCGACGACGGGCGACTTGAAGGGGTGGCCGATCCCAGGCGGCGTGGACGCGCGAGCGGCGGTGCGGTGGAGTGAGCTCCGGTAGCGGCGGCGGGCCGGCGGACCCGGTGGGCGACGAAGCCGGGCCCCGCCTGAGCGGCCGGTGGGTCCTGAAGCAGGTCCTCGGCCGTGCGCTCCTGCCGCACCACGTCTTCCGCTGGCTCCGTCGCCGACGGGTGTACCGCCGCGTCCCAACCGTGCATGCCAACGCCCAGTTGGCGCTGTACAACCGCATGCTGCCCGGTGACTTCCTGCATTACGGCTACTTCAACGATCCGGACACGCCCCCCGAGACGATCAGCTTCGCCACGTTCCACCACGCCCAGCGCCGCTACGCCGAGTTGTTGCTGGACCTGATCGAGCAACCCGATGCGCCGATTCCCGACGCCCCGATTCTCGATGCCGGCTGTGGAATGGGCGGCATGCTGGGCCTCCTCGGGACCGCGGGCTACGACGTGACCGGCCTGACCCCGGACCGCATCCAGGCGGCCCACATCCGCAACACCTACCCGGGTATCCCCATCCTGCGTTGCCGCTTCGAGGATATCGATGTTGACAAATACTCGGGATATTTTGGCACAATCATTCACGCGGAATCCCTGCAGTACATGGATGCCGATGGCGTTTTTGCCGTTATGGACAAAATCATTGCACAATCGGGCACATGGATCGTGGCCGACTACTTTCGGGTGGGGAACGCCGGGCCCAACCGATCCGGATGGAGGCTCGACGCCTTCCGCGCCCGCCTGGGGGAGCACGGCTACACCGTAGCCCACGAAGCCGACATCACCGCCAACGTGCTGCCCACCCTCGGCTTCGCCCGACTGCTCGCGGACCGCATCGGGCTCCCCGCCCTCGACTTCGCGCACGACAAGCTCCGGGCGAAAAACCCGGCACTCCATTACGTTCTGGAGAACGTGGCAGAGCGGGCCAGAGATGCCGCGGTTCGCAGCGCGGCGGTCATCGACCCCGCCCGCTTTGCCGCGGACAAACGCTACGTGTTGATGAAGATCCGCAAGACCTGACGGGGAGTGAGAACCTGATGGGGAGGAAAACGATGTTCCGCCACGCAAAGCCGCACTTCGCGGCGGCCTGTTTCGTCGCGTCGTTCCTGGTCCCGGCGCTTCCCGCCGTCGCCCCGCTCGCCGCCCAGGACGTCACCATCGTCGACTACGAGCCGCGCAACACGCTGGTCGTGCCGGGGAATCCGGTTGCCCGGGCGAAGTTCCCGTTCGTGGACATTCATGGCCATCAGCGTGGCGAGAGGATGTCGGCCGCCGACGTCGACCGCCTGGTGGAGGAGATGGACGAACTCAACATGGCGGTCATGGTGAACCTTTCCGGCGGTAGCGGCTTCTCGCTCACCAATGGACTCGGGAACATGACTGCGGCGCATCCGTCGCGCTTCGTCTTCTTCGCCAACACCAACTTCTTCGGCGTCGGGGAACCCGGCTGGGGTGAGGAGGCCGCCGCGCAACTGGAAGAGGATGTGAGGAGCGGCGCAGCCGGCCTGAAAATCTTCAAGGGCCTGGGAATGGCTGACCGGGACACCGACGGGAACCGGATTCCGGTCGACGATCCGCGCCTGGCGCCTCTGTGGGACAAGGCCGGCGAACTCGGGGTTCCGGTGCTCATCCACTCTGCCGACCCCGCCGAGTTCTGGCAGCCCCACGACCGCTTCAACGAGCGCTGGCTCGAACTGCGGCTGCGGCCGCGGCGGATCCGGCCGGCTGACCGGTTTCCGTCCTTCGAGCAGATCATCGGCGAGCAGCACAACCTCTTCCGGCGGCATCCCAACACGAACTTCATCGCCGCGCATCTGGGCTGGCTGGGGCATGATCTCGCGCGCCTCGGCGAACTGCTCGACGAGATCCCGAACATGTACGTCGGCCTGGGCGCGGTCGTGTACGAACTGGGCCGGCAGCCGCGGTTCGCGCGCCAGTGGCTGATCGAGTACGGCGACCGCGTGCTGATGGGCAAGGACTCGTACAACCAGGAGGAGTTCCACACGTACTTCCGCGTCTTCGAGACCGAGGACGACTACTTCGACTACTACCGCCGGTACCACGCCTTCTGGCAGATGTACGGCCTGGGCCTGCCCGACGACGTCCTGCGCAAGATCTACTACGAGAACGCGCTGAAGCTGGTCCCGGCGATCGACCGGAGCCTGTTTCCAGGCTGAGGGGGCGTGCTGTCGGTGCGCGGTTGCCCCGCTCAAGCATGAAGGCTGTCTGGTACAGGGCGACGGGCCCCGCGCGGGAGGTGCTCCGGTACGGGGAAGTTCGCGTCCGCATCGCGGCCTCGGGCGTCAATCCCTCCGACACCAAGCGGCGGGGCGGCTGGCTCGGCATGCAGATGGGGCACGCACGTGTGATCCCGCATTCGGATGGCGCCGGGACGGTCGACGCGGTCGGCACGGGCGTCGACCCCGGGCGGATCGGGGAGCGAGTGTGGGTGTGGAATGCGCAGGGCGGCGGGCGGCCATTCGGGACCGCTGCCGAGTGGGTGACGGTGCCCGCCGCGCAGGCGGCGAGGCTGCCGGACGGGGTGCCATGGTCGACCGGGGCCGGGTTGGGGGTTCCCGGGTGCACCGCGCACTACGCCGTGCTGGGGGACGGGCCGGTGGAGGGTAGGCGCGTGCTGGTGCAGGGCGGGGCGGGGGCGGTGGGGCACATGGCCGTGCAGATCGCGACGCTGAGCGGGGCCGAAGTGATCGCGACGGTGAGCGGCGATGCGAAGGGGGAGGTGGCGGTGGGGGGCGGGGCGCGCCACTTGGTGAACTACCGCCGTGAAGACGTGGCGGCGCGGGTACGGGACCTGACCGGGGGCGAGGGGGTGGATCGCGTGATCGAGGTCGATCTCGCGGCCAACATCGCGACCGACGTGGAGGTGCTGCGGCCGCACGGCACGATCGCGTCGTATTCGTCGACCTCGGGACCGGAGCTGCCGCTCGCGTACTACCCTCCCGCCTTCAAGGATCTGCGCATCCACTTCGTCCAGGGCTACCTGCTTCCGGCCCCGGCGCGCCGCGCGGCGATCCGGGATGTGACGGCGTGGCTGGCGGAGGGCCGCCTCGACGTTCGTGTCGCGGAAGTGTTTCCACTTGCCGACACGCCAGCGGCGCACGAACTCCTGGAGTCCGGAAAAGCCGACGGGAAGGTGGTGGTGGCGGTTGGTTCGTGACTTGAGACGCGGGAGCTGGCATCGGCATCGGAGGCGAGCCGCCAAGACGTTTCACAGGAAACGCGCGAGCCCGCCTACCCCCCACCCACCACCAGCACCCCCGACCCGTCGATCCTGCCCGACTTGAGCGCGATGAGCGCCGCGTTGGCCCGTTCCAGCGGAAAGCGCGTGACCCTGGGCCGAATCGGAATCTCGGCGGCTTCGGCCAGCAGCTTCCGCCCGTCGTCGCGGGTGTTGGCTTCGACGCTCTGCAGCCGCTTCTCGTGGAAGAGGTGTTTCGCGTAATCGAGCGGCGGGATCGCGCTCATGTGGATACCCGCGAGGGCCACCGTCCCGCCGGGCCCCACGGCCTCCAGCGCGGCCGGCACGGTCTCGCCCGCCGGCGCGAACACGATCGCCGAGTCCGCGGGCACGGGAAGCCTGTCGCCCGGTCCGCCGACCCACGCCGCCCCCGTCTGGCGCGCATGCGCCTGGTGGCTCTTCCCCCGCGTCACCACGAAGACCTCGTGGCCGCGGTGGCGCGCAATCTGCAGCACGATGTGTGCGGACGACCCGAAACCCACCAGCAGGAGCCGCCCGCCCGGCGGCACCTCGGCCCGCCTGAGCGCCCGGTAGCCGATGATGCCCGCGCACAACAGCGGCGCGGCTTCTGCGTCCTCGAAGGCCGGCGGGATCCGGTACGCGAAATCTTCGCGCACCACCGCGGCCTCGGCGTAGCCACCGTCGCGGTGATATCCCGTGTAGCTCGATTCGCGGCACAGGTTCTCGCGGTCGGTCGTGCAGTGCCCGCACGCGCCGCATGTGCCGCGCAGCCAGGCGATGCCCACGCGGTCTCCCGGCCGGTACCGGCTCACGCCGGCTCCCAGCGCATCCACCACACCCACCACCTGGTGACCGGGGACCAGCGGCAGGTTCGCCGCCCTCAAATCCCCTTCGATCACATGCAGATCCGTGCGGCAGACCCCGCATGCGGTGACGCGGACCCGGACCTCGCGGGGGCCCGGTTCGGGGAGCGGGAGGTTGGTGGCGCGGAGCGGACGGGATTCGATCGGCGCCTGCTTTTCGACGCGGTAGGCCAACACAAACGATCTCCTTGATGTCCTTGGACTGGCGGGACGCCTGACTGCCGACCACCTTGACAACCTGCCGGAAGAGGACATCCGGCGCATTACCCCTTAGGAGGATTCCCGGATGCTGACACGAAGAGACTGGCTTCGTACCACCGCGGCTGCCGGAGCGGCGGTCACCCTGAGCCCGGAACTCCTGCGCGGCCTTGGGCGGCAGGAAATGATGACCCGTGCGATCCCGGCGACGGGGGAGCAGGTGCCGATCGTGGGGCTGGGGAGTTCCGCGACGTTTTCGCGGGTGGCTCGGGGCGACGACGTGAGTCAACTTCGCGATGTCCTGCGCACGTTTGTGGACTACGGCGGCACCGTCTTCGACACCGCGCCCAGCTACGGTTCCTCGGAGGAGGTTTCCGGGCGGCTGGCGATGGAGATGGGGATTTCCGACCGGATCTTCTGGGCGACCAAGGTGAACGTGGCGGGGCGGGGAGGCGGATCGGCGGATGCGGGCGCGGCGCGGGCCCAGATCGAGCGTTCCTTCGAGTATTTCGGGGTGGATGAGATGGACCTGATCCAGGTGCACAACCTGGGGGACCCGCCCACGCAGGTGGGGATCATCGAGGAGCTGAAGCAGGAGGGGCGGATCCGCTATATCGGGATTACGAGCACCAGCAAGCGGCAGTATCCCGCGCTTGTGCAGGCCATGCAGGACTATCCGCTCGACTTCATCGGGATCGACTACGCGGTGGACAACCGGAGCGCGGCCGACGAGATCTTCCCGGTGGCCGAGGACCAGGGTATCGCGATTCTGGTGTACGTGCCGTTCGGCCGCACCCGGCTGTGGTCGCGAATCGGCGACCGCGAGGTGCCCGAGTGGGCGCATGAGTTCGGAGCCGATTCGTGGGCGCGGTTCTTCATCAAGTTCGCCGCGGCACATCCAGCCGTGACGTGCGTGACGCCGGCCACGAGCAACCCGGAGCACATGATCGACAATCTGGGCGCCGGCCTGGGCGGGCTGCCCGACGAAGACCAGCAGGCACGCATGGTCGAACTCGTGGACGCGTTGCCGCCGGCTCCGCGCCGCAGGGGATAGGGGCTGAAAGACCATGATCGACCGCCGCCGCTTCATCGGAACCTCGATCGCTGGGGGCGCTGCCGCTGCACTGGGCACGACCGCGTGCACTCCCGACAGCCCGACGCGCGAGTCGGACGCCGGCGCGGGGGCCGCGGGCACCCAGCCCGGAGCCTTCGAACTCGACGAAGCCACGGTCGCCGACCTGCAGGCCGCCATGGAGTCGGGCGAGCGGACGGCGCGCTCGATCACGGAGCTCTACCTGGAGCGCATCGCGGCCCTGGACGGTCAGGGCCCGGAGTTGCGGTCGGTGATCGAAACCAACCCGGAGGCGCTCGACATCGCCGACCAGCTCGATCAGGAGCGCCAGACCAGCGGCCCGCGCGGACCCCTTCACGGCATCCCCGTCGCGCTCAAGGACAACCTGGACACGCACGACCAGATGACGACCACGGCGGGGTCGCTCGCGCTGGAGGGCTCGATTCCGCCGCAGGACTCGTTCGTCGCGCAGCGGCTGCGCGAAGCGGGCGCGATCATCCTGGGCAAGCTGAACATGAGCGAATGGGCGTACTTCCGCGGGGAGCGGGCCACGAGCGGGTGGAGCGCGCGGGGGGGACAGTGCCGCAACCCGTATGCGCTCGACCGCAACCCGTGCGGTTCGAGTTCGGGCTCGGGCGTGGCGGCCGCGGCGAACCTGTCCGCGCTGACCGTCGGTACCGAGACCGGGGGATCGATCATGTGTCCCTCCTCCACCAACGGCATCGTGGGGATCAAGCCGACCGTGGGCCTGTGGAGCCGCTCCGGGATCATTCCGATCTCGCACTCACAGGATACCGCGGGGCCGATGTGCCGTACGGTACGCGACGCGGCCGTGCTGCTGGGGCCGGTCACCGGCGTGGATCCCCGCGATCCGGCGACTGCGGCCAGCGAGGGCAACGCCCACACCGACTACGCGCAGTTCCTGGACGCGGGTGGCCTGCAGGGGGCGCGCGTCGGTGTGGCCAGGAGCTTCCCGGGCTTCTCGCCGGATGTGCTGGCGGTCCTCGACGAGGCTGTGGCCGCCATGCGTGACGCCGGAGCGGTCCTGGTAGATCCCGCCAACCTTCCCAACGCGGCCTGGAACGACGCGCAGCCCCTGCTGGTGCTGGAGTACGAGTTCAAGGCGAACCTGAACGCCTACCTGGCGAGCCTGGGGCCGGACGCGCCCGTGAAGACGCTGGCCGAGGTCATCGAGTTCAACGAGCGTAACGCCGACGTAGAGATGCCGCACTTCGGACAGGAGCGGCTGATTGCCTCGGAGGCGCGGGGTCCTCTGACCGACCAGGCCTACCTTGACGCGGTGCGTGCGATCCAGCGCGGCAACCGCGAGGACGGGATCGACGCGCTGATGGCCGAGCACAACCTCGACGCGATCGTTGCGCCGACGCGCGGCCCCGGCTGGAAGACCGACCACATCCTGGGCGACTCGCTGGGAGGCGGGTCGAGTGCGGGTCCGGCGGCGATCGCGGGCTATCCGGACATCACGGTGCCGATGGGGTTCGTGTCCGGGCTGCCGGTGGGCGTGTCGTTCTTCGGTCGGCGCTGGAGCGAGCCGGTGTTGCTGCGGATCGCCTACGCGTACGAGCAGGCGACGAACCACCGGGCGGCGCCGACCTTCGCGGAGACGCTGGGGTAGCTGGCCAGCCGCGCGTCAACCCTTCTGGAACCCCGTCACCCGGCGGATCGTCCCGTCCGGATCGGCCTGGATGTGATTGAACCCCTCGCTGCCGCCGCCGGGCCCCGTCGCGCGCCATCCGACCAGCGCCTCGCCGCGGCAGATGCGCACGTCGCCCGTGTGCTCGAGGCTGTAGCCGGGCATGTACTGGTGACACCCGGCAATGTGCATGGAGAGCAGTTCGATGCCGGTCAGCCCCGTCCAGTCGTCGCGAAAGGTGATGTCGTCCGCGCAGCACCTGCGGAGCGCCGCGAGACGCGTCTCGGCATCGTGGTCGTTCCACGCCGTGATCCATTCCGGCAGCGTGCGCTCCAGTCCCGCGCCTAGATCGATGCGGTTGGCCTCCAGGTTGAGCCGGCTCAGCTGGAAGTGCCAGCCACCCTCCTGCTGCCTTGCCGCTTCGGCGGACGGCAGCCCGCTGTGACGCAGGTCGACCCGGCACCCTGAGCCCGCCGGATTCACCCGGAATTCCAGCAGGGACGACCCGGCCGGGTATGCGTCGGCCTGGATCCCCGTCTCGGTTCCCCAGGTCAGTTGCAAGTGCCGTGCGTCGGCGTCCAGGGCGACGATCTCGCCGGCGATCACCACATCGAAGTTCGGGAAGGCGGCCCGAAACGCGCTTCCGGCGCGCGGTTCGAAGGTGACCTCCCCCTGCATCCAGACCGCAAAGAGATCCGGGTCGGTGAGGATCGCCCACACCGTTTCGGGGCTCGCGTCGATCTCGACCGACAGCTCGATCACGTTTGTATCGTCTTCCACGTCCGTCTCCTGTCCCTGGGTTGTTGTGGCGGCTCGGGCGTGCGGGATGGGCGGCGCACGGTGGAGCGTGCCGCGTTTGCGCCCTCCGCCCTGGCGCCTGCGGGTTCCGCCCCCTCCGCTTCCGCCCGCTCCGCCATGCGCTTGAGCGCCCGCAGACGGTCCGCCCAGAACGCCTCCAGCACGTCGCCGACCATTCCCATTTCGTGTCTGGCCGCCTGGTAGAACCGCCAGCGTCCTTCGGAGCGCACGGTCACGAGGCCCGAGTCATGGAGCTTCGAGAGGTGTTGCGACACGGCTCCCACGCTCACGGGAAGCCTGGCGGCGATGTCACCTACGTTCCGCTCGCGGTCCCAGATCATCTGCAGGATCTCGAGGCGGCGGGGCTCGGTCGCAATGCGAATCATGAGGGCGTTGTCCATTGTTATTTTAGTATATGCTAAAATGTCGGCAACGGAAAGGTGGGTTGCAGGGGAATGGAGGGGTGCGGACCGATCGCGGCCCGCTGAATCCGGTTGCCCCTTTTCGGCGTCCGGCTTACCGTCTCACGGTCTCGTGCGAATGCGCGAATGCGCGTGCACGAATGACGTCTACATGACGCGCGAGGGAATCTCACAGTGGGGAGGAAGGTACGATGAGCGAGCACCTGCGCAACATCGGAGGGGCGGTTTTGGGCTGGGTCGTCATGTTCGCCTGCGTTTTCGTGCTGATGGCGGGTTTCTGGATGATGCTCGGCGCGGATGGGGCATTCCAGGCTGGGAGTTGGGAGGTGTCGGGCACGTGGAACTTCGGATCGATCGTCATCGGTCTGATCGCCGCGGTCGTGGGCGGCCTCGTGTGCGCGAAGGTCTCCGCCGACAAACGCGGCGTGTGGATGCTTGTGGCGCTGGTCGTCGTCTTGGGCGTGGCGAGCGCGCTGCCGGGCGCACCGATGGCCGATGCGGCGACCGGTGTCCGTCCACCGGATCTGTCCATGACCGAAGCCATGTTGACCGCCCAACAGCCAGGTTGGGTAGCCTGGCTGAATCCGGTGCTGGGTGCGGTCGGGGCCCTGTTCGGCGCCAGGCTGGTCAAGAGCGATTAGTCGGGGTCACCCCCGCTCCTTCGACCGCTCCATCGTCGAAGGGCCCATCGGTCGTGCCGTATGGAAGCTGGCGTGGCCCACGATGCTGCAGAACGTCATCGGCGGGCTCCAGGGTCTGGTCGACCACGCGATGGTGGGGAACTTCGTCGGGTACGCGGGGAACGCGGCGATCGGGGTGTCGTGGCAGATCTTCCTGGTGGTGCACGTGTTCATCGGGTCGCTGTTCACCGGCATGGGCGTTCTCGTAGCGCGCTTCGCCGGCAGGAACGAGCCCGAAATAGTTAACAAGGTTGTTTACCAGGCGTTCCTGACGGCGGCGGTGCTGTCCATCGGCATTCTGGCGCCGGTCGGCTACTTCCTCGCGCCTGCCCTTCTCGATCTGGTCCATGCGGCCCCGTCGGTGCAGGCCGAAGCACTGCCCTACATCCGCACCCTCTTCATCTTCAGCTTCGGCATGATGGTGTTCTTCATGCTGGGCGGGGCGCTGCGTTCGG
>JAPPGZ010000007.1 GCA_028874905.1 Gemmatimonadota bacterium
GCACCCGCTACTACACGTACCTGTCGACCATGGCGCTGGCCATGGAGGCCGCGGGGGAGCGCGGCATTCCTTTCGTGGTTCTCGACCGCCCCAATCCGATCGGCGGCGACCCCGTGCAGGGAAACCTTCTGGACCCTGACTACTCCTCCTTCGTCGGCCTGTATCCGATCCCCATGCGCCACGGGCTCACGGCGGGCGAATTCGCGCGCATGGCCGTCGGAGAATTCGGCGTTCGCGCGGTGCTCAGCGTGGCCGTCGCGGACGGATGGCGGCGCATGATGCCCTTCGCGGATACGGGCATCCCGTGGATCGCGCCCTCGCCCAACATGCCCTCGGTGGAGAGCGCGCTGCACTACCCCGGCACCTGCCTCTTCGAGGGCACGCCAATTTCGGTGGGGCGCGGCACGGACCGGGCCTTCCAGCAGGTGGGCGCCCCATGGCTGGACGGCGACGAGCTGGCGGCCCGGCTGCAAGCACTCGCGGTGCCCGGCGTACGTTTTGTCGCGGTGAGCTTTGCTCCGGAGAACCCCGGCGACGGGAAGTTCGGCGGCACGGAGGTCCGGGGCGTGCGCCTCGTAGCCGACGGCCCCGAGTACGACCCGACGCTGGCGGCGTTGGCACTCCTGGTGGAGATGAAGGCCATGTCCGGCGACCGCTGGAGCTGGCGCGCCAGCCACTTCGATCGTCTGGCGGGCACCGACGCGTTGCGGAACGCTCTGGACGCCGGCGTGTCCTACAGGGAGCTGGCGGAGGGTTGGGGGGATGGATTGGAGGAGTACGTCGATCGCCGCGCGGCGTATCTCCTGTACCAGTAAGCGGAGACACGAATGCCGTTGCGCCTGCACGGAATGCGTAGAATGCGTAAAATGCGAAATTTGGCCCAGCGGGGGCGCGTGCTGGTTCAGCGGGGCCCGTCACGGCTCCTTCCGTCGCGGCTCCCGGCTTCGCTCCTCGTGGCGGCGTTCGCGGCAGGCTGCTCGGACGATCCGGAACCCACCGCACCACCCGTCGTGGCGCCCGATGCCGACCACCCCGACAGACAGGTGCTGATCGACTTCTACAACGCGACCGGGGGAGCCGGCTGGGACGACAGCGGCAACTGGAACACCCCGTCGCGTATCGGCAACTGGCACGGGGTGACGACCAATGCGGCCGGGTTCGTCACGGAGTTGTCCCTGGAGAACAACGACCTGACCGGGACGTTGCCCGCGCAACTGGGCAACTTGGCGGAACTGCGGCGGCTCGTTCTGAACGGCAACGACCTGTCGGGGCAAATCCCGCCCGAGCTGGGGAATCTCGCCAATCTCACCATGCTCAACCTGCGCGGTAACGCGCTGAACGGGTCGATTCCCTCACAGCTTGGCGCGCTGGCGAGCCTGGACACCCTGGAACTCTTCGACAACGATCTGTCCGGGCCCATACCGCCGGCGCTCGGCAACCTGGGTACAGTGCGCAGATTCACCGTGGGGTGGAACGAGCTGTCGGGTCCGATACCGGCCGAGATCGGGCAGCTGGACAACGCCACCTACATGAACTTCAGCCTGAATCAGCTGACCGGCACCATCCCTCCGGAACTCGGCGACCTGGAGTCGATCCGGCTGTTGTCGGTCTCCCGAAACAACCTGACCGGGACGATCCCGCCCGAACTCGGGGACCTGGCGACCCTGGAGCGCCTGTACCTGTATCGCAACCAGCTCAGCGGCCGGATACCCGAGGCGCTGGGCCAGCTTTCGCGCCTCGACCTGCTGTGGATCCACGAGAACAACCTCACAGGCCCGATACCGGAAGCGTTCGCCGACCTCACGGCGCTGCAAGTCCTCAGCGCCTACGAGAATGGGCTGAGCGGCACGATTCCGTCCCTTCTGAGTGGATTGCCGCTGACGGGCCTGTACCTGCGGGACAACGCCTTCAGCGGCGGGCTCCCGGCCGAAATCGGGCGGATCGGCACGCTGGAGTACCTCGCGCTGGAGAACAATGCCGGGCTGAGCGGCCTGATTCCGCGGAGTCTGCTGGACATCGAGTTCCTGGAGAGATTGACGTTTGCGGGCACGGGCCTGTGCCCACAGGTGGACGACGAGTTCCAGGAATGGCTGCAGGCGGTTCCGAGCCGCAGCGGCGAAGCCTGCGATCCCGCCGAAGTCGAGAGATTCGCCCTGGCCGAGTTTCACGAACTGACCGGCGGCGAATCGTGGAAAGACCGGACCGCATGGGGGAGCGACGCCGCCGTCGGGGATTGGTATGGCGTCGGGACAGGGGACGGGAGCGTGGTCGAATTGTCGCTGGCCGACAACGGACTGGCCGGTCCATTCGCGTCGGAGCTCGGCAACCTCGCGCGGCTGCAGGTCCTCGACCTTTCGGGGAATGACCTGTCCGGCGCGTTCCCGGCGGCGGTCGCCGGATTGCAGGCCCTGACCGAGCTGCGTGTGGCCCGGAACGCGGGGCTGGAGGGCGCGCTGCCCTTTGCGCTGCGGCGGCTGGAAGACCTGAGGGCGCTGGACCACGATGGAACCGGTCTGTGCGCATCCCCTTCGCCCAGCTTTCAGGAATGGTACGCCTCGATCGAGGAAACCGCGGGCGCGATCTGCGACAACCCGGAACAGGTCACGGTATCCCTTGCGACCGTCTACCTCACGCAGTCGGTGCAGACGCCACGGCGGAGCGTACGTCTGGTGGCCAACCGGGACGCGCTCCTCAGAGCGTTCGTCACCGCCGAGGAGCCCAGGGGATTCTTCGAGCCCGAGGTTGTCGCGGTGTTCACGGGACCGGCTGGGGACGAAGTCCACCGCGTGGTGATGACCCGCGATGCCAACCAGATCCCCGCCGAGGCCGACGAGGGCGACTTGAAGCTGTCGTACAACGCGGTGATTCCCGCCGAGGTTGTCGAGCCCGGCGTGCACCTGGTCGTCGAAGTCGATCCCGAGGGGACCCTGCCGCTCGCCCCGGAGAGCGCCACCCGTTTCCCCGAGGAAGGCACCGATTCGCTGAACGTGGCGCAAGTGCCCCCCATGCGGCTCACGCTGGTGCCCGTGGTGGAAGCGGAGCAGCCCGACAGTTCCGTGGTGGCGTGGACTCGCGGGATCAATCCTGACAGCCCGCAACTGGGTCAGCTGAGGCACTCCTTTCCGTTCGGCGAGTTCAACGTGGCCTCTCACGCCGTCTACGTGACCTCGCTGGACCTCACGACGGAGGCCGGACAACACGGGTTGCTGAACGAGCTCGACGCGCTGCGGACCTCCGAGGGCGGTACCGGCCACTACTACGGAGTCGCCGCAAGCGTGAACGGGTTCGTGCGGGGATGGGGCCGGCTGCCCGGCTGGATCGGCATGGGCCAGGCAAGCCCCACCACACTGGCGCACGAAGTGGGTCACAACCTGTCACTCCGGCACGCTCCCTGCGGAGGTCCCGAGAACGTCGACCCGGCCTTCCCGTACCGCGACGGGAGCATCGGCGTGTGGGGCTACGACTTCCGCGACGGCTCCGCGGTATCCCCGGACCGCACCAAGGACATCATGACCTACTGCACCAGCAGGTCGTGGCTCAGTGACTTCTACTTCCAGAAGGTGATCGACTATCGGGCCAGGACCGCCGGTGACGCCGCGACTGCGCATGGCGCCGTCACGCAGCCGTCCGGCGACATGCTCGTGCTGTGGGGCGGCGTGCTCGGGGACGAGCTGCGGCTGGACCCCCCGTTTTCGATGCGCACGGCCACGCGGCTGCCCGACGAGCCAGGCCCGTACCGGATCCTGGGCACCGGGTCCGGCGGCCGGTCCCTGTTCTCGCTGGACTTCACGCCGGGAGAGGACGGGTACGGAAACGGCCACTTCCTCTTCGCGATCCCCATCGTGCCCGAATGGGCCGACGCGCTGGAACGGATCGCGCTCGTGGGGCCCGAGGGGGTGGTGGCGATCGACGGCGACTACGAGCGCGCGCTGAGGGTCGTAACGGAGCGCGGGACCGGGCGCATCCGCGCCATCCTGCGGGACTGGGAGGCGCCCCTGCCGGCCGCGCTCGGGGCGCCGGGCGCGTTCGACGTGACGACGACCAGGGCGCTCAGAGACGCCGTGGACACTCGGAGGTAGCCGGCGGCGTCAGCCCCCGGTGACCTCCAGGAACTTCTCGAAAAGGGCGCGCGCGACCGGACCGACGTGTCCATCCCCGATCATCCTGTCGTCGACTCTGATCGCCGGCCGCACCTCGGTGGTGGTGCCGGTAAAGAAGACCTCGTCGGCGCCGTAAAGCTCATTCAGCGGGATGGCGCGCTCCTCGACCGGCATGCCGAGTTCCCCGGCCAGTTCGATCACGAAGTCGCGGGTCACGCCGTGCAGGATGTAGTTGGACTTCGGCGCCGTGGTGACGACACCGTCGAACACGGCGAAGAGGTTGTTGTGGGTGCCTTCGATCGCGATCCCGTCCCTCACCAGGATCGTGTTGATCACACCCGCCTCCACCGCAGCCTGTTGCGCCAGCACGTTGGGCAGCAGGGCGATCGCCTTGATGTCCGCCCGGGCCCAGCGCTGGTCCGGCGCGGTGATCGCCCGCGATCCCAGCAGCCAGTTCTCCATCGAGGGGCGGTGATACTCGTTCGCGAAGGCATACACCGTCGGTTGAACGGGGGGATCGGGGAAGGCGTGGGTACGGGGCGCGACCCCACGGGTGACCTGCACGTAAACGTACGCGACCGGAACATCGGCCAGGCCGTTGCGGGCGAGCAGCTCCAGCTTCACCTCTTCGAGCACCGCTGCATCGAAGTCGATCGCGATTGCCGCGAGCCCCTTTCGCATGCGGGCAAGGTGGTGTCCCCACCGGAAAAGGCGCCCGCCATAGGCCGGCGTTACCTCGTAGATCCCGTCGGCAAAGAGAAAGCCGCGATCGTTGACCGAGACCCTGGCCTCCTCCTTGCGCAGGTACTCCCCATTCAGGAAGACGACGCTCATGCGCGGGCGCCTCCTCGCTGGAGCTTGTCGAACTCTTCCAGGAGCTCCGCCTCGCGAATCGGCGGTTCGTCCGCGGCTTCGCCTTCGGCCGCGTCCACCTCAGATCCGTCACTCGCGGCGCTGTCGGCCGCTTCGTCGGCGGCCCGGCCCGAACCGATCTGTTTCGGTGCGTCCCCGGCGCCGGACGGCAGCAGGCCCATTTCGGCCTTGAGCGCAGCCAGCCTGTTGTCGACGTCGGCATCGCCCGACCCGGATTCCAACCGCAGGAACTCCGTTTCCAGGGTGTCCCCCGCCAGAGCCTCGGTCACCTCGGCGTGGGCCAGACTGCGCCGCTCCTCCTCCTCGATCTTCTCGGCCATGCGATTGAAGGCCTCGAAGGCAGAGGTGTCCGACAGCCCGGACATGGTCTCATGGATGCGCTTCTGCGCCTGGGCCCGCTTCTGCTTCGCGATGAGGAGGTTCCGCTTGCGCTTGGCCTCTTCGATCTTGTCGTTCAGTTGGCGGAGGGATCCCTTGAGCTTCTCGGTCTCCTGCGCCTGCGCCTGCCACGTGCCCTCCAGAACGGCCGCGCGGTCCGCGTGCTCCTGCTGGCGCATCAGGGCCTGCTTGGCGAGATCGTCACGTCCTTCCTTGACGGCCAGCATAGCGCGGTGCTCCCAGTCGCGCGCCTGCTTGACTTCTCCCTGCAACT
This sequence comes from Gemmatimonadota bacterium, assembly GCA_028874905.1. Taxonomy (GTDB): domain Bacteria; phylum Gemmatimonadota; class Gemmatimonadetes; order Longimicrobiales; family Gaopeijiaceae; genus Bin94. The sequence continues at coordinate 5,626 of JAPPGZ010000007.1, forward strand.
GGCCCTTGAGCTTGCGCTCGTCGGCGATGGCCGCGGCGACCTCGCGCTTCGCCTTGGCCAGCTGGTCCCGCATGTCGAGAATGATCTGGTTCAACATCTTCTCCGGGTTTTCCGCCCGGGAAATGAGGTCGTTGATGTTCGACTTGATCATCGTCGAGAACTTGCTGAAGATGCTCATCTCCTATTCGCCCCCTCTCGCGCCCGCCAGGGCCTGAATACGGGATACGTGGGACGATGCCGCGATCTGAACGCTCTCCAGCGACGCCCTCAGCTCGTCGAAATCGAGGTTGCCGAGCTGGAGCGTGTCGCTGAGGATCAATTCACCCGCTTCGATTCCGTAGGCCCCGTGAATCACATCCGTGGCGTTGAGCCTGAGCAGTGTCTCGTAGAGGCCGCCGAGGTCCTGCTGGTCCGTGGGCAGGTCCATGACCTTCATGCGCACGAGCAGCAGTGGCTCGGAGTGATGAACGACGATCGGAGCACCGCCGTTGTCGGTGCGGACGAGGAACATGCCGTCGTCCACTTCGTCGAAATCCGCGTCCATGCGGATCAGATAGCTTTCGAGGTCGTCTCGGGTAACCATGGCCGTTTCTCTCCAGGGGTCGAGCGAAGGTGGCAAGCCGGAACGTAACACAGCCGGCCTTGTCGTACCAACGCCTTACGAGGCCGCTTGCGGGAGCGGTTTCCGGTTCGTCCGGGACTCGTCGTCCGCGCTCCCTAGCCTGCCGGTTCGGTCCGGCCGGCGGGCCCCGATACTTCCTGGCGCGCTGCGAGAAGCGGGGCCAGGTATTGGCCCGTGTAGGAAGCCGGGTCGTCGGCCACGCGTTCGGGTGTCCCTTCCACGATGATACGGCCGCCGGCCTCACCTCCTTCGGGACCGAGGTCGATGACCCAGTCGGCAGTCTTCACCACATGCAGGTTGTGTTCGATGACCACGACCGTGTTGCCGCGTTCCACGAGGCGGTGCAGGACCTTCAGGAGAATGCGGACATCTTCGAAGTGAAGACCCGTGGTCGGCTCGTCGAGGATGTACATGGTCCGCCCGGTGGCCTTCTTGGAGAGCTCCGCCGAGAGCTTGATCCGCTGGGCCTCTCCCCCCGACAGCGTGGTAGCGCTCTGGCCGAGCCGGATGTACCCGAGACCGACGTCCGCGAGCGTCTGCAGGCGCCGTTTGATCTGGGGCACGGCGGAGAAGAACTCGACCGCCTCGTGAACGGTCATCCGCAGGACATCGGCGATGTTGCGGCCCTTGTAGTAGATGTCGAGGGTCTCGCGGTTGTAGCGGCGGCCCTTGCAGACGTCACAGGAGACGTACACATCGGGCAGGAAGTGCATTTCGATCTTCAGGAGCCCATCGCCCTTGCAGGCCTCGCAGCGACCGCCCTTCACGTTGAAGGAGAAACGACCTGCGAGGTAGCCGCGGATCTGCGCCTCGGGGACCCCGGCGAACAGCTGGCGAATCGGGGTGAACAGGCCGGTGTAGGTGGCGGGATTGGACCGGGGCGTGCGGCCGATGGGCGACTGGTCCACTTCGATGACCTTGTCCACGCTCGCAAGGCCTTCGATCCGGTCGTGCGCCCCGGCGATGGACCGGGAGCGATAGAAATGTCGGGACAGCGCGCGATAGAGCGTGCCGTTGACGAGCGTGGACTTGCCCGAGCCGCTCACGCCTGTGACGGCGATGAAGCAGCCAAGGGGGAAGGCGGCGTCGATGTGCTTCAGGTTGTGCTGCGACGCTCCCCTTACGGTGAGACATCGTGCCGGGTCGGGTCGACGCCGCCGCTCCGGCAACGGGATCTCGAGGTCTCCCCGCAGGTAGGCGCCGGTCACGGACTCCGGGTGGGACTGCACATCCTCCAGCGAACCGGCGACCACGACCTTGCCCCCGGCAAGCCCGGCGCCCGGACCGAGGTCGACGACGAAGTCCGCCGCCCGGATCGTGTCCTCGTCGTGCTCCACGACAAGGACCGAGTTCCCGAGGTCCCGCAACTCCTTGAGGGTGTCGAGCAGACGATGGTTGTCGCGCTGGTGCAGCCCGATCGAAGGCTCGTCGAGAATATACAGGACGCCGACCAATCGGCTTCCGATCTGGGTGGCCAGACGGATCCTCTGTGATTCGCCCCCCGACAGCGTCGCCGCCGAACGGCTGAGGGACAGGTAGTCCAGCCCGACGTTGCGCAGGAAGCCGAGGCGCTCCCTGACCTCTTTCAGAATCGGCCCCGCCACCTCGGACGAAAGAGGCTCCCCCGGGGCCGGCTCGACATCCGGTGGCAGCGACTCCCCTGTCACGGGGAGCGAGCGGATGAATCTCAGGACATCGCCTATCGGCCGGTCCACGACGCTGCTGATCGGGACACCGCCGATTCGCACCGATCTGCCGAAGGGGCCCAATCGCGAGCCCTCGCAGGCTGCGCAGGTCTGGCTGGACATGTACTGCTCCAGCTGAGACCGCACGTGTTCGGAACTGGTCTCGCGGTAGCGGCGCTCGACATTGGCCACCACACCCTCCCAGTAGTCCTCGTAGTGGCCCCTCATCTTTCCGGCATTATACGGAAACCGGATCTTCATCCTCCCCGAGCCCATCAGCATGGCGTCGCGCGCCTCCCGGGGCAGATCCCGCCAGGGAACGCCGGGATCGAACTCGTAGGCCGCGGCCAGGCCGGGGATCACCGACCCTCGCAGGTGCCCGCCGGGATCGCCCCAGGGGATGATCGCGCCCTCGAGGATCGAAAGAGACGGGCTTCCCACGAGGAGTGCTCCGTTCACCTCCTTGGTGGTTCCCAGCCCGCCGCATTCCTGGCATGCGCCGTGGGGCGAGTTGAATGAGAAGACCCGCGGCTCAAGCTCGGGAAAGCTGGTTCCGCAGTCGGCACACGCATAGTGTTCGCTGAAGAGGTGGGACACGTCCCGCCCGCCCCGCCGCTCCAGGACCTGCACGACGCCGTCCGCCGCGCCGAGTGCGGTCTCCACCGAGTCCGACAGCCGCGCGCGGTCCTCCTCCTTCACCACCAGCCGGTCCACGATGATCGCGATATCGTGGTTCTCGTAGCGGTTCAGTCTGGGGATCTCCCGCAGATCGTACACCCGGCCGTCAACCAGGGCGCGCACGAAACCCTCGCGGCGTGCGCGGTCGAAGATGTCCCGGAATTGGCCCTTGCGCCCCCGCACCAGAGGCGCCAGTACCTGGATGCGCGCTCCTTCCTGCATTTTCAGGAGCTGCTTGACGATCTGCGTGGCCGGTTGACGCACGATGGGCAGGTCGCAGCGCGGACAGTACGGGGTCCCGGCACGGGCATAGAGAAGCCTCAGGTAGTCATAGATCTCGGTAACGGTCCCGACGGTCGAGCGCGGGTTTTTCGACACTGTCTTCTGCTCGATCGAGATTGCCGGCGACAACCCTTCGATCGCGTCCACGTCGGGCTTCTCCATCAAGCCCAGAAACTGCCGCGCGTACGCGGACAGGGACTCGATGTACCGGCGCTGACCCTCGGCGTAGATGGTGTCGAAGGCAAGAGACGACTTGCCCGACCCCGACAGGCCCGTCACAACGACGAGCCGCTCCCGGGGAATCTCGAGGGAGATGTTCCTGAGATTGTGTTCGCGCGCGCCGCGGACGACCAGGTGCACCTAGTACCCCCACTCCCTGAAGAACGAAAACCCCCAGATGCGGGCAAGCTCGAGGGAGAGATCACCCAGTCCGCGATACCGTTCACGGGTGCATCGGCCCTCGTAGAACCCTTCCAGAGTCACGTCCTTCGGCATGCCCACCTCGACTCGCACGCCGCCGCTGCTGACAGGCAGGGTCGGGTCGGCGCAGAACCCCCTCTGATAGACGCCGGTGAAGAACACATCATCCAGCAGGTACCACCCCACCTCCACTTGCAGCGAGGATGCGCCGAACGCGGCGCTGGCCTGACTCTGCTCCGCTTGCGACACGGAGAGATGGTCCACCTCCAGTTCGCGCGCAAGGAGGTACCCGATCTGATTGGCCACCTGTCCCCAAAGAAGGTTGCTTCCGGCACCCACCGACGCCGTCATGCCATCATCGATGAACGCCGAGGTCGGACGTCCCAGGAATAGGTAGTTGACCAGGTCTGCCTCGGACATCGCGATCTCCGAGTCGCTCGAAAGCGTCGGGACGGGAGACAGCAGCGTGCCGGAGATGTCCGCGGTGATCACCAACGGCTCGCCCTCCCGGGTGCGCAACCGGTCTTCGGCAGTGATCGATACCCCGGGATTGAAGCCCGGCGTGCCAACGAACTGGAATCCGCCTTCGGTGATCCTGAGGGTTCGCGGCCCCAGGTTGTAGGTGCCCCGCACCACTTCCATCTCACCCTGGAGCGCCAGCTGGTTGCCCTGTCGGTCAAAGGTCAGGGACAGATCGCCGGCGGTTTCGACGTTCAACTCGCGCGAGCGCAGCCAGTTCCCCCGTCCGATCTGCACGTCGATCAGGACGCGAAGGTTCTCCATGAACTGGTTCCGTGCACGGACGGTCCCGGCGCTCGGGTCCTCGTTCTGGTCGGTGGAACCGATCGGCGCCGTGGCGGCGCTGAACAGGACCGGGTCGTACAGGTCGATCACCTGGGCCGCGCGCTGGAACTCCTCGATGAAGACCGTGCCGTCGGTGACGGTAATGCTGCCCTCCACAAAGGGAGCGTTGTACGCGCCGGTCAGCGTGATCGAGTCCCCGCTCATCGCCGCCTCCATGTCGCGGCGATCGATCGACTGGAACTCGCGGGCCCAGAAGGCGAGGTCGAGCTGCACATCGCTGAGCCGGCCCGCGTTGACCTCGCCGCGCACCTCCATCGTGCCGCCGGACACCGCGGATCCGTCCACCACAACGGTTCCGTCGGTGCTGAGTTGCATCCCGATATCGACGTCCGTGAGGCGCACGCCGAGGGGTGCCACCAGACCCGTCCCATCGGCGAGAAGCAGTGTCCCGGCAGGTTCGAAGTCCGACCGCGTCCCCCGCAACCGGACGTTGCCGCTCAGGTGTCCCCCGAGATCCTCCACTCCCTTGATGACACCCAGGACCATCCCGGCCGGAAACGAGTCGACCACGATGTCGAGATCCACGTCGCGGTCCGGGATCCGATCCTCGACGGCCAGGAGGCGAAGATCCAGCGGCACCGAGCCGTTGACGTGAAGTCCGCGCCCCTCGCGAACCCATGAGTCAAGCTCAAGTGTGAGGCTACCGTCCGCGTAGCGCCCACTTGCGGCCACCGTGTCGAATCCCACGGCCCCGTACGCGACATTGGCGACCCTGAGCCAACCTGCCCACTCGGGATCGGGACCCGGCCCGCTCGCGCGCACGTCGGCCGACACAATGCCCGTGGGCGGTTCCGTCATCTGGAGGAGCCCTCCAACCACCGAAAGATCGAGGTTGGCAACGTCCAGTTCGAAATCCGAGTCGCCGCCCTCGAGCGCGAGACGGCCGTCAGCGTACATTCTCAGTCCGTCGGCACCGGGGCGGATGAGGCCGAAATCGTTGACGGTCAGCGCCGCATCGTCCCACTCGAAGCTGGCCGGCCCCATAAGGCCCCAGCGCCGGTCCGGCAGCACCAGCGTCAGCCGGTCGAGGTCGAGCCGGCCGCCGCCGTCGTCCAGGCGAAGCACGGCCTGTGCCTCGTACGATTCCGAGTCCGAGCGGGCAACGTATGCGTGGAGCCGCCCACCCGCGCCCAGCGCGTACGTGGCCGTCACGCGGGCAGAGTCGAGTGCGCGGTTGTCCAGCAGGATCGAGTTGCCCGTGATCGTACCGTCCAGCAGCAACTGCGGGGGTGGGCGCGCGGGCGCCTCCGGGGACAGGCGAGGAGTGATCCACGCGGGTGAGACGTTGAGGCCCTCCGCTGTGAAGTCGGCACGCACCGTCCGGGCCGAGTTGACGCCGTACTCCAGCGACTCGATGGTGGCGGTGGTGCGTGCCGAAAGATCGCCGATAGCGCCCGCGAGCCGAATCTCGCCAAGCACCCGGCCATCGAAGCGGATCTCGCGCGCCAGCGGGAACGTGTCCGGATCCACACCGTCGAACTCGATCATCACATCCTGTTCCACGGTCGTCAACTCGTCCCAGGCGACCATGCCCTCGCCCATGAAGAGGGGGCGAAGGGGACGGATCGAGGGCGACGACAGTGACAGAATCACTCCATCGCCCTCTACGTCGGAAACCAGTCCCAGGCTCCCGCCTCTGCCGCGGACCAACAGTCCCCCCGCATCGGCAAAAAGGGACTCCACATGCAGGAGCCCATCGTCGTCCGCCCAGATGTTCACGCCGAGTGAATCGAGTCGCAAGGCCCCAACTGTGGACGGGCCCACCTCGAGGACGAGGGCGCCGCGAAGCGATGCGAAGTCCAGCCCCCGACCGTCCAGGCTGGCTGCCCCGGACACGACGGTGGAATCCGGCAGCCCGGCCAGCAGCTCCGAGAGCCGCAGCGCTTCGGCCGAGGCGGTCAGCCGATAGCCGGCGGCCGGATCGCGGGCATTGACGACGCCTCGCAGGTCCATGGCACCTGCCGAGGTCCGCAGGCTGGCAAGCACATCCAGTTCGTCGAGATTCCCCGCGACGGAAACGGTGCCCTCCACGTCACCGGTCAACGGGAAATCGGGGTCGAACTCACGGACGAGAGAAAGGGCCAGGGGAGCAAGGGTGGCTTCCAGGTCCACAACCGAAATCGCCGTATCGCCGTACAGCGTACCCGCGACGCTCACGGCGCTGCGGGTGTCGGCGTTCAGGGTGTGGTCCGCGGCCGCGTTGATCTCGATGCCGCTCCGAAGCTCGCCCGAGGCTTCGAGGCTCATGCCGCCGCGACCGGTCCAGGGTATCGCGGGGAAGAAGGCTGTCAGCACTTCGTAGTCGAGCGCATCGACCTCGAGCGCCACGCCCTCCAGCCCCCACGACTCCAGGATCGTGCCGCCGCCGGAGACCACAGCGACGGTGTCGCTCGTGCCATCTCGGAGCATCGCCACGGCTCCGTCGATCGAGAGTCTTCCAGGGACGCCGTCGATGCCGATATCACCTTCGAGTCGCCCCGGGACCGGCACGTCCACGCTCAGCCATTGCTCGACTTCGGCCGTCGTCAACGCCTCCGGAGCTACCCGCAGACCACGGAAACGGACGGAGTCGCCCAGGGACACCCCTCCATCAATCGCCAGGCGTCCCGACTCGGCCTCCACCACGCCGCCGTCCACATCGATGTGCACTCCTCGCCGGTCGACCGCTATTCGCGCTCCACCGCGAGCCGTCTCCTCCTCGAAGCGCCCCCTCACCCAATGAAGATCCACGAGCGAGAGTTGCTCGAACTGGAGGTCGAATACGTACTCCGCGCCGACAGCGCCGCCAACGTATGACAGGCTGCCGCTGCCCACCGATCCCGGCAGTCGAAAGCGGTCCGCGTTCAGCGAGATTCCCTCATCACCCGCCTCGAGTGCACCGCTGATCGCGGCCAGCTCCAGTCGTCCGGTGCCGACGGGAAAGGACAGGTCCGCGCGCTCCACCTCCGCCGCAAAGGAGCGTTCCCGGCCGGGCCGGAAATCGACCTGTGCCAACTCGACATCGATACGCTCCACGTTCGCCTCGCGACCGGCGTCGTCCCGCAGGATCACGGTGCCGCCATGAATCCGCGCACCCCTCACGACCAGGGCCGGGTCCGTCGGCTGATCGGGGAGGGACGCGGCGGGGGGCTCATCGTCGGTGACTCTCCGGGCCAGCAGCGCCGCCAGGTCGAGGCGTTCCCCGGGGGCGGGCTCGAAATTGACTACGGGTCCCCATATGTGAAGGTCCGCAATGGCGGGAGAACCCACGACCAGCTCCGCCACCGAGTAGCGTGCACGCAGGGAGTCAGCCACGAGGACGGGCCGCCCACGATCATCCGTGAGTTCCACATCCACCAGCGTAGCGCCTCCGAGTATGCCGCCAGGCCCGATGGAGCCGATGTGAATCGTGCCGTTGATCTCGGGCCTCAGCTTTCCCAGGGCCCAGTCCAGCGCCAGCTCCCGGCCGGTCGCCGTGCGGCTGATCGCCAGAGCGGCGGTCACACCGGCGGCAAGGAGAATGCCTGTCGCCACGATGACCCGCGTCAGCACCGCCACCGGCCATGTCCATCTTCCCTTGCGGGCGTTCGCCCCGGATCCGCGAGAGGTCGGCGCGCCGCTCATACGTCAGAACGCCTGACCTACGGAGAAATGGAGCTGGAACCGGCGAAACGAGAATCCAGGGTCATCCCCGAACAGCACGGGCAGTCCCAGCACGGCAAGGTCTTCCGACACCACCCAATCGATGAATTCGGGTGTTTCGCCGGCCGGCGCGATGTCGATCCGGTCCGACTCCACGTCCGCGCCCGTGACGAAGGGCCGAATCTGCGAGGTCACGACCTGCAACGGCTCCAGACCGCGGAAGGAATAGGCGACATCGACGCGCACGGGGCCGAGGCGCGTGTTGTACCGCAATCCCACGCCCGGAGAGACCTCCAGGTCGCGAAGGTTGAAGTCCTCCGGCCAGACCTGGCCGACGTCGACGAAAGCCGCCCCGCCAAGCAGTCCATCCGCGAATTGCAGACGCAGCTCCAGGCTGGCCTCGACGGTCGCCAATCCGCCGATGGGCCTCACCTGGTAGAAGCCCGACTCCGACAGCGCCGTCCCGTCGCAGATGAGCTCTCGCACCGCGGTCGGCGGACAGGTCGGCGTGCCGTCCGCCGCGCGACGGCGCAGCAGCTCCTCCACTGGAATCGACAGGCTTCGCGGGCCAAGCGTACTCTGGGCGAACCCCCGCAGACTGTTTGCCCCTCCGCCGTAGAATCGCTTCTGGGAAGGGACGACCTCCGAGAAGCGGTTCTGCCCCGTGATCCGGTCTTCCAGACCGCCCGGACTGATCTTGCCCGCCCGCATCCTCAGTGCAACGACCGTTCGCCGGTCGATCGCCCTGTACGCGCTGCCGTCGAAGAACGCCCGTACGTAGGAATAGTCCGATCCGGTGGGCCTGTCGGCGACCTCCAGGTCCAGAAGTGCCCGGAAGCCACGGGTGGGACTGAACAGCTCGTCGGTCTCGTCCCGGTTGAGCGACACCGCCAGAGGAGAGAGCCAGTTGGTGCCGGAAAGCACCTCGATGTCGTCCGGCGAGCAAGCGAGAAACGTCGCGCAGAGCGTGACCTCGGCCGCGTACAGGCGGCTCAGTTCAGGGCGCAACCTCACGTTCGCGAAGGAGTTGGTTCCCAGCGAGCGCCTGACAGTGAAGTCCAGGCCGAAGGCGTCGCGCACGAAGATGTTCTTGCGTGACTGGCGTTCCGCGAAGAGCCCGGCCAGAAGACTTGCCCTCGGCGAAATGAAGCTGGGCTGGTTGAAGTCGAGCCCCACGAGCCAGTTGACGCGTCCGAAGGCGTCCGTTCCGGCCTGTGAGCACAGATGTGTCGACTGGAGAGACGAGGCGAGAAGGTTGGAGACCAGGGCTCTGGCCTGCAGAATCCGCCCGCCCCCGGCGAAATTCCGACTGGCCCAGCGTCCTTCGATGTTGAGGCACTCCGCACTGTTGAGCCCGCCGCCTGCGCGCACCCTGCGCGCGTCACCCTCCACCACCTCGACGAGGATCGGCATTACCGAGTCGGACTCTATGCGGGCACTGTCGGGTCCGACCCGCGCGCGCGCCACGATCTCCAGCTCATGGAGGCTGCGTTGCGCCTCCCTCATCCGGTTCTCCCGGAAGAGTTCGCCTTCGCGAAACGGGAGCCGGTCGAGAATCGCGGCTTCGTCAAGGAGGTCGTTTCCGACGACCTGGATGGGACCGAATGTGTTGACGGGCCCCAGGTCGACGCGATAGCTCACGGATGCCCAGTCGCTCCCGGCGGGCAGGAAGGTACCGCGAAAGACCTCCGCATGCGCGAAGCCTGCGTTTCGGAGCCGACGCGTCAGCGTGTCCCCGGCCTCCTGGAGAAGCAGGAAGCTGAGCGGATCGCCGACGCCGATGGGGAATTCCGCGGCTTCGACCAGCGACGGCGGAAGCGTGTCGCCGACGAGATCGATCGACCCGATCCTGTACGGCTCCCCCTCGTCGATCCGGAACTGGATGACAACGCTTCCTGCATCGGTCCGGGAAAGGCCGGGCTCAATGACGACCTCGCGGAAGCCGTGCGCCAGATAGAGCCACCGGAGCCGCTCGACATCATCGTCCAGAACGCGGGGGCTGAAGTAGGACCGGTCCCGTCCCCAGTCGATACCGAGCGCACAGGTCGTGATGGTGAGTATGAACGGACATCTCGACGACTGGGTGAACACGGCGCGACGCAGTTCAACGTCGCTGAAGGCCTGGTTGCCAAGGAAATCGACGGTCGCAATCTCTTCGTCACGATTCTGCGCTGTCGCGTCGATCGCCAGGCCGGCATGCCCCAGCATGGCGACGAGCAGCCCGTTGACAAGGCCGCCCGCGCACCGAGAGCGGCGAGGCGCCGGTCCGGCAAGGCGCGACGAAGGGCCAGTAGCAGCGCTACGGGCCCGAGGAGCAACGCAGAGCGAAGCGGTCCGGCCCGGATGCATCGCTGCTCGAATGCCGGGAGGATTTTGTCCACGGGCTGCCAGGGTGATCGCCGTCGCGTTCCTGGCAGCGCGCATGAGGGATCGGCCCAGCCATGGAGCGGAGTTCCATCCGCGCCGAGCTGGTTCGCTCACTTGTGTCCATTGTAAAGTAAACATTACATTATGTAAATTATATTATACATCCGAGTTGTTCAGGGCTCCGCGGCCCTTTGCCACCATTACGGGGAAGGCATCGCCTATCGACCCGCGATGGAGTAGCGCCGGCACCCAGCCGGCTGGAACTCCCCGGCTTCGGTTGAATAAAGATACGCAGTGACCTCCAGGTCCGACGCCAGCACCCGGATCAGGTTGAGCGAGTTCCTTCCTTCCTCGCTTCCGCGCCCGCGGTTCGACGTGGTGGTCCCAGCCAGTACGACGGGCACGCCGTCGCTCGCGGCGTCGGGGCCGGTCCGGGTCCAGCCCAGGTGCGTGCGGTGAATATGCCCCGATAGAACAAGATCTACCCTCCACCGGCCGAGTTGGTTCAGTACCCGGCGGGCGCCCCGCATCGGGGGTGCCGAATCTCCATCGGTCGGGATGACGAGATTGTGATGGACAACCAGGACCCGAAGCGCCCCCTCGGGAGCCGCACGGAACGCGTTGGCGGCGAAGTGCAGCTGCCTGCGATCGAGCCGTCCGTTGACGATCGCCGACAGGGGCGCCGATGAGTTGAGGGCGACAAAACGCAGGGGCCGCGCGCCACCTTCCGCCTTGAGATCGAGCACCGTGTTCAGCTCGGGCGCGACGTTGGCGCGGTAGTTCCGGTACGGCGCGAACAGCCGTTCCCAGAAGCGATACAGGGGAACGTCGTGATTCCCCGCCGTCGTCACCAGACGCCGCGGGCCCAGGTCGTCCAGAAACGCCCTCGCCGCTCTGTATTCTCCGACCTTGGCGCGCTGTGTCAGATCCCCCGAAACCACGACCACTTCGGGATCCCGCTCGTCCACGAAGCGCAACAGTGCGGCCGTGACCACCGGCAGGTGCGGTCTTCCGAAATGGACATCCGACACATGGAGGATAGTCACCCCGAAGCTGTGCCCTTCCCCCTCCTGAGCTTCAACATCCAGACAGTGCCGAACCCGACCAGTAGCAGGGATATCATCTGCGCCAGGGTGAACACACCGAGGAACCGGTCGTCCTTGGCCCTGAAGATCTCCACGAAGAAGCGCTCGGCACCGGCCAGTGCGAGCCAGACCATGAACAGCCAGCCGGCGCCGTGACCGTGACCGCGCAGGCGCCACAGCAGCAGGAAGATCAGCGTGGAGATGCCCGTTTCGTATAGCTGGGTGGGATGGACCGGCAGGACCTCTCCGTACCTTTCGATCATCGCCGGATCGACCGTAATCCCGAACTGGCTGCTGATCGCGCTTGCGGTGCTGGGAGGTGCGCCGTTGGGAAATGCGATGCCGACCCAGGAGTCGGTGGGCCGGCCATAGTCGTCCCCTACGAGAAAGCAGCCCACGCGCCCAACGGCGTAGGCGAGCGCGAGGGCGGGCGCAGCGGCATCGGCCGTCTTGCCGAGGGGCAGTCCGATTTGGCGAACGCGCCAGACGACGAGGGCCGTGGCGAGCAAGAAACCGCCGTACCAGACGAACCCGCCACGGGAAAACAGCGTGCCCATCGGATCGGCGAGCAGACGCGGGTAATGGAGCAGCACGTAGTAGAGTCTCGCTCCGATCAGGCCTCCGATTATCGCCCAGAACAAGAGGTCCCAGGCCATATCGGCATTGTGCCCCTCTCTCGTCAGGCCGGCCTTGAGCACATACCCCGCCGTCAGGAACGACATCATCATCATCACGCTGAAGGAGGTCAGCGGGTCGCCGCCGAGGATCGGGAACCACTCGGGGAAGTAAAAGAGATTGGGATACACTGCGCCCTGCCTCGTTACTGGGAATCTCGGCCGGGTGGATTTCCCGGCAGGGTTTTTCGGCCCACGGTTCCCTCTCGCTGCCCGGGTCGCCAGGGAACCATGCCGGGGATGCCGACCCTGGCCGCCGCTTCCTCCAGCCCCGGCGTGTCCAAGCCAGCCTGCAGCCGAAAGAGACCCGCACGCGCGATCATCGCCCCGTTGTCCATCGACAGCCGCGGGGACCCCGCAAACAGGCGCCCCCGCCGCCCCAGACCGCCACGGACGCGGGTCCTCAACGCGCGATTCGCCGCGACTCCGCCACCAAGCAGCACGCGCCTGCACCCCACGACCGCTGCGGCCGCGAGCGCCTTGCCCGCGAGCACGTCGATCACGGCCGCCTGGAAAGAGGCCGCGAGGTGCGGCCGTTCCGCATCGATCGCGCCGGTCTGCTCCAGGCGGATCACCGTGCGTGCGACCGCGGTCTTCAGCCCGGAGAAGGAGAAGTCGAAGTCTCCCGGCGCAGCCGCCGCGGACCCGTCATGGAGGCCCGCGACCGTTTTCAGCATGGGGCGGGGAAACCCGTACCGGCACGGATCCCCCGAGGCGGCGGCCTCAGATACGGCGGGGCCGCCCGGGTAGGGCAGACCGAGCAGCTTGCCCACCTTGTCGAACGCCTCGCCCGCGGCATCGTCCCGCGTCTCGCCCATAAGCTGATAGCTACCCCACCGGGGTACCCAGATCAGGAGCGTGTGCCCGCCCGAGACGAGGAGCGCGACAAAGGGCGGCTCGGCGTCGGGATCCTCCAGGATCGGTCCGAAAATGTGTCCCTCCATGTGGTGGACGGGGATCACGGGAATGCCGAGTGCCAGCGCCGATGCGCGCGACCAGGTCACGCCGACGAGCAGCGCGCCGATCAGCCCCGGACCGGCCGCCACGGCAATCGCGCCCAGGTCCCGCCGCTCGATACCGGCTTCGTTCAGGGCCGCCGTCACGACCGGCTCGATCCGCATGAGGTGGTCCCGAGCGGCAAGTTCCGGAACCACGCCACCGTAGATCCGGTGTACATCCTGTGAGTGCACCACAAGACTCCGGGTCGCACCGTCGGCGCCCAGGACGGCCGCCGAGGTCTCATCGCAGGTAGTCTCAATCCCCAGAATCGGCCTGGTCAAGGTTCCTCCTCCCTGCGCACCGATACCGAGTCCGAGCCGACAACTCCTTCGACCCACCGCGGAAGGCCGCTCAGAGCGAGGGGTGCCCGCACATCTTCTACCTCTTCCAGTACGCGCCGCAGTTCATCGACGGCCGTGACCACGCGCAATCTGAGGGTGGACGAATCCATCCGCTCCAGCACCTCACCAGCCCCGTAAAGTGTGACCGGGACGGTTGCGGGATCCACCACCAGCTCGCCCACACCGCCCGGTACCGAGACCTGCAACGGCACGACCCGGCTCTGTTTCGGGGCCACTTCCACGCTCACCGTGGCGGAAACCGGATTCACGGCCAGTCCTCCCAGGCCCGCCGTATCCAGCGCGACATCGAACCGCCCGGATCCGGCGATCCCGCTCAGGTCGAAGGGTTCGAGGAACACCGTCTCCAGTTCGTCCACGAGTGAAGCGGCGCCCCGGACCCTGGTAAACAGCAGGTTGGCGCGCGGCTCGGATACCATCGCCAGGGAATCCGGCAATGAGCCGCTGAGGCGGACCGAAACGGGGATCTCTTCCTCCTTGTTCCTCTCGAACAGCAGCCGCACGGAACTGGGGGCAAAGTTCTCGATCGTGACACTGCTTCTGTCGACGTTGCTCACCCAGTCGGGGATCAGCGTGACAACCGAATCCTCGCTCAGGACGGAATCCACACGGATCACCATCGCAGGCCGAGACATTGCAACGCGCACCAGCTCGCCCTGCGGCCCGCTGACGCTCATCTGCACGCTCGATGGAAACGGGGCTTCCTTCAGAAACCAGTCCCGGTGAACCTGTTCCACCCTGACTTCCACATCGGGTATGGTCAGGCGGCCGACGCTGCCGTCCGTCAGGCGCATGGTGACCCAGAGCAGCACGGCGAGCGCGAGCGCGGCGATCTTGAGCCGCCAGTTACGGACAATCAACCCGGACAGGGACACGGATCACCGAGCTCCCGAAAGACGGCGAACCAGCGCGACGTTGGACTCCGAATCCCAAGCGGTCGGCCCGGCCACCTTCTTGTAGATCACGCCATCCGCACCGATAACGAACGATTCCGGCACGCCCGACGTCTGGTAGACCTGCTGAATGCGCCCGGACGGACTCAGGAGGATGGGGAACGTCAGTGCCAGGTCGCGCGCGAAAGCGACCGGGTCTCCACCGACGTTGCCCGACGAATCCACGCTTCCACCGGGAGCATCGACGCTGATGGCCGCGATCTCGAATTCATCCCGCGAAAAAAGATCGTAGAGACGCTGCATCGAGGGCATTTCCTCCCTGCACGGCCCGCACCAAGTCGCCCAGACGTTGAGGAGGACGACCTTGCCGCGGAAATCCTCCAGGGTGACCGGGTTCCCCCCGGTGTCGGTCACCTCGAAATCCGGCGCCGGATACCCCGACACGACGGGCTGGATGCGGCCGCGGGTCAGCCAGGCTGCCAGGATGACCCCCGTCACAACGACCCCAGCCAAGAGATACGGAGCGCGGTTCGCCTTGCCGGACATGGTGCCTACGGTTCCCTGATCATTGCCTGTCCCACCGTCAGTCTGACGGCGGTTCCAGCCTCGACTTGCGTGTCCGGGACGGGATGCTGGGCGAACACGCGGTCCACGTTCAATATGCTATATCGGATGTCGAATCCCGAAACGACCAGGCCCAGCGTATCCAGAGTTGCAATCGCCTCCTCGATCCACATCCCGGACAAATCGGGGAGGGGGAGGGTTGGCGGGCCAAGGCTCACCTCCAGGCGCACCGCCCCGGGTAGCGCCAGTTCGGTGCCCGGCGCCGGATCGATCTGCAGGACGCGTCCTGCCGCCGCTTCGGACTCGACGGTATCCACCTCGACCGAGAAGCCACTCGCCTCGAGTACCCGGGCAGCGCGGCCACCGAGCAGTCGCGTCACGTCCGGCACGGCCCCGATTTCCGGTCCGAGCGATAGCGTGATGCGAACCCCCGCACCGGGCAGCGCGGTCCGGCCAGGCAAGGGACTTTGTCCGATCACCATACCCGACGCGACCGCCGGATGATGCACCGAGTCCACCCGCGCAATGGACAGACCGGCATCCGCAAGCAGTGTCAACGCCGATTCGAAGGCCCTGTCCGCCACATCAGGAACACCCTGAAGCGAGGGAGGGGGGGCGCCCGGGGGAAAGAGGAGCCTCGTCGCCACCAGGTATCCGGATATCAAGCCGGCCGCGGCTATCAGGATCGCGATACGACTACGATCGGCCAATCCGACGGCCCGGGAGACTTGTCCCCGCGACCTCCGCCTGCGACGGATCGAGCTGCCCAGATCCATCAGCCGTCCACC
This sequence comes from Gemmatimonadota bacterium, assembly GCA_028874905.1. Lineage (GTDB taxonomy): Bacteria > Gemmatimonadota > Gemmatimonadetes > Longimicrobiales > Gaopeijiaceae > Bin94. The sequence goes on from JAPPGZ010000007.1 coordinate 21,527, forward strand.
CGTCTCAGGCGTGCCGCAAAAGCACCGTCGAATCCGCTCTCGTGCGGCAGCACCACAAGGCAACCGTGCGAGTCCAGGAACCGTTCGGGGGCTTCCCCCGGTTGCACGCGGAAGTCGGGATGCCGTGCTAGGAATCTCTTCACCTGACCCCAATTCTCCTCTGGCTCAAGGGCACATGTAGCGTAAACCAGGAGCCCGCCGCGGGGAACCACAGCCGCCGCGCCTCGGAGGATCCGACGCTGTACATCGGTGAGAACGCGAAGATCATGCTCGGTTACCCGCCAACGACCGTCGGGGTGCCTTCGCAGCGTACCGGTCCCCGTACACGGGACGTCGACGAGCACCGTCCCGGCTCCGTGAACCGGGGGAAAGCGGGCATCCGCCACCACGAGCCACGCTCGGGCAGAGAGGCGGCGTCGGGCTTCCGACACCCTGGCAAGGCGCTGCCGGGAGCGGTCCGCGGCAACCACACCCGACGCGATATCGGTCAGCGCCATCGCCTTCCCTCCGGGTGCCGCGCACAGGTCCGCCACCACCGACCCGCGGTCCGGCGAGACGTAGTCCACCACCAACGATGCAGCCGGATCCTGGATCACGCCGGGAACCACCCGGAGCGCGTCACCGGGGTCCACTCCACGTCGCAGTCGACACACCGACCCCGCATTCGCGACCGACGCATGCAATCCGGCCCGGTTCAGGGCGTGCTCCGCCTCTGCGGCATCCATGCCCACCGGACGCAGATAGACGGCCGGCTCCCGGTTGTTCGCGTCGATCAGCCGCCGCGCGGCACCGGCGCCGAAGTGCCGGATCCACCTGCGCACCATCCAGCGGGGATGCGATCCCCACGTCTCGAGATAGCCCGCGAGGTCCTCTGCAGGATCGGGAAACGCCTGCTGCCCGTAGCGCACGGCGGTCACGTTTCGCAACACCGCGTTGACGAGTCCCGCAGCCCCCCGCCTCCGCGTTCGCTTGACTTGCGCCACCGACTGCGAGACGGCGGCATAGTCCGGCACACCGTCCATTTCCAGGATCTGATAGGCTCCCATGCGCAACGCCGTACGCACTTCCGGATCGAACTCCCTCACCGGACCACCACAGTGCCGTTCGAGAACCCTGTCGAGCCTTCCCCTGAGCCGCACGGTCCCATAGACCAGCGCCCGGATCCAGGCCCGCCTCGGCGAGGAGGGCGCGCTCGAACTCTCCCACGCCATATCGAGGCGACGTCCGGATTCGACCTGTTCCAGGATCGATGCCGCCAGGAGCCTCTCGGGCGATGTCCCGCGCTCCGGTCGCCGCCGCCGTGCGCGGCGCACGGTCAGTTGGTCTCCCGGTCAAGCATTCCCGCCGCAGGCGACGATGGCACCGCGATCTCGCGCGCCTGCATTCGACCCGCGAGGTAGGCCTCCCTTCCCGCCCGCACGGCAAGCTCCATCGCGCGGGCCATGCCGACGGGGTCGTCCGCGACCGCGATGGCGGTATTCATGAGCACGCCGTCGACACCCTGTTCCATCGTCACGCATGCGTCCGAAGCCGTGCCCACGCCCGCGTCCACGATGATCGGCACCGACAGACGCCGCTTGATCTCGCGAATGTAGTACGGGTTGACCACCCCCAGGCCACTGCCGATCGGGCTGGCCAGCGGCATGACCGCTACGCAGCCCGCATCCTCGAGGCGCATGGCCGTGATCAGGTCGTCATTGGTATAGGCCATGACCTTGAACCCGTCCGCCACCAGTTCGACCGCGGCCTCAAGTGTCGCAGCGGTGTCGGGGAGCAACGTCCGCTCGTCGCCGATCACCTCCAGCTTGATCCATTTGTTGAGCCCGGCTGCGCGTCCAAGCCGCGCGTATCGCAGGGCATCGGCCACGGTGTAGCACCCCGCGGTGTTTGGCAGCAGGAAGATCTTCGACGGGTCGAGGTGATGGAGGATTCCCTCTTCGCGACTGCGGTCAAGGTCGACCCGCCGCACGGCAACCGTCACCATCTCCGCCCCGCTGGCGCGGATCGCGGCCACCATCTCGCCGTTGTCGCGGTACTTCCCGGTCCCCACGATCAGCCGAGACGCAAAGCGCTTCCCACCGATCACGAACGCGCTGTCCTTCACCTCCTGCTACCCTCCTCCGACGAAGTGCACGAGTTCAATCCGATCACCCTCCTGGATCTCTGCGTCCGCAAGCGCGCCGCGCGCAAGGATACGCCGGTTATGCTCCACCACGACCATTCCGGGGTCCAGCTCCAACTGTCGCAATAGCGTCCTGACACTCGAGCCCGCTTCAACCACTCGGGCCCGGCCGTTCAGAACGATGGACACTTCCGGGCGCCCACGGCTGATCCCGGTCGCCCCTGTTTCCCCGTCACTCTGCGCTGACGTCATCACGGTGCAGCCTCCTTGTCCAGCACCTCAAGGTAGCGACTCACCGCGTCGGGCGGACGGTGCGCGGCCCACACGCCGCTGAGGACGACCGCGCCGTGCGCGCCCTCGGCAAGGATGTTCGGCAGCGTGGCCGGCGCGATTCCGCCGATGGCGAGCACGGGCACGCTGGCCAGCCGCACGGTGTCGGCCACCACCGCGGGTCCGAGGGGCTCACGCCCGGGGTGCGAGGGCGTCGCGTAAATCGTCCCCAGCACGAGGTAGTCCAGCTGTTCCGCGGTGTACATCGCGGCCTGCCGCGCCTGGTGGATCGATCTGCCGACCCGCAGCCCGCGTGCATCGACCGCCACACTGTCGGCGACCTGTCGGACATCGTCGGGCGCGAGCGAATCCTCGCGCAAGTGGATCCCCCCGGCCCCCACCGCCAGCACGACGTCGAGGCGGTCGTTGACCACCGCCAGCGAACCGGTCGCGCGCGCGCTTTCCGCCAGCCAGCGCGCCACCTCGAAGAGCCGCGCCGCCTGCACGGTCCGCGCCCGCAGGTGGACCGCGATCGACCTGCCGCCGACCCGAAGGATCGGGCCGATCCGTTCCCGATAGTCGCCCGCCGAAATGATCCCGTCGCCCGCGATCACGTGCAGCCGCGGCAGACCCGTGGTCGATTCGCCGTGCACTAGGGTCCGGCCCGGATGCGTCGCCGCTCGAATGCCGGGGGGATTTTATCCATGGGCTGCCAGCCTACTCGAAGCGATCCCCGACTCCGGGCCCGCTGCCCCGAATCCACGCGGCCGCTTCCATGCGCCGCTTTCCGGGAGGCTGGACTTCCGCGATGCGCACCACCCCGTCTGCTGCAGCGACGACAAGCCCCCGCCTGGGATCGGCCTGCACGACGCGCCCCGGATCGCCGTGGCCCTCGGTCGCGCTTGCACCAAAGAGCTTGACCGGCTGAGTACGCCAGACGGTCCACGCGCCCGGCACGTCGTCCATGGCCCTTACCAGCCGAGCCACGTGAGCATGGCCGCGACTCCAATCGATCCGGGCGGAGGACCGGTCCAACTTCGGGGCGAAGGTAGCCCGCGCATGGTCCTGATCCACCTCGTCGACCGGCCCCGCCTCAAGCCGGGCCAGCGTCTCGGCGAGCACGGCCGCACCCAGCCCCGACAGCCGGGCCGAAAGCAGCGCGGCCGTGTCCGCGGGCCCGATGGGGCACTCCGCCGCGGCGAGGATCGGGCCCGCGTCCATCTCCTCCACCATGCGCATCACCGTGACGCCGGTCACCGCGTGGCCTCGTGCAATGGCCCAGGCGATCGGTGCCGCCCCGCGCAGGGCCGGCAGAAGCGACGCATGGAGGTTGATGGACCCCAGCGACGGCACATCGAGAACGGCACTCGAGAGGATCCGGCCGTAGGCGACCACGACCGAGATGTCGGGGTCGAGCGAGCGAAGTTCCTCCATGAAGGCGGCGTCCCGAGGGTCCTCGGGGGTCAGCGCGCGGTAGGATTGCGCCTCCGCGAACCTCGCGACGGGCGACGGCGACGGCTTGCGTCCCCGCCCCCGTGGGCGCTCGGGCTGCGTGACCACGCCGACGATCGTGTGGCCCGCACCCTCCACCGCTCGCAACGACGGGATCGCGAATTCGGGCGTACCCCAGAAGAGGACGCGCACGCTAGCAGCCCGTGGACAGAGCCGCCCGAGCACCGAGAGCGGCGAGGCGCCGGGCCGGCAGGACGGAAGCAACGCGAATCAAGGCAAGAAGTCACGTA
>JAPPGZ010000029.1 GCA_028874905.1 Gemmatimonadota bacterium
GGAGCTGACCTGGGAGGTCTACCGCGACACGATCGTCGAGCAGTGCGAGCAGGGCGTAGACTACTTCACCGTGCACGCGGGCGTGCTTCTGCGCTACGTGCCCCTGACGGTCGACCGGGTCACGGGCATCGTCTCGCGCGGGGGCTCGATCCTGGCCAAGTGGTGCATGGCGCATCACCGCGAGAACTTCCTCTACACTCACTTCCACGAACTCTGTGAGATCATGCGCGAGTACGACGTCTCGTTCTCGCTGGGGGACGGGCTGCGCCCGGGTTCGATCGCGGACGCGAACGACGAGGCCCAGTTCGCGGAGCTACGGACGCAGGGCGAGCTGACCCGGATCGCGTGGGAGTACGACGTGCAGGTGATGAACGAGGGTCCCGGGCACATCCCCATGCACCTGATCAAGGAGAACATGACGAAGCAGCTCGAGTGGTGCGACGAGGCGCCGTTCTACACGCTCGGACCGCTCACGACCGACATCGCGCCCGGGTACGACCACATCACGAGCGCGATCGGCGCTGCGATGATCGGGTGGTACGGGACGGCGATGCTCTGCTACGTGACCCCGAAGGAGCACCTGGGCCTTCCCAACCGCGACGACGTCAAGGACGGCGTGATCGCGTACAGGATCGCGGCTCACGCGGCGGATCTGGCGCGCGGCCACCCGACCGCCCAGCAGTGGGACGACGCGATCTCAAAGGCGCGCTTCGAGTTCCGCTGGCGCGACCAGTTCAACCTGTCGCTGGACCCGGTGACGGCACGCGAGTTCCACGACGAGACGCTGCCTGCGGAGGGGGCCAAGGTCGCCCATTTCTGCTCGATGTGCGGTCCGAAGTTCTGTTCGATGAAGATCAGCGACGATGTCCGGCAATTCGCGCGCGAGCGGGGGCTGGACACGGCTCAGGCGATGGAGGAGGGAATGAGTGAGAAAGCGCGGGAATTCCGGCGCGGCGGAGGAGAACTGTACGTGGCGGCGGGCAAGTCGCCCGGTGCGCCTACGGGAGGTGCGAGATGACCGCCCGGCAACGGTGGCCGCGCGTGGCTGGCGTGGCCGCGCTGCTCGCCGCCCTGCCGGCCTGCGGCCCCGCACCCTCCGCCGATCCCGCTTCGGACCTGGTTGTCTACGGCGCCCGCGTGTGGGACGGCACCGGCGCGGGGCTCAGCGAGCCGGCAGTGATGCGGGTTGTGGCGGGCAGGATCCTGTCGGTCGAGCCGCTCGCCGGTGACGCCGACATCGCGGCTGCAGCCGAAGCGGCCGGAGTCCCCGCCATCGACGCCACCGGACAGTTCATCATCCCGGGGCTGATCAACGTGCACGGGCACGTCGGAGGGACGTGGATCCCGGGGAGCGGCGTCGAATACGCCGAATACGCCGTCTCCGAGCTGGCCCGCTACGCCCGCTTCGGGGTTACGACGGTCAACAGTCTCGGCGGAGACCGCGAGCCGGTCTTCGCGGTCAGGGATGCGAGCTGGCGGCCGGAGGCGGCCGAGGATGCCGGCCCGCCCGGCGCCCGCCTCCTGGTCGCGGGTCCCGTCGTGACCGGCGCCTCGCCCGAGGAGGTGACCGCCGCCGTCGACGCGGCCGCCGCCATGGGTCCCGACTGGATCAAGATCCGGGTCGACGACAACCTGGGCACGAGCACGAAGATGTCTCCGGAGTCGTACGGTGCCGTGATCGCCCGCGCCGGCGAGCACGGACTCCGCGTTGCCTCCCACCTTTTCTACCACGAGGACGCGAAGGGCCTGCTGCGGGCCGGAACCGGCCTGGTCGCGCACAGCATCCGGGACGAACCCGTCGACGACGAGACGATCGGACTCTTCCATGAGACCGGCGTCTGCTACGTGCCGACGCTCACTCGTGAAGTGTCGACCTACGCCTATGGCGACCGGCCGGCATTCTTCGACGACCCGTTCCTCATGTCGGATGTGGATTCCGCCCAGGTCGTCACGGTGAGCGACCCGGCACGGCAGGAGCGCATCAGGGCCTCCGGTGCCGCCGAGGCCTACGGACGCGCCCTCGAGGTCGCGCAGTCCAATCTGGCTCTGCTTGCCGAGGCAGGCGTGCCGATCGCGTTCGGCACCGATTCGGGACCGGTCGGACGCTTTCAGGGCTACTTCGAGCACATGGAGATGACGCTCATGGCCGAGGCCGGGTTGTCGCCCGAGCAGATCCTGCGGTCGGCGACCGGTGTGGCGGCCGACTGTCTCGACCGGGACGACATCGGCACGCTCGAGGCGGGACGCCGGGCGGACTTCTTGCTGTTGCGCGCCAACCCACTCGAGGACGCGGCCAACGTACGTGCGATCGAGGGCGTGTGGGTCGGAGGCGAGTTGATCGACGGGTCGCGGAGGTTCTGAGGCAGGCTGCTCGGGGGACATCGCAGCGCCCCCTGTTCCCACGGCGCCACCGGCTTATCCTTGACTCCTATGTCGATCCTTGAAATCCGCGACCTTTCACTCCGCTTCGGCGGCGTCACCGCGCTCGCCGGGTTCACCATGGAGGTGCGCAACGGCGAGCTACTCGCGCTGATCGGCCCGAACGGCGCGGGAAAGACGAGCGTCCTGAACTGCATATCGGGTCTGTACCGGGCGCAGGAGGGGACGATCACGCTGATGGTCCCGGACGGCGGTCGTCACTCGCTCCACCGGCTTCCGCCGCACCGAATCGCCGCCCTTGGCGTGGCGCGTACCTTCCAGAACATCGAACTCTTCAAGCACATGACAGTGCTGGAAAACCTGATGCTGGGCCGCCACGTCCACATGAAGGGCGGCGTGCTTGGCGGCGGGCTCTACGTGGGCCGCCAGCGCCGCCGCGAGATCGAACACCGCAGGTGCGTGGAAGAGGTCATCGACTTCATGAACCTCGAGCCACTGCGCAGCGCCGAGGTCGGGAACCTGGCGTACGGCAACCAGCGCCTCGTGGAAATGGCGCGGGCTCTGGCACTCGACCCCGCGATTCTCCTGCTCGACGAACCGACGGCCGGGATGAACGCCGAGGAGAAGGAATCGATGGCGCGCTTCATCCTGGACGTGCACGAGGAGCGGGGCGTCACGGTCGTGGTGATCGACCACGACATCGATGTAATCATGGACATCTCGGACCGGGTGGTGGTCCTCGACTTCGGACGGAAGATCGCGGAGGGGACGCCGGAAGAGGTGCGCAACGACCCGGTTGTGATCGACGCGTACCTTGGGCGCGCGCGGGGAGACGTCGCATGAAAGCCACGCTGCCGGGCCTGCTTGCCCGTCATGCCGCGGACCACCCGCACGAAGTCGCCCTGCGCGAGAAGGAATTCGGAATCTGGCAGGAGACGACCTGGGCGGAGTACCTGAGCCGGGTCGGGTCGTTCGCGCTCGGACTGCTCGATCTGGGCGTCAGGGCGGGAGACCGGATCGCGATCATCGGCGACAACCGGCCCGAATGGGTAATCGCGGAACTCGCGGCCCAGGCGATCGGCGCCCTTCCTCTGGGTCTCTATCAGGATTCGATCTCGAGTGAACTGGGGAAGATGCTCGAAGCGGCCGAGGTCCGGGTCATCGTCGCCGAGGACCAGGAGCAGGTCGACAAGGTGCTGGAGGTCCGCGACGGCCTTCCCGGCCTGGAGACCATCGTCTACTACGATCCGCGGGGGATGTACGCCTACGAAGCCCCCGGCTTGATGTCCTTCGAAGACGTGGAGGGCCTCGGAGATGGATTTGGTGACAGATTTCCTGGTGAATTTGACCGCCGATTGGCCGAAGTCGGTCCTGACGACGTCGCTCTCCTCTGCACGACGTCCGGGACGACGAGCATCCCGAAACTGGCCATGCTTTCGCACGCCAATCTCCTCGCCATGGCCTCCCAGCTTCAGGAGGTGGACCGAATGGAGCCGGACGACGAATTCGTCTCGTTCCTGCCGATGGCGTGGATCGGCGAACAGATGGTGGGGGTTGCGAGCGCCATGCTCGTCGGCTTCACGGTGAACTTCCCCGAAGAAACGGCCACGGTTCGTCAGGACATGCGTGAAATCGGTCCCGCGTTCCTCATGTCGCCGCCCCGGATCTGGGAGAACATGGTCTCGGATGTGCAGGTCATGGCCGAGGACACCACCCGGCTAAAGCGCTGGATCTACGGCTGGGCGATGAAGGAGGGTGCGGCTGCCGCCGACGCCCGCGTCCAGGGCGGACGCGCCGGCCTTCCTGCCCGAATCCGCCACCGCGTCGCCGACTGGACGGTCTTTCATCCCATCCGCGACCAACTCGGCCTCGACAGGGTCCGACGTGCCTACACGGGCGGTGCGGCACTCGGTCCCGACGTGTTCAGGTTCTTCCACGCCATCGGCGTCAACCTGAAGCAACTGTACGGCCAGACCGAGGTCTCGGGCATTTCCGTCGTCCACCGGGACGGTGACATCCGCTTCCACACGGTAGGGACGCCGTTCCCCGAAACCGAGATCAGGATATCGGACGACGGCGAGATCCTCTGCCGCAGTCCTGCCGTGTTCCAGGGCTATTTCCGCAATGCCGAGGCAACGGCCGAGACGCTCGAGGAGGGGTGGCTGCACTCCGGCGATGCCGGCTACTTCGAAGAGGACGGTCACCTGGTTGTCATCGACCGCCTGGCCGACGTGATGAAGCTGCCCGACGGGACGAACTTCTCTCCCCAGTACGTCGAGAACAAGCTCAAATTCAGTCCGTACATCCGCGAAGCTGTGGTTTTTGGGGGCGCCGGCGCCCCGTTCGTCACAGCGATGATCGCGATCGACATGGAGAACGCGGGGCAGTGGGCGGAACGCCACCGCATTCCGTATACCACCTTCACCGACCTGGCCCGCCGCGCGGAGATCTACCGCCTCACCCGCCGCCATGTCACGAACGTCAACAAGGATCTGCCCACGGCCGCCCGCATCCGCCGCTTCCTCCTCCTCCACAAGGAACTGCACGCCGACGACGCCGAACTGACGCGTACGCGCAAGGTCCGGCGCGGCCACATCGCTGCACGCTTCGCCGACATTATCGGCGCGCTGCAGGGGGACGGCGACTCTGTTACCGTGGCGACCGAGATCACCTACCAGGACGGCCGCACCGCGGAAGTGGCCCACGAACTTCGCATCGAGACGCTGGAGACCGGTGGTGCCCGCAGGCTCGAGACCGCTGCTCTCCGCCCGCCCGAGGTTGGCTGAGCCATGGACGTGTTCCTCCAGCTCACGGTCTCCGGACTCAGCACGGGGATGGTCTATGCGCTGGCGGCGGCCGGGTTCGTCGTGATCTACAAGGCCAGCGATGTCATCAACTTCGCGCAGGGCGACCTTCTGCTTATCGGCACGTACCTGGTCTTCTTTGCCGTGGCCCAGGCAGGGCTTCCGTGGAGCCTCGGGGTTCTCGTCACGGTGCTGCTGGCCGTTGCCGTGGCACTCGCCATAGAACGGCTGGTGCTGCGCCCGCTGATCGGCGAGCCGATCATCTCGATGATCATGGTTACGATCGGGCTGTCATCGATCCTGCGTGCTGCCGTCAACGCGATATGGGGTCCGGCGCCGCGCTCGTTCGAGTCGTTTCTGCCTGCGGGTGACGTCGCTCTGGGTCCGGTCATGCTGTCTACGGGGCGCCTTCTCTCGATTCCGATCGCGCTGGCCGTTCTGGCCGCGCTGTGGCTCTTCTTCCGGCACACGCGCGACGGGATCGCCATGCGAGCCATCGCCGACGACCAGCAGGCGGCGCTGAGCATGGGGATCAGCATCCCGCGGGTGTTCGGCGTCGCCTGGGGACTCGCGGCGGCGTCGGCGGCCATCGGCGGGATCATGCTCGCCGGCATCGTGGGCGTGAGCCCGAACGTGGCGTCGATCGGGCTCAGGGTCTTCCCGGTGGTGATCCTGGGTGGACTCGATTCAATCAGGGGAGCGGTGACAGGGGGCGCGATCATCGGCCTGCTGGAGGTCTATACCGGCGGATACGTTGGCCGGGGACTCAGTCTCGTGGTGCCCTACGTTGTCCTCGTTCTGGTGCTGATGGTCCGTCCCTACGGGCTGTTCGGGAAGGAGATCATCGAACGCGTATGAGCGAGTCATGAGCCTCGAGTGCGGCGTCTTTCACACCCGCTACGAGTCCGACATGGGGCTGCGGCCCCGGCCCATGCAGCGGATCCGACTGGCGGTCTTCGCGGTCTTCGTGCTCGTGTTTCCGTTCGTGGCCGGCACGTACTGGCTCGATCTGGCCAACCAGATCGCGATCGCGACGGTTGGAGCAATCGGCCTGAACATCCTGGTGGGCTACACGGGGCAGATCTCGCTGGGGCAGGGTGCTTTCATGGCCATCGGAGCCTACACCGCCGGACTCCTGACGCTCAACGCCGGACTGCCATGGGGTGTGAGCATCGCTCTGGCGTGCGTCCTTACCTCACTGGCCGGCACCTTCTTCGGACTGCCGTCGCTGCGGCTCAAGGGACTGTACCTGGCGATCGCGACGCTGGCCGCCCAGGAGATCGTCGAGTGGGCGATGACCCACTGGACCGCGGTGACCGGCGGCACCGAGGCGATCGTGCTGCCCGCGCCGAGCCTCTTCGGCGTGCGCCTGAACAGCACTTTCGCCTTCTACTGGTTCGGTGTGCTGATGGCGGCGGGCACGGCGCTCTTCGCGGCCAACCTCTTTCGCACGCGCATGGGGCGCGCGTTTGTGGCGGTGCGGGACCAGGACATCGCGGCCAGCGTGATCGGCGTGAACCTCTTTCGCACCAAGCTGCTGGCGTTTGCCACGTCGTCGTTCTTCGTTGGCCTGGCGGGCGCCATGATCGCCTACTACCGCACCATCATCACCTGGGAGCGCTTCACGCTGGAGACGAGCATCGTCTATCTCGCCATGATCATCGTCGGGGGCCTGGGTTCGATCCGCGGGTCGTTTTTCGGCGCAGCGCTGATCACGCTGCTGCCGGCGCTGATTACCAACGCGGGGCGCGCGTTGCAGGACACGGCGCCGATGGTCGCCAACCTGCTGCCCTATGCGCAACAGGCTGTATTCGGCGTCGTGATCATCCTCTTCCTCGTCTTCGAGCCGAAGGGACTGTCCAAGCTGTGGGGCAACGTGAAGGACTACTTTCACGTGTGGCCGTTCGCCTACAGGCGAGGGTGAGGCAGCCTCCGCTTTCGGATTCGGGTGGCCAGCCCCTATTATCAAAAGTCCTTAACTTCCTCCTTTCCGATCCAGGTGCGTCAATGGCTAACCGAACGATCACGGCGACACTTGTCGCCCTTTTCGTCACTCCCGCTCCTTCGGTGGCGCAGAGCCTCTCCGACGAGGATCTGGCGCCTCTCGTAGACCGTGTGGAAGAGGGTGTTCTTGAACGCGCCAAGCTGGCCCAGGTGATGGTCGACAAGATCTTCTCCTTCTCCGAACTCGGGCAGCAGGAGATCGAGACGTCGGCGTACATCACGGGCATTCTGGAGGAGAACGGCTTCAGCATCGAGCGTGAGCCGGCGGGCATCCCGACAGGCTGGTTTGCGCGATGGGGCAGCGGCAGGCCGGTCATCTCCTTTGGGTCGGACATCGACGGAATTCCCAAGGCCAACCAGAAGCCGGGCGTGGCGTATCACGATCCCCTGATTCCGGGCGCACCCGGCCACGGCGAGGGCCACAACTCCGGACAGGCCGTGAATGTGGTGGCGGCGCTCGCGCTCAAGGAGGTCATGGAAGCCGAGGGAATCCAGGGCACGCTGGTGCTCTGGCCCGGCGTCGCGGAGGAGCAGTTGGCCTCGAAGGCATGGTACGTGCGGGACGGTTACCTGAAGGACGTCGACATCACCCTGTTTACGCACGTCAGCAGCAACCTGTCGGTGAACTGGGGCCAGGGCGGCGGGACGGGGCTCGTCTCCGTGGAGTTCACCTTCGAGGGCGAGGCGGCGCACGGTGCGGGCGCTCCCTGGCGGGGCCGTAGCGCCCTGGACGCGGTTGAGCTGATGAACGTCGCCTGGAACTTCCGTCGCGAGCATCTGCGGCCCGACCAGCGCTCCCACTACGTGATCAGCGATGGCGGGGATCAGCCAAACGTCGTGCCGCCGAGTGCTTCGGTATGGTATTTCATCCGCGAGATGGACTACGAGGACATCAAGCGCAACTTCGATACTGCCGTGCGCATTGCCGAGGGCGCGGCCATGATGACCGATACGGAGATGTCCTACCGGATCATCGGAGCAGCCTGGCCGAGGCACTTCAACAAGGTCGTGGCCGAGACCATGTACGAGCACATCGAGGACGTCGGGCTCCCCGAGTGGACCGACGACGACCACGACTTTGCGAGCGCGGTGCAGGAATCGGTGGGGAGCGTACCGTCGGGGATGCCGACCGCCCTCTCACAGCTCGGCACGCCGGGCCCGCGCCGGAGCGGCGGATCGGACGACATCGGCGACATCTCGTGGAACGTGCCCACCGTGACCCTGCGCTTTCCGTCGAACGTGCCGGGGCTGCCCGGCCACCACTGGTCGAGCGCAATGGCGATGGCCACGCCCATCGCGCACAAGGGAGCGGTGGCCGGCGCCCGGGTAATGGCTCGCACTGCGCTTCAGCTCTTCGCGCAACCGGAGTTGGTCGACCAGGCGTGGACCTACTTCCGGGAAGACCAGACTGCCGGTGTCGAGTATATTCCCTTTATTGGACCCGGCGATCCGCCGCCCATCGATCTCAACAGGGAGATCATGGATGCGTACCGTCCCCTGCTGGAGCAGTACTACTACGACGAGACCCGCTTCGAGACGTACCTGGAACAGTTGGGGATCAAGTATCCCACACTCACGCGACCGATTTCCGAGGATGACTACGGATCGCGTTGAGGATTCTGACAATCGGAGGTTTTTGATGAAAGCAGCCAGCCGCAGACGCTTCTCAGCGGCAGCCAGCGTGTTGCTGGCAGCCACCCTTTCCGCGGCGGGCGGCCACCCTCGGGGTGTCATGGGGTCTCCGGCCGACCCGCGAGCCCCGGTTGAGCCGCCCCCGGTGGCATCGCCGGACGAACCAACCGAGGTAGGCTGGCGGCTCCTCGCCAAGCTGAACTACCGGACCGGCGAGAAAAGCGAGGAGCTGGCTGCCCTCGATGGCAAGCTCGTCAAGATACCCGGCTTCACTGTCCCTCTCGAGGACTTTGCGTCTTCGGCGACCGAATTCCTCCTCGTGCCCTACGTGGGCGCCTGTATCCACACGCCTCCCCCTCCGCCCAACCAACTGGTATACACCAAGATGGACGAGGGAAAGCGCGCGAAGATGGACGGCTGGAACCCGGTATGGGTCGAAGGTGTGCTCAGTATAGAGATGACGGAGAGCGTATACGGCTACGTTGGGTTCACCATCTCCGGCCAACGGGTCTATCCGTACGAGTCCTAGCGCGGTGAGTCGCCGCTCGAAGACCGTGTGGCCCCTGTTCGCAGGCTGCTGCCAGTGAGCCTCGCGATCGATATCCGACGCCTCCGTTTCCGATACGGCGGTGGCCCATGGGTGCTGGACATCCCCGAACTGACCCTCGATCAGGGGACGCGCGCGTTCCTGTTCGGCCCCAGTGGGAGTGGCAAAACTACCCTGCTAGGCGTGTTGTCGGGTGTGTTGAAGCCTGATGAGGGCGAGGTCGGAGTCCTCGGCCACGACCTCGCCTCCCTCTCGAGCGCACAGCGGGACGCTTTTCGGGCGGAGCACATCGGCTACGTCTTCCAGATGTTCAACCTCATTCCCTACCTCTCGGTTCTGGACAACATCGCGCTGCCGGCGCGAATGAACGCCGCACGGCGGGCTCGGCTGGATGGCGCGGGCGTGAAAGAGACCGCCGTGCAGCTTGCCGACCACCTTCACATCGGTGATCTGCTGAAAAAGCGGGTGACGGAGCTTTCGGTGGGTCAGCAGCAGCGGGTGGCGGCCTGCCGGGCGCTGATCGGGGCGCCGGAGCTCATCGTTGCCGACGAACCGACTTCGTCCCTGGACTTCGACCGCCGAGAGACCTTCCTGGAGCTGCTGTTCGCGGAATGCGATCGCGCCGGTGCGACGCTCGTGTTCGTCAGCCACGACCGCACGCTGGAGGGCATGTTCTCCCGCAGGATCTCGCTCCCCGACATCAACAGGGCGACCGTCTGATGCTTGTTCTCGACCTCGCTGTCAAGTCTCTTCGCAACCGAGCCTTCAGCACCTCGCTCACCGTGGGGTCCATCGCGCTGAGCGTGGCCCTCCTGATCGGTGTCGAGAACGTTCGCGTGGGTGTGCGCGAGAGCTTTTCGAACACGATCAGCCAGACGGATCTGGTCGTCGGCGCCAGGGGTGGCACCATCCAGCTACTGTTGTACTCGGTCTTCGGGATGGGAGCGCCCACTCAGAACCTTTCGTGGGATACATACCGGAGGTGGGCCGATCACCCCGCAGTCGAATGGACAATTCCGTACGGCTTGGGGGATAGCCACAGGGGCTTCCGGGTCATCGGCACCAACGAGGACTTCTATCGCCACTACAGCTTCCGGGGAGGCCAGGCGATTTCGGTGGCAGAGGGCAGGCCGAACTCGGGTCTGTACGATGTGAACCTTGGCGCGGATGTCGCCGCCGAACTCGGCTACGAAGTCGGCGACGAAGTCGAGGTGACGCACGGACTCGGCGAAATCGGCTTCATAAACCACGACCACATGCCATTTACGGTTGTGGGCATCCTCGACAAGACCTTCACTCCCGTGGACCGCGCGCTCTACATCACGATGGAAGGACTCGAAGCCGTCCACTTCGGATGGGAGGACGGCGCCCCGCCGGGTGCGGCCTCGCCGGGTGCCGCCGCGGAGGAGGACGAACACGTTCACGCCGAGGACGAGGCTGTTGCCGCCGCGGAAGAGGACGAACACGACCACGCCGAGGACGAAGCTGTCGCTCCCGCCGAGGAGGATGACCACGCCCATGCCGAGGACGATGCCCACGCGCACGACCCGGACCTCTCCATTGAGGATGTCGAAGTCACACAGTTGGCTGCGTTCTTCGTGGGCACGTCCAGCCGGAGAGATGTGCTGGGCCTGCAGCGCGAGATCAACGAGTTCGAGGGCGAACCGATGATGGCTGTCATTCCCGGACTCGCCCTCAACAACATGTGGCAGGGCCTGGGCTACGCCGAGGTCGGTCTGCGCCTGGTAACCATCTTTGTGGTGTTGGTGGGGCTGCTCGGCATGCTGGTCTCGCTCTATACGTCGCTCGACGAACGCCGACGCGAGATGGCGATCCTGCGAGCCGTGGGGGCGGGCCCGGACCGGATCGTCGCGCTGCTGGTACTCGAATCGGTGGTCCTGGCGGCCGCGGGCGCGGTCGGGGGCATGGCCCTCGCGTACCTGCTGCTCTCGGTTGGACAGCCGATCGCCGAGACGCAGGCGGGTCTCTTCATCCCCATCACGCCGCCCGGCTTCGTGGAGTGGCTCTTCCTCGGCTCGGTCGTGGTCGCGGGTTTCCTGATCGGTTTCGTGCCCGCCCTCAAAGCCTACCGCACCGCTCTCCACGACGGGCTGGCGGTGCGAGTGTAGGGGGGCGCCTCGGGTCGAAACCAGGAGTAAGGCCATGATCAGACGCCAACACACACGGCCCATCCACTTGTTGACCGTCGGCTTGCTCGCTGCAACCGTAGCGTGTGGAGACAGCGAAGGCGGTGTTGAGTCCATCAAGGTCGGCGCGATCTTCGACCTTACCGGGCCGACGGCGGATGTCGGGACGGACTACGCGGACGGAATGCGCGGCTACGCCGACTGGGTCAACATGCAGGGGGGGATCGCCGGACGGCCAATCGACCTGATCTACCAGGACTACGCGTACCAGATCGATCGCGCCGAGCAGCTCTACAGTCAGTTCGTGAGCGAGGGTGTGGTGGTCTTCATGGGATGGGGGACCGGCGACACCGAGGCACTGCGGCTCCGCGTCATCGAAGATGAGATTCCGTTCAGTTCGGCTTCCCTTTCGCACGTCCTGGGCGACCCGGCGGACGCCCCGTACAACTTCCTGGTCGCGCCTACCTACACCGACCAATTCCGGATAGCACTGGACTGGATTGCAGCCAATCACGGAGAGGAAACACCCGTCGTGGCGCTCATGCACAACGCGAGTCCCTTCGGGCTTTCTCCCTCGCGGCATGGTGGTGTGGAATACGCCGAAGCAGTCGGCGTCGACCTGACGCTGTACGAAATGCCGCGTGCGGCGGTCGACTACACGGCCGAGCTCTCCCGGATCCGTCAGACCGGCGCCCAATATGTTGTTTTCCAGAACACCTCCGGGCCGGCTGCAGTGGCGGTGCAGAACGCGAGCAGCCTGGGCCTGGATCTGACCTTCATCTGCCTGAATTGGTGCGCCAACAGGCAGCTGGTGGATCTGGCGGGCGAGGTGGCCGAGGGGGTGATGGGGACGATTCCCTACGCGCCGCTCAACGTTGACGTGCCCGGTACGCGCGTGATCCGCGACTACCTGACGGGCAAGGGCGAGACGATCGAGGGGAAAACCAACGCCTACACCCAGGCGTGGTGGACGTTCGCCGTCTTCGCCGAGGCGATTGGGCAGGTGCTGGTGGCGGGGCAGGAGTTGACGGGGGCCAACATCAAGTCTGCGCTCGAGACCTTCACGGATCTGGACATGGGCGGCGTGACGGTTCCGATCAGCTTCACACCGGACGACCACCTCGGGGCGAAGGGTCTCAGGCTTTTCCGGGTGGAAGACGGCGAGTGGGTGCCCTTCACCGAATTCATCCAGGCGCCGATGGTGCCGTGACGCGGTGACCGCGACCACGACCGGCAACGGCGGACCCGGCGAGAGCACTGACGCCCTGCTGCGTCTCAACAACATCGAGGTCCTCTACGATGACGTGATCCTGGTGCTGCGGGGGCTCTCGCTCAAGGTCGGCGAGGGGAGGATCGCGGCGCTGTTGGGGTCGAACGGGGCGGGGAAGACGACGACCCTGAAGGCGATCTCGGGGCTCCTTTACGTTGAAGACGGGGAGGTCACCGACGGCACGATCGTCTTCGACGGCCAGGAGATCCAGAATGTCGACGCGCACCGGATCGTGGAGATGGGCATCTTCCAGGTCCTGGAAGGGCGTCGGGTGTTCGAGCATCTCACCGTGCGCGAAAACCTGGCCGCGGGCGCGGACACGCGCCACGACCGCCGGGGCGCCGAAGCGGACGTGGAAAAGGTCTTCCACTACTTCCCGGCACTCGCCGAACGCCGTCGGCTGACGGCTGGCCATCTCTCCGGCGGTGAACAGCAGATGCTGGCGCTGGGCCGCGCCCTGATGGCCCGCCCGCGCATGATGCTCCTCGACGAACCGTCGCTGGGCCTCGCGCCGATCCTGGTCGAGAGCATCTTCGAGATCATCCAGCGGATCAATCGCGATGAAGGGACCACGATCCTTCTGGTCGAGCAGAACGCGCGGCTGGCTCTCTCCGTCGCGGACTACGGATACGTGATGGAAGGTGGCCGGGTGGTCATGGAGGGCACCGCCGACGAGCTGCGCACGAACGAAGACGTGAAGGAGTTCTACCTCGGACTGGGCGACGCGGGGCGGCGGTCGTACCGCGACGTGAAGCACTATCGCCGCCGGAAGCGGTGGCTGTCTTGAGATCGCAGCCCGGGGTCGCGTGGCCGTCGCCCGAATGGTGTAGCGGGCAGGACCAGGTCGCCGTGGACGCGGTTCGCCACGGGACGACGCACAGCGCGGAGATCGCACGGCGACTGGCGGGCGCGGGAGTGTCGGTGGCAGACGTGCACGGCGTCGCGGACCTCGCCGGGATCCCCGTGCTGGCCAAGGACGACCTCCCGGCCCTGCAGGCCGCCGACCCGCCCTTCGGCGGGATGCTTGCCGTGCCCGTCGCCTCGCTGCGGAGGGTCTTTCGCTCACCTGGCCCGATCAACGACCCCCAGGGTGACCACGGAGACTTCTGGAAAATGGCCTCCGCGGTGCGCGCGGCCGGACTCGGCGCGGACGATGTGGTCCTCAACACCTTTTCGTATCATCTGACGCCCGGCGGCCTGATGCTGGACGGCGGCCTTCGCGCGGCAGGGTGCACCGTGATCCCCGGCGGCGTGGGCAACACGGCCGCGCAGGTCGAGATCGCGTGCGCGGCCGGCGCGACGGGCTACACGGGTACGCCCCAGTTCCTGCTGACGCTGCTGGAGCGCGCGCGCGACCAGGGACGCGAGTTGCACTTCGCGCGCGCCGTCGTCACGGGGGCGCCCCTGCCGCCGCCCCTGCGCACCCGGCTCCAGCACGAATTCGGCGTCGATGTCTACCAGGCGTACGGCACGGCCGACGCCGGGATGCTCGGCTACGAATGCGAAGCAAAGGACGGGTGGCACGTCCCGAGGCGCATGGTGATCGAGGTTCTTGTGCCGGGAGATGACCGCCCTGCGGCCGGCGGTGAGGCTGGCCAGGTGGTAGTGACAAGCCCGAACGAGGTCTACCCGCTCGTGCGGTTCGGTACCGGAGACCTGTCCGCCTGGGACCGGGAGCCGTGCCGATGCGGCCGCAGCAGTCCGCGGCTTGTCGGGTTCCTGGGCCGTGTGGGCGAGGGCGTGAAGGTCAAGGGGATGTTCGTGCATCCCCGCGAACTGGCCGCGGCGCTGGCGCCGGAGCCGTCGGTGGGGCGCTACCAGGCCGTGGTAACGGAGGGAGACGGCGGGCAGGATGTGCTCACCGTGCGGATCGAGGCGGCGCCGGGACGCACGCTCGACGCCGCCTCGGTCACCAGGTTGGGCGCGCGGGTCCGGGAGGCGGTGAAGGTGCGGGCAGGGGTTGCGGTTGTGGGCGCGGGGACGATTCCGGAGGATGGACCGGTGCTGGTGGATGCGCGGAGTTGACCCCGCGCACCGAGTCCTTCGGCGTCAACGCCCCTCTACCGGAATCACCCTGACCACATGGCCCTCCTGGTCCACGACCAATAGCGGCATCCGCAGGATATCGCCGCTGAGATCGATCGCGCCTTCCAGAGCGCCCTCCCGCGCGTCCCTTGCCGCGGGGTAGAGCGGAGACGGCAGCACAAACTCATCCGCCATGCTGTAGTCGACCTCTTCGTAACCGACATCCACGAACGACGCGAGGCTGACGATGCTCAGCGGATTGTGGCCGCGGTCGGGGAAGGGGGTCATCAGTTCGGAGCGGAAGACGAACTCGCGCCAGTGCCCGTTCCACACGCCGTCGCCGCCCAGGCTCTGCACCGGAACGAGGTCGCTGTCGGTGTAGTTGTCGCCGCGGATACGATCAAAGGCCGCGACAGCCGAGTCGCCGACAAAATGGGTATTCGCGCTCCTCCCGTGCCCGGCCGGATCCTGCAGAAGGCCAAGGTGGTCCCACAGGGTCCCAAACCCGATCACGTGTGCCATCTCGTGGAGGATAGTGCCCTCCAAGTGACCGTTGGACTCGAGGCCGTCCATGTCACCGAGGTCGAAGAACATCACACCGACCACGGGCAGCGAGTTGTCCACGCGGATCTGACACGGACCGGCACCGCCGAAGACGCCCGCCGGACCGTCGATCTCCTTGATCTGGACGTAGATCAGCAGGTCGTCGACCACACGGTCGCCGGGGATCTCCTCGGTGATATCGTTCCTTGCGAGGCAATGTTCGAGGGCGGGCTTGCGCACCGTGCTCCAGGCGAGGTTCCCCGTGATCGCGCGCTCCCAGTACCGTTCCGCCTTCTCGAAGGCCTGGCGTTGCGATTCGGTAAGGAGCGAAGCACTCACGTGGACGATTTCGATGTCGTAGACGGCCGGCTTCGCGGTCGCCGTAAAGACGAGGGGGTCCGCTGTGCCGTCCACATCGGTGACGCTCACGGTGAGCCTGTACGTCGCTCCGGCCGTTGTTCCGAGGACCCATTTGTCGACCGCGGCGAGCCCGGCGGAGTCGGTCGTCGTCTCCGTCGGTATGACTTCGCTGTCGCCGCTTGTGGAGAAGTTGATCGTGACGTCGGCGGTGGGATTGCCGTGCGCATCCTCGACCCGGACGCGGGGGGCGATCCGCACGGGCAGCGTCGTCTCCGATTCCTGCCCATCGCCTTCGACGGCCACGATCCGCGCGGCGGGCCCGGCCACCGCCACGGCTTCGAAACGGATTGGGTTGCCGTTGATGCCGTCGCCATCCACGCTTGCGAACAACCGGTAGACCCCCGTTGAGGTGCCGAGCGTCCACGCGCCGGGGTTGGCGCGCCCCTGGGCGTTGGTAAGCACCTCGGGATTGGTGACCGTCGCGTCCGTTTCGGTCGCGAACGCCACTGGAATCCCGGCCAGAGCCGTGCCGCTCGCATCTGTGACCAGCACCTCGGGCGCCACGGGGACCGCGGTCGCCACCGGGGCTTCCTGTTCGGCCCCGGCCACGACGGCGATCTCGGCCGGGATGCCCAGCGCGGTGGCGTGGAAGACCACCGGGTTCAGCCCGGCCACGCTCGCGCGCAACTCCTGCGGACCGGGCGCGCCCATGGTCCACCTTCCCGGCGACGCGATCCCGTTGGCGTCGGTCACGGCGCTGAACGACGGTACCGAGCCTCCGCCGACCGTCACCTGGAAGGCGACCGAGACCCCGCTCAGCCCGCTGCCGGACTGCGCCGTCACCCTCACCCGCACGGGCTCACCGGCCTCGGTGCCCGTGCGGGCCGTCTGCCCGTCCCCGGAGTGGATCACCAGCGAGGCGGGGGCATCGGCGTCGGGGCTGACCTGGTCGCCGCCGCAGGACGCAAGCGTCAGCGGGACTATGCCGGCGAAGGCGACGAGGCGGGCGCCAGCGCAGAGGGTCTTCATGTTGGGTAAGATGGAAGACGCACATCGGCCCGCAACCCCACTCCCGTCCACCGCCAGGAGGCCCCATGCACCACAGTTGCGCCACACGACACGCGCCGCCCTTCATCCAGCCCCTCCTGGCGGTTCTGCTCGCGACGCTGCCCATCGGCACGGCCCTGCTGGTCGCGCAGGAAGGGCCTCGCAACGGCGGCCCCAGCCGGCCCGGCATCGATATCGAAGCGTACCGGTTCGAACTCGCGCTGCGCGACGACACCGACGAGATCGCGGGACGCGCCACCGTGACCGTGCGCTTTACCACCGACGGCGTCACCGACGTGGCTCTCGACCTGATCGGGCGCGGCGAGGATGGGCGCGGCATGGAGGTGCTTGGTGCGACCGCCGCCAATGGCGACGCGCTTGCCCACCACCACGAGAACGACCTGCTGACCGTCAGCCTTCTCGACCCCGGAACGGCCGGCGCCCGCGCCACGTTCACAGTCGGCTACCGCGGCATTCCCGCATCCGGCCTCCGCATCGGCCCGAACAAGTACGGCGAGCGCACCTTTTTCAGCGACAACTGGCCGAACCGGGCCCGCAACTGGCTGCCCACCGTGGATCACATCGGCGACAAGGCGACATGCGAGTTCATCGTCACCGCGCCCGCCCACTACCAGGTCGTGTCGAACGGCCGACTTCTGGAGGAAACCGATGTCGACGGCGGCATGCGACTGACGCACTGGAAGCAGTCGGTGCCGATTTCACCGTGGCTCTACGTCGTGGGGGTGGCGCGTTTTGCCGTGCAGCACCTGGGCGAGTTCAAGGGCCTGCCGGTGCAGACCTGGGTGTACGCGCGCGACCGCGACGCCGGCTTCCATGACTTCGCGGTGCCCACCATGGAAGTCCTGCACTTCTACGATGCGTATGTCGGACCCTTCGCCTACGAGAAGCTGGCCAACATCACCTCGCCGGCGACGGGCGGTGGAATGGAGGCGGCGACCGCGCTCATGTACGGCGAGAACTCGGTCACGGGCGAGCGCTCGGTGCGGTGGCGCAACGTTGTCATCCACGAGATCGCGCACCAGTGGTTCGGCAACTCGGTCACCGAGTCCGAGTGGGATGACGTGTGGCTGAGCGAGGGCTTCGCGACGTACTTCACGCTGCTCTTCCGCGAACACGCCTACGGGCGCGACGACTTCGTGGCCGGGCTGAAGGAGGCGGCGGACCGCGTGTGGCGCTGGTACGACGAGAACCCCCACTACCGCATCGTCCATGACAACCTTACCGACATGTCGAGCGTGACCAGCATCGCAACCTACCAGAAGGGCGCATGGGTCCTGCACATGCTCAGGGCCCGAGTCGGCGACGAGGCGTTCTGGCGCGGCATCCGGCTCTACTACGCGCGCCACTTCAACGGGACCGCGACCACCGACGACTTCATGCGGGCCATGGAGGAAGCATCGAACGACGACCTGCAGGCGTTCTTCGATCAATGGCTTCGGCAGGGCGGCAACCCGCGCCTGGCGGGCTCGTGGCGATACGATGCCGCTGCCGGGGCGCTGGAGATCGAGCTTCGTCAGGTGCAGGCGGTGGGCCGGTTCCGGCTGCCGCTCGAAATCGGCGTCTACCTGGACGATGATGCGCTGCCGGTGCAGGTAACCAACGTCGACGTGGGCCCCGGTGTGAACCGCATCGTCATCCCGGTGCCGGCCGAGCCATCGGATGTCCGCCTCGATCCGAACACCCGGGCGCTCTTCCGGGCGGAGTTCGGACGGGTTGGGACCGAATACCAGGCGGCTGGCCCGCGCCCGCCCCGCTCCGTACTGTAGGACTCCCTGGCCCGTGGCCCGCGCCACCACCGCGGCCCTTCGTTCGCCGCAGTGCACCACACCACATCGACAGAAGGAAAAACCATGCGCAGCACGACCACCTCGACACTCGTCTCCCTGCTCATTGGCGCCGCCCTCCTCGTCACGCCCCCCGCGCTGGGCGCTGCCCCGCTCCCCACGCCCTCCCCTTCCCAGGAGCAGGAAGAAGCCGCTGGCGACGAAGAAGCCCAGGACACGACAACATCCTACAGCGATGTCATCACCGAAGACGCGATCACCAGCGAGGGCCTCTTCGACACCCACATGATCGATCGCGATCTCTTCTACGAGATCCCCCTCGACATGATCGGCCGCGAGATGCTGCTGCTGACCCGCATCGCGCGCACCCCCGACGGCGCGGGCTATGGCGGCTCCAAGGCCAACACCTCGACCGTCCGCTGGGAGCGCGACGGCGACCGCGTCCTGCTGCGCCTGGTCAGCTACGAGAACGTCGCCGACGACACCACGGCGATCGCGGGGGCGGTCCGCAACTCGAACTTCGAGCCGATCATCATGGCGTTCGACGTGGAGGTGATGAACGAGGATTCGACCGCCGTGGTCGTGGAAGTGACCGACCTCTTCACTGAGGACATCACTCTGCTCGGTCTGCAGAGCTTTCGCCGCCAGGCGTACGGTGTGCGGCGGGTGGACGCCGACCGCACCTACGTGGTGCGCGCAACCGCCTTCCCCACGAACGTCGAGGTACGGCGCGTCCTGACCTACGACGCCACCGAGGCCCCCTCCAACGCCGCCAGCAACACGCTGTCGATGGAGATGCACCACTCGATGCTGCTGCTCCCCGACGACCTGATGGAGCCCCGCCTCTGCGACGAGCGCGTCGAGTACTTCAGCACTCGCAAGATCGACTACGGACTGGACGAGCAGCGCGCGGTCACCCGCTGCTTCATCACGCGCTGGCGCCTGGAGCCCAGCGACCCGGAGGCCCACGCGCGCGGCGAACTCGTCGATCCCGTCGAGCCGATCGTCTACTACATCGATCCGGCCACGCCGCCCAAATGGGTGCCCTACCTGAAGCAGGGCGTCGTGGACTGGCAGCCGGCCTTCGAGCAGGCCGGCTTCAGCAACGCGATCATCGCCGCCGACGCGCCCACCGACGACCCCGACTGGCACCCCGAGGACGCGCGCTACTCGGTGATCCGCTACCTCGCGTCGCCCGTCCAGAACGCGTCGGGACCGCACGTGCACGATCCGCGCACCGGCGAGATCCTGGAGAGCGACATCCAGTGGTACCACAACGTGATGAACCTGCTGCGCAACTGGTTCTTCATTCAGACCGCGGCCGCCAATGAGGAGGCGCGCGGGATACGCTTCGACGACGAGGTGATGGGCGAACTCATCCGCTTCGTGTCGGCGCACGAGGTCGGCCACACGATCGGGCTTCCGCACAACATGCAGAGCTCGGCGTACTACACCGTAGACCAACTGCGCACCCGCTTCGTGTGCGAGATGGGCGTGGCGCCGTCGATCATGGACTACGCCCGCTTCAACTACGTCGCCCAGCCCGGCGACGACACCTGCTTCATGCCCGTTGTGGGGCCGTACGACAAGTTCTCCGTCCAGTGGGGCTACACCTACTACCCCGGCAAGGACCGCCTGAGCGAGCGCGAGGACTTGCGCGCCATGGTGGTCGAGGCGCAGCAGAACCCGGTCCTTCGCTTCTCGAGCCCGACCGGATCGGACCCCACGGCGCTCACCGAGGCGATCGGCGACGACGCCATGCGCGCCTCGGACCTGGGCGTCGCGAACCTGAAGCGCGTCGTCGACAACCTGACCGACTGGGCATACGAGGAGGGCGAGGACTACGCGCAGCTCCAGGAGCTCTACAACAACGTGGTGGGGCAGTGGGGACGCTACACCGGCCATGTGGTGGCCAACGTGGGCGGCGTCGTGCAAACCCGGAAGCGGCAGGGGCAGGATGGGGTTCCGTGGGAAATGGTCGACCGCGACCGGCAGGAGCGCGCGCTGGAATATCTGAATCGGCAGGTCTTCGCCACCCCCGAGTGGCTGCTCGAGGCCGACATCCTGGACCGCTTCCAGGGGACCGGGGCGGTGGAGCTGGTTCGGACTCGCCAGACTCAGGCCCTGAACCAGGTGCTCAATGTAGACCGCATGAAGCGGCTGGTGGAGCAGGAGGCCTTCAACGGCGACGACGCGTACTCGCTGGGCGAGATGCTCGACGACCTGCGCGCGGGGGTGTGGTCGGAAGTCGGCTCGGGCCGGGAGACCGACGCCTACCGACGCAACCTGCAGCGTGCCTGGCTCGTGCGAATGTCCGAGTTGATGGAGGATGAAGAGGCGATGCAGTCCGACGTGGTCCCGTTTGCGCGCGGCCAGCTTGGCGCTCTCCGCGGTGAGCTTGCGGCCGCCTCCGGCGGCACGTCCCACAGGGCCACGCGGCTCCACTTCGAGGACGCGATCGCCCGCATCGACGCGGTGCTGGACCCGGGAGGGTAGTCAGGCGGCTGGTAGCACCCTGATGTCGGGACACTCGAGCAACGTCCGGTCCGTCGTTACCAGTGTGAGCCCGTGAACCATGGCAGTCGCCGCGATGAAGCGGTCGGCCGGATCGTCATGGGGAAGGCGGACGCTGCGGCTGCGGAGCGCGACTTGGTGGGTCAGTGGGCACTCGCGCATCGGCCTGGTGGCGAGGGCCATGCGGATCCAGCTCCAGGGATCGGGAGCAAGGTCCACCCGGCCTCTTTCGGCGAGGAGTAGTGCCTCCCAGACGCTCACGGGGGAAAGCGCCAGGGTGTTTTCCGGGTCGGTCACGGCATCGCGTGCCCGGGCGGACAGCCGTTCCGGCCTCAACTGGGTCCAGAGCCAGACGTGCGTGTCGAGCAGCAGGTTCAAGGCTCCTCGCCACCCTCTTCACCGGACGTAGCATCCGAACGGTACACGTCCCAGTCGGACGGTTCGGATGCAGGGGAGATGATGTCGCCCCTGATCTCGCCCATGTCCCGCATCGCGCCCAGCCATTCTACGCGTGGAGCCTCGGCATCTGGACGTGGATTGGTGGCCTCCGACCGGGAGTCGGTCGCGGTGTGCCGGGCCGCCGGAGCTGGGTCGTAGGCGGCGCGGGCCCGCTCACGCACGAGGCCAAGGTTAGGGTTCGTGACCGCGTAGCGGCTCAGCAGATAGCGAAGTTCGCCCTCCAGCGAGCGGTGATTGGC
Source organism: Gemmatimonadota bacterium (assembly GCA_028874905.1). Lineage (GTDB taxonomy): Bacteria > Gemmatimonadota > Gemmatimonadetes > Longimicrobiales > Gaopeijiaceae > Bin94. The sequence goes on from JAPPGZ010000029.1 coordinate 21,776, forward strand.
CTTGGCACGCGCCTTGAGCGCTGCGATGACCTCGTCGTCCACGTTCCTGATGGTGAGTACGCCCATGTGCTGCGCTCCGTGTGCGAATGGCGAATGCATAGTGTATGTATTTCGCAGTCATTATGCACGCAACGATGCCCTGTCTATCGCTTCAATCCGGTCCTGGACCGCCGGGTGCATGGCCCCCTTCTGCTTCAGAGGCGTCTTCTTCACGGTCGCGAGCTTTTCGAGAGCGGAGGCGAGCGGGGCGCCCTTTCCGTCCAGGAGTTCTACCGCGAGACGGTCGGTTGCGTACTCGACGCGACGCATGACCATGCCCAGGGCGACGAAGTACAGCGTGTTGGCGGTCGCCGTCGCCATGACCCCGAGCACGTGGCGATCGGCCTCGTAGAGCGGCATGATCACGAGCATGGTACATGCGGTCATCCCGACTGCCCACACGACTCCGGAGAGCAACAGACGCACATGGTCCCTTCGCAGGAGGTGCGCGACCTCGTGGGCGAGCACGGCCCGCACCTCACTGTGCGACATTTCCTTCAGCAGTGCCTCACCAACCAGCAGCCACGGCCTGCGGATCCCCCACAGCACGAACGCGTTCACCAGGCTGCCCTCGTGGATGCGCACCGCAATGGGTCGGCTGCCGCGCCTGGTCATGACCTCGTCCACCCAGGCCTGGAGATCTCCGGAATCCGACGACTCGGCCAGCCGCGGCAAACGGAGGAAGGTCAGCCACGGCACCACAAACGACTGGGCTACGAACAGACCCATGCCGACCCAGAGGAGTCCCGCGCTGCGGTTTTCCACAGCTTCGAAGAAGGCCATCGCCAAGCCGAGCACCAGGGCGAGGGCGGCGACGAGAAGCACCGCCGTACGCACACCCATCCGCCTGGAGGGCAGTTCGAGAGGGCGGCGGAGCACCCAAAGGGCCAGCACGGTGGCTAGCCACATTCCCCCCGCGACCAGTATCGCGAGCAGCGCTCCCATGAGCGCACCGCCAATGAATGGAGGCAGATTCGCGAGGTCGGGCCCGTGGTGGAACTGCAGTACGAATCCAATCCCGACCGGTCCGTAGACGGCGCTGTAGGCCGCCAGGAGGACGCAGACCTCGGTCAGTCCTCTTGCCTCGCGGTCGGGACGGAGGGTGCGGACGGACGCCAGGGTCGCGATCCCGACGACCGTGACAATGGCAAAGGCGGGGAGCACGAGTCAGCTGCGCATCCGCGCCTGGAAGAAGCCCCGTCTCTCGCTCACTGTCGTATCCCTTCTCGCAATAGTGGGTATAATCTCAAATGAGTATACTCTCGCCATCGTTCAGGCCAACCGATTTGGCGTAGCCCCGATGACCCGCACGCTCCTTCCGCTTGTCGAAGCCGAATTCATGCGCTACAAGCTTCTGGGCGAGCGCGCCCTGCGGCAGGTGCGGTCCCAGGAACTGCACGACCGCAACGAGCAGGGCAACTCGATCGCGATCATCGTGTGGCACGTCGCCGGCAACCTGGAGTCGAAGTTCACCGACCTGCTCACCACGGACGGCGAGAAGCCATGGCGAAACCGGGACGCCGAGTTCGAGCCGCGCGACGTGTCGCCCGCGGAGGTCGCCGAGAAGTGGGAACGCGGGTGGCGGGTGCTGTTCGGCGCGCTCGCGGAGCTGACCGACGATGACCTTGCCGCACCGGTCACCATCCGGGGCGTCCCGTTCCGGGTCGACGAGGCGCTCCTGCGGTCGCTGGCCCACCTCGCGTACCACGTGGGGCAGATCGTCCTGCTGGCCAGGTCCTTCCGGGGCGAGGAATGGGAGTACCTGAGCATACCGCCAGGGCAATCGGAGGCCTACAACGCGAACCCGGTGCTGGAGAAGTCCTCGATGTACGCGGAAAACGTGGAGCGGCTGGAGGACGAGGCCTGACCCAGGGCGGGGGATCTGGCGTGGCCGAAGACCGCTTGCGTCTCGTACCCGGATCGGATCAATTCCGCATTCCGGCGGGGTGTCACCGGCCGCCGCACGACCATCCGGGGCCAGTACGACCGTCCCGGTCCCCGAATCCGTGTCATCAGCATCCAGCAGGCGCACAAGCATGAGAATTCCGACAACCGTTGCACTTGCCGCGACCCTCGCGATCCCCGCCGTCCTTGCTCCCACCAAACCCATCGCCGCACAGGAACACCACGGCATGTACGACGGCCCCACCGTGCTGCGCGGCGCTCGCATGCTCGATGTCGAGACCGGCCAGATGCACACGGACGCGGTGATCGTCGTCGACGACGGCGTGATCACGGCGGTGAACCCCGAGACCGTCCCCGACGTGATGCACGACATGAACCTGGGCGACGTGACGCTGCTGCCCGGCTTCATTGACGCGCACACCCACCTCGGCGGGCAGATCAGTGCGACCTCCTTCACCGATGCGGTCACGCGCACCGAGGCCTGGGGCGCCTACAACGCGGTCGTCTATGGCGGGCGGACGATCCGTGCGGGCTTCACCACGGTGCGGGACTACGGCGGCGACGTCACGGTGGAGTTGGGGCACGCTGTGGAGCGCGGCGACATCGTCGGGCCGCGGGTCGTACCTTCGCGCCACCCGCTCGGGATCACGGGGGGTCACTGCGATGTGACGGGGTTTGCGCCCGGTGTGCGTGAAGGAGGGATTGAAGAGGGCGTCGCGGACGGGCCCTGGGAGGTCGTCGAGGCGGTTCGCTACCAGATCAAGCACGGGGCGCAGGTGATCAAGACGTGCGCGACGGCGGGCGTGCTGTCCATGGAGGGCCCGGTCGGCGCACAGCAGTACACGCTGGAAGAGCTCACGGCGATGGTCGAGGAGGCGGCGCGGCACGGGATCAAGGTCGCAGCCCACGCGCACGGGCCCGAGGGGATCCTGGCTGCGGTCCAGGCCGGGGTGGCCTCGATCGAACACGGTTCGGTCCTCACCGACGAGATCATGGACCTGATGATCGAGAAGGGTACGTATCTCGTCCCAACCACGTATCTCGCTGACCGGATCGACCTTGATGCGCTGCCGCCTCTGGTGCGGAGCAAGGCCGAGCAGATCCGGCCGGTCATGCGGGTCAGCCTGCAGCGCGCGATCGAGCGCGGCGTCCCCATCGCCTTCGGCACGGACGCGGGCGTGTTCCCACACGGCGAGAACGCGGGGGAGTTCGGGATCTACGTGCAACTGGGGATGACCGAGCTGGACGCGCTCCGCACCGCGACGATCCACGCCGCCGACCTGCTGGACACGCCCGACCGGGGCCGTCTGGCGGAAGGGATGCTGGCCGACATCATCGCCGTGCCCGGAAACCCGCTCGACGACATCGAGGTGACGAGGGACGTGCGGTTCGTGATGCTCGGCGGCCGCGTGATCAAGCACGTCATGGGCGGGCGCGACATGCACTCGATGGGACATTGAGCCACCCCCTTCAGGAACAGCTCAGGACCGCCGTCCGGGCGCTCTGCGCCGACTTCGGCAACGACTACTGGCAGGCTGCCGACGAAGAACGCGCCTACCCGCACGAGTTCGTCGACGCGCTGACCGAGGCCGGCTACCTGGCCTGCCTGATCCCTGAGGAGTACGAGGGGATGGGGCTCGGGGTGTGTGACGCATGCGTGATTCTCGAGGAGATCAACCGGTCGGGCGCGAGCTCGGGGGCCTGCCACGCCCAGATGTACACGATGGGGACCCTGCTGCGGCACGGCTCCGACGAGCAGAAGCGGCGCTGGCTGCCCGGGATCGCGTCGGGAGAGCTGCGTCTGCAGGCCTTCGCGGTCACCGAGCCGGACGCCGGGTCCGACACCACGCGCATTCGCACCTT
>JAPPGZ010000021.1 GCA_028874905.1 Gemmatimonadota bacterium
GGATGCCGATCTCGACGACGTATGTGGTCAGGAAATCGGTGATTCGCTGGATGAAGTCCATGACGGGGCGGGCTCCTTTCGTTGGTGTCGCGACGACCCTGGCAAAAAAGGGGCCGACGAATGCGCCGGGCAAACTAGGGCCGTCCCCGTCCCGGAAACAACCGCGGACGCGCGGTGGGCTTTTCGTGGTGGCTTGTCGACCCGCGGCAGCCGGCCGAGCTCCTGCTACCGCCTAAACGGACCACAAGGTAGTGGAGCCCGACTGGGCCGGCCTTCATCCCACGGTCGCGATCATATCGAAGATCGGCAGGTACATGGCGACGATCATGCCTCCGACCACCGCGCCCAGGACCAGGATCATGGCTGGTTCGACCGCCGCGATGAGAGTTTCCAGCCCACTGTCCACCTCCTGGTCATAGAAATCGGCGATCCTCACCAGCATTTCGTCGAGGCCACCGGTCTGCTCCCCCACCTCGACCATGCGTATGACCATCGGCGTGAACACGCCCGAGGCCTCGAGCGGGCCCGCGATCGTATCTCCGCCGGCGATCGAGGCCCGCGACCTCATCACCGCGTCGTAGACCACCCTGTTTCCGGCAGTGCGCGCAGTGACCTCGAGCCCGGTCAGGATCGAGACCCCGGAGGTAACCAGCGTGCCCAGGGTTCGTGTGAAGCGTGCCACCGCGGCCTTGCGCAGCAGCATCCCCACGAACGGGATGGACAGGGCAAGGCGGTCCAATGTCAACCGGCCCCGCTCGGTGCGATAGAAGCGCGCGATCGCCCACATCGCCGCGGCGAGGCCGGCCAGCACCGCCCACCAACGGCCCTTCGCGACCTCGGAGGCCACGATCACGATGCGCGTGGGGAACGGAAGGGGAACGCCGGCCGATGCGAACATGGTCTGAAACGTGGGCACCACGAACACGAGCAGGATGACCATGGCCGGGATCGCAACCGCAAAGATCATGGCGGGATAGACGACGGCAGCCCGGATCTTGCGCCCGAGGGCGTGGTTTTTCTCCAGGGATTCGGCGAGCCGCCCAAGAATGGTGTCCAGGGCGCCAGCCGTCTCGCCAGCCTCGACCATGCTCACCGCCAACTCCGAGAATACGCCTCCGTGCTGGCGCATGGCTCCGGCGAGCGTGTGCCCGGACTCGACGGCTGACACCATGGAACGGATCACCTTGCGCAAGTAGCGATGTCCCGTTTGGCGGGCAAGCAGATTCAGGGATTGAAGGAGCGGCAGTCCGGCGCTGATCATGGTGGCGAACAGGCGGACGAATACCGCCACCTCGCGCGCTGACACGCGCTTCAGGCGTGTCACCCAAAGGCCCCCTGTTCGTCGAATCCGTCCGGCGCGGGCTCCCCCACGAACCGGAGGAGCGCGGCGGGGTCCGAACTGTTCCTGAGCGCCGCCTCCAGCCCGACCTTCCCATTGAGATAGAGGCGCGCGAGCGAATCGTTCATGGTCTGCATTCCATGCTTTCTTCCCGCCTCCATGAGTGACCGGATCTGGTGCACCTTTTCGTCCCGGATCACGGCGCGGATCGCGTCGGTACAGACCAGGACCTCGGTCGCCACCACCCTGCCACCGCCCGCGGCGCGTGGGAGCAGTATCTGCGTCACGACACCCTCCAGCACCGAGGCCAGTTGTGTGCGGACCTGCTGCTGACTATGTGCCGGAAATGCGTCAACGACGCGGTTAACCGAGTCCGCGGCCGAATTGGTATGGAGGGTCGCGAGGACCAGATGGCCCGTCTCGGCGATGGTTAGCGCTGCCCCCATGGTTTCCGCATCCCTCATCTCCCCGATCAGGATTACGTCCGGATCCTGCCGCAGCGAGTATTTCAGGCCCGTCGCGAAGGAAAGCGTGTCGACCCCGACCTCCCGCTGGTTGACGACGCAGCGCCGGTGTGGATGGAGAAACTCGATGGGGTCTTCGATCGTGATGATGTGACCACGTCGACGCCGATTGATCAGATCGACCATGGCGGCCAGCGTCGTCGATTTGCCGGAACCCGTCGGCCCGGTGACCAGCACAAGGCCTCTTGGCCGCGTGGTAAGGCGATTCATGATCGATGGGAGGCCCAGTTCCTCCAGGGACCCGACCCGCCCGGGTATGTGTCTAAAGGCCAGGGCGGTCCGGCCGCGCTGTTGAAAACAGTTGCCGCGGAATCGAGCCACACCCGGAACATCGAACGCAAAGTCCAGGTCATGTTTCTCCTCGAATCGCCTTCGCTGCTCCGGCGACAGCAATGCTGCCGCCAAGTCCTCCGTGTCCGCGGAGACGAGGACGGCAGTGTCCCCAACCCCCCGCAGGATCCCGTCTATCCGAAGCATTGGGCGCTTGCCAACCGTGAGGTGGAGATCCGACGCGCCACGCCCGACCATCTCGTGCAACAGGCGTTCCAGCCCGGGCACCCCGGTCTGCTTCTCGGCGCTCATCTCGCAGTTACCAACGGAACGATGCGGGCCAGTGTTCTCGGCCCCACCCCAGTTACCTCGATCAGTTCCGTAACGTCCGCGAAGCGGCCATTCTCCTTGCGGAAGGCGATGATTCGCTCCGCCGTCACCGGGCCGATACCCGGGAGCGTCTGGAGTTCGGTAGTCGTCGCGCGGTTCAGGTCGATGGGTGCGGCACTGGAGGCCGGACCGGGCGTCCTGCCCCCGGCCGAGCCGATCGCCCGGCGCAACCCTCCGGGCCCTCCGCCGCCGGCACGGAGGCGGGAGAACGAGGAGCTGACCCGCAGATAGGGACTGAGCCGCTCCACCGACCTGGCACCCAGTCCGGAAACGCGCGCCAGATCCTCCGGACGCGCGAAGGGACCATTCCGCTCGCGATCCTGCACGATGCGCATCGCTATGGACGCGCCTACTCCGGGCAGCCGGTCCAGGTCCTCCTCAGATGCCACATTGGGGTCGATCGTTTCTCCCGCGGCCAATGGCCGGCTTCGACGGGCCTTCGTTTCCACTGCGGAGTCGCCCGCTGCCAACAGGCTGTCGGCGATCGACGGGCGATCCGCAAGCGGCACCTCTGCCGGCGCAGGCGCGAAGACCAGAAACCGCACCAGAGCGGCACCGGCCAGGAGCAGGGCAGCACGCAGCATGCTCTTCTTCTCTCCTTCCGTCACCGTTCCCTCCACGTCATGAGCTATGTACCCGGAAGCCTGCCCGGATCCCACGGTCACCCCCTCTCGGGGGCGTTTCCATAGACGGATGGGACAATCGACCGCCGCCCGACCTGTAACCGGAGCGACACCGAGCCCCGGTTCAGCAGGTGGCCGCGGGCTGGCAACTCAGGAAGGACGGCGAAGAAGATCGGACGTAAGCAGAAACCGGCCGAAGACGTTGAGCTGAAACTGGGTAGATCCCGCACGCTGGCCGACGAAGGAGCGACGATCCAGGTACCGCAACCTGATGCCCAGCTGGAAGTCGCGTACCGTCGAGTCGAGCGCCACCGCGACATCCCGCTCCAACTGATCAATGAACGCCACACACGGACTGTCCGGATTCGGTATGCGGCACTCCACTTCGTCTCCGTATCTGAAGCTCAGGGTCACACGCATCGGAGCGCCCCTTTCCCGGAAAGCCTCTACCGGGGATCGCAACAGGGCGGTCATGAGCAGAGAATGCATGTCCGCCTCCCGCCTGGTGTCACCTGTGGGATCACGGCTGCTGCCCCGGTCGAGGCGACCCTCGTAGGCCAGCGTCACGCCGCGGGCGAAAGCCAGCGTCAGGGACGCGGGGATCTGGCGGTCCTCGCGGGAGCGGTCCTGCAGTGTCCCCTCGCCGAACGCCAGACTGCGAGTCACCTTCCGGTATCCCGAACTCAACGTGACGCGCTCGACGACCATGGTCAGAAACCGCGGGACCTTCAGCTCACCGACGGTAGCGCGGACATCGGGCCAGACCCGTCTCAGATCCTCCCGGTCCGAGCGCGTATCCAGCGCTTCATTGAGGGCGCGGTCGAACGACAGCCGGACCGACGTCGACCCGGGCAACCTCAGCCCGCCTCTAACAGTAAGGCGATCGCGCTCGCTGAGCGTTGAGGCCGTGTCGGCTCCGATGGCTAGAAAGTCGTCACGGCCACCCCACCCTAATTCATATATGGCACTTGGTCTTACAGGTTCTCGATTGAAACGTGACGTGAGGCCGTTGGAGTACGTGAAGGAAAGAGGATCGAAGGCTCGAGCCAGTCGCTGCGAACCGGTGTCTCCACCTGATTCATCCGCTACCATGCGGCCGGGATCCACGGAAAGGCTTGCGATGAGGTTCCGTTGCCCGTCCACGTTTCGCAGAAGCACCAGGGACGAGTCCGCACCGATGGTGCGATTCTCGATCAGATCGGCATTGCGCTCGGAAAGGTAGATGGTGGTCACCTGGACATTCGTCCTGGCCCAATCCGTCAGCCTCGGCTGATACACCAGCCGGGTTCGCAGGTGACGGTTCACCTCCCATCCCAGGTCGACGCCAGCCAGGCTTCGGCGTTCCGAGGCAAGCAGCCTCCTCCGCCGGTCGTCGGTTGTCAGATCTTCCAGAGCCAGAAGGTCCCTTCCGCTCAGCAGGTCAGCGGACACGGCAAGCGACTCTACTGGACGGAATCCGATCCTCGCTGAGGTGGTCACCAATTCGCGGGGTGCATGTGTGGCGACGGCCAGGGAGTCGTCGGGACTTCGAATGATCCTGTCGAACCGCAATGTGCTGAGATCGCGGCTGAGCAGTTCGCCCGTAAAGCCCAGGCTCTCCGGGGTCCACCGAAGTCGGGCGCCGGCGATCCGCTCGTCGAGGAACGATGGAAGGATCGCACGCAAAGCTGCACCCACAGGGCCGGGGAAAAGCGGAAGCTCGCGGCGCGGCGGAGTCGCGGAGTAGCCGACGAAGGCGTCCAGGCCAGACCCGTCACTCTCCGTGGTAATGGTGCTCAGGGAGGTACGCACCACGCCGGCGCGCAGATCAAGCCCATCGAGCAGCGCATCCCACGGGCCGCCCCCTTCCCTGCTGCTGCGGCGCAGCGATATGTCCATCCGCGAGCGGCTGAAACCGGGCTGCCTGAGTCCCTCCAGCCGATCGGCACGGACATCGCTGCGTCCCAGGAAAATGGGAGCTTGCTCCTCCCGTTCGTGCGTGAACGAAAGCGGCGCTTCCAGGCCCCAGGACTCCGGAGTGAAGCGTGCCAGCTGCATTGTGGCCTGAAGGTCGAGCGTACGGTCGTTCTGGAAGGTCGGCGCGGCCTGGAGCTGGCGAAAATACCCTCCCCTTTGCCGGTACGATGCACGGGACTCCAGGAATTCGCCGCCCCGCACCTCGGCGTCGATGGCAGACACCAGGCCACCGTCCCGAATTCCGTCCGCGAGACGGAGTTCGTCGACCCAGACCTCGCCCGAGACCGGCACGCCGGAGTGGTTCATCACACCCAGGCTGATCTCACGTACCGACGCGAGGTTGGGAGCGCGGCCCCTGTCCTGCAACACCACTGCGTAGGTGGAATCCGCCGACCACAGCTCCAGCGGCGGGTCCCCCGGCAATCTCGGCTCCAGGATGAGCCGCTCTTCGGCCTGCCGCCGCAGCGCGAGCCATTCGTCGAAGCGGATGACCACCTCAGGCAACCAGTCTTCCTCGGCGACCGTGCCGGGTGAGTCGGCGGGATCCAGACGCGTACGGTACAGGTAGAAGTTGCCGTCGTCGGTACCGAACTTGACGAAGAATTGGACGGGCAGCTGCAGTCCGAAATCGCCTCTCGCGGCGACGGCCCACAGGCGGGCCTCCCGGTAGGACAGGAAGTCGCGAGGTCGTTGCGGGAACCGGTTGTACACCTCGACCCGGTCGCCGGGGAAGAGGTCCGAGAAGCTCACGGAAAGCGAGCGTTCGTTGAATTCGACGCCCTGGCCTCCGAAAGCGATCGTCGGGTCGTCCAGCTGTTCGATGACTCCGGGTGGAGACGTGTATGCGTCACCCGCCGTGAGCTTCGACACAGGACCCACCTCAACGCGCCCGTGGACCGACGCGGTGTCCCCGCCCACCCCGGTCAGAATGCCCGTGAGCGAACGCTTGATCCACGTCGATCCCACGATCCCCATGCGGGCCAGAACGAAGGAATCGCGGCGTTTGCCGGCCACGGTCACACGGAGATGCCGCACCGCGCGCAACTCCGCGTCGGTAATCACCCCGCCGACATCGATTCCGGCCGGATGACGCAGAGGAACCCGGTAGAGCCGGAAGGCGGTGCCGGTCTCGTCCCTGTCGCGAACCAGGTACGGGGAGGACCCGTCCAGCGAGACCACGAAGCGACGATAGCGCTCCAGTGTGTCGAGGTTGCCGTCCTCGTCCAGGTCCTCCGTATCGGGCCGGCCGTTGCCCCGCGTGCAATTCGCGTTCGGGTCACCCAGCCGATAGACCCGTCCCCGCTCGGCAAAGCAGTCCTCGACCCACACCCCCCTGCCGTCGGCAAGGCTGCCCCAGACCTCGCCGCGGCGGGGATCGGCCTCCTGATCGAGGATTCCCTGTCCCCATGGGACGTGCACGATCGGCTTGACTCCATTCACCGCGCCAACCGTGTCGACGAAGAACGCATCCTCGCTCACAATGCCGAGATCGAGCACAAGATGAAGGAAATCACCGTCTCGGGCGTAGAATTCAATGAAGTCGCTCTTGGTCAGATCGGTGCCCGTGGGGCTCAGCACCGTCGTCATCGATGCCCATCCTCCTGGGCCCTCCTCGTCCCCGCTTTCGGGCTGGAAGCGCACAAAGAGACCCGGTTCGCGGATTGCGCTTCCCGTGATCCGGATCTGTCGGTCGATGTCGGCGCTGGGGTTGAAACCCTGGAAGACCCCCAGGCTGTCTCCGCCCGCGCCCTCGTCGATCCAGGTATGCTGCCAGGTCAGCGAAGCCACCGTTGCTGGCGACAGACTCGGTGGCAGCGCGTCTTCCGCGCCATCGCGGACCGTCGGACGGCTGCCGCGACGCCACTCCTGACTCTGCACCGACAGCGGCCGGGCGTTCACACCGTCATAGTCGTCGACGTACACGTCGCCCTGTGTGTTCGGATTCGGCAGCGATGCCGCCGTCTCTCCCGAGAGGTGCACGGACGACTCCGACCCCGCATTCAGGCCGGGTATCGCATTCAGCACGCGGGTCAGCATCGGTGCGTCCAGATTCACGGTGGCGTTCATCCCTCCGAGCCCGACCGCCCCGGCCTCCACACCGAGCTGGGGACGCCTTACCAGTTCGTCCTCGCTCTGGTACAGGCCCACCAGATTGACCGCCCCGTAGTCCCCCAGATCGTAGCGCGCATTTACCCCGAAGACCGAGGTGGGCGCCACCTGGAAGAAGCTCCGCTGTTCCCAGGACACTTCCAGCACGCGACCCGGGTTCGCGGCCAGCAGCGCGTCCGGGTTCACCAGCGTCAACTGTCCCACGTCGTAGTCGATCACGTAGTCCACGTCGCGCTGCAGGGGGCGCTCACCGAGCGTCACGCGCTCCGTGTCCCCACGAATGCCAACGGCTCCCAGCGCGAACGACGACAGCAATCCCTCGCCCGTAACCTCGTAGGACAGGTTCAACCGGAAGACCCCCCCGTTTTCACGCTCGAACGGATCGGGGTCCCGGTAGATGCGCTCGTTGCGGTTGGCTCCGAGTATCCGTGCAACCTCCACGGAATCGATCGCCAGACTTCGCAGCGGAGGCGGCCTCGCAAAAGGTTCGAGCGTCGGAAACACGATGAAGGTCCCGGATACGGGCGGCTGGTCCTCGAACGAGTCGAGCGCGGGCCGGTAGATCTGGGACTGGTCGAGGCGGTCCTTCGGCGATTCCTCGTCGAGGCCGAAGAGGCGCAGATAGGTCAGGTCGTCACCGTTCGGGCGGCGTGCAAACGTGCGGCCGGCACTCTCTTCGCCGAGCGACACGGTCAGATCGACCGATCCGGGATCCACGTCACCGGAAGACGACACGCGATAGACCTGGTGCATCTCGGTGCGCCATGTGGGCCTGTCGGGCTGGTGCTGCGCCGACGAGGCCTTGAGGAGTCGCAGCCGGGGCCTTCCGCCGGCGCGGTAGATGCGTTCGGGATTGTAGGTGCCGATCGTGTCTCCGGCCGTCGTGACGTAGGTGACCGCCAGGATCTCGCCCGGACTGAGGGGAGAACGCAGTGCCAGCCATAATCCGCTGGGATGGACGACGTAGTCCTGCCCCGGTCGCAGGTACCGGAACCAGGCGGACTCGGAGACGGTGTCCGCTCCGAGCCCGGCTCGCGCGTCCGCCTGTATGTAGCCCTCCACCTGCTGGCGCGCGTAGAGATCGATTTCGGAGCGGTACAGCTGAATCGGGTCACTCCCCGGCGCCACGTCCGGCGGAGCGTCGGCCGGCGTAAGGGCGAGTGCGTCCACATGAGGGAATTCCCGGAACCGCACAGGATCGAAGAGAAAGAAGAACTGCCCGTCCACGTAGTCGGCGTCGTCGATGACCAGCGTGTCGGTTCGGGAGAAACCCCTGCCCGACCCTTCCAGGCGGAATCGTCTCGAGGTCACTTCGCCGCTCTGTTGCGCCCACACCGACTGGATGTCCACCGGACCCGCCTTCAATGCGGCCTGAAAGCCGAAGTTGCCCGCGGGAACTCCTTCGCGCAGGAAGCGCGATGGGGGCAGATCCAGCCGCACGTCCCCCACCTCGAACCGTTGGAGGACCTCTCCGGGGAGGCCCTGGTAGTGAATGTTCACCCGGTTCGCCCCCTGAAACTCGCGGGTCTGATCGTAATCGACGTCGACGAGGATGCGATCGGTGATCGTGCCGTCGGCGCTCGCGGCGAACTGGATGTCCGGGTTGAGCTTCGGCAACACCGGGAGTTCACAGGTCACCTGCACCGTTTCGTCGCAGGGACGGAACTGTGTCCAGTCGCCCCCGAACTGTCCGCTCCCGCGCAACGAAAACCCCAGATCGGCGAATTCGTTCTGGAACCGGATCGGATCCGCGACGCGCCGTCCGGGCAAAGAGCGCGGCAGCGGCGGCGGAATGTCCGCGTAGCCGATCGTGCGCCCGAGCGTACCCAGCCGCGCCAGCGGTTCCTGATCCCAGTCGGGCCGGCCGGGCAGACGCAGCGAGGGCGGCGCCCCGGGCAGGCCGAGAGGGAGCGGAGGAGGAGGATTCAATGCCCCGCCAAAGCGAGCGACCGGGACCCGCGCAAGGCCGAGTCTCACTGTGGGCGGCTCCGGCGCAGGCGATGACAGGAGGGATTGAAGGGGTTGCCGCAACTGCGGGATGATCCACAGCAACGTATCGGCGCGAGGTGGCCCGCGGTCCTGCTGGGCGGCAACCCCGCCCATCGGCGCAAGCAGCAGCGCGATGGCGGCTGCAGATGCCCAGCCGTACCCTCCACCGGCGCGGGCCGGCGCCGTTCCGCGGGTTCCCCCGGGTGTTCCGCGCGGCCGTTGCACGCGGTACCGGGGGTTCCCGCTCAATCGGTTACATTTCATGGCTCAGGCCGTTGACACCCGCGGATCGCCGGCGAGCGGAACAACCACCCGGAGGTCGACGGTAGTCCAAGGGACGCCCATCGAGGGAAGCAGCTTCAAAGCTCGAGTCCAGCCGACCATGACGATTCTGACGCGCTACCTGATCCGCTCGCACCTGGTTCCGCTCCTGTTCACCTTCAGCCTTGTGACGGGCCTGCTCTACCTGAACACGGTGACCCGGTTGCTGGAGGACCTGGTCGGAAAGGGGCTACCGACCGAGATCATCCTCGAGGCCCTTATCCTATCGTTCCCGCACACACTGGCGCTTAGCCTTCCCATAGCCGTCCTCCCGGCAGTCCTCTATACGTTCAGCGAGTTGGCGTCCGCGAGCGAGATCGTCGCGATGTCCGCCAGTGGTGTACGGCCTCGCAAGCTCTTCATTCCGGTGCTTCTCCTCGGCACGCTCCTGGCCGGCATCACGTATACCTTCAACGACTTCGTGCTGCCGGAGGCCAACCATCGGCTCAAGAACCTCCGCAATTCCATTCGCCAGAAGAGTCCCACCTTCCAACTCCGTGAGCGCGTGGTCAACCTCATCGAAGGCGAGAATGGGCTGGGTCCGTACTTTCTGAGGGTAGACGAAATCGACCCCGTGTCGGCCGAACTCACCGAGGTTGTCATCTATGATATGAGTCAGCAGGGGATCCGGCGCACGACGTACGCGACACGCGGCACGATGGATCTCAACAACACCTACACCGACCTTCACCTGCGGCTCCACGATGGCCAGGTGTACGAGGTCGGCAACAGGGAGATCGGGGTATTTCAGCGGACGGGCTTCGAGGAACAGCTGTACGTGCTTCGTGGCGTCGGGGATGTGTTCCAGGATATGGGCGGCGACCAACGCACCGACCGCGAGATGTCCATCGCGCTCCTGCGCGACTCCGCCCAGGCCAAACGCCTGGCTCTGGACTCGATCCGGCAGGATTCCCGCAGGCACTCGATACGGGCTGTGGAGCGAGCCCTGGGAACGGGTCCGGCCGCCGACTCGGCACAGGGCGACAACCTCGTCCTCGCCAAGCCGTGGCAGGGAGCCCAGGGCAATCTGATCCCGTCCGACGATTTCTCACGAACGGTGGCGCTAACCGCGCGCACGCACACGGCTCGGACGGCAGCCCTGCGCAAACGGGCAAGCCAGTACGGCGTCGAGATCCACAAGAAGCTCGTCATCGCCAGCGCGTGCATCATCTTCGTCCTGATCGGAATGCCCGTCGGCATTCGCTTCCCGCGCGGCGGGATCAGCATGGTGATCGTCGTCTCCGCCACGGTCATCGGCGTCTACCAGTACGGCTTGACGACGGGCGAGGACTGGGCGGACCGTGACCTTGCAACGCCGTTCTGGACCATGTGGGCCCCCAACCTGGTCTTTCTGGTGATCGGCGCACTCATGGTCTCCCGCATGGGCAGGTGGATCGCATCTTCCCGTGACAGCGGCTGGCGCGACCTGTGGCTGGCCGCAAGGCGGTCGGTCCGGACCGTGTTCCGGCGTCGAGGAAGGCCGGCCTGATGCGCATCCTGGACCGCATGGTCGCACTCACATTCATGTGGCTGTTTGCCGTATTCGCCCTGAGCGTCCCCATCCTTTTCGTTCTCGGCGACCTCTCCGAGCAGCAGGGACGGTTCCTGGACCGCGGTCTGACGGTCGTGGACATCGCGCACGGCTATCTGTACATGTACCCCCATTTCATGCTCTGGTCGGCACCGGTGGCCGCGCTCATCGCCGCGGTCTTCACGGTGCATTCCATGACGGTCCACCGCGAGATCCAGGCAGCAAAGGCCGGGGGCATCTCCTTCCATCGGCTTATCGCGCCGATCTGGCCCGTGGGCGCGGTTCTGACGGGTGCGGCCTTCTTCCTCGGCGCGATCGTTCCCGGATCGAACCGAAGGGCCGCCGAGATCTTCGGGGAACGAGAACTGCGCAGGGAGTGGCGCCACGACTTCGTCTACCAGACCGAGTCCGACGAAACCCTGAGCGTCCAACAGTTGTTCACCACGACGAGCTCGATGGATGGGGTCCTCGTCGAGAGCATCGACGCCGATGGCTCGCTAAGGCACGTCTGGGCGGATCAGGCATTCTTCGCCGACGACAGCTGGACTCTGCATCAGGGCTACCTGCGGGTCCTTCACCCCGAGGGCCGGGAGACTTCGTACTCGTTCGACCGGTATCGGCCCATGGCACTCACCGTGTCGCCGGAGGAACTGCTCGACGATCCCCCCGACGAAGAGGAGATGAGCTATCGGGAACTCGGGCGGAGAGCCGCGGCGGTTCACCGCTCCGGGGGAGACCCGGGCGAACTCCTGGTCAAGAAGGAACAGAAGCTCGCGATTCCGGCGGCACTGCTGGTCATCATCATCTTCGGCGCCCCCCTTGCGACTACTGTGGAAAAGGGCGGGCCCGCCGTCGGCGTTGGCGTCTCGCTCGGCTCCACGCTCCTTTACATACTCCTGATGAGGCTCTTCGGAGCTATCGGGGCCACCGGAGGACTGTCTCCGATCTGGGCGGCCTGGTCACCCAACATCCTCTTTCTGGCAGTCGGGATCATTCTGCTGATTCGCGTGCGCACGTAGAAAGGCCGTCGTCAGCTCTCCGGTGCACACCTCCTCGACCGGGCCGCGCAGTCGCACCGACCAGTCCCCGCCAAGCTCCACTTCCATGTTTCCGCCCTCCATCCGGACGATCGTGCGTCCGCCGGGCACGAGCCCGGATTTCACCGCCGCGGCGACCGCCGCGCACGCCGAGGTCCCCGACGCGGATGTCGCCCCCACACCCCGCTCCCAGATCCGGATCGCGATCCTGCCGCCGACGGGGAACTCGGCAAACTGCACGTTGGTGCCACGCGGAAACGCCGGATGCGCCGAGATCAGCGGCCCGTAGTGGTCGACTTCACGCCGGCTCCAGCCCTTCCGGATCGCTACCGCGTGGGGATTGCCGACCGAGACCGGCATCACCCTGACGCGCGCGTCTCCACCTTCGGGTGTGGACAGCGCCAGCGAGACCGTGCCTCCGTCCTCCAATAGCCCCAGGGCCAGGAAGGGGGGTCCGCTGGGGAACTCCACCCTGCCCATGTCCGCGCTTACGTCCCACAGGCCCTCTGCGTCGGGGCCCGACACGTCCAGCCACACCTCGTCTCCAGCGACCTCCACCGGAAACGGTCCGGTGTCCGTCTTCTCCACACGGCTGAGATACACCCCGGCGATGCGGAGCCCGTTGCCGCTGCGCTCGAACTCCCGTCCGTCGGGATTGAACATGCGCAACGTCGCCGGCGAACCCGCCTGCGCACTCTCCACCACCACAAGACCGTCGGCTCCGGGGCCGCGGTGGGGGTGACAGATTCGGCGGATCAGGAGCGGGGTGAGCAGCGGGCCGTCCCCCTGTTCGAAGACCAGATAGTCGTTCCCGTGGCCGTGCGCCTTGAAGAAGCGCGGCAGGATGCGGATGGCCTCATGCAACTTTTCGGAGTCTCCTCTCGTCAATCACCGTGACCGGCGGTTCGGATACCGGAAGGCACCGGGCCCAAGGCAATAAACGCAAGAGAATTTGAGCCGGGCCCGGGAGGGTCGGCACAGGGGAGGGGATAACATGGGACCGTGTGGCGTGGTGGAGAAGGGGATGCGGGGGTGTTTGGGTGCAGTGGCGGTTGTGGCGACGGCGTCGGTGGCGGCACCGGCGGCCCTCCCGGGCCAGAGTATCGAAAGCGGCAGGTCGGAATCGGGGACCGGAGGGCGTGCGACTCCGCCCGCTCTCCAGGCCCAACGCATCACCGGCCCGGCGCCGGTGATCGACGGATTGCTCGACGAAGCGGACTGGGCGACGGCGATGGTCGCCGGGAATTTCGTGGTCTTCGAGCCCAATGAAGGCATGCCACCCTCCCAGAATACCGAGGCCCGGGTGCTTTACGGCGCCGAGGCCATCTACGTGGGAATCCGCGCTTTCGACGCGGCGCCGGACTCGATCGTCACGCGTCTGGCGCGGCGCGACGAGCGACCCCATTCGGACTGGGTGGACGTGGTGATCGACAGCTACCACGACAAGCGCACGGCATTCCGCTTCGGAGTCAACCCGGCCGGTGTGAAGAACGATTCCTACATGTTCGACGACACCAACGAGGATGACTCCTGGGATGCCGTTTGGGATGTGGCCACGCGGACCGACGATCAGGGATGGACGGTCGAATTCCGCATCCCGTATTCGCAGTTGCGCTTCGATGGCGCGGCGCAGCAGACCTGGGGGATCAACTTCGCCCGATTCATCGCAAGGCACCTCGAGCGCAGTCTGTGGGCGCCGATCTCGCGGGGCGACGGAGCACTCGTTTCGCGGTTCGGCGATCTCGTGGGCCTGCGCGACCTCTCGCCGCCGACCAGGCTCGAGGTCCTGCCCTATTCCCTCGTGCGAATGGAGAGCGCTCCAGGCGACGCCGCCAACCCCTTCCATGATCCTTCCGACCTCTCCTCGACCGCGGGGGCCGACGTCAAGTACGGCCTAACCACCGACCTCACGCTGGACGTCACCATCAACCCGGACTTCGGGCAGGTGGAGGCCGATCCGGCGCAGGTCAACCTGACCGCGTTCGAGACCTTTTTTCCGGAGCGCCGTCCGTTCTTTGTGGAGGGCTCCGGCATCTTCTCCTTCCGATTCTCCGAGGGAGACGGAGACATGGCCAGCGAAGGCCTGTTCTACTCCCGGCGCATCGGCCGGTCACCGCAGGGACGCGTTCAGTCGTCCGGCTACTTCGACGCGCCCGACAGGACGCGCATCCTCGGTGCGATGAAGCTGTCCGGCAAGACCCGCTCCGGCTGGTCGCTCGGCGTACTGCATGCGCTCACGGGACAGGAGGAGGCTCTGCTCGCCTCCGACGCAGACGCTACAAGCGACCAGGTGGTCGAGCCGCGCGCCCAGTACGGCATGGCCCGGGTAAGCAGGGACTTCCGCGAAGGCAAGAGCGCCGTCGGAATGATCTCCACGTGGACGCGTCGCGACCCCGCCACAGCGGGCGCGCTCGCTCTCCACAGCGGCGCCTACACAGGGGGAATCGACGCCCGGCACCGCTTCGGCAACGACCGGTTCATCGTTTCCGGCTACCTGCTCGGCTCCACCGTCCGGGGCTCGGCGGACGCGATCGCGCGCACCCAGCGCTCCCCGGCCCGCTACTTCCAGCGCCCCGACGCGGCACACGTCGAGTACGACCCGACGCGCACCTCGCTGGGCGGCTGGGCGGGTTCGGCCACGCTGGCCAAGATCTCCGGCGGGTATTGGCGTTTCGCGACCGGAGCGATGGCCCGCTCACCCGGCTTCGACTCCAACGATCTCGGCTTCATGCGGGAAGGGGACTTCGTGGCGCCTTTCGTCTGGGTTGGCTACCAGCACTTCCGGCCAACCGAGCACCTTCAGCGCTGGAACGTCAACTTCAACGCGTGGACGCCCTACAGCTTCGGGGGAGATGCCTATTCGAAGGGCGCCAACGTGAGCGGCAGCGCCACCCTCAACAACTTCTGGGGCGGCTACTTCGGCGTCATGAGGCAGTCGGAGGGTCTGTCGAATACGATGTTGCGCGGTGGCCCCATGCTGCTTAGGGACCACTCGTGGGGGGGCTGGTACGGGTTCTGGTCGGATTCCCGCAAGCGGCTGCAAATCAATGTCGGCAACAACTGGCAGCTTCGTCCGGAGAGTGGATCCTGGAGCTACGGGACGGACGCGAGCCTGCGCTGGCGGCCGTCGCCGCGCGCGACCCTCAGCGCGGGCCCCTTCGTCAACTGGAGGAAGGAAGACCTGCAGTGGGTCGGACGTTTTGGAGCGGATGTGCCCAAATACATCTTCGCCGAGCTTTCGCAGACGACGGCCGGAATCACCGCCCGGGCGGACTGGACCTTCTCGCCCAACCTGTCGCTGCAGGTCTACGCGCAGCCCTTCGTGTCGGCCGCCGACTACCAAGCGTTCAAGCGCATCACGGACTCGCGAGCGCCGGCCTACGCGGACCGCTTCGCCAACATGGGGATCGCCGACAATGGCGATGGAAGCCTCCTGGCCGACATCGACGGCGATGGCGAGGCCGAGTCCCTTCGTAATCCCGACTTCAACTTCAAGCAGTTCCGCTCGAACGTCGTGCTGCGCTGGGAATACCAGCCTGGTTCTGCGCTCTTTCTGGTCTGGTCGCAAGGACGAAATCACTACGCCCAGACCGGTGATTTCTCCTTCAGTGACGATCTGGGCACCCTTCTCCACCAGCCCGGTCAGGACGTACTCATGCTCAAGCTGAGCTACTGGCTCGGATAGACGGAGGGGACACCGCCGCGTCGCTCCGGCGACCGGCGGAGAGGAGGTCGGCGTGGGTACGTGTGGGTGCCCGCTCCGGCCTCCGCCCATTTTCGGAACCTGCGTTGTGCGTTGAAGGCCCGCATGGCATCTTCCGGTGGAATCGACCGGCATTGTCCATCAACCGCGAGGATTGCCACGCTCCCCCCGCCCCGCTTCGTCGCGGTCGTCAAGGACGAATGCGACACCTGCCACCTCGTCGCACCGATACTCGCGCAGATCGCGGCGGCCGGTCGCCCGCTCGATGTCTATTGGCAGGACGACGACGCCTTCCTCCCCGACTCCCTGGTCACGGTGGACGACCACGAACTGGCACATTCGTTCCGTCTGGATATCGTGACCGTTCCCACGCTGATACGGCTGGAAAGCCAACGGGAGACGGGACGGACCGAGGGATGGGACGCGGTCGCCTGGCGCACCCTGACCGGCCTCGAGGGACTCGGCGAGGAACTTCCCCCTCATCGGCCCGGCTGTGGCTCCCGCTCGGTGGAGCCGGGCGTCGCGGAGGTGCTTCGGGCACGCTACGGCGAGACCGGGATCCGTGCGCGCGAGGTCGTGGTCGGCGACGCAGTCGACCCGGTCGAGGCGTGTTTCGACCGAGGCTGGACCGACGGGCTGCCCGTCGTGCCCCCGACCCCCGAACGCATCCTGCGAATGCTCGCCGGCACGAGGCGGGATCCGCACGCAACCGTCGGCCGCATTCCGCCCGACATGGCTCCGTGCACCGTCGAGAAGGTCGCGATCAACGCGGTCATGGCCGGGTGCAGACCCGAATACCTGCCGGTCGTGCTGACCGCTCTCGAGGCCGCGTTGGACCCCCGGTTCACGCTGCACGGGGTTACCTGCAGCACCTGCTTTTCCAGTCCCGTCGTCATCGTCAACGGCCCGATCGCAAAGCGCCTGGGCATGAACTCGGGCATGAACGCGCTCGGCCAGGGAAACCGCGCCAACGCGACGATCGGACGCGCGCTCAACCTCGTGGTCCGGAACGTTGGCGGCGGGCGGCCCGGTGAAATCGATCGCGCCACCCTGGGGACGCCCGGCAAGTACACGTTCTGCTTCGCGGAGGACGAGTCGGATGACGACTGGACGCCACTCGCAGTGGCACGGGGCTTCCCTCCCGGGTCGAGCGCGGTCACGGTGTTCGCCGGCGACGGTGTTCAGGGCATCTGGGACCAGAAGGCGCGCACACCCGCCGAACTGACGGTGTCCCTCGCTATGGCGCTGAGCGCCGTCGGACATCCGAAGCTGTGCCAGTGGGTGCAGGCGATCCTCGTACTCTCGCCGGAACATTACGCCATTTACCGCGAGGCCGGGTGGGGCCGTGACCGGATCACCACCGGCCTCCACGAGGCCCTGTCCCGGCCCGGCACCGATGTCATGGCAGGGGCAGGCGGCGTCGCGGAAGGAATGCCGTGGTCACGCCGGGGCGAGGAAGTGCCCAAGTTTCATCCGGACGGACTTCTTCTGGTCCGTGCGGGCGGCCCGGCCGGATTAATGTCGGCCATCCTGTCAGGCTGGCCCGGAGGACGTGACTACGAGGAATCCCAACCCATCACCCGGGAGATCAGCTCATGAACAACCCAGAAACCCGACTACACGACCCCACGTCCGAATCCGCTCCGGCCG
Organism: Gemmatimonadota bacterium; assembly: GCA_028874905.1. Classification (GTDB taxonomy): domain Bacteria; phylum Gemmatimonadota; class Gemmatimonadetes; order Longimicrobiales; family Gaopeijiaceae; genus Bin94. The sequence continues at coordinate 17,443 of JAPPGZ010000021.1, forward strand.
TCCGTCCCCGCCGCCCTCCCCTTCCCTCGCTGGCCGGCAGAACCGTGGCGCTGTTCGACATCGGCAAGACGCGCTCGGACGAATTCCTGGACTACCTTGAAGCGCGGTTCCGGGCATTGGACATAGCCACCGGGCGGTTCGCCAAGCCCACCAACGCCAAGCCTGCCGCCACACCGACACTGGACGCGATCGCGGCGGGCGCGGACGCGGTGATCGTGGCACTCGCCGACTGAGGCTCCTGCGTATCATGCGGTCTGCATGACATCAGGATGCTGGAAGATCGCGGCTTGCCCGGTCTCCTTGTGGCCACGAATGCCTTCGAGGACGCGGCGGCGCACCAGGCGCGTTCTCTCGGCTTCGATCCCGCCGTCGCCTGGGTGCCCCACCCCGTACAGAACCGGAGTCCGGACGAGTTGGAGGCATTGGCCACCATGGCGATGAAGTCCGTCCTGCGGCACTTGACCTCGGACGGCGGGGACGCTTCGTGACCGGGATGCAAGCCCGTGACCCGGGCGTGACCGTTCGCCGCTAACCGGGAGCCATGGTCATCAGAAGCACCACGAGCACAACCAGGGTCAGAGGAGTGCCGAGCCGCGCGTAGTCCCCGAAATGATACCCTCCCGGGCCGTAGACCATCAGGTTGGTCTGGTAGGCGACCGGCGTCATGAAGGAAGCCGAAGCGGAGAGCGCGACGGCGACCGCCGCGGCGCGTGCGTCGATTCCGAAGTCGGCAGCCGTCGAGAGCGCGATGGGCAGAACGAGCGCGGCGGCTGCGTTGTTGGTGATGAAGGAACTGAGCACCACGGTGCTGATCACGATGCCGGCCATGGCGCCCTGTGGCCCAAAGCGCCCCAGCACATCGTTGACAAGCTGCGCCGCCGACTGCCCGAGGCCGGAGCTCTCGACTGCGGCGGCGAGCCCGAATGCGGCGCCGATCACGATGATGACCTCGAAATCGATCGAGTCCTTGGCTTCATTCGTGGTCAGGATGCCGGAGCCGATGAGGACGAGCGCGCCGATAAGGGACAGGTGCAGGATGGGAAGAATGCCCAGGCCGGCACCGAGCACGATGACCGCCGCAACACCCGCTACGACTGCCGCTTTTCCCGTCGGCTCCGGGGCCGCGTCTCCAAGGCGGGGCACGAGCAGGAAGTCGGTGCGGTGCCGCCAGCGCTCGCCGAAGCCCCGGTCCGAGATGAGTAGCAGCGTATCGCCGGCGCGGAGGGGTTCGCGCGCGAGGTGGCCCTTGATCGGCTCTCCCGCGCGGTGGATCGCCACCACGGTGCCCTGATAGCGCGCCAGGAACTGGATGTCCACGAGCGAGCGGCCCACGAGCCGGGACTCCGGTGCAATCACCGCCTCGAAGTACGCGTGGCGCGGGCTGCCCACCTCGTGCGGGAGGTGCGGCTGCTGGGCCGATGCAATACCCGACACGTCGTGCAGCTCGAGGACCGTGTCCATCCCTCCCACCAGCGTGAGGAAGTCACCGCCTCTGAGCACCGTCCGGCCGGAGATCTGCGCCGCTCCTTCGCCATCACGCTCGAAGTAGACGATGACCGCGCCCTCGGGGAACCGCGTCCGGGCTTCGCTGACGGGCAGCCCATCGATGGGCCCGCCGGGCTCGACAACCATGCGTACCGAGAAGCTCCGGCCCTCTGACCGCGCCTCCTGGCGCGGCGGCAGCCGGTCCGGCAGGAGCTTCGGCGAGAGCACGATGGTGATCACGAGGCCGATCAGGGCCATCGGGAGGGCAAGCCGCGTCAACTCGAACATCGAGAAGGGCTCATAGCCTTCCGCTTGAAGAAGACCCGAGACCACGATGTTCGTGGAGGTGCCGATCAGCGTGGTCATGCCCCCCAGGATGGCGGCGAACGAGAGCGGCATGAGGTAGCGGGACGCCGAGTCTCCACGCCGGTCGGCCCACTCCGCCACCTGCGGGGCCAGCATGGCGATGATCGGCGTGTTGTTCAGGAACGCGGACGAGGCGGCCACGGGAACCGTGAGGCGGGCAAGCGCCCTGCGCAGACCGCGGGCCTTGCCCAGTGTCGCCCGCACGAGGGGCTGCAGCGCCCCGCTCTTCTCCACCGCCCGCGCGAGGATGTAGAGCGCGGCGACGGTGATGGGAGCCGGATTCGAGAACCCCTGAAACGCCTGTCCCGGAGTCACGACATCCGCCACCATCAGGATCACGACCGCAGCCCCGAAGGTGACCGCCGGCGACACCAGTTCGCGGGCGAGCACGACCACGGCCACCGAGACGACCGCGAGCGTCAGCCACCCGTCGGCGCTCATGGACCGGTGCTTTCGGTGTACCCTCCGCCGGACCGGTGACCGCCCCGACTCACGCTAGTCGCCCGACCGTCCGGATCAACCGCGGTCGTACGCCAGAACGAGGGGCTCGCTCGGACCGCTGGCCACGATCGTGCGGGTCATGATCAGGCGATCACCGATGACCTCGAGTTGCTCGCGGACCCTGCCTCCACCCACGACCTGATGATCGAGGCTCAGGACCGAGCCCTCCCAGGACACCCGGGTCCGAATCCGGTGTTCGCCTTCACGCATTTCGACGTCCGTACCGTCCATCGGAACGGTAATGGTCATGCCCGGTATCGGTGTATATCCGAACTCGACCGCGCTTGCTCGGAGCAACAGGGTCTCGGGCCGCCTGCGCAGCACTTCGATGGTCGCGCGCATGTCCGAGACCGACATGCGGCGCGACTCGACCATCCTGCGGTAGCGGCGCATCGCGCGGCTCTCGTTGCGGGCGATGTCCGCCACCGGCGCTTCGTCGGCTACGCCTTCCAGCTGATTGGGGATCTGGGCCGTGCTGCTGGACTCGTCCAACTCCCAGCGTCCCGAGTAGGCGGAAAAAAGTGCCTCCGCCTGCGCTCCGGCAACGGGCGGACCCCCACCACCGGAAGCACACCCCAACGCGCCCGCCAAGAGCGCGGTGATCGCAAGAAGACTGCGGGTTCGGAAATTCATCGCAGGGTCCTCGTGCCTGATTGCGTCGTTGCCCGTGGTCCCGTTTGCGAGCCGCGCCCGGGCACCGCCATCCGTGCCGCAAGTATAGCGACGGCCACTCCTGATGCAAGACGCGGGACCGCGTCCGGCACGTTATCCGAAGAAAAGTCCGAGCACGAGGTTCGCAAGCGCGAGCGTCACCGACCCGACGAGAGCGGAGCGAAAATTCCTGACCTCCATCCCTCGGATCACTGAACCCGTAACCATGAGTGCAACGGCGTTGAGCACCAGTAGCGCCGGAATCATGAAGATGCCGAGTGAAGGCATGAAAGCGCCCGCAATCCAAACCAGGGCGAAGTTGACGAGCCCAAGCACCAGCGTTCCGAACAAGGCCGCCTTGGCGTCGCGCACGCTGATCCCGTCGACCATCCGGCCCACCAGGAACAGTGCTGCCGCGTTGGCCAGCATATGGATCACGAATCCCAGCATTGTCTCCCTCCCATGTGGTCCTGCCCGTCCGGTCCTATGGTACTGCGCCTCACTATAACTCTACGTGTTGCGGCGCCGTAAGGTTCACCGATGCCCCGGCCCGTCTCCGGGTCGAGATTGCGGCGCTCGCTGCAAGAGCGACTGTGCTTCGTGAATCCGACCGCCGTGAATCACCATCCGAAGATCCCGCAACGCACGGATGTCGCGCGTAGGATCCTCGCCGATCACGATGAGGTCGGCGATGGCGCCGGGAGCGACAACCCCGAGGCGGTCCCCGTAGCCCAGGGCCTCCCCCGACACGGAGGTGGTCGCCCTCAGGACGTCGACGCTGCGTATTTCCCCGTAGCGCACCAGGGCCTCCATCTCGGCCAGGAGGCTGATCCCCGGCGGATTGATGGGCGCGTCCGTTCCCATGACGATCCGGCCGCCCGCCTCGATCACCTGGCGAGGAAGCGAGGCCATGTCCCGCACCGGGCGCCGCGCCGCTTCCAGGTCCGCCGGCCGCCGCGCCAGCTCCGGGGCCCGCGGGAAGAAGGCCTCGACCCGCTCATCGTCGAACAGGGAGGGGTCCTCCGCGACAAGGAGGCCGTAGGCACCGTAGATCCCGACCGTCGGAGCAATCGTCATGCCCGAGGCCGCGAGGAGCGCGACCACGTCGCCATAGCTGCGCGACAGCTCCGAGACCTTCGTCGAATAGCCGCGTCGGCTTGTACCCCGCACATGTTCGACGCCGTCCGCGCCGAACGCCACTGCCGGATACAGCTCATGGGAGGTGACCGGAACCCCGAGTGCGTGGGCCTCCTCTATGGCGCGCTTCTGGGCGGGATCGGCCAGGCGCACGTACGTCTTGACGAGATCGTAGCCGAGGGCGTCGACGCGGGCCATCTCGAGTTCCAGCTGCGCCGGGGCGCCCAGCGCGGGAGCGCCGGGGTAGTAGATCCGGCTGCCGTCGATTGTCCCCCCGGTGCCGAACCACCTCGGGGCGTTGCGCCTGCCCGACTCGCCCGCCTCCTTCGCCTCGGCCATCTCCCAGGGATCACACGCCGGGCAGCGCACCGAGGTCACGCCGTAGGACAGCCAGAGCCGCCCCACCTGCTCTCCGGACGCGAGACCACCATGGGCGTGCATCTCGATCAGGCCCGGCATCACGACCTCGTCGGCGGCGTCGATCACCCGGGCCGCTTCACGCGTGGGATCACGATCCGCGACCTCGACAATCCGCCCCTCCTCGATGAGGATGTCCACGTCGCGGCGCAGCGCTTCCGAGCGTCCGTCCCACATCGCGCCTGCACGGATCAGCAGGGACCGTGGCGGCGCGGGCCGAGACCAGGTGAGGGAGAGCGGAATGTCCTCGATGCGCCCGTCGAGGAGGTCGACGCGCCGGAGACGGTCCGCGCCCAGGTAGACGATGGACCGCGAGTCACCGGTCCAGGTCGGATCGTCGGTGGATTCGTTGGTGAGCCGTCGTGGGGTCGAGGTGGCGGGGTCGCCGTCCGCCTCGGTGGGGACCGCCCACAGCACACCGCCGGCAACGTAGGCCAGCCACCTGCCGTCGGGTGACCGGACCGGACCGTCGGTGCCTCGCGTGCCGATCGAAGTATGCGCCGGAAGATCCAGGAAGCGCTCGTGTTCCTGCGCGAGCGGGGCTGTGGGGGACCCATGAACGTGCCCGTTCCACGCCGGACCCTGCCACGACCGGGAAGCCGCCGGGAGTCCACCGTCCGCGGCCTGCACGGGCTCGACCGGTATCACGACGGCGCGGTTCACACCCTCCCGAAACCTTTCTGCATAAGGTTGGTGAACCGATGTGACGATGGACCGTCCGTCCGGGGACCACGAAGGCCGGCCCGCGCCGTTCAGACCCGACCTGAGCGTACGCACCGACCCCGTGGCCAGCTCCACCACGCTGATCCCGACCTGGTAGCCCGACCCCACGAACGCGAGACGGTTGCCGTCGGGGGCCCACGCTGCCATGGTCGCGCCCGCCCCCTCGGTGACGCGGACGGTATTGCCGTCGGCCATGCGCCGGATGTACAGGTCGGTCCTCCCGTCGCGGTCCGACGAGAAGGCGAGCCGCGAGCCGTCGGGAGACCATGCCGGATCGGTCTCGATCCAGGGATCGTCGGTCAACTGCTCGGTGCCGCCGCCGATGCTGTGCACCCACAGGTCGCCGCGCGCCGCGAAGGCGATGCGATGGCCATCGGGTGACACGGCGGGCGACACGATGCCACGCACCGGGAAGGTACCCGGCGCGAGGAGATCGCGCGGGCGCCGCTCATACGGCGTGCGATCCAGCGTCACTGTACCGGTGAAGGGAATGTCCGCGAGGCCGCTACCGTCGTATCCGCGGCGGCGGACGAGGCCGTCGGCGGTGTACACGAAGCCGCGCGGATTGGCTGAGACGCGGAAGGGAAAGACGTCTTCATCGTCGCCCGTGATGACTCGCGGTTCGGTCCCGGCTTCAGCATCGTCCCCGCCATCCGCAGCAACCACGCGCAGTACCGACCTTCCCCCGCCGATCTCGTTGTAGATCACCATCGCTCCGCGCGCGTCCCATCCCGGTGCATTGACCTGCCCGCCATCGGTGCTGGCCACGCGGCGCGCCGGGCCCCCGCCGCCACCCCACCCCTCCAGCACCCAGATCCCGGCCGCGTCCCCGCTTCCCGCCGCCGCTAATGCCAGTCGGCTACCGTCCGGCGAAAAGGCCGGACCATACTCGCTTCCCGGCGCTTCGGTCACCCTGGTCACAGCCCCACCCTCCACCGTGAGCATCCAGATGTCGTAGCTGCCCATCCGGTCCGAACTGAACGCGATCCTGTCCCCGTCCGGGGACCAGTGCGGCTCGCGGTGGTCGTATGGACCCCGCGTATGCTGGCGCAGCCCGGAACCGTCCGGGGCGACGCTCCACACGTGGTAGTTGCCGTCCCAGTACGCCTGGAACGCGATGCGCGTCCCGTCCGGCGCCCAGGACGGCTGGCGGGCGTCACCCACCGGATCGGTGATCGGCACGGCACGGCCCCCCGCCACCGGCATGACCCAGATCCGGCCCACCAGATCGAAAGCGAGGACGGTGCCATCGGGCGACAGCGCGGCCGCGATGTTGGTGCCCTCGGTCAGCGTCACCTGGATCAACCGTTGGGGCGGCTCCTGGACCCGAATGCCACCGTAGGCTCCGGAACGGGCTTCCACCGCGGCTCCGGGCGCCCTCGCCACTGCGGCTCCGGGCACCACCACCGCCACGGCCGCCGCAAGCGCGAGCGGCGCAAACCGCCCGCCCCCACGCGAATCCCCCGGGCGCACCGCCCCTACCTTCCCTCGATCCACGTCACCAGCGCGTCCTGCGGCACGATCAGCACGTGGCCCTGGGCCGGCAGCACCTCGTGCGTGACATCCGCACCCGCCACCTCCAGGAGGTCGGCCGTCGCCTGTGACCGGTCAACCCAGTTCCCGTCTTCCTCTCCCACCATCATCCACACGGGAAGCCCGGCGAGCGGCGCCAGAGAGGCACCGCCCTCGTAGCGCCCCGGCATGGCGATGATCCCGCCCACGCGGTCGGGCACCGTGAGGGCCGCGTGAAAGACCCCGATGCCGCCCGCCGAGGCGCCGGTCATCACGATGTCGTTCGCGGCTCCGACAAAGTTGGCGTCGATCCACTCCAGGACGGCAGCCATCACGTACTCCCCACCGTCCGACATGCCCGGACCGTACACCTCCACGCCGACGACCGCGTACCCCGCCGCCGGCGCCGCATCGTCCCAATAGGCGTCGATGAGCCCCAGCAGCAGGTCCGAGTCGCCCCTGCCCCATGGGAACGCCACCACCACACCCCGCGCCGCCACCGAGGGGCGAATGACCGCGATATTGACCGGCTCGTCCAGCGCCGTCGTGAGTGTGACCCACTCCAGCGTCACGGGCGTCTCGGGCCCCGTAGGATCGTCCGCGCCGCACGCGAGCAGGATCATGGCAAACGACGCCACAGCTCGGGCGGCGCGCACCCGGTCCCCTCCTTTCGCGCGTACGGCCATTGCGCTTACGGAATCAGGTTCCGCCTGCCCGTGTTCCTGACGATGAAGAGGCCGTCGCCCGTGCTGGTCATGACCACCACTCCGCTCTCGAAGTAGGGGTAATTGCTCCAGGAAGCACCACCGTACGGCGAGTTGTCGAAGTACGCGATCTCGACCGGCTCGGTGCGGTTGGTGATGTCCAGAATCCTCAGGCCCGCGCCGTAGTTCGACTGGTACATCAGGTTGTCGCGGATGTAGAGGTTGTGGTCGGTGTCCGGCGTCTCGGCGATGTACTCGGCCGCGA
>JAPPGZ010000023.1 GCA_028874905.1 Gemmatimonadota bacterium
TCTATCGCGATTCGGAGATCCCCTGGGAGATCGAGGCCGCTGCTCGGGAAGCCGTGGAGGAGTCATTCCACCAGAGCTAGCTTAGCTAACCAGAGCAAAGCGCTGCCGCGGCTCTCCGGGCTACCGTCCGGTACGCGGTCGCGATTTCCTCTTGCTTGCGGTGGCGCCCGTCCTGCACCACCCAGGCGCCGCCCACCATCACGTCGCGCACGGGGGTGTCCTCGCCGCTGAAGATCCACGCGTCGAGCAGTTGGTCCTCGTCTCGTCCCACGAGGGAGGGATGGTCGGTGTCGAGGACGACCAGGTCAGCGCGGAATCCCGGCCGGATCGCGCCCAGGCGCCGTCCGCTCGCTTGCGCGCCGCCCGCCCAGGCGCCCTCCAGCAGGGCTCGCCCGGTGGAGTGCACCTCGCGGCCTCCGGCGACGCTGCGCTCGTGCATCGTGAGCCGCTGGGAATACTCGAGCATCCGCAGATCAGCGGCCGGGCTGACGCTGACGTGCGAGTCGCTCCCCACCCCCCAACGGCCGCCGGCGACGAGGTAGCTCGCGAGCGGGAAGACCCCGTCGCCCAGGTTGGCCTCGGTGGTCGGGCATAGCCCCGCGACCGCGCCCGAGGCGGCCAGGGCGCGCGTCTCCTCGGCGGTCATGTGGGTCGCGTGGACCGCGCACCAGCGGGCGTCGACCGGGGCGTGGCCGAGCAGCCACTCCACCGGCGAGGCCCCGCTCCACGACAGGCACGCCCGCACCTCGGTGACCTGCTCGGCGACGTGGATGTGGATGGGGGCGGTGGGATCGGTCGCGTTCAAGGCTGCAACCGCGTCAGCCAGGTCGCCGGGCGGCACCGCGCGCAGCGAGTGGAGCGCCAGGCCGACGCGCCGGTTGCCGTTCCCTGCGAGTGCCCGCCCGAGCGCAACGCTGTCGCCGAGGATCTCGTCGACCGTCGCGACGAACCGGCGCTGCTCATCGAGCGGCGCGTCCGCCCCGAAGTCTGCGACCCGGTAGAGCGTGGGCAGGAGCGTCAGCCCGATCCCGGTGGCCGCAGCCGCCTCGTGGAGCCGCAGGGCCATCTCGTGCGGCACGGCGTAAGGCCGCCCCCCGGGATCGTTGCGGAGGTAGTGGAACTCGGCCACCGCCGTGTAGCCGTGGCGCAGCATCTCGGCGTATAGCTGGGAGGCGACGATCTGCACATCATCCGGCGATAGACGCGCGAGAAACGCATACATCCGCTCGCGCCAGCTGCTGAACCCGTATTCGGCCGTGCTGCCGCACTCGGTGAGTCCGGCCATCGCACGCTGAAACGCGTGGGAGTGCAGGTTGGGGATGCCGGGAACGACGGCACCGGCGACGCGTCGTGTCCCTTCCCGGTCTCCCCCGGGAAGGACCTCCCCGAAATCGCCGCCGGCGGACACTTCGACGCGGACATCGCGCGCCCAGCCGCCGGGCAGCAGCGCCTGATCGAGATGGAGGTCGGGCACGACGCGTTACGGGGCGAACATGCGTTGCAGCACCTCGAGGACTTCGGTCATCGTGGCCGGAGATAGTCTCCCCAGCCGACGAACCAGCCGCACCTCATCCACGGTCCGGAGCTGGTCGGCCACCACGTATCCGTCCTTCTCCCGGAACCGGCAAGGGACCCGGAACGCATAGGAGCGGCCACCCGTCGTCATCGGCGCCACCATGAACGTTCCCAGGTAGGGATTCAGCTCGTCCGGCGAAACGACCACACACGGACGCGTCCTTCTGATCTCGGAGCCTCGCGTTGGATCGAGCAAGATCAGGTAGACGTCGCCGCGGCGTGGTCCGCCTGCTACCACTCCCACTCCGAATCATCGAAAGCCGTCGATACCGGTTGGTCGAGGAGCCCGGCATCAGGGCTCATTCCCAGGTCGCGCGCCTCATGGGCCCATCCAGCCCTCGGGTTGTCAACGGATTCGACGAGCAGGCCCGAATCGACGACACGCAGCCGAAGTCGAGTACCCAACCCCGCTGCCCGCAGAAGCGCCTTTGGTATACGGATTCCGCGTGAGTTGCCGATCCTGATGAGTCGTGTTTCCATGCTGTAGCCATGCTCGCGTGAGGTGTAATCACAATGTAATCACCGTGCGCAATCGTCGACAAGTCGTCGTAGCGCTGCGTTGGCATTCGTGCAGCCCCGGAACGCGGGCAACGGTCATGGAGTCTGCCCAAATGGCATATTCCGCGAGATCCGCGAGAAAGTCTGCCAAAATGGCAGACAGGAGGATGATCTGAACAGGGAACACGGCGGGCCGGACCTGCTGATCTGCAACGTCGACATCGCCACCATGGCGGACACGGGCGAGGCGTACGGCGTGGTGCGCGATGGCCTGGT
>JAPPGZ010000040.1 GCA_028874905.1 Gemmatimonadota bacterium
CCTTCGCGGTCACCGAGCCGGACGCCGGGTCCGACACCACGCGCATTCGCACCTTCGCCGAGCGCCAGGGCGACACGTACGTCGTTCGCGGGCAGAAGGTGTTCATCTCGCGTGTGCGCCAGTCCGACCTGATGGTCCTGTTGGCCCGCACCACGCCACTCTCCGAAGTCGAGAAACGCACCGGCGGGCTGTCCGTGTTCATCGTCGACCTGCGGGATGCCGGGGACCGGGTGCGCGTCGGCCCCATCGACACGATGATCAACCATGAGAGCTGCGAGGTCTTCTTCGACGGTCTGGAGGTCCCGGCCGAAAATCGCATCGGCGAGGAGGGCGGGGGATTCCGCTGCATCATGTCCGGGATGAACGCCGAGCGCATCCTGCTGGCATCCGAGTCCATCGGCGATGGCTTGTACTTCATCGACCGTGCGTCGGACTATGCGAGTGCCCGCAAGGTCTTCGGCCGCCCGATCGGCGAGAACCAGGGGGTCCAGTTCCCGATCGCGGACGCGTACATGGACGTGCGCGCGGCGGCTGCGGTCCGCGACGAGGCGGCGCGCGAGTTCGACACAGGCGAGACCCGCGGCAACGGCCCCAACATGGCCAAGTACCTGGCGTCCCGGGCGGCGTGGAAGGCGGCCAACGTAGCCATGGACACCTTTGGCGGGTGGGGGATGGCGTCGGAGTACGGGATCGAGCGCAAGTTTCGCGAGGCGCGGCTCTACATGGTCGCGCCGGTGGCCAACAACCTGGTGCTCAGCCATGTGGCGACACATGTGCTCGGCATGCCGCGGTCGTTCTGATGGCTGAACGGTTCCCCCCCTGCCGCTCCATCCTCTTCGTCCCGGGCGACCGCCCGGACCGGTGCGACAAGGCCATGGTTGCCGGGGCCGACGCGGTCTGCGTCGACCTGGAGGACGCGGTCGGGCCGGCGGCCAAGGCGGGCGCGCGGGACTCTGTGGCCGCATTCCTTGGGAGATGGGGGGAATCGGCCGCGACCGGTGCCGATCCGGGCCACGGGCGCCGGCCCCCCGTGATCGTGCGCGTCAACGACCCGGGCTCGGAGGAGGGCCGGCTCGATGCCGCCTCGTTGACCGGTGGCCCCCGGCCCGACGCGTTCATGATCCCGAAGGTCACCGCCGCGGACGGGGTCCGGAGCGCCCAACGGCTCCTGGGCGAAGACATCCCCCTCTTCCCCATCATCGAGACTGCCGCCGGACTGGAGAACGCGGTGCAGATCGGTGCGGCGTCCCCCGCCGTCGCCGCGCTCATGTTTGGCGGCTTCGACCTCTCCGCCGAACTGGGCGCCGAACCGGAGTGGGAGCCGCTTCTCTACGCGCGCTCCCGCGTCGTGCACGCGGCGGCCCTGAGCGGGCTGGACACGATCGACATGCCGGCACGCGACTTTCGCGACGTGTCACGGCTGCGCGCCGAGGCCGAAAAGGCCCGCCGGCTCGGAATGACCGGCAAGGTGGCGATCCATCCCGCGCAGATCCCGGTCATTCACGATGTGTTCACGCCCTCGCCGGACGAGGTGGAGCAGGCCCGCAGGATCATCGAGGCGGATCGTGCCGCCGGCGGCGGCGCCGTGTCCCTCGACGGCAGGATGGTGGACCGGCCGGTCGTGGAGGCGGCGCGGCGGGTCCTTGCGCGCACGGGAGCGAGCCCGTGACGCAGGCGCGACACCCGCAGGCGCACCGCACGACAGTCCGGACGGACATCCTGGCGCCCTGGCCGTCGCAAGCCATGCTCGCCCTTCTCGACAGAGACCCCGGAACCCTAGCCGAAGGAGATCCGCTGCCGCTCGGGTGGCACTGGCTCTACTTCAACGAACCCGTTCGCGCGTCCAGTCTCGGTCCCGACGGACACGAGCGGCGGGGCGCGTTCATGCCCGAAATCGACCTTCCGCGGCGGATGTGGGCGGGCGGCACGCTGCGTTCGCTTCGGCCGGTGCGGATCGGAGCGCGCGCGGAACTTCGATCCGGTGTCCGTGAGGTGGAGGAGAAGAGGGGGAAGAGCGGCCGCCTCGTCTTCGTCACGGTGGGCCACACGCTCCTGCAGGACGGCCACGCGTCCGTGGAGGAGAAGCAGGTGATCGTCTATCGGGAGGTCGGGCCGCGCCTGGCGACCGCTCCCGCGCGGGCCACGCCGACGGCCCCACGCGAGCGGGCTGCCCGGCCCAGGACGCCGCCCGCCGCCACCTGGACCGAGACCTTCGTCCCCACCGCCGTCACGCTCTTCCAGTTCTCGGCGCTGACCTACAACGGGCACCGCATCCATTACGACCACCCTTACGTGACCGGCAGGGAAGGCTATCGCGGGCTCCTCGTGCACGGCCCGCTCACGGCGCTTCTGCTCCTCGATGCGGCCCGGCGGCACGGCAATGCCGCGGTCTCCAGTTTCCGCTACCGCGCGCTCGCGCCGCTCTTCGTCGATGAGCCGATCACGCTGGTGGGTCGGCCGGCGCCGGGGCCGGACGGTGGCGAGGGCGGCCCCAGCGGTCGCGCGTCAACCCTTTTGGAGCGGGTCGTCGAAGCGCTGGACCCCGCTGGATCGGTCGCGATGCGGGGCTGGGCTGGATAGGGCGGGTCCCGGGCGCTCATCGCAGCTCGGGATTCGCGTCACGGATCAAGCCGTGTCGGCCACGCCCACCTGCACGATTCGTGGGCAGTCCACACCTGCAACACCCACGTACTGGAAGACCCTGCCATCGAGTTCGCGAGGTTGCGGGTCCTGGATCACCACGTCCGTGGTCCCCTGTAGAAGCGCCGCGAACGGGGCTCCCTGACTGTCCCCGTCGGGATCGCTGGGAAAAACGAAGTCCATGGGTTCCGACCCGAAAACGATGCGACCGGTCTCGTCCGTGATCCAGAACTCGGACATCCCGGACCGGCGGACCACTGCCGCGAGCGCTGTCTCGATTGCCGTCCGGCTCATGCCGGCCTTGAGGGCGGCAGCGAGGTAGTGGGCAGCCGTCATCGCGGCGGCCACCATCGCCTTCTCTTGACGGTTGCGGCCCCAATTCATAGTGGTCATGCCAGTCGCAGGCTCCCGGGGATCCAGCAGAAGGTGAACGCAAAGTGAGTGTACTCAGAAATCTACCAGTTTGTCGCGTTTTCGGGAGCGTGTTGGTGCTTGTGCTGGCGTGCGCGGTCGCACCGATCTCCGCCCAGAAGCCGCGTGCGCGCGACCTCGGGGTTCCCTTCGAGGGGACACCCGGTGCGCTCAACGCGATCACCGACGTCGCCGGCGTCGAGGTGGGTCACGCGACGATCGTTCGCGGACGGGGGCCGCTGGTGATCGGCGAGGGCCCGGTGCGGACAGGGGTCACGGCGGTGTGGCCGCGCGGACGGGCCGAGCCCGACCCGGTCTATGCGGCATGGTTCACGCTGAACGGGGACGGCGAGATGACGGGCACCACCTGGGTGCGCGATTCAGGTATCATGGAGGGTCCGGTGATGATCACGAACACGCTTAGCGTGGGAATCGTGCACCACGCGGTGATCCGGTGGGGAGTGGTGAAGGGTGTCGAGCGGGACGAGGGCAGGTGGCTCGCGGCGCTTCCGGTCGTGGGCGAGACCTGGGACGGGACGCTCAACGACATCCGCGGTCAGCACGTGACCGAGGACGATGCGCTGGCCGCGATGGATGCCGCGCGCGGCGGGCCGGTGGCCGAGGGAAACGTAGGCGGCGGGACCGGCATGATCTGCCACCGCTTCAAGGGCGGGATCGGCACGTCGTCGCGGGTGGTCAGCGTGGACCGCGAGAGGTACACGGTGGGTGTGCTTGTACAGTGCAACTACGGGAGCCGGGAACTGTTCCGTGTGGCTGGCGTGCCGGTGGGGCGTGAGATCGCGGACCTCATGCCGGAACGCCCCAACGGGGAGCAGCTGGGAGGGGTAGAGGGAGAGGCCGACCGTGACGGTTCGATCATCGTCGTGGTCGCGACGGACGCTCCCGTTCTGACCCACCAGCTCGAGAGGATGGCCCGCCGGGTTTCGCTGGGACTCGCGCGGAACGGGAGCATCGCGTCCAACGGCTCCGGCGACATCTTCGTGGCCTTCTCGACCGCGAACCAGGAGGCGGCCTCCGAACGCGCCGCGGCGGCGGAAGCGCGGGTGCTGGCCAACGGGCGGCTGAACCCGCTCTTCACGGCGACGGTCGAGGCAACCGAGGAGGCGATCATCAACGCCCTGGTCGCGGCGGAGACGATGACAGGCGCGAACGACGTGACCGTGCACGCCGTGCCGCACGACCGGCTGCGCGAGGCGCTGCGGAAGTACAACCGGCTGGAGGGTTGAGCTACCTCCGGTCCCAGTAGTCCACCGGCCGGTTGTCCATCAGCCACGCGTCCGGGTTGACCCACCAGTGCTCGCCGTAGGGCATCTGGTTGGGCCACACCTCGTCGAGCGTGAGTCCATCCCGCACGATGCCGCCCTGTACCACGTACATGATGTCGGTCGTATTGCGGATGTTGTCGAGCGGGTTCGAGTTCAGCACGAGTACGTCCGCCAGCTTGCCGACCTCGATCGAGCCGATGTCCTGTTGCGCACCCAGGAAGACTGCGCCGTGGAGGCTCGCGACTTCGAGCGCGGCCATGGGCCCGGCGGCGGCCTCTACCATCCAGACCTCCCAGTGGGAGGCGATGGCGTGGGCCTGTCCGTGCGAGCCGATCGCCCCCCAGCCGCCAGCCTCGATCACGTCCATCATGCCCAGGGCAATGAGCGGGTACGTGTAGTCCGTGTCGGGACGCTCCCAGCGGCGGCGCATGTGCGGGATGACCTGGCGCCACGGCAGCCATTCGCGCTGCTTCGGGTCGAGCCAGACCTCCTGCTCGGCGAAGAAGAACTCCTCGTTCCAGGGACCGATGCCGCCCACGACGAAGGTGGGTGAGTAGGTCGACTCGGCCTGGCCCAGGAAGGTGCTGAGGTCTCGGTACATCGGCAGGTAGGTCATGGGGTGCTCGAAGCCGGTCTGCCCGTCCATCATCATCCCGATCGTGTACGGGATGTCGTTGTTCTCCGAGGTCACCATGAGGTTTTTGCGGCGGGCGATGTCGGAGATCCACTGGCGCTGGTCACGGCGCGGCTGCAGGTACTGCTTGAGCGCGGTGGCGCCCCACGAAGCCAGCCGATTGATGTTCTGCTCGGCGACCTCGTAGCTGGAGATATCGTTCTGCCGGGCGGCGTCGCCGCGGTACATGGGGTCGCCGGTGGAATAGGTCCGGGGGCCCACGACCGCGCCCCCCCGGATCATCTCGGCGCTGGCGAAGACGTTCTGCGACCACATCGAGTTGTCGAGGTTCGCGGTCACCCCGTACGCGAGGTAGATGGCCGACTCGAAGTCGCGCTTCGGGATGAGGCCCTTGTGCTCGCGGTAGTGGTGGGCATGCATGTCGATGAAGCCGGGAATGATGGTTTTGCCGGTCATGTCCATGGTGCGATCGGCACCGGAGGCGTCGCACGCGCCGACGCACGCGATCCGGCTGCCCTCGATGAGCAGGGTGGCGTTCTCGTGGACCGCGCGGTCGTCGAGCGTGACGATGCGCGCGTTCGTCAGGGCGAGGGTTCCCTCCGGAACGGGGCGGTCGACGCTGAGCCGGATGGTCATGGTGTCCGTCTGCCCGGTGCTGGCGTCGTGGATGAAGAAGCTCTGGCCGCTCCCGAATTCGAGCCGATCGTTGTCGAGCCAGCGCGGATACAGTCCGCCCTCGGTGGTGAGCTGCGTGACCGGCACCGGCGCGCCCCTCTTCCTGAGCGCGACGGGACTGCCGCCCGCTCCGCCGGGTGGCAGGGGCGCCCAGAAGACGTTGTCGCCCTCCTGGAAGGCGACGCGGTCCCCGTCCGGCGAGATCACGAATTCGTCGCCCCAGGGGATGGTCGCGTGCACTCGCGCGTCGGAGCCGTCGCCGCGCACGGACATCAGGGCGATCGCGCCCTGTCCCTCTCCGGCCTCGTGTCCCGCCGGGAAATGGATTCGCCCGCCCGGGCCGAAGGACGCCCGCGTGATCTGGCGCCGGTAGCCGAGCAGGCCGCCCGGGCCGGCGGCCGGGATTGTCATGATGCGCTCCTGTGACCCGCCTTCCGACGCAACCCGCCACAGTTCCCAGTAGGGGTTCTGCGTCGCGGACCGGGCGCGGGAGGCCGCGCCGGTCCCTCTAGTCACTACGATCGCCGAGCCGTCGAGTGACCATACGGGGTGGGCGTATTCGGAGGGCGAAGTGGTGAGCTGCTGTGGCGTGCCACCGTCCGCGGGGATCTTCCACACGTGCCCGCCCTCCTGCCCGCCCCAGGTCGTGTAGGCGATCCAGCGGCCGTCGGGTGACCACGACGGCGAGAACTCGTGGGGGCCGTCGCCGCTGGTCAGGCGGATTGGCGCGCCGCCATCGGCGGAGGCGGTCCACACCCTGCCTACGGCCTGGAAGGCGATCCGCGACGCGTCCGGCGAGGCGCCGTACCAGCGCAGCATCTTAGCCTCGAAGGGGCCGTCGTCGATGCGGAAGTCGGCTCGCGTCAGCTCGGAGATGGTGCGCTGTACGCGGACGGAGAAGGGGACGGTGGCGACCTCGCCGCTGGCGACATCGAGCATGCGGATCTTGCCGCCCTGCGTGATCACGATGCTCGATCCGTCGGCGCTCCAGCTGTAGCCGGGGAGGATGCGCATCGTCTTGATCCCTTCGGCGTTGTCGACGGTGATCGGGTCCATCGCGACGCGCTCGTGGCCGGTTTCCAGGTCGCGGATCCAGAGCGCGGCGCGTGGGCCGAACGTGTGGCCGCGGTAGGAGATCGTGCCGCCGGCGATCCTGCGGGCGAAGGCGAGGTGACGGCCGTCGGGGGAGATCTCGGCCGCGTAGGCGCTGCCGCTCGAGGCACGGACCTGTTGCGAGGCGGTACCGGCAGTGATGTTGACGACCTCGCCCGTGCGGAGGTCCTTGCGCCGCACCTGCCAGTGTCCGGCGAGCGCATCCCGGCCCTGTAGCCCCGGCGGACCCGTGTAGACGTGGAAATACAGGTAGCGGCCATCCTCCGACGGCGACGGCCACGCGGCCTGCGGCTGATCGCCTACGACCTGGATACCGTCGCCGCCGTCGACATGGTACATCCAGATTCCGCTACGCCCGGTCTGCCCCCGTCCCGCCGCCACATCCTGCAGCTTGACGAAGATGTATTTGCCGTCGGCGGACCACGCCGGCGAGACAGCGCGCGTCGCCATGTCGCTGAAGACCTGGCGCGGGTTGGAGCCATCGGGGTCCATCAGCCACAGGTTGTTCTGTCCCTTTCGGTCACTGACGAACGCGACGGTGGAGCCGTCGGGCGAATAGCGGGGGTGGTAGTTCGTGGCCACCCCGGTGCCGCCCGTGAGCAGTTCGGCCTCGCCGCCCCCGTCGACCGGAACCCGGTAGACATGAGCGAGCAGGTCGAAGATGATCCAGCGTCCGTCCGGCGAGATGTCCATGGACATCCACGTGCCCTCTTCGGTGGTGAAGTCGATCTCGCGTGTCTCGCCGCGTGCGAGCGTCACGTCCCATTCGTCGCCTGCGCCGTCCTGGGCGTCCTGCGCAGAGAGTGGGGCCGGTGGGGTGAGGGTGCTGAGGAGCGCGGTGGCCAGCCCGACTGTGGCCAGCCCGACTATGGCCAGCCCGACTGTGGCCAGCGGGGTGAAGGGGTTACAGGGCGGAGTCGCGGACAACCGGATCATGGGATCCTCCCGGGATCGAAGCAGACACACCCTGACGTTACGTTAGGGTTGCGATTAGCGTGGGCCATTCTGCCTTGAGATTGGGGGTTGGGTGAATGCCGGAGCAAGGGCGTAGTTGACGTAACCGTACGGTGCTCTTGCGGCTCCGGTGGGGACACACGGATGTTCAGCCTGATGCCCTGCCGGCCCCGGCCCGTCCCATTCCGACATGCGCGCGTCCCGGGATTTGCCGCGGAAACGCGAGGGCCTGTCATGCCCCGCGTCCGCCGCCGGCTCATCGATCCGCCGCCGGCGCGGCCGCGCCGTTGCCGCCGCCAGCTCATCGATCCGCTGCCTCCTCGACCGCCTCCCGTGCCGCGGCCTCGATCTCCCAGCGCGTCGCTCGCGGCCTCGACGGCCCGCATCAGCACGGCCCCGGCCTCGGGCTCGAGCCGCCCCCGCACCACGTACGTCCCGTCGGCGTCGATGAAGACCGACAACGCCCGGGCCCGGTGCCGGGCCTCCTCCGCCCCGATCTCGCCGTCGCGCGACAGGTGCCGCACCTCCCGCACCATCCGCTCCACCGCCGCGGCCGACCCCTTGTCGGCGTAGGCGAGCAGTCCGGCCTCGGTCGCCGGCGTGGCCACCCGGGTGATGGCCCGCGCCTTGGCGTACGAGAGCCGCCCGGCCTTCATCCCGGCCGAGGTAGCGGGCAGGTCCTCGAGCGCATGCGCGACGCGCACGTTCTCGCGGCAGGTGGCGACGGTGCGCCCGGTCCGCCACGCGAGCCACTCGGCGCAGGAGTCGAAGGCGTCGGCCCACCCCTCGCGGCGGTCGAACTCGGCGACGAGGGTGAGCATCTCGTGGGTGGCGATGTTGATCCGGGCGGCGAGTTCGGCGATCCGCTCTCCGAGTTGGACGGTGTTCATGTGATCCTCCAGGTGCAAGTCCGGCAACGGCTTATGTGAATCGTGCTTCCCGCCCGATAAAGTTAACTGCCGATTTCCGGCCCTCTGTGATGGCCCGGGACGCGAAAAGTCGGGTCGGGACGAGCGCAAAGGGTCGCCGCTGGCCGATCGTCCGCCAGCGGCCCGCCTGCGGCTCCTGGCGGCTGTCCGGCAGGCGGTCCCGGAGGTCGCCGAACCGGCCATTTCAGAACCCGTCCATGGCAGAATCGGCCTGCGTTCCGGCGTCTTGGGACAGGGGGGCTGCAGGGCGGCGGACAGACGAACCGGCGGGCTGGCGGCCTCGCCTCGACGTTTCCGCGGCAAATCCCGGGACACCGGCATGCTCGTATGGGCGCCCGCCGCCAACGGGACCGCGCCCGCCCGCCAACAGGACCGCGCCCGCCGCCAACGGGACCGCGCCCGCCCGCCGCCCTTTCGCCTCACGTTTCCGCGGCAAATCCCGGGACACCAGCATGCTCCTATGGGCGCCAACGTTCGCGGGAGCACACGACGTTCGCCGAGGCGGCCCGATTCAGTTCCATTGCCGCAAGCCCGGCGTCACCTGCATGCTCGCGGTCAGATCGTCAACCGCGCACGACTTGTCTGGCTGGTGCGCCTCTTCGAGCACCTGGGAGCCATATGCCACGCAATGACCTGCTCGGCGGCCTCACCCTCCCCTGCTCGGCATCACCACCGCCCCGCCCGCCTTCGGTCGGACCCCTTCTGCATAGACTCGCGCATTCAGCGCGGGCAGCCGCTCGGTAACCAGCTCGTTCAGCTTTTCGATGACACCGGGCAACCCCTCCCACGAGCGGTCGATCTGCCATAGCTGATCGGCTGTGGGCGAACTGGTCGCGCGCTCGATCGTGGACCAGACGAACGCACCCGCGGCCGGTCCACCGCCTCCGCCGAACCCGCCGAAGCCACCACCGCCCCCGATCTCGTCCTGCAGCGTTTCCATATCCTCGCGGAAGGCCTTGATCTCGTCGGTCAGGTCCTCAGGTGCTTCCGCGGCGGCCGCCACCCGCTCGTCGATCTGACCCAGTTGTTCGCGCATCTCCGCCATCCGCTCCCGCGCATCGCTCACGGCACCGGACAGCCGGTAAGAATCCATCATGGCCGCGTGGCGGGCCATCAAGTCTGCGCGCGAAATACTGACGCGCGGGTCAAGCCGCACCTCGACGGGCGTCTCCAGGGTCGCGTCGCCCGCAGCCAGTCCGACGGTGTAGGTGCCCGGCATGACACGCGGCCCCGGGTCCATCGCCTCGCCGTCGCCACCGTCGGCCGCCAGTCGCAGGTCCCAGATCACCTCATTAAGCCCGGCGTCGCCGCCGCCCTTGAGTTCGCGGACGTTGCCACCGTCGCCGTCGCGGATCTCGATCGTCACGCTGTCCCCGTCGGCACCCAGGTGATACCGGATCCGCGCCCCGGCCGGCGGATTGGGAGCCGCGTAGATGCCGGGCGTCCAGCCCTGCGGCGTGTACAGGTTGTACGAGGTGGCGCGCCGCATCGGGTAGAGATGGGCGGCCGAAGCCATGACCTCGCCGCTCAGGTGCTCGAGCGGTGTGATGTCGTCCATGATCCAGATGCCGAGCCCGTGGGTGCCGACCACGAGGTCGTTGTCGCGCGGATGCACGACGATGTCGTCGACGGGAACGGTAGGGAGGCTGTTCCTGAGGTCGTGCCAGGTCGCGCCCCGGTCGATCGAGAAGTGCACGCCGACCTCGCTGCCCGCGAAGAGGAGATTGTGGGCGCGGGGGTGCTGAGCGAGCGCGTTCATGGACGTGGCAGGAAGGCCGTCGGTGATACGCTCCCATGTCTCGCCGAAGTCCGAGCTCGCGTAGACATACGGGGCGAAGTCGTCACTGCGGTGCCCGTCGAAGGCCGCAAAGACCTCGCCCTGCGCGCCACGCGATGCCACAAGCCGGGTCACGTAGGTGTACGGCGGCAGTCCCGGCACATTGCCGGTGACGTCCGCCCAGGTCGCGCCGGCGTCGCGGGTCACATGCAGCCGCCCGTCGTCGCTCCCCGTGTAGAGCACCGCAAAGTCCAGCGGCGATTCCGCGAGCGCGGTCAGGTTGCCGTAGCTGGACTGGCCGTCGTTGCGCGACATCTGCGGCTCGGAGCCCGCAACGCCCAT
The DNA here is from genome assembly GCA_028874905.1 of Gemmatimonadota bacterium. Lineage (GTDB taxonomy): Bacteria > Gemmatimonadota > Gemmatimonadetes > Longimicrobiales > Gaopeijiaceae > Bin94. The sequence continues at coordinate 10,762 of JAPPGZ010000040.1, forward strand.
CAGCGTGAGCGTGTCGCGGTCGATGCCCCAGGTCAGGTCGCCGCTGATCTCCTCCCAGCTCTGCCCCAGGTCCGTGGAGCGGAAGAGGATATTCGCGCCCGCATACACGACTTGGTCGTCGTGCGCCGAGAGCAGCATCGGCGTGTCCCAGTTCCAGCGCAGGCTGCGCTCCTCTTCCTCCGTGGTCGGGTGGGGCAGCGGACGGATGCGTGCGCGCTCTCCCGTGGCGAGATCGACGCGCATCAGGTTGCCCCCCTGCGACTCCGCGAACATCAGGTCGGGATTCGTGGGGTGCATGACCGTGAAGAAGCCGTCACCCGATCCCACGTTGTACCAGTCGCGCGTGCGGATCCCCTGATTGGACCACGTGTCGGAGGGCGCGCACCACGATCCGTTGTCCTGCAGACCGCCGCAGACGTGATACGGATCGCGCATGTCCGCCCCGATCTCGTAGAACTGACCGATGGGCAGATTCCGGAGCTGGTACCAGTTGTCGGAACGGTCCCAGCTGATCGAAACGCCTCCGTCGCCAGCGAGGATCAGGTGGTCGGAGTCGGCCGGGTCGATCCAGAGCGCGTGGTGATCGAGGTGAACGCCGGCGGCCGCGTCGGGGGTGAAGTTCCGTCCGCCGTCGGATGAGCGGTACAGGCTGGAGCCGCCCAGGTAGATGCGCTCGGGGTCGTTGGGGTCGACCCGGATCTGGCTGTAGTACATGGGGCGATTGTTGGTCGTGCTCAGGTGCTCCCACGTTTCGCCCCGGTCGGTCGAGCGGTAGACGCCGTTCTTCGCGTCGCTGCCGCCGCCGCCGCCGAACCCCTGGCCGGGCGCCCGGGCGTCCGCTTCGACCAGCGCGAAGACGACGTTGCCGTCCCCGCGGTAGATGTCGAGCCCGATGCGGCCCATGTCGCCCTTCGGCAGGCCCTCGGTCAGTTCGGTCCACGTGTCGCCGCCGTCGGTCGTACGGTAGATGCCGCTCCCGGGACCACCGCCGTTGAATCCCCAGGCCCGCCGCCGACGCTGGTATGTCGCCGCGAAGAGAGTGCGGGGGTCGCCCGGGTCCATGATCAGTTCGGTCGCGCCAGTGTCGTCATCCACATGCAGAACGCGTTCCCATGTCTCGCCGCCGTCGGTGGTGCGGTATACGCCCCGCTCCGGATTCGGGCCCCAGAGATGGCCGACCGCTGCCACGTAGGCCGCGTCGGGATTGCGCGGATGCACCTGGATGCGCGCAATGTGGTGTGTATTCTCCAGTCCCACATGCGTCCACGTGCGCCCGGCATCGGTGGAACGGTAGACACCGTTGCCCCACGGCGAACTCTGCCGGTTGTTCGGTTCGCCGGTCCCGACCCAGACCACGTTCGGGTTCGAGGGCGCCACGGTCACGTCGCCTACGGAAGCAGTCGCTTCGTTCTTGAAAACGTGCGTGAACGTGATCCCGGCGTTTTCGGTCTTCCACACGCCCCCCGTCGCGACCGCCACGTAGAAGATCCGGGGATCGTCCTCGACGACCGCCAGGTCCGCGACCCGCCCGCCCATGATCGTAGGGCCGATCGTGCGGAACTTCAGCGCAGCGGTGGCTTGGGCCATCGCGTCGGCAGTGGGCTCCTGGGCACGCAGGGGCAGGGCCGCGGGTACGGCGGATGCGAGGAGGAGGGCGGCCAGCACAGCGCCGGAGGCGCCGACGGCGAGGCCAGGGCATGGGCGATGGCGTTCGGTGCGGTTCACGTTGATCTCCAGGACGGGGTCTGCGGCGCGGCGCGATTCCGCGTCAATCAATAACGACCGGCCTGTCCCGCCAACAGAAGGTGCGAAACAGCGATGGTGGGAAGTAATGTGGATGAAGAGCGACCGAGCGGGTAATCACGAACAAATCAACCAGGAGCAACCAGGAATGACGACACGGCGCGAGTTCATTGGGCAGGCGGGCGTCGCGGCGGGGGCTGCGGCACTTGGCCTCGGATCTGCGCGGGTGGCGCCGGCCCGGCCCGTTTTGGGAGGCCGCACCCGTGATCGCCGCTGGCCCCGCCAACAGGGCATGACCATCCTGATCCTGGGCGGCACAGGCTTCATCGGCCCCCACGTCGTGCGCCATGCGCTCGCACGCGGCCACCAGATCACCCTCTTCAACCGGGGTCGCACCAACACGCACCTCTTCCCCGAGGTGGAGAAGCTCGTGGGCGACCGCAACAGCGACCTCGCCGCGCTCGAGGGCCGGCGCTGGGACGCCGTCATCGACAACTCCGGCTACACGCCCCACCAGGTCGGCCTCTCCATCGACCTGCTCAAGGGCGCCACCGACCAGTACCTCTTCACCTCGACGCGCGCGGTCTACACCGACTTCACCGCCGAGGTCATGGACGAGGACGCGCCGATCGGCCCCCGGGACCTCCCCGAGAGCGAGTGGACCGCGTACGGGCCCGCGAAGGTTCTCGCGGAGCGCGCCGTGGAGGCGGGGTTCGGCACACGCACGCTCATTGTGCGGCCACCGGTCATCGTCGGCCCCGGCGACCGCAGCGACCGCTTCACCTACTGGCCCGACCGGATCGACGCGGGCGGCGAGGTCCTCGTGCAGGGCGATCCGACCGACCCCGTGCAGTTCATCGACGTTCGCGACCTGTCGGAGTTCTACATCCACCTGCTGGAGCAGCAGACCGCCGGCATCTTCAACAGCGTGGGTCCCGGTGCGCCCCTCTCCTCTGCCGAACTCGTTTACGGGATCCGGGCAATCACGGCAACGCCTGTCTCGTTCACGTGGGTCGACTGGGACTTCCTGGCCGAGCGCGACCAGATGCCCCAGCGGCAGCTTCCCTTTTGGCAGCCGCCGAGCGGCACCTACCTCAACTATGGCCGCATCGACAGCAGCCGCGGGATCGCGGCTGGGCTCACTTTCCGACCCTTGGCGGTGATCGCGCAGGACACGCTGGAATGGCACCGCAGCCGGGAAGTGGGCGGCAAATTCCAGCTACGCACGGGGCTCGATCGGGCGACCGAGGCGAAGCTGCTGGCGGAGTGGAGTGAGCTGGGAGGGTAGGGGCCTGGAGCGCTGTCTCTATCAACTGACCCCGAATTCGCCCGTCCGCAGGAACTCGACTACGGCCTGCGCCGTGTACCGGCTGCTCGTGATGAACGCGTGCGACCGGGGCAGCACGATCACAGGCACGCCGTCGACCCGCGTCTGCTCGACGCTCACAATCCCGTCGTCGGGTCCGGGTATCGCGAGGTGGCCGATCGGCTGGATGCTGCGGTTTCCGGCGATGATGCCCATCTCGTAGTCCGGCGGGGGCAGCGACGCGGGAATATGCGTGCTGTCGGTCCCGAGTGCGCTCCCGACGGGCCCCAGCACTTCCGTGGCGGCCGGGATCTCGCCCAGCCAATCGACGAAGAGGCTGCCCTGGTTCGGAGGCGCCACCAGGACCACCCTGCCCAGTTGTTCCGGCGGAGTCTCGGCGAGATACCCGCGGATGACCAGCCCGCCGAGCGAGTGCCCGACGAAGTGAATCCGCGGCGACTCGGCACAGCACCGCTCGACCGCGGCCCGGACGGTTGCCACCGTCTCCGGGAACGGAGTACTGAGTGACTTGTAACCAACGGTCACGACCCCGTACCCTGCCCACTCGAGCCGCTGGGCCAGGACCATCATCGACGCCCGCGAGCGCCCCAGCCCGTGAACCAGCACCACGGCTTCTTCTCCGGGCTCCGGGCCGCTGCACCCCCCGAGAGGGAGCGCGAGCGCCAGCAGGAACAGGAATGCCTTCTTCATGACGCGACACCTCTCGAACACACACTAATCATACTCGGCGAGCCCTCGAAAGGTTGCCGCGGGTGCAACGTCAGTGAACTTCACGGCCCTTCTCGCCCGACGGCCACGGGAGCTATGCAACAGGATCGCGGTGACAGTGTGTCTAACGCGTGTCGAACCTGGCCGCCCAACGCCTCGCGGCGCCACGAACGAGAGATGCGATGAGAAAGTCGCGAATCACCCTGGCGGGATTGCTGGTCGTGCTGGCCGCCGCCTGCGACACGGGGGGCGATTCCGGGTCGGCACTTCGGACGGAAGTCCACGACAGCGCCGGCGTCACCATCGTCGAGAATGCGCGGCCTGTGACCGGGTCGCGGCTGGATTGGCGGGTTGGCGCAGCCCCGGCCGTGTCCATCGGTACGCTGGAAGGGGACGAGGGGGACATGCTCTTCCTCGTGCTGGATGCCACCAGGCTCCCGGACGGCAGGATCGCGCTGGCCAACGCGGGCAGCTCCGAGTTGCGCGTCTTCTCGGCCGACGGGGCTCATCTGGTTACATGGGGCGGGCTGGGCGAGGGCCCGGGCGAATTCAACCCGTACACTCCCGAGACGGTGAGCCGGTGGCCCGGTGACTCGATCGCGGGCGACAACATGTTCCGGCGGCAGGTCCAGGTCTTCGATGCCGACGGCAGCCACGGTCGAACCGTGACCCTCGCCGATGGCTATCAGTCGTTCCTGGGCGTCATGCCCGACGGGACCCTGCTGGTAAAGCCCAGCACCGTGCTCAGCGGAGGTGTGTTTGGAGCTGCCGAGGAGCTCGTTCGCAAGGATGAGGACTTCGGCCTCCTGCTGCCTGGGGGTGAACTGCGGGTTTCGCTCGGCGCTCACCCGGGAGAAGAGTGGTTTTCGTCGCCGGCCGCGGCGATGGCGAGGCCTCATCCCTTCGGCCGGAGTACGATCTCGACCATATGGGGAGACCTTGCGGTGGTCGCGCCCAACGACCGCTACGAACTGAGGGCGTATTCGAGCGACGGGTCGCTAACGAGGATCATCCGGCGTGACCACGAGCTGCGCTCGCCGACGCAAGCGGAACTGGACGAGTGGCTCGCCGAAACCTACGCCGACCTCCCCGAAGAACGACGGACCCGGCTTTTCCAGCAGCTTGAAGGCATGGCGCCCGTGGAGTTCTACCCGGCGTTCGAGGCGCTTGAGTCCGACCCGCTGGGCTACCTCTGGGTGCAGGAGTACCCACTGCCTGGCGAGGAAGACAACGTTTGGACGGTCTTCGATCCCGGGGGCCGGGCACGGGGGTTCGTCGAGACGCCCCTCGGGCTTGACGTGTTCGAGATCGGAGAGGACTACGTTCTTGGCATGGCGGCGGACGAAAACGACGTGGAACGCGTGCAACTCTGGCCGTTGGACCGGAACCCCGGGTAGTGCGCCCCGTCCAGGGCGGTCGGGGCCGGGCGCAGGGATGGCCCTTCGCCTTCAGGTAAACGATCCGTCCTCCGCCGTCGTCGTACTTCCCGAACCCTCACGAGCGGACAAAGGACCGAGAGCGCCATGCTCTCCGACCAGGAGACCTTGGAGTTGGCCCAACGGGCCAGGAAGGGAGAACGGAAGGCGCTCGGTAGGCTGGCGGGTGCGCTCCGCCCCCTGATCTGCCGTTGGGCTCTGGTGATTACCGGCGATCCTGACGATGCCGAGGACGTCGCGCAGGTCGTGTTGATGAAGATGGCGGGATCGATGGAGGACTTCGATGGCCGATCGAAGATTTCGAGCTGGGTTTACCGCATCACCCGGAACGCGAGCCTGGACCATCTGCGGAGACGGGGGCGCGACCGGCGGCTGACCGAAAAACTGGGGCGGCTGGCCCAGGCCGCGAGGCCGCGGCTCGAGGATCCGCTCGACGACATTGAGATGAAGAGAACGCTGCGGCTGATCCGGACGCTGCTCGGGGAACTGCCTCTGAGGCAGCGGGAGGTCTTCGATCTTGTGGACCTGCAGGGGCTGAAGCCGAGGGAGGCGGCCGAGATGCTGGAGATGAACCCGAACACGGTGCGGGTGCACCTGCTGCGCGCGCGGCGCAGGATGCGCAGCGCGATGCTGGCTCAGGACCACGGATACGGAGGGGTGGAGAGATGATGAATCATCGTGACGACTGGCCGGATGGGATTCTGGAGGAAGATGTGGACGCGGCCGAGGACCTGGATGCCGCGGAGCGTCAGGACGCCGAGCGAATCGTCCAGGACGCACGGAACATGGATGCGGTGCTCGCGGCGATGGCGGGGCAGATGGGCGAGGGATCGCCGGTGGTGGAGGGAGGGCGGGGGGCACCCGCGCGTCGCAGGGCTGCGTGGAGGTGGCGGGCGGGCGGAACGCTCGCTGCGGCCGCGGTCGTTGCGGCGTTGATCCTGGTGGGAGACGAACGAATCGAGGACAGCGGCGAGCCCATCGCTTCGGCAGGAGCGCAACGCGCGCCAAGCATGATGGCGGAGATGGACGTGGAGGCCGACCGGCCCTTCGTGGTCTTTCCCACGAGCGACCCCGACATCGCCGTGGTATGGCTGCTTAACCCGAAGGAGAGCGACTGATGTATGAGATGGTGAAGAGGAATATCCGATGTGCACTCATCGTTCCATTGGCGCTGGGACTGCTTTCGGGAGACGTGCACTCACAGGAGGTTGCAAGGTCGGGTAGGGATGTCCAGAACGTGCTGCTCACGTTTCACCTGGTCCAGGCGGATGGCTTCACCGATCAGGATCCCGAGATCAGCGATGTCGTGAGCGAGCTCCGGAAGCTCTTCAATTTCGAAGGATACCGGCTCCTGGCGACTTCGGTTTTCAACGTGGGCCTGATACTGAACCGTCAAGAGACGCACGTGACCGGCGAGGGATCTCAGCGAATCATCGCGGGCGACTCGGAGACGCCGTTCACGATCAGAGCGGACGTCAGCTCACCGCGTGCCACGGGAGCCGTCCGGGCCAGGGTTACGCTCACCGACGTGATCACGCGGCAGTTGAACCCGCGCATGGGAAGCACCGAGCGGGCCCCGCTGCTCGAAGCCTCGGTCACGATACGCGACGGCCAGACGGTGGTGTTGGGATCGGCGCGCCGAACCGCCGGGGAGCCCGTGCTGATTCTCGTCGTGACACCCAGGCTCGATCCGGAGTGACCATGACGCTCCGATCCACAGCGATCATTGCGGGTTGCACGTTGGCGGCGTTCGCCCGGACGGCACCCCCGCTACAGGGTCAGGAAACGGTCGAGATCACGACCGATGACCTATTCATCGAGGCCGACTTCGAGGAGTTGTACCGCGTCGGGTCAATGCAGGGGGACGGCTGGGATGTCTTCGGGCGGGTCGGCGGAGTCGCATTCGATGGCTCGGGTAACCTGTATGTGCTCGATACCCAGGCCGCGCGTTTTTCTGTTGTCGGCCTCGACGGGAACTTGCTGCGCCAATTCGGGCGGTTGGGCGAGGGTCCCGGCGAGTTCGGAGGGGACACCTCGTCCGCGATCAGCTTTGCGGTTCTGCACGATGGGCGCGTCACGGCCTTCGACCCGAGTCGCGGGCACTTCGTCATGTTCAGCCCGGAGGGCGAGTTCCAGAGGCAGTTCCGGTTGGCAGCCAGCGCGTGGGTGATCATCCCGGCTTTGCAAGCCGAATCAGCGTCGGCGGCCGTGGTTTCGACCGGTGAAGTAGGATACCTGGGGTCGGCTCCGGATTCGGACGGACCATCGCTCCGCCACGTCATGCGCTATGGCATGACCGGCGACGAGGTCTCGGTCGACACGGTGGCCGCTGTGTGGGCCCCCCGGGAAGACCTCGAGTTCGCCCCGCAGCTCAGCGTAGGGGTGCTTCCCGATGGGAGCGTCGCCTTCGTCGATTCATCCGCGTATGCCGTCAAGGTTACCGGGCCGGCTGGGGGCGTGTCCCGCGTTCTGAGGCGGCCATTTCCGGCTGTACCCGTGACGGAGACCATGAGAACCAGGCACGTTGAGCGCGAGCTGGAGGATCTTGAGGCCATGAGCAATCGGGGCAACGCGAGGCAGCAGGCCATGGCCGAGTTCCTGCGAGCCCAACTCGAGTCGGCGGAGTTCTATCACGAGATTCCCCTCGTTCGAAGTATCCAAACAAGTCCCGAAGGGACGATCTGGGTACGCCGCAGTGGTCCCGAGCCCGGCCGCAACGGACCGATCGACCTGCTCACGGCGGATGGCCGCTATCTGGGGTCCTTCGCGTCCGACGCGACAAGCTTGCCGTCCGCTTTCGGTCCAGACGGTCTGGTTGCCTTTGTTCGGAGAAACGACCTGGACGTCCAGACGGTGGTGGTCAGCAGGTTGCCTAAGGAGATTCGGTGACCCGTGTCGTGGGCCGTCCTCCTCTCTCTCCAATACCTCTGCCAGCCGTGATCGGCCGCCTGTGATCGACAGGGCACCGCTTCCAGCGTAGCTAATGATAGCAAAATAATATCATATTGCTATCACAATTGCGCCGGCACCCCCCGATTGCAGGCGAAGTCCCAGGGTGGTGACGGCGCTCTCCCGCGGCAAAACGCCGTTGCGCTTGCCGACTCACGCCTCGCAGGGAACAATGGTGGATGCTACCAACGCTTCCCTGAGGTGTGGATGCCGCCGTCACGGCGGATTCCGCGCCTGTTACATGAGGACGACACGATGCCCAAGCAGCGAACCCTCCTTGTCGCACTCTTCGCGGCCGCCGCCATCGCGCCCCCGCCCCTCGCCGCCCAGCAGGCCATGGACGAGGAGTACACTGCGCAAATCCGCGAATTCACGACCGAGCCCTTCTTCTCGACCCCGCTGGTGGACCACCTCCCGCACAGCGAGACGGTGCCCACGCCGCTCGACCACCTCGGTCACATTTCGGGTGCGCCGGACATCCTGAGCTACCCGGAAGAGGTGCACTCCTACATGCGCGCGCTCGCCGCCGCGTCCCCCCGCGTAGCGGTCTTCACGATCGGCGAGTCCGAAGAGGGCCGCGAGATGATCCTCGTCGTGATCGGTTCGGAGGAGTCGATCGCCGGGCTCGAGGACAACAAGGCCGCGCTCCGCGCCCTGGCCGATCCGCGCATCACAACGCCCGAGCAGGCCGAGGAGATCATCGCCGCCGCGAAGCCGATCTACTGGTCGGCGGGCGCGATCCACTCTCCCGAGACGGGCTCGCCCGAGATGTTCATGGAACTGGCCTACCGGCTGGCGGTGGGCGAGAGCGACTTCATCCGCGAGATCCGCGACAACCTGATCTACGCGATCACCCCGGTCGTCGAGCCGGACGGGCGGGCCAAGGTCGTCGACCTGCACATGGGGAAGCGCAAGGATCCCGACGCGAACCTGCCCACCCGCCCGCTCTACTGGGGCAAGTACGTCGCCCACGACAACAACCGCGACAACATTGGTCAGTCGCTTGCGCTCTCCCGCGCGATCACCAGCACCTACATCGAGTACCGCCCGACCGTCTTCCACGACCACCACGAGTCGGCGTCGCACCTCTACACCTCTACCGGGCGCGGCCCGTACAACGCGTGGCTCGATCCCATCGTCATCAACGAGTGGAACCGCCTCGCCTACAAGGAAGTGAAGGACATGACGGCGTTCGGGGTCCCCGGCGTCTACACCTTCGACTTCTACGACGGCTGGGGCGCCAACTACATGATGTGGGTCGCGCACATGCGCAACTCGATCGGGCGCTTCTACGAAACCCAGGGTGCGGGAGATGCGTCGACCCGGATCATCCGTTCCAACGTGCAGCGCCAGTGGCATCGCCCGAGCACGCCGCTGAGGGAAGTGGTCTGGGGGATCCGCAACAACGTGAATCTGCAGCAAAGCGCCGTGCTGATCGCCATGCACGAAGTCGCCACCAACCGCGAAGAGTTCCTGCGCAACTTCTACACGAAGTCCCAGCGCTCTGTCGCGAAGGCCCGCAACGAGGGACCGGCGGCCTATGTGCTCCCGGCCGATGACCCGCGTCCCGGCCAGCAGGCTCGTCTCCTCAAGCTCATGGCGGACCACGCCTTCGAGGTGCACCGCACGGACGGGGACATCGAAGTCGGCGAGACCGTCTTCCCCGAGGGCAGCTACGTCGTGCGCATGGACCAGCCCTTCTCGCGCGGCGCCGACATGCTGCTCGACAAGCAGTACTACAACCCGGACGACCCGCGCCCCTACGACGATGTGGGCTGGACGGTCGGCCCGCTCTTCAACGCGAAGACCGTGCGGGTGGAAGACACCGCGGTTCTCGACGCCGAGATGACCCTCGTGGAGTCGGTCGCGGTGGCGGGTGGGGTCGAGGGCCGCCGGGGCGGCACGTACCTGATCGACTACAACGCCGACAACACGCTGGCGGCCTTCCGCTTCGCGCACGACGACCTCGTGATCCACGCGGCCGAGTCCGCCTTCACCGACGACGACCGCGAGTTCAACGCGGGCACCTTTGTGATCCGCGAGGACGACAACCCCACGGTCGACCTCGCCGCCGTGCTTGACCAGGCCGGCGCCGAGTACGGCTTCACGGCCCACCGGACCCGCTCTAACCTCGACGTGGCCACCCACCCGACCCGCACGCCCCGCGTCGCCGTCCTGCACACCTGGATGAACACGCAGGACGAGGGGTGGCTGCGCATCGGCCTCGACGAATACGGCATTCCGTACGACTACATCTCGGTGCACGACGTGCGCGACGACCCGCAACTGCGCGACGCGTACGACGTCATCGTGATGGGGCAGCAGCGCGGCGACGCCATGACTCACGTGCGCGGCCTGCAGGGGGACGACCCGATCCCCTGGCAGGCCACCGAGATCACGCCCAACATCGGGCTTCAGGCCTCGACCGACGACATGCGGGGCGGACTCGGTCTCGAGGGCGTGCTTCACCTGCAGCAATTCGTCGAGGCGGGCGGCGTCTTCGTCACCATGGCGAGGGCCTCGCAGCTGCCCGTCCACTTCGGCCTGGCCGACGGCGTGAGCATCCGCCAGACACCCGGCCTCTGGGCCCGGGGTGGGGTCTTCGCGACCCGTGTCACCGACGACGAGAGCCCGATCGCGTACGGCTACGACGACCTCGGGGTAGCGTTCAATTCGGCGCCCGTATTCATGGTCGGCGGTGGCGGCGGCTTCGGCGCCTTCTTCGGCGGTGGCGGCGGCGCCAACCAGCAGAATCGCGGACCCGGCGACACGACGGCCCGGCGTACCGGCCGGGGCGGCTCCGACGAGCAGGATGTGGTGCAGGGCAGGGCCCGCGACCTGGGCGAGGCAGGCGTCGAGGCCTTCCGCGAAGCCCAGGAGGACGGGGACGCCTCGCCCGCGGCAAGATTCTCCTTCGGCCCGCAGACCGACCACATCCGCGTGGTCATGCGGTTCGCGGCCAACCCCCGCGACCTGCTGATCAGCGGGGGCCTCAGAAACGGCAGGCTCATGGCCAACGCGCCGGCGGTCGTCGATATCCCGCTCGGCGACGGCCACGTGGTCATGTTCTCCTTCAATCCCTTCTGGCGCTCGCATACCCACGGTTCGTACGCGCTGCTTTTCAACACGCTCATGCACCACGACGCGCTGTCGGTGGAGGCGGAAGAGATTGTGGCCGAGGAGGAGGGGGCCGAAAACAGGCCAGGAAGGAGGTAGGCGCGTGGAGAAGTCCAGCCGGACCAGGCGCGCGGACGAGGTTCGATTGAAGCTGGAGAAGCTCGGAATCAGCGAGTCGGATGTCGTTGACGCGGTGGAATGGGCGCGCTTGCGCACAGCGCCCTCCAAGCCGCACTCTAACCGTAAGGAAAAAAAGCAATAGGTCGCGCGAAAACGGCGCTGCGAGAGACGAACCGGGCGCACGAACCGCGCATCAAGACGCGCAAAGGCACCGCAACCCAGGAGGCCAACCCCATGCCGCGACATCCAGGCCTGAGCCGCAGGATCTTCCTCCGCTCCGCGGGAACCACGGCCCTCCTCGGCGCGGCCGGGGCAACCAGCGCGGCGGCCCGCACGACCGACCGACCGCGCCCGCCCACTCGACCCTTCTCTCCCGCCCTCGACGACTACGACTTCGACGAGGTCTACGACCGCGTGGGCACTGACAGTGTGCGCTGGGACCGCGCGATCGATCAGTTCGGCGACGAGATCGTCGCGGGGATGGGCGTCGCGGATATGGACTTCCGCGCGGCACCGTGCATCACGCGGGCGCTGGCCGAGCGATGTACCCACGAGAACTGGGGCTACATGCATCGCCCCGGTTCTTATGCAGAGGCGGTGGCCGAATGGAACCACCGCCGCTACGGCGTCGAAATCGACCCCTCCACCATCGTCTTCACCACCGGCGTCCACCCCGGCCTGATCGCGGCCCTCCACACCTTCTCTCCCCCGGGCACCCGCGTCCTCCTGCAGACCCCGACCTACTCCGGCTTCTACACCGATGTGCGCTTCAGCCGCACGGTGCCCGACGACAGCCCGATGCTCGTCGACCGGGACGGCCGCTATTCGATCGACTGGGACGACTTCGAGCGCCGCGCGCGCCGGTGCAACACCTTCATTCTGTGCAACCCGCAGAACCCGACCGGCAACTGCTGGTCGCCCGAGGACCTCACCCGGATGGGCGAGATCTGCCTGAGGCACCGCGTGATCGTGCTGGCCGACGAGATCCACTGCGACTTCGTCACCAGCGGCAACACCTACACGCCCTTCGCCAGCCTGCCGGACAAGGAACTCGTCGACAACAGCCTGACCTTCAAGTCGGCGAGCAAGTCCTTCAGCCTGGCCGCGATGAAGGTTGCCTGGTATCACACCACCAATCCCGACCTGCTCGAGCGCGTGAAGCTCAACACCCGCGCCGACCTCAGCACCCTGGGCATGGTGGCCAGCCGCGCCGCGCTGAAAGAGGGCGAGCCCTGGCTCGACGACCTGCTGGCCTACCTCGACGCCAACCACGACTTCGCCACATCGTTCGTCCGCGACAACCTGCCCGGGATCACCCACCACAAGGGGCAGGGCACCTACCTGGCGTGGTTCAACGTCGCCGAGTTCGCCGACCGGATCGGGGCTGCCGAGACCGCCGCCCGCGAGACTGCCGAGGGCGCGGACGAGGTCACCGCCGAGAAGATCGTGCAGCGCTGGTTCGCCAAGCGCGCCGGCGTGTTCCTGAATCCCGGTTCCAACTACGGAACGGGGGGTGGCGGATACATGCGCATGAACCTGGCCTCTCCGCGTGCTATTGTAGAGAGGGCATTGAACAACATGGCCGCGGCAGTGGCCGAAGCTTGAGGATGATCGACATGAAGAGATCGAGCACGACCGTTCGCTTTGCGGCCGCCGCCGCTGCCCTTGTCCTGGCTTCCCTGGCTGCCCCGCCTGGAGCCCAGGCGCAGTTCGAGGACGTCGGAGTCATCACGTTCCCGACCTCCGCCACCGGCGAGGCGCAGGCCCACTTCCTGCGCGGCGTCGCGATCCTGCACAGCTTCGGCTGGAAGCAGGCGCGCGAGCAGTTCCACGCGGCCCAGGCGATCGATCCCGACTTCGCGCTGGCCTACTGGGGCGAATCGCTCGCCTACAACCACCCACTGGTCACCAACATGGACCCGACCGAGCCCAGGAAGGCGCTGGAGCGCCTCGCGCCGACGGCCGAGGAGCGGATCGCCAAGGCGCCCACCGAGCGCGAGAAGGGGCTCATGCGGGCCGTCGAAATCCTGTGGGGCGACGGCGACCACACCAAGCGCCGCTTCGAGTACATGGAGGCGATGGGCGACCTGCACGAGGCCTATCCGGACGATCCCGAAATCGCGGCGTTCTACGCGCTGTCGCTGCTGGGCGTCAACCGTCTGAACGGCAACGTGACCGAGCGCTACAACATCCGCGCGGGCACGATTGCGCTCAAGCTGCTGAACGACAACCCGGTCCACCCGGGCGCGGCCCACTACACCATCCACTCCTTCGACCATCCGATCAACGCCCCGCTGGCGCTGGAGGCGGCTTTCGCATTCGCCGACATCGCGCCCGCGGTTTCGCACGCCCGCCACATGCCCACGCACATCTTCATCCAGCACGGCATGTGGGACC
>JAPPGZ010000006.1 GCA_028874905.1 Gemmatimonadota bacterium
GAGCATCGGCCTTCTAAGCCGAGGGTCCCAGGTTCGAGTCCTGGCGGGCGTGTTCAGCACCGCGTTTTGCACCGGTCGGCAGGCTGCGGTTCGCGTCCGGTGTCGGCACGCAGATTGCGGTCAACGCTCCGGAACCGCCTCCATCAGGAGCTCCAGGGCGTTGCGTAGCGCCTGGCCTCCCGGCCCTGAGCCGCTGTAGTGGCCCAGGCGAGCGACCACCATGTCGTGCGACGGGATGACCAGCGTGGTCTGGCCCCCGGCGCCCGCCATGTAGAAGGCGCTGGAAGGCACCGGGAACTGCCCGTCCTGGTTCACCCAGAAGAAAGAGCCGCCGTACCGGTGACGGCCGTCGGCCTCCCACGCCGGAGCCAGCGTCGACGCATACTCCACGTACCCCTCCGGCAGCAGGCGCTCCCCGTTCGGCGCCACGCCGTCGGTCAGGTATAGGTTGCCCAGGCGCGCCCAGTCACGGCCGCTGCCGAATTCGTAGCCCTGCAGCAGAAAGTTCCCGTAGGGATCCGTCTCGGGGATGAGGTTGCGGATGCCCAGCTTGTCGAACAGGTGGCGCTGCGGGAACTGATGATAGTTCTCGTCCAGTTGCTCGACGCCCAGCCGCACGAGGTAGTTCGTGATGACCGGGTCCGAGTTGCGGTACCGCCCGACCGTGTTAGGCTCCCACTGCTGGTCCTTGCTCGCGGCCCACGCAAAGGAATTGACCGTCCCCGTGTACACGTAGATGTGGTCCGCGTAGCCGACTTCGGGGTCGAAGTCCGGGTCCTGGGGCGCACGGAACCGCAGCCCCGATGACATCCGCATGATGTCGCCGATGCGGATCGCCTGCCGCGGGTCTCCTTCCGCCTGCCACTCGGGGACGGGCGCCGGTTGCCACAGCTCGTAGACACCCTTCTGGATCAGGACCCCCATGAGGGTTCCCGTGAGGCTCTTGCCCATCGACCAGCTCTCGAGCGGCGTGGTGTGGTCGATTCCTTCCCGGTACCGTTCGGCGAGCAGACGGCCGCGGTGCGTGACCACGAAGGCAGCGGTCAGTCCCTCGGGCGGATCGAACGCCGCATCGACCGCGGCTGCCACCTTCTCCATGTCGACATCGGCGGGGAAGGGCTCGTCGGGCAGCAGATCTCCCATCGGCCAGGGGTTCGTCGCCGCGTCGGGCAGGTTCGGTGTCACCTCCACGGGCTCGTAGTAGGGCTCCGACTCGCCCATCGGCAACGCGAGGCAGCCCTGGCTGCCATGAACCTTCGCGGACCTCACCGCGCCGTCCGGAAGGGTCAGGTGAATTCGCCGGTTCTCGTAATCCACAACCGTGTCCGTCACCGCGCCCCGCATCTCCCGGGGAGAACTGAAGAAGCCGGTGTTGGCCGCGGCGAAGTCCGGATCCAGGCCGGACAGGAAGACGTTGGAGCAAAGAATCTTGGCGAAGCCGGCGGTCGCGTGGTGGAGCGGATCCCCCGGAGGGAGCACCCACTCCCCGGGGATCTCCAGCGACTGTCCGCGGGCGACCAGGGCCGACGTCGTGCTCTCCGGATCGGGTTCGGGACTCGGCGCATCGTCGGCCGCACAACCCGCGAGCAGCAGGATCGCGGTGGTTGTCAGCACGGGTGAGTACGCAAAACGGTGAATCATGCGGAATGCTCCGGCATCGTGGACGGGGTCGTTCGGACCCGGGAAGGATACGGAATGGGGTAGCGCTGGGCAAAGGCCGGCGCGCCACTTCCGGTTTACGCTCCCCGCGGTTTGCAGTACCTTTGCAGTTCGCAGTGACCCCCGTGCCGACCGCAACCGGCCGCGCGGGAGCCTCCGCCGAGAGGCCGCTGGTGGGCGTAGCTCAGTCGGTTAGAGCGCCGGATTGTGGTTCCGGAGGTCGCCGGTTCGAATCCGGTCGCCCACCCTGGGAGTAGCAGCCGGGCCGCCGATAGTGCGGAACGACCCGTTGACACCACGTGGGGATTCCCCTACGATAGTGGTCTACCAACGATCCTCGGCGGCGGGTTCCGGCCCGGGTTCGGGAAACGAGCCCGGTTGCGAGCCGGTCGCTTCTGATTTGGTTTCAGGAGGTTGGGGCACCCTTCACGGGGTCCCGGTCCCCGACGGTTTTTGACAATCGAGGTCATGAGAAGCGGGCGGGCCCTTCACCGGTGGGCACCTGTGTCCCACTGGTTTTCGTATCGCCCGGGCGACGTGCCCGGCGGACGAAGGGGTCAACAAACGCAGATTCCGAACACGGGATCCAACCGGATCCAATGTTCATTTGAGCTATCTCAAGCTATCTATCATGGAGAGTTTGATCCTGGCTCAGGACGAACG
>JAPPGZ010000066.1 GCA_028874905.1 Gemmatimonadota bacterium
TGCGATGGAACTGGCCGCCGTCGTAGTGGCCCGCGTCCACGTAGCGCAGGAAGTTGGCGGAGGTGCCCGGCGCGTTCCCGGTGTCGATGTCCACCTCGATGTCGCCGAAGTCGGTGGAGATGATCACCCGCACCATTCCCGTCTCCTCGGCGCTCTCCTCCGCTTCCTGCGGAGCCTCTTCGGCGGGTTCGGCGCAGGCGCCGGCGGCGATCAGAAGGACGGCGATGGTCGATGCGAGTATTCCCTTGCGCATGGGTCGAACCTCCTGTGGATCGGGGTTTGGCAGGAACCACGATGATACGGCGCGGAGCGCAGGCGAGCCAGCGGCGCCGGCCTCCGGGGGCGTCCTCGATCCACCGGTTGGCGACCCATTCTTCCATTGACCCGGGATGATTGCCTGCGGTAGCGTTGGGTGTCACCGAGCAGCTTGGGAGCGCATCCCTGGCGGAAAAGGAACGCGCGCGTATCCGCGGGAGCTGGGGGGATGTGTGAGAGGTGAAGTGAAGGCCCTGTCCGACCTGGTCGCGCTCGGCGAGGGATCCACGTTGGAGTTCAAGCGATCGCTGCGATCCGACCTGGGGCGCGAGATCTGTGCGTTCGCCAACGCAGCGGGCGGCGTGATCCTGCTTGGCGTGGACGACAACAGGGAAGGACCAACCGCACCAAGTTCAGGAACCAGGTTCTCCGGCCCCTGCTGGACGCCGGATGGATCGAGATGACCGTGCCCGACAAGCCCAGGAGCAGGAACCAGAGGTACCGGACTACTGCGGCCGGGAGGAAAGTTCTGGCGGAGTTGGAGGGGGAGGATGCCCAGGGGCAGGCAGGGCTGCTGTAATATCAAGCAAATGAGCAACCCACGAGACAAGCATCCAAGCCGCCGCGCGTTCCTGGCTTCGACCGCCGGCATCGCGCTCGCGGGCGCGAGCGCCTGTATGCGGTCGGCGGCGGATGCCACTCAGCCGCAGTCCGACCTGTTCGTGGTCAACATGCTCGGTGGCATTCGCAACCCGAACGCCCCGCGCTCCGGAGGACCCTCCGGGGCCCTGGAGGCTGAATCGCGCACCTCGCTCGACGACCGCGCGCTCGCCGACGTGCTGGCCTCGGGCACCGCGGCAGTCAACGTCACGATCGGCTACGTCGCGGGCCCCCGGGAGCCCTTCGAGAGTTCGATCGCCGACATATCCCGCTGGAACAGGATCGTCCGGACGCATCCGGAGGCTCTTCTCAAGGTATGGACGGCCGGCGACATCGAGCGGGCGCCGCGCGAGGGCAAGGTCGGCATCATCCAGGGATTCCAGAACGCCGCGATGATGGGCAGCGACGCGGGGCGCGTGGGCGTCTTCGCCGGACTGGGCGTCAGGATCATCCAGCTCACCTACAACGTCGCCAACCAGCTCGGGCACGGCTCCATGGTGCCGGAGAACGGCGGGCTCACCGGGTTCGGCAGGGAAGTGGTGGCCGAACTCAACGCCAACAACACGCTCGTCGACCTGAGCCACAGCGGCGAACGGACCTGTCTGGATGCCATCGAAGCTTCCACCGCACCCATTGCGATCACACATACCGGCTGCCGGGCGGTCACCGACCTGCCGCGCAACAAGACCGACCGGGAGCTGCGCCTGGTCGCCGAGGGCGGCGGCATCGTCGGCATCTACTTCATGCCCTTCCTAGCGGCGGACGGCATGGCCGTGGCGGACGACGTGGTGCGGCACATCGAGCACGCCGTGCGGGTGTGCGGAGAGGATCACGTAGGAATCGGCACCGACGGAGGCACCACCGCCTACGACGACATGGAAGCCGCGTACGAAGCGGCGCGCCGGGACGTCGAAGCGCGACGCGCGGCGGGAATCGGCGCCGCGGGTGAACGCGCCGGGGTCGTGCCGTTCATCCCCGACCTGCAGGGCCCCGACCAGTTCCGGCAACTCGCCGGCATGCTCCGCGCACGCGGACACACGGCGGCGCGGGTCGAGAAGATCCTGGGGCGGAACGCGCTTCGCGTGTTGCGCGAGGTGTGGGGAGGGTAGCCGGGCTCTACGGCGCCTGCCATCTCCCGCGGCGCAGCAGCTCACCGGTGCCGGCCCCGGCCAGAATCTCGCCGTCCTCGTAGACCACCTCGCCCCGGCGGAGCGTAATCACGGGCCAGCCGGTGACCTCCCACCCGGAGTAGACGGAGAAGCCGGTGCCGGAGAACATGTCCTCGTCGCGGATGGTGCGCGTCTCGTCCGGATCCCAGAGGACGATGTCGGCGTCCGAGCCCACCGCGACCGTGCCCTTGCGC
>JAPPGZ010000071.1 GCA_028874905.1 Gemmatimonadota bacterium
CCCCGCACATGAAAGGTAGCACTCTATGGAGCTTGAATCAAGTGCTCAATCCCCGCTTGCACGGCTTCGGCGCCAGAGCGGCGAGGAACTCGTGCTCGCGACGGTCGCCAGCCAAGCGGCGCGACCAGCGGCGGATATCCTCAGGCACCTTTTCGAGATGTCGGCCCAGGCGATCCCGAGCATGCCGGCCGACGACCGCACCGCGGTCATTCTTCGCACCCGCTAGCCGATGGGCTCCCGACGTCCGAAGCGCTCGCTCAGCCAGAACTTTCTCGTCGACCCCAATCTCCAACGCAAGATTGTTGGTGCTGTCGGTGCGGGCGAGGACGAGGCGGTCCTGGAAATCGGTCCGGGCAGGGGCGCCCTCACGGAGCACCTCGCGCAGCTAGGGGTCCGGCTGACGGCGGTCGAGCTTGACGACGAACTCGCAGCGGGGTTGGCCCGGCGCTACGAAGACAACCCCCGCGTGGACGTGGTGCACGGCGACATACTTTCGCTGGACCTTCCTGCGCTCAGCCCGGAGTGGGGGCGCACCGTGGTCGTGGGCAACATACCGTACAACATCACCACGCCGATCGTGTTCAGGCTGCTCCGCCTGCCCTATCCGGCGGATATCGTATTGACGGTGCAGGCGGAGGTTGCCGCCAGGATGCTGGCCGGTCCGGGCAGCCGAACCTACGGGGCGCTCTCAGTGGGCGTGGGCATTCATGCGAACCCGTCCCGGGTCTGCAAGGTGCCGCGGACCGCCTTCCGGCCGGTGCCGGGGGTCGACAGCGCCGTGGTGCGCCTGACGCCCCGTTCGCCACCGCGTCTCACCGCCCTCGAGGCGGATCGGGTCCGCGTGCTCACTCGCGCGGCCTTCTCCTGGCGCCGCAAGCAGCTCGGGACGATTCTGTCCCGGCACCCGGACCTCCGCCTTCCGCGCCCGTACGTTCATGAGCTGTTGGGAGAGCGGGGACTGTCTCCGGCTGTGCGCCCGGAACAACTGTCGCCAGAAGAATTCGTGGAGTTGGGCATGGCCCTGTCCGCTTGACAGGCCGCGCATCCTTGTCAGGTTCAGCTTGTGAACGATTTCACAAAGAGGATTCCGGACGCGACGGTTCGACGCCTGTCCCTCTACCTCCGCTTTCTGGAGGACTTTGGGCGCTCGGGAGTCACAAGCGTCGCAAGCGGGGCGTTGGCGGAACGCGGCGGGGCTACCGCTGCGC
This sequence comes from Gemmatimonadota bacterium, assembly GCA_028874905.1. GTDB lineage: Bacteria > Gemmatimonadota > Gemmatimonadetes > Longimicrobiales > Gaopeijiaceae > Bin94. Next base: position 1,209 of record JAPPGZ010000071.1, read on the forward strand.
AGGTGCGCAAGGACCTCTCCTACCTCGGGTCCTTCGGGAAACGCGGGCTCGGCTACTCCGTCGCGGAGCTCACCGGCGTGCTTCGCACGGTTCTGGGTCTCGACTCGGTCTGGCGTGTCGCCCTGCTCGGTGCCGGACGGATCGGGACCGCCCTGTTCGAATACGAACCGTTTCGTGCGCGGGGCTTCAACATCACGACCGTGATCGACAACGATCCCTGCAAGGTTGGGTCGTGCCTTGGCGACATCCGGATCCGGGGCGAAGACGAACTCGAATGCGCGTTGCGTGACGACGCGATCGACCTGGTGATCGTGGCGGTTCCGGCCCTCGTCGCGCAGGGTCTCGTGGACCGTGTCGTCGCGGCGGGGATCAAGGCCATCCTCAACTACGCGCCGACCCAGTTGCGCCTCCCGGACGACGTGGCGCTCCGCAACGTGAGCATGCTCGTCGAACTGGAGAGCCTGTCGCACGCGCTGGCCCGCAGGACGGGATGACCGGCGCGCCAAGGTCCCGCACACTGCTGCAGAGTGCCTGGGCGGAGTTGCAGCGCGGCCCCCTGCCGACCGCCGCACTGGCGCAGAGAGTTCTGGGCCTGAACGGCCATCCCGGGGCCGCATCGGCCGCGGTGTTTGCGCTACTGGGTGGCGACGAGCGGTTCGTGGTCGACGGCGAGGGCGTCTGGAGCCTTCGCAGCGGCGCGCGCCGGCCGGGTTCGCCCCTGTCGAGACTGTGCTACGCGGTCGTGGACGTGGAGACGACGGGTGGCCGCTACGAGGCCGGTCACCGCATCACGGAGGTGGCCATCGTCGAGGTGAGGGGCGGGGCGATCGTCGACGAGTTCCAGACTCTGGTGAATCCGGGGCGCTCCATGCCGCGCAACACGGTCGCTCTCACCGGGATCGACGACAGCATGCTTGCCTCGGCGCCGGCGTTCGACGAGATCGCGGGGGAGGTCTTCCGACGCGTTTCGGGGCGCGTTTTCGTGGCCCACAACGCCGGGTTCGACTGGGGGTGGCTGCGCGCGCAGCTGGGCGACGCGCTCGGCGATGTTCCCGAGGTCGACCGCCTTTGCACGATCAGCCTGGCTCGCCGCCTTGTACCGGAACTGCGCCGCCGCAACCTCGACGCCCTGACCGACTTCTTCGACATTCCCATACACCAACGCCACCGCGCGCACGGCGATGCACTTGCGACAGCGCGCATTCTGCTGCGACTCCTGGACCGCGCGGAGCAGCTGGGCGTGGGCGACCTCCGATCACTCAGGCGCTACCGTCCGCCGCGAGGGGCGCGCACGCAGCGCGATCTGTTCGCGCCCCCGCCCCGACAGCGACGAAAACCGACGCGAACGGGTGCTTCGGGGAGCCGGGTCCTGCTATAATTCAAGGCCCGGAAGCCGCCTCCGAGCTTGCGATGGCGGATTTTCCGCGGCGATGTGTGCAACGACTTCGCGGGCCGTTCACCGGCCCGAACCGCTCACCCCGAACGACCGGGAGGCAGTTCGATTTGGCCCACGCTGCCCATACACCCGTCATTCTTGATGGCGTCCGCACGCCCATAGGGCGGTTTCTCGGAGGGCTGAGTCCGCTCTCCGGGCCTGAACTCGGCGCGGTTGCCGTGCGTGAAGCTGTCGTGCGTGCGGGTATCGACAAGTCGGAGGTCGACGAGGTGATCCTGGGCAACGTCGTAGGCGCCGGCTCGGGGCAGGCGCCGGCGCGGCAGGCGGCCGTGCACGGCGGCATTCCCGCGACCGTCCCGGCAGTGACCGTGAACAAGGTGTGCGGATCTGGACTCAAGGCCGTGATGCTGGCCGCGCAGGCCATCAAGGCCGGCGACGCGCGTCTGGTCGTGGCCGGAGGTTTCGAGTCGATGTCGAACGTGCCGTACTACCTCCGTGGAATGCGCGGCGGGGTGAAGTTCGGCGACCGCACCGTACAGGACGGGCTCGTGTACGACGGCCTGTGGTGCGCCTTCGAAAAATGCCACATGGGGGGTCACGCCGAGTACACGGCCGCGAAGGCGGGGATCAGCCGGGGCGAAGCGGACGCTTTTTCGGTTGCTTCGCACAGGAAGGCGGTGACCGCGATCGACGATGGGGGGTTCCGGTCCGAGATCGTTCCTGTGCCGGTGGAGACGCGCCGGGGAACGACGCTGGTGGACACCGACGAAAGTCCACGCCGCGACACCTCCCTGGAGGCCCTTGGCCGCCTCCGCCCCGCCTTCGGTTCCGACGCTCCCGACGGCCTGGAAGAGCTGGTCGTCACGGCGGGCAACGCACCGGGGCTGAACGACGGCGCCTCGGCCCTGGTGGTGGCCAGCCGGGAGTATGCGGACGCCAACGGACTGCGTTACCGGGCGGTCATCACGGGCTATGCGGCGGGCGGAACGGAACCGCGGGACCTCTTCTTCGCCCCGGTCACGGCGGTGCGGAGACTCATGAAGCTGGACCGCGCCGAAATTGGAGACTACGGCCTCGTCGAGATGAACGAAGCCTTCGCGGTGCAGGCCATTGCGGACATGCGCGAGCTTGCGATCGATCCCGAACGGTTGAACGTTCGCGGCGGAGCCGTGGCGCTGGGTCATCCGATCGGCGCATCGGGCGCACGCATCCTGGTCACGCTGTTGGCGAACATGGCCGACCGCGATATTGACACCGGCATTGCCACGCTTTGCCTGGGTGGCGGCAATGCGGTCGCAATGTCGATACGAGCGAACTAGCCTGAAGAGGAACACCGCATGATGCAATCCGAAGCGACAAGCAGCCCTGTGATCGCGGAAGCCAATCCGCCCGGTTCGGCGGTGCTCGCCGCCGTTCGCTCATGGCCTCGTCCTATCGCAGTGCCGTTGGCCGTTCTCTTCTTTGCGTTGCTCACGGCGCTCAGCGCGCGCCTGTCGGTGCCGCTGGGCGTCACACCGGTGCCGATGACGTTGCAGACGCTGATCGTGCTCCTTGCCGGAGCCCTCCTCGGTCCCGTGGCGGGGGCCGCTTCACAGCTCACCTATCTTGCCCTGGGAATCGCCGGAGTCCCCGTGTTCGCGTTCGGCGGGGCCGGACTCCCCTGGATCTTTGGAGCAACCGGAGGCTACCTGATGGCCTTTCCGGTGGCCGCGACCCTGACGGGATGGATCGCTGGCAGAGAGCGCGGGACGGTGCGGACGGTGAGCGCGCTTGTGGTGGGCACGGTGATCATCTTCGCGATGGGCGCCGCATGGCTCGCGGTCGTCACGAACATGGACCTCCGGGCGGTCTTCATGGCCGGCGTCCAGCCGTTCCTTCCCGGAGCCCTGATCAAGATCGCCATTGCGTTCGTCGTCGTGCGGCAGGCGATGACCCGGGGTCTGCTGCGCTGAAGCCGATGCCTCGTCTCCTTCCGGCAGGGAGTGAGGTCCTACCCGTCCTGGCCCGGCTGGCCGGCTTCGCGGGCTTGTTCTTCGGGCTGCTGGTCGTCTTCGCGGCGTTTGTCGGGGACAGGACCGCGAGTCTCGCGGTGGAGGGGACCGCGATGTTCGTCGTCGCCCTGGCGGCTACGGTGATCGTGTTGCGCCTCGACGGACGCCAGAGGCTCGACGTCATCGGGTTGCCGTGGTCCGGCTTTGCGCGCGAGCTCGGACGGGGACTCGTTCTGGGAATCGCGTTTGTGGTTCCCGCGGTCGTGATCGCAGTGGGTGTCGGCGGGTTGCGCTATGGTCCGGACGCCGGCACGTGGATCGAGTACGGTGGCACCGGACTCTGGGCCGCGCTGATCCTCCTCGTTGCGGCTACGGGAGAGGAGATCCTGGTCCGCGGCTATCCACTTCGCGTGCTGGTCGACCGATGGGGCCGCGGCGCGGCGCTGGTGCTGACCTCGCTGGTGTTTGCCGCTCTCCACGGAGCGAATCCCAACGTCGGTGTGCTCGCACTGGCGAACATCCTGTTGTCCGGGTTCCTGCTGGGACTGATCTGCCTCAAGACCGGGAGCCTGTGGTTGGCGAGCGGCGTGCACATGGGCTGGAACCTCGCAACCGGGTTTCTGGCCGACCTGCCCGTCAGTGGGCTGGAGATCGTGGACGCGCCGCTGATCGAGGTGACCCGGGCCGGCAGTCCCCTTGTCACGGGCGGGGAATTCGGTGTGGAGGCGGGCCTGGCCGGGACCGCCGCGATGGTGATCGCCATCCTGGTTGTGGTGCGCACGGAAACCCCCCGTTCGCACTGGTCCCGCTACCTCGCCATCTCGACCGGTGCGGCGGCGGCCGCGGCGGCCGCGCCCGAGGGGTCCGACCGCTCCGCGCAACCAATATGAGCATGCATCGGGTGGCCGTTATCGGCGCGGGCACGATGGGTAACGGCATCGCCCATGTCTGCGCGCTCGGAGGGCTCGAAGTCACACTCGTCGACGCCGATGCGGGGGCCATCGATCGCGCGGTAGCCACGATCGGCGGCAACCTCGCGCGACAGGTCGCAAAGGGAAGAATCACGGCGCCCCAGCGTGCCGAAGCCCTCGCTCGCGTCGTCCCCGGACAACTCGAAGACGTGGCGCGGGCCGACCTGGTGATCGAGGCGGTTCCGGAAATCGCCCAGCTCAAATACGAGATCTTCGCCCAAGTGGACAGGCTGGCGCCCGAGCGCACGATCCTGGCGTCGAACACCTCGTCGATCTCGATCACGGCCATCGCTGCCTGCACGGATCGCCCCGGGAAGGTCATCGGGATGCACTTCATGAACCCGGTTCCGATCATGCAGCTGGTCGAGGTCATCCGTGGTCTCAGGACCGCCGACGCGACCACGAAATCGGTGATGGATCTGTCGCGTGCGCTGGGGAAGACGCCCGTCGAGGTCAGGGACTTTCCGGGGTTCGTCTCCAACCGCATCCTCGCCCCGATGATCAACGAGGCGGTCTTCGCGCTCATGGAAGGGGTCGCCGAGGCCGAGGCGATCGACGCAGTGATGAAGCTGGGCATGAACCATCCGATGGGCCCCCTGGCGCTCGCCGACCTGATCGGTCTGGACACCTGTCTGAACATCCTGGAGGTTCTGCACCGCGAACTGGGCGACGATCGTTACCGCCCTTGTCCGTTGCTGCGCCAATACGTCGCCGCGGGATGGCTCGGCCGAAAGACCGGCCGGGGCTTCCATCGCTACGAGGAGACTCCTGAGTGCTGACTGCCGAGCAGCGGGAAATCCGTCAACTCGCGCGCGACTTCGCCGAGGGCGAGATCATTCCGCACGCAGCCGGGTGGGACCGCGAGGGCGCCTTCGACAGGGAGGTCCTCGACAGGCTTGCCGACCTGGGGTTTCTGGGGATGCTCGTGCCGCCCGATTACGGCGGGTTGGGACTGGATGTGCCCACCTACCTGGTCGCCCTCGAGGAGATTGCGCGGGGCGATGCGGCGCTGGCGCTCACGGTAGCCATTCAGAACGCCCCCGTGCCCCACATCCTCCTGACGCACGGCACCGAGGAGCAGAAATCCCGCTGGCTCCCCGCGCTGGCCGCGGGCGAGAAGATTGCCGGCTTCGCGCTGTCGGAGGCGGGCGCGGGGAGCGATCCTGCCGCGATGGCGACCCGTGCCAGGCAGGACCATGGCGGCTGGACCCTGACGGGCACCAAGAGATGGGTGACGAACGGTTCCCGCGCGGACCTGGTCGTGGCCTTCGCCCGTACGGGCCGGGAGGCCGGCTCGAAGACGCCCATCGGTGCGTTTCTACTCGATACCGCCGCGGAGGGCTACAGGGTCGGGGAGCGCGAAACCACCATGGGGCTGCGTGCATCCGAGACGGTCTGGGTTGAACTGGACGGCGTCCGGGTGACGGATTGCCGACTCGTTGGCGACCCGGGCAGCGGGCTCAACTACGCGCTCGGCGCGCTCGATCTGGGCCGGTTGGGGATCGCCGCGCAAGCGGTGGGAATCGCCCAGGCATCCCTTGAGCACGCCGTGCGGTACGCCGCGGAGCGACGGCAGTTCGGCCGTCCCATCGCAAGCTTCGGTGCCGTTCGCAGCAAACTGGCGGTGATGGCGACCAGGATCGCCGCATCCCGCGCCCTGTTCATGGAGGGCGCGGCCGCATGGGAGGAACGCGACCGCCTGACCGACGGCGGGCTCCCCATTACCGCCCGTTCGGCGATGGCCAAGCTGTTCGCCAGCGAAACCGCGGGGTGGGTCACGGAGGAAGCAGTTCGTATCTTCGGCGGTTACGGCTTCATGAGGGAGTTTCCGGTCGAAAGACTCATGAGAGACGCGAAGGGCACCGAGATCTACGAGGGCACGAGCGAGATCCTCCGCTTCGTGATCGGCCGCTCTCTGACGGACGGGAGATAGCTCGCCGGATGCCGAAGGGAGCCGAAGGGCGCGAGCGGATGGAACGCCTGGACCTGGCGGATCCCGCCGTCCACCGCGCGGTGCTGGCGGAAGAGGCGCGGCAGAAAGCCCAACTCGAAATGATTGCGAGCGAGAACTTCGTTTCGCCCGCCGTCCGGGAAGCGCTCGGCACCGTCTTTACCCACAAGTACGCGGAGGGCCTGCCGGGCAGGCGGTACTACGGCGGGTGCGAGTTCGCCGATCAGGTCGAGGATCTGGCCCGCTCCCGCGCGAAGCAGTTGTTCCAGGCCGACCACGCGAACGTCCAGCCTCACTCGGGCGCTCAGGCCAACATGGCCGCCTACTTCGCATTCCTGAAGCCGGGCGACCGCATTCTGGGCATGAACCTCAGTCATGGCGGGCACCTCACACACGGCTCCCCGGTCAATTTCAGCGGGCGACTGTTTGAGGTATCCGCCTATGGCGTACGCCGGTCGGACGGGCGCATCGACTACGATCAGGTTCGCGACACGGCGCTCAGGGTGCGTCCGAGACTGATCGTGACCGGCGCGTCGGCGTACCCGCGCACCATCGACTTCGAGAAGTTCGGGGCGATCGCCCGGGAGGCCGGCGCTTTTCACGTCGCGGATCTCGCCCACATCGCGGGTCTCGTGGCGGGGGGCCACCACCCGAGTCCCATCCGGCACGCGGACGTCGTTTCCACAACGACCCACAAGACCCTGCGCGGCCCGCGCGGTGGACTCCTGCTGTGCCGCGAGGAACACAGGGCCGTCATCGACCGGATGGTCTTCCCGTTCATTCAGGGCGGTCCCCTCATGCATGTGATCGCGTCGAAGGCGGTCGCGCTCGGCGAGGCGCTTTCTCCGAGGTTCCGGGACTACGGGCGGCGGGTCGTGGAAAACGCGCGCACACTGGCGGAGCAGGTCATGGCGCGGGGCGTGCAACTCGTCTCCGGCGGCACGGACAACCACCTCATCCTGGTTGATCTGCGGGACCGGGAACTCACGGGGAAGGACGCCGAACAGGCGTTGGAGAGCGCGGGCATCACGGTCAACAAGAACACGGTGCCGGGCGAACAGCGGTCGCCGTTCGTCACCTCGGGCCTGCGTATCGGCACACCGGCGCTGACGACCCGAGGCATGGGACCGGCGGAGATGAAGACGATTGGCGACTGGATCGCGGACATCCTCGAGCGTCCCGCTGACGAATCGCTTATCGGTCGAATACGGCACGACGCGGGCGACCTGTGTGCTGCCTTTCCGCTCTACAGGCATCTGGCGGGACCCGCATGAGGGTGTAAAATTGCAGTTGTCATGAACGCTTGCGACTTTGTCATGGTTCTGGACCGGCTCCAGGAGCGCCATCCGCGCTACCACCGGCTCGCATATGATTTCCTGCTCGATGCGCTCCGAACGGTGATCGCGGGGCTTGGCGAGCGGCGCCACATCTCCGGCCAGGAACTGGCGGACGGGGCCCGACGCCTCGCGATCGAGCGCTTTGGTCCCCTCGCGCGAACGGTTCTGGAGTATTGGGGGATCCATTCAACCGATGATCTCGGCGAGATGGTGTTTGCCCTCGTCGAAGTGGGGGTTCTTACCAAGCAGGAGGAAGACCGGCCGGAGGACTTCGAGGATCTCTTCGACTTCGAGGAAGTCTTCGACCACAACTACCCGTGGACGGTAGCGCCATAGATTAGCAGACAACCGTGCGGTGCCGGACCGGTCCCGGACAGGACGGCGGTGCCGCACATCACCCGAGAAGAGGCGCAAGTGTTTTTGCCTCTTCCCACTTTTCCCCGAGGGACTGATGAACACGGTGGATGATGGCGGGTTTCCAGCCTGCAAGAAGTGTGGCGACGGGGTGTTGCTGCCCATGTCGGACTACGGACGTGACGGAGCGCCGATCCGCTACAAGGCCTGGGTGTGTTCGAACCCGGATTGCGGCTTCAATATCCGGATAGACAACGGCGAGATCACCTTCGGCCGGTCGATCGGACAGAGCTACAAGTAGCCGTGAACCCGGACAGCCTGCGCAGGCAGTTCGGGAAGGCGGTCGTGTGTGCACCGACCGCGGCCGAAGCCGCTCGCTACGACCGGATCTCCATTGACGAGCGCGGGGTTCCCGAGGCCGCACTCATGGAGAACGCGGGCCGACAGGCTGCACTCATCATCGATCGGTTGTTCCCGGAGGGTTCTGTCGTCGCACTGGTCGGCTCCGGGAACAATGGCGGAGACGCGCTCGTGTGTCTGCGCGCCCTGGCGGCGTGGGGCCGGCGCGTCTCGGCCGTGCTGGTCGGGAATCGTCCCAAGGCGGATCCGGTATTGCATGGATGGGATCTGTCCGCGTCCGTGTTCGATCCGCAAAGTCCCGGTGCCGGAGAGCAACTGGGCCGGCGGCTGGAACGGGCCGCGATTCTCGTCGATGGGCTGCTGGGCACCGGGATCCGCGGGGCGCCCCGACCTCGGCACGCCCTTGCAATAGACGCGGCCAACCGGGCGCCCGGAGCCGTGGTTGCCCTGGACGCGCCGTCGGGCGTCGACGGGACCAGCGGCGATATTCCCGGCGCCGCGATCCGGGCCGATCTCACAATCGTGTTCGGATGGCCGAAGCTGGGCACGCTCCTGCACCCGGGGCGTCAGCGTTGCGGCCGGATCGTGGCGGTCGAGATCGGCTTCCCACCGATGGCTGCCGAAAGGTGGGCGCAGCTGATCACCGCCGGCTGGGCAGGCGGCGTCCTCCCGCGCCGCGCGGCCGTAACGCACAAGAACGCGGTGGGCGCAATCGCGATCGTGGCGGGATCGGCCATGCCGGGCGCCGCCGTGCTGGCGGCGCGGTCGGCATTTCGGTGCGGGGCCGGACTGGTGCGCGTCTGCGCCTCGCGTCCGGCGCGCGAGATCATCACGGAGGTTCCCGAAGCCATTTTCGTGGACGCGCTCGACCCAGGTGCGCTCTTCGCGGCCATCGAGCAGTCCGACGCAGTTGCGCTGGGTCCCGGCATTGGCACGGACGGGGAGGCGGCGGCGCAGTTGGAGGCGGTCGTGGCGGCTCGGGCACACCGCCCCGCGGTCATCGACGCGGATGCGCTCACGCTGCTGGCGCGGGGGGTGGGCGGCGGTCCCGGGGCGCTTGGCGGTCCTGGCACGACAGGCGTGGTCGGGATCGTGGTCACGCCTCATCCCGGTGAGATGGCCCGTCTGGCTGCGGTATCGACAACGGAAGTGCAGGGGGAACGCGTCGGCACGGCAAGGGGCTTCGCCGCCTCGCACGGGGTGGTGACGCTGCTGAAGGGCGCGCCTTCGCTCGTGGCGGAGCCGGGCGGTGGCCTCCTCGTGAGCACGCACGAGACCCCGTCCGCGCTGGCGGTCGCCGGCATGGGCGACGTGCTGACCGGAGCGATCGGCGCCTACCTCGCCCAGGGGGTCGATCCCTTCGCCGCCGCCGGTCTGGCGCTCCACGTGACCGGGGCGGCGGCCTCACGGGACGGCGGCGGCGCGTCGCTGATGCCCTCGGACGTGGTCGAGGCGATTCCCGCTGCCCTGGCGCACACGGACCCACAGGACACCGACCTGCCGTTCCCGTTCGTGACCTTCGACCAGCGCCAGCCGGCGTAGCAGCCCATGATGACGGAGCGCGAGCTCGTCGAACGGCTGGCTGCCATCGGGTGGAAGGGCAGCCGGGCGGTGCTCCTCGGCCCGGGCGACGACGCGGCCGTACTCCGCGGCGGCTTCACCATATCGACCGACATTGCCGTGGAGGGTGTTCATTTCCGGTTCGACTGGGTCTCCGCCGAAGAGGCCGGCTTCCGGGCCGGCGCGGCGGCGCTCAGCGATCTGGCGGCAATGGGCGCAGTGCCGCTGGCGCTGCTGGTGTCGATGGCCGTTCCTGGTGGCGGGGACCACGCCGTGGCGCTTGATCTGCAGAGGGGCGTGCGGCGCGCTGGGGACAGGGTGGGGGTCGCGATCATAGGCGGCGACGTCAGCCGGTCGCGGCAGAGCGTTGTGCTGGACGTTGTCGTGGTTGGCAAGACTGCCGGCTACGTGTCGAGAGGAGGAGCCGAGCCGGCTCAGCAACTGTGGGTTTCCGGGTCGCTGGGCGGAGCCCGTGCGGCAGTCGACGCGTGGTTCGCGGGGAAGCCGCCCGATCCCGCGGCGAGGATCCGGTTCGCCGCCCCTCCCAACCGGATTCCGCTTGGCAGCGCGCTGGCTGGACGCGGAATCGCCCGTTCCATGATCGACCTTTCCGACGGTCTCATCCTCGATGCCGGGCGCATTGCGGCTATGTCCGGTGCCAGAATCTGCATACGTTCGCACCGGGTGCCGGTGGACCCGGGCGCAGGTGGGGACTTGAACCTCGCCCTCGTGGGAGGCGAAGATTATGAACTTATGTTTACGGCCAACCCAGGCACGGAACCCCGCATTCTGGCGCTAGGACAGGAGTTGTCGGTGCCTCTGACCCGGATTGGTATGGTCGAAGCAGGGACCGGCGTGGTCCTGGAGGACGAGCGGGGACGGCGCACGGATGCCGGAGACGCCGGCTTCGATCACTTCGCAACGCCGTTGCCGGATGGTTTGCGATGATTCGCCAGCCATGGGTGTACGGCGTGGCGGCCGCGTCCACGATCTTCTTCGGTGGCACGGTGGCGCTGCGGTCCGCGCTGGGCATCCGGTGGTTCCAGGGGTTTGCCGAGCGGGCGACGGGAAATTGGGCCCGGGTGATCCTGTGGGGCGCCCGGGTACGGGTGACGGTGGAAGACCCGGAGCGTCTCGGAGAGGGCGGTGGCCAGATTCTCGTCTCGAATCACCAGAGCTGGTTCGACGTCTTCTCGCTTGCGGCGGCCCTCCCGGTCCGGTTCAGCTTCGTCGGGAAGAAGGAGTTGAACCGCATCCCCTTCCTGGGTCATGCCTGGGAGAAGGTGGGCCACGTCGCGATCGACAGACGCGATCACCAGTCGGCGCTGAATTCGCTGGGCAGTCTGGACGGGCAGATCCGTGACGAGGGACGCACCATCATCATGTTTCCCGAGGGTACGCGCTCGCCCACGGGCGAACTGAGGCGCTTCAAGAAGGGGGCCTTCGTGATGGCCATCAAGGCTCAGGTTCCGGTGGTCCCGGTCGCCCTTGCCGGAACGCGCCGGGTCATGGAGAAGGGGGACTGGAGGATCTCGCCGGGACACGTAACGGTTCGCGTGGGGGAACCGATCCCGACAGCGGGCCTCACGTTGCGCGATCGTGACCGGCTGTCGGCACAGGTTCGTGAAGCGGTCCTGGCACTGAGGGACGCGGGCGGCGGCACTCGATCGGAAGCGGCGGACGGGAGGCCGGCGAGCACCTCGGCAACCGCCCGCCTCGAACGCACCGCGTAGCGGCCCCCCACATGTCCGCCATCGTCGATATCAGGGGCCGTGAGATCCTGGATTCGCGAGGCAACCCAACGGTGGAAGCCGAGGTCCTGCTCGAGAGCGGCTACCGCGGGAGGGCGGCTGTGCCCAGCGGGGCGTCCACCGGTGGCCATGAGGCCGTCGAGCTTCGCGACCGCGATGCCGGGCGATACCTGGGAAGAGGCGTGCTCGACGCCGTGCGGAACATCCGTACGGACATCCTGGGCGCGGTGCGCGGTTTCGAGGCTCGCGAACAACGCGATGTGGACTGCACCATGATCGAGCTGGACGGAACCCCCGACAAGGGTCGTCTGGGCGCGAACGCGGTGCTGGCCGTCTCCCTGGCGGTTGCGCGTGCCGCCGCGGCCGAGACGGGACTCCCGCTGTACCGGTACCTGGGAGGCGAGGACGCATGCCTCCTCCCCGTTCCCATGATGAACATCCTCAATGGCGGCGCGCACGCGTCGAACAACGTGGACATCCAGGAGTTCATGATCATGCCGGTCGGCGCCGGCTCGTTTTCAGAGGCGCTGCGCATGGGCGTCGAGATCTTCCACACGCTGAAGGAGATTCTCGGGTCGCAAGGCAGGAGCACCGCCGTCGGGGACGAGGGTGGCTTTGCACCTGACCTTGCCTCCGATGTGGATGCAACGGAATCGGTCATTCATGCGATAGAATCGGCGGGATACCGCCCCGGCGAAGATGTCCTGCTTGCCGTTGACGCTGCGGCTTCCGAGTTCTACGCGGATGGTCATTACACTTTCGTCAAGTCGTCCGGTGTGTCGATGGACACCACGGGGATGATCGCGTTCTGGGAGGACATGATCGAGCGCTTCCCGCTGGCCAGCCTCGAAGACCCCCTGGACGAGGATGACTGGGAGGGCTGGGCCACGCTTACGAGCCGCGTGGGCGGACGCTGCCGCATCGTGGGCGACGATCTCTTCGCGACGAGCGTCTCCCGCCTCGAGCGCGGCATGCGTACCGGGGCGGCCAACTCGATCCTGGTCAAGGTCAACCAGATCGGCACGCTCAGCGAGGCGATGGACGCCGTGCGGGTGGCTCAGGAAGCGGGTTTCGGGACCGTGATCTCGCACCGGTCGGGTGAGACGGAGGACACCTTCATCGCCGACCTCGCGGTGGCCACGGGCGCGGGACAGATCAAGACCGGTGCGCCGTGCCGCACGGACCGGGTGGCAAAGTACAACCAGTTGCTCAGGATCGAGGAAGCGCTTGGCCGGCGGGCGGTGTACGCGGGCGGGAGCGTGCGGCCATGAGGCGGCTGGTCCTCCTCGGACTCCTGGCTCTGGCCGGATACTTCGCCGTTTTCGGTGGGGAATACTCGGCGCTCGACGCCCGCAGGGCGAGAGAGGAATTGGCGGTCCGACGCGCGGAGGTGGTGGTGGCCATACGCCGGATCGACTCGTTGCAGGCGCGCATCGATTCCCTGCACCACAATGACGAAGCGCTGGAACGCCTCGCGCGCGAGCGGTATGGGCTCATCCGTGACGGCGAATTGCTGTACCGACTCACGGACACCCGGCCGGGCGAGGAGTCGCCGCCGGAAGGCTCGCGCTAGCGCGCTACTCCTCTGCCGCCTCCGCAGGCACCAGGGCTCCGGCGGTTTCCACGGAATCTTCCCCCGGCGAATCGGCCCCCATCCCGAGCGCCAGCCTGGCGCCCTCCAGGAACCGCTCCGCGTCCCCGGCCTCGAGCGCCGCCAGTGCCGCTTCCGGGTCGGCCCCCAGACCCTTGACCGCGGCGGCGGCCAGCGCCTTCGCGTCGTCGCTTGTCAGTTGAGTCGGCAGGCTGGCGGCGGGGACGCCCGTGGCCTTCGCCATAAAGGGCGCGAAGAGGTCCACGGGAATCGGGAACAGCGTGGTCGAGTTGTTCTCGGCGGCCACCTCGACGACCGTCTGCAGGAAACGCAGCTGCAGCGCCACCGGATACTGGGAAATGACCTTGGCGGCCGCTGACAGCTTCCGGGACGCCTGGAACTCGCCTTCGGCCGCGATCACCTTCCCGCGCCGTTCGCGCTCGGCCTCGGCCTGCTTCGCCATCGCGCGCTTCATTTCCTTGGGGAGATCGATGTCCTTGATCTCGACCGCGGTCACCTCTATCCCCCACGGATCCGTTTCCAGGTCGATGATGCGGCGAACGATCTCGTTGATCCTTTCCCGCTGGGCAAGCAGGTCGTCCAGTTCGGACTGTCCCACGACGCTGCGCAGTGTGGTCTGTGCGATCTGGCTGGTGGCGAAGTAGTAGTCCTCGACCTCGACCACGGCCTTGGACGGATCCACAACCCGGAAGTACACGACGGCGTTGACCGTGCAGCTCACGTTGTCCTTGGTGATCGTATCCTGCGGCGCGATGTCCAGCGCGATGATGCGCAGGTCCATCTTGCGCATGCGTTCGATGCCGTACGGCACCAGAAACACGATTCCGGGACCCTTGGCCCGTGTGAGCTTCCCGAGCCGGAACACGACGCCCCGCTCGTATTCCCACAGGATGCGGAGCGAACTCAGCAGACCTACGAGGCCCAGCGTTGCGAGTGGTATGAGCAGGAAACCGAAGTCCATCGTACGCTCCTCCGGATGGTTGCGGCTGTTTTGCAGCCGGATGCGAACGGGCGTCCGCGCGCCGTGGGAGCCCGTTCGAGGCCGGCGTGCGACGTGGGGCGGGGACTAAATAGGGGTCTCGACAACCCCGCTTGACAAGCCCTCGCGGCTCGCTGAGCTTTCTTGCCGTCGCCGGAGTAGCTCAGTTGGTCAGAGCAGCGGAATCATAATCCGCGTGTCGGGGGTTCAAGTCCCTCCTCCGGCATTTCGATGAACAACCCTTCCTCCCGGTCGTCCCTCCACCGCCGGATCGCGGTCGATACGCCGGAGCACGTTCGACTGGACTACGTGCTGGCCGACCTGGGATCCCGCGCGGCGGCCCTGGCCATCGATCTGGCCATCCTCGTGGTCACCCTCGCGCTGCTCCGTGTGGTGCTCGGTGAAGCCGGCGTGCTGGGCGAATGGGTGCGCGCCGTCAGCGGAACGATCCTTGTCTTCGCCCTCTTCTTCGCGCAGTGGGGGTACTTCCTCCTCTTCGAGGGGCTCGGCGGCGGACGCACTCCGGGGAAGCGCGTGGTGGGGTTGCGGGTCATCCATGTCGGAGGCGAACCGCTGTCCTTTCAGGGATCCGTGCTCCGCAACCTGATCCGGATTGTGGATCTGCAGCCGGCCGTGTCCGGGATGGCGGGCGCGGTGTGCATCCTCGTCAACCGGCGGGCCCAGCGGCTGGGAGACCTGGTGGCGGGAACCATCGTGGTGCGGGATGCGGGTGGCAGCGAACTGCTTGGTGCCGATGCGCTTCCGCCGGGGCGCGTGGGACGGCCCGTGCTGTCCGTCGAGCAGTTCGAACTCCTTGCCGGGTACATGGCACGGCGAGAGGGGCTGGACGCCGACGTGCGCCGGCGCCTCGCCGCCTCGGTCGTCAAGCCGCTCGGCTTCGCGTTCCGGGACAGTGCCGATCAGGCGGAACTCACCCTCGACGAAAGGCTTTCCGCACTCTACGAGGATGAAGCGCCCCGGCACGCCGCCCGGCGGGGGGGCGCCAGCCTGCAGGCTGCCGCGATGGCCCGGGAGCGGCGGGAGGAGTGGGCCGCCTATGTGGAACTGGTCGAGAAAGGACGCAAACAGGGCCTGCCCAGCCTCTCGGAGGACGAGGTCAGGGCCTTTGGGCAGCTCTACCGGGGCGTCACCGCTGATCTGGCGAGGGCGCGAACCTACGGTGCATCCCCGGGCCTGCTGGGGACCGTCCAGCGCTGGGCGGGCGCCGGACACAACCTGCTCTACCGCGCGCGGGGCCGGGTGGCGGTGTCGCTGGGGCACTGGATGGCGGTGGAGTTCCCGCGCGCTGTGCGCCGCTTTCACCGGCCTGTCCTACTCGCCATGGTCCTGTTCTACGGACCGCTGCTGGCTACGTACGCCGCCGTCCGCGACGACGCGCTCCTGGGCCGCAGACTGGTTGCTCCGGGAATGCTGACGCGTGCGGAAAACACCGTGCAAGGCGACATCGATGCAAGTTACCTTCCCGATGACGTGGAACCGGCAGACATGCCGCTGTTCTCCTCCTCGGTCATGACCAACAACGTCGGCGTGACTTTCCTGGCCTTCGCGGGCGGCTTCCTGGCCGGTGCCGGGACTCTGTTCATACTGCTCATCAACGCGGTCTCGATCGGTGCGGTGCTCGGCGTCTATGGGAACGAAGGGGTCCTGGGGGTGATCCTCGCCTTCGTGTTCCCGCACGGGTTCCTGGAACTCACGGCGATCTGCATCTCGGGGGGTGCCGGGTTCGGATTGGGGTCGGCGTTGTTGATGCCGGGCCGGCTCACCCGCGCCGAAGCGCTGCGGGAGCGTGGCCGGGCCTTTCTCTCGCTGCTGGCCGGGGCCGGGCTGATGCTCGTGCTTGCAGGCGTCGTGGAAGGCTTCTATTCGCCGTCGTCGTTGCCGGCGGCGGCGAAATTCGCGTTCGGCGGGGCGACAGCAGTCCTGTTGGTGCTCTACTTCGGCCTGGCCGGGCGTCGGTCCGACACGGGTCCGCCTCGCCCAACCTCTTCGGCAAGGGCGGTCGGAGCGGCCCAGGCGTCCTGACGATCAGAGCAGCCCGCGCTCCTTGATCTCGACATATTTGTCCAGGGTGCGGACCAGCGTGTCCCCCGGGGGCGTGTCCACGACCAGGATGCCGGACTGGCGCATGACCTGAAGCGTCGTCGCCCGCGCCTGAACGAGTTCCTCGGCGGCAGCGCGGTAGTAGGCTTCATCCGATTCCTCCACGGCGTGCATGGCTGCCGCTTCCAGGGCCGGATTGCGGATGGCGATCGCGAGGGGCAGGTGGGCGTGTCCGATTCTGATGAGTGAGGAGACGAGGGCCTTCGATACCGAGCCGTCGATCACGTCGCAGAAGAGGATCACGAGCGAACGCTTGCGGAACGTCCGTCCCAGCGTGGCCAGCGCCAGCGGATAGTTGGGTTCGGTCAGCCGGGTCTCGATCCCGGCGAGAACCTTGGCGAGGCCGGCGGGATCGGCGCGGCGCGGCGGTGATACATGGCGGATACGGTCGTCGAAAACGAGGACGCCGATGCGGTCCCCGAAGTTCTGGGCGCGGCTGGCGAGCATCATGCAGGCGCCCAGGGCGTAGTCCATCCGCTCGCGCAGCGGCGACAATCTTTCCCGCATGTGCCGCCCGGCATCGATGGCGAGCACGATGTTCTGACTGCGCTCGGCCTCGTAGTTCCGCACCACGAACTTGCGCCGCTTCGCGGACGCCTTCCAGTCGATGGTGCGGGGATCGTCTCCCTGCGCGTAGTCCCGGAGGCTCTCGAACTCCCGCCCATCACCCCATTGGCGGTTCCGGCGCGACCCGGGTGCGCGTAGCCGGCGGCGGATCGCGTAGCCGCTGCGGTCGCGGAGCAGGTCCCGCACGCCCGGCTGCACCTGCAGCGTGTGGCGGGCGTCCAGGCTTGAACGGCGCCAGGCCAGTCCCCACGGCGAACGCGTGCGCAGGTGAATGGCCCCCAGGGTCAGAAACCCCCGCGACCGGGGCATGACCCCGTAAGAGCAGCGGACCGACGCCCCGGCGCCTATCCCGACCCGCTTGCCATGCTCCCAGTCGTCCGTTCCCTCCGGTCCGGTCAGGCGGCGCAGGCATGGGTCGAGATCGTCCGTGACGCGGACGGTCACATCGCGCGGACCGGGGTTGCTCACCGTAATGAGGACGTCCGTCACCTCCGCCATCGCGGATATGCGGGGGACTTCGCGGATGGCCGATGGGGCGCGGGTGCGTCTGCCGTCGATGAACACCAGAAGGAGGATCAGCGCGTCGGCACCAAGCGCGAGCGGTGTGCTGATGAGGAAGAGAAGCGACGCCAGGCCGAGGAGCGTCAGCGCGCGGGCGTCGGGGATCACCGACGGCAACGGCACCCCCCCGCCGAACGGGCCTCGCTGGGTCTCATCCGGCAGGCGGAGCACACTAGCGGGGGGCCTCCAGCGTCTCGAGCAGCGACCTGAGTTCCTCGTCCGAGGAGCGTCCTTCCACCTCGGCTTCCGCAGTGAGCACCACCCGGTGCCGAAGGACCGGGAAGGAGAGCGACTTGACGTCGTCAGGGGTCACGAAGTCGCGGCCTTGCAGATAGGCTTCGGCGCGAGCGGCCTGGAACAGCGCAACTCCCGCACGAGGGCTCGCCCCCAGCACGAAGGCTGCGTCGTCCCTGGTGGCCCGCACGATGTCGGTGACGTAGCGCCGGACGCGTTCGTCCATGTGCACGCCGTCGACCGCCGCGCGCCGCCTGACCAGCTCCTCGCGGGTCATGGGCTCGCCCATGGGATAGGTCGTTTCGTCGTCGGCCCTGAACCCGGCCTCATGGCGGTCGAGGATCGCCTGTTCCGCTTCGGCCGGCGGATACTCCACGACGATCTTCATCAGGAACCGGTCCACCTGCGCCTCGGGGAGCGGGTACGTGCCCTCGTACTCTACCGGGTTCTGTGTTGCGAACACCGTGAAGGGGGCGGGCAGCGCACGGGTCTTTCCGTCGACGGTCACCTGCCGCTCCTCCATCGCCTCGAGCAGGGCCGCTTGCGTTTTGGGCGGCGCCCGGTTGATCTCGTCGGCAAGCAGCAGATCCACGAAAACGGGTCCGGGCCGGTAGGTGAAGCCCGTATCGTCCAGGATGTTCACGCCGACCAGGTCAGTGGGCATTAGGTCGGGAGTGAACTGCACCCTTCCGAAGCCGAGACCAAGCCCTTGGGCCAGTGCTCTTACCGCCAGGGTCTTGGCGGTTCCGGGGACGCCCTCGACGAGCGCGTGTCCGCGGGCGAGCAGCGTGATCATGAGCTGTCTGAGCACGGCCTGCTGGCCGAGTACGACCTGCTCGAGATCGCCAAGCAGGCGCAACGCCGCGTCCGGCGATGTCATGGGCTGGACCTCCTTGCGAGGTGTTCGTCGATGCCGGCTACGATGGCCGGCAGATCCGGGGGCTCGTTTCTCAGGCCTTGCCGCACCTTGTTCAGCGGGCTGTTGCGGCCCTCCGAGGCCGCAAGTCTTTGCAACATCGCGTCGGCTTCGGCCCTGTCACGGGGCGGTGGGTGGCGTGTGGCCCGCGCGAGCCGGGACAGCAGCCGCAAGGCGGCGGTTTGGGTGGCGCCCGCCTTGCGATAGAGGTCACCCAGCGCCGAGACGTGCTCCAGTGGCGACCTGCGTTCGCGGTCGGGCGGGGCCACGCGCGGCATCGGCGCTCCGAAGCGAAGCCCCACGCAGGCGAGGATCAGAAAGCCCAGCACGATGAAGTGCAGGAGCGCCCGGCCGCCGGGGCTGTCAAGGAAGAAGTTCCTGACCACCTGGGCGCGCGTGAGCGACCCACGGATTCCCTGGTGGTATTCGGCGAAAAAGACGGTGTCGTCCGGCGCGGTATGGGCGAGGGCCGCCCTGACAGCGAGGACCGCGAGGGGGTCATCGCCCGCCCGCTCATTGGAGAGCGGTGCCGCGCTTGTCAGCATCACCACCCGCCCCTCGCCCAGCACGAGCTCCGCAGCAGCGGTCCACGTCTCCTCGTCGGAGTCCTTCGCCGTCAGCAGGCGCTGGACATCTTCGACCCGGGCCGCGACCGAATCATCGTCCACCCCCAGTACGCGGAAGCCGTGATCGACGCGGCCGGGCGGTCCAAGCCCCTCTGTCAGGGCATGGTCTGTCCACGCGGCGTGCGGCAGGCTATCACCACGGAACTCCTCCAGCGGCGACCGCTCGCGAAAGTACACGCCGAGCGAGTCGACCAGAGGAGTTTGCAGCGGGTGCGGCGCCGACGGGGCAAGAAAAGGAGAGTAGAGCAGCGTGCCGCCGCCCCTCACGTGGTCCAATAGAGCGTGGACCTCGCGTGGCGTCGCGAACAGTCGCGGACGCAGCAGAACAATGGTGCCGCGGACCGGGTCGGCGTCCGCCAGCGGCGTATTGCGTGGACGGGTGTGCCGACCCAGGTGCTCGATCCCGCGAGCGAAGGCGGCCACACCGTCCGGGGTCGTCCGCAGTGAACTGCGCTGCAGGCTCGTCGCGCGCTGGCCCTGAGGCCGGGCCAGGAATCCGACCCCCAGCGCGAAGACCAGGACCACAATCACCCACAGGGTGGGTCGCCGCCACCGCGCCCCGGGTCCGCCGGGGGGATCACTCATCGGACCTCGACTCGCCCGCTGGCTGGCTGGCGGGGCACCCCGCTTCCCTGGCCAGACTCTCAAGGCCTGCATACTCCGAGACCGTAGGCCGGTCCCGTCCGAAGGCGAGATTCTGGAAGGCGATCAGGAACCTGGCGCCCGGATTCATCGATTCCCGGACACTGGTCCGGTCCCGGGCCAGTTCAAGCGCGTAGTCGCCGGGGGTCTTGGAGTTGTGGAAGGAAAGGGTCCCCTGCTGTTCAAGAGTCAGCAGGAATCCCTGGTAGAGCGCGGTTGCGGCCGGGCGTAACTCGCCCTGGATCGCCCGTTCACTCGCCAGCCTCAGCCAGTCACCGGCCTTCCGCGGTGGCTTTTCGGAAGTCAGCCCCGGCTCGTCGCCTTCGCGTCCGGGAAGCAACCCCCGGCCATGTCTGGACACGACGATGGCCGCGGCCACGAGTACCGCAAGCGGGACGACGATCACAAGGATCTCCGCGAACCCCTCGATACCGTCGCCCGTCAGGCGTTGCAGCCAGCTCCATAGTTGGCCGAGTCTCTGCCAGACCCACGTCAAGACCTGCCACCTTCCCGGTTCCTCGAAAGTCGCGAACTCGGGGCTGGCCAGGATCTCCCGGAGTGTCCGCGAGACTTCGTGCGGGTCAGGGAGCTGATTCACGGGGTGCCGGAATCCATGATCCCCGCCGCCGTCTCCAGATCAAACGCTTCCTTGCGAACACGGCGATCATGAAAGAGCATCAGGATGCTCCCCACCATGAAGGGGGTCGTCAGCGGCGAAATGACGAAACTGGCCGTGTTGAGCAGCCATTGTTTGCCTGAGTCGATGGTGCCGAGTTCCTCCGGTGAGAGGAAGAGGTTGTCGATGCCGAACATGGCCTGGACCGCGAAGCCGGGCGCGAGGTTGATGATCTGGGCGACGCACATGATGCCGATGACCCGCAGCCATCCTCCGTTGCAGAGACTCAGGGAGCGGCGCAGTGCGTCAAAGGCGGGCCGGTCCTCGATAATCACCGCCGGCAGGATCCCGAAGGTCGCGGCAAGCCAGGCGAGCCCCACCGCCATGATCGGCAGCAGAAATCCGAGGAACGCCACGATCGCCAGCAGGGCGTTGCCGGTTCCGATTAGGGGTCCGGTGACGATGGCGCTGACCATCAGGACCACGACGCCGACGACGATGAAACCGAAGAGGGCGACCAGCGCCGCCCCCGCGGCGCGAGGCAGGTACCGTATTGCGTCCAGGTAGGCCCGGCCCACCGATGCCGGCCTTTCCCCGATCCGCTCGACCATCGCCGCGGCGACTGCCAGCACGCCCACCCAGGCGATCGCCCCCGATACGATCCCTACCGCGAGCACAATGGGCAGCTCCGCGAAGAACGCGTCGAAACCGGAGGCGCCGTCCTCCAGCAGACTGGACAGCTCCGGCTCGAAGAGCAGGGTGAGGATGTAACCCGGCAGCGCCCCTGCCAGTGCGATCAGATAGTAGAGGCCGAAATCGCGGCGGTAGAGCTGTACCGCGCCGTCGAGGATCTCGCCGAATCCAAGGGGCCGAAGTGGTATTGTAGACATCGCGGGAACCTATCCGATGGGCTGGTGGTGACGCCAGATTCCCTGGCAGTCCGTGGACACAATCCCCCCGGCATTCGGGCGGCCATATCCACAGACTGCTGTAGAGCCAAACCGATGAGGAGGGTCGTCATGAGAATGATCGCGAGGATTGCAGCACTACTGGTGGTGTGCAGCGTGCGGGAAGCTCCACCCGTCGCGGCGCAGTCGGATGCCCAGGAGCCCGCGGGAGCGCGGGGTGCCGCGGCCGATCCGTACGTGGGGACGTTTTCCATCGTCGGATTCGACCCGGGGACTGGCGAGGTGGGCGTGGCGGTGCAGTCGCGCGTCTTCTCGGTAGGCAACGGCGTCATCTGGGGAGAGGCGGGGGTCGGGGTTGTCGCCACGCAGGCGATTGTCGACGTGAGCTACGGTCCCCAGGGGCTTCAGCTTCTGAAGGAGGGGTACTCGCCCGCGGAGGCGGTCCGTGAGATCCTCACGCGCGACCCGGACCCGGACCCGGAGCGGTGGACCCGCGAGGGCAGGCAGTTCTCCATTATGAATGCGCGCGGCGAGGTGGCGACCCACACGGGTTCCCGCGCCAGTGAATGGGCGGGACACCGCATCGGTGAGCACTGCTCGGCCCAGGGCAACATCCTGGCGGGTCCGCAGGTGGTCGACGACATGGTAGAGGCATTCGAGTCGACGGGGGGCCACCTGTCGCTCCGCCTGCAGGCCGCCCTGGAGGCCGGTCAGGCGGCGGGCGGCGACACGCGCGGCATGCAGTCGGCCGCGATGCTGGTTGTCAGGGAGGGTGGGGGAGTGTGGCTCAACAACGATGTCGTGCTCCGGTTGCAGGTGGACGATCATCCGGAACCCATCGCCGAGCTGCGCCGCCTCGTGGAAATGGCCGCCGCCCAGCGGGAACGGCGCCGCCGCCGCTGAGGCGCGTGATCCGGCGCGGAAAGCCGCGGATGCTCAGCGCCGGCAGCGTCCATGGCGGATCGCGTCACCTCGACCGTCAACGCCGGCGCAGTCCCCTCAGGACGGCGAGGTTGCGTCGATCCGCCGTGACACCGTCGTTGCCCTTGGGTGTCTCCAGGACTTTGGGCACTCGGCGAAAGCGGTTCGCGTTCATCAGGCGGCGGAAGGGCTCCAGCCCGATCGTGCCTTCGCCGATGTTCTCGTGACGGTCGAGGCGCGACCCGAAGGCCGCCTTCGCGTCGTTGAGATGGAAGAGATCGATCCGGTGGGCTCCGAAGGTGTCATCCGCGCGCATCCACACGCCGTCGAAGTCGTCGGCGAGATCCAGTCCCCCCACCCAGGCATGGCAGGTGTCGAAGCAGACGCCGACACGCCCCGCCGCCGGTCCGGGAAGTCTGCGAATGATGCCGTGCAGCTCCTCGAAGGTGCCGCCGACCGAGGTGCCGGCACCGGCGGTCAGCTCCAGCAGCACCTGCGGCCCGTCCGGAACCGCTTCCAGGGCCTGGGCGATTGCCACCGCGTTGCGTTCGATGCCGCTGTCCGCGTCGCCGTCGGTAGCATTGCCGGGATGCGTGACGACGGCGTCCAGACCGAGGCGGGCGCCTCGCTCGAGTTCGCTCCGGAAGCAGTCGGCCGAGCGGCGCCAGAGCGTCGGATCCGGGCTCGCGAGATTGATCAGGTACGAGTCGTGCGAGGCGGTGAACCAGGCTCCGCCGCGCTTGACTGCAGCCCGAAAGCCGGTCACGACGTCCGTGTCCAGTATCGGGTCGGCCCACCGGCTGGGCTGCTTGGTGAAGACCTGGAAGACGCCGGCGCCGATCTCGCCGGCCCGCCCCGGCGCGCGGTGGATGCCTCCGGCTGTGGAGACGTGCGCACCGAGTTCGTCGTAGGTGGACATGTTCCCTAACGTCCGTGGCGCCGGAAAGGCGGGCAAGATCACTTGCACATGGGTGCGCGGCGGCTTGACCTTTCCAGAACCTGACGTTGCCCGGGCACAGCGGCCCTGGCACCGCGCCCATGCCAACAGGACAGGTTCAATGCTCACCGGCTCGATTCACCGCACCCCATCGGCCCGAGGCAGAAGTCCGGGCTTGCTCTTGATCGGGGTTCTCGCTCTGTCGCTGGCGGGCTGCGCCGGCGGCACCCCGGTCGGGCCCGCCGTGCCCCGGCCCCCGACCGACATGGATGCGCCGCCGGCGGGCGCGGAGGCCCCCACGCTTGCCGGCGACCCATTGTCCACGGAAGAGGCCGCACCGCCCCCGACCGCCGCTTCCCCCACTGCCTCCCGCTTCGACACGGTCCGCGCGGGCGCTTTCGACAACGGCAAGATGTGGACCTTCGACGCGCCGCCGACCGCCTACCTGGAGGCGACCTACGGTTTTTCGCCGGACGAAGACTGGTACGAGCGCGCCCGTCTCGGCGCGCTCAGGATTCCCAACTGCTCGGCCTCGCTGGTTTCCCCCAACGGCCTCGTCATGACGAACCACCACTGCGCCCGCGACTTCGTCACGCAGGTGTCGAAAGAGGGCGAGAACCTCCTGGATGACGGCTTTTTTGCGGCCTCGCCGGAAGAGGAGCGCGCGGTCACCGACTTCGAAGCCGACCAGCTCATCGAAATCGTGGACGTTTCCGCCGAGATCCGGGCGGCGGTGGACGCCGTCGAGGATGCCGAGGCCCGGAGCGAGGTCCGGGACAGCCTGAGCGAGGCGGTAGCCGATCGGATCGCCGGTGAACGCGGGGGTGAGGAGGCCGGAATCGCCGTCGAGGTCGTGTCGCTCTACAACGGCGCCCTCTACTCCGCGTACGTCTTCAGGCGATACAGCCAGGCCAGGCTCGTGATGGCGCCCGAACTGCAGCTCGGCTACTTCGGCGGCGATCCGGACAACTTCACGTATCCGCGCTATTCGCTCGACTTCGCGTTCTTCCGACTCTACGGCGACGATGGTCAGCCGATCGACACCGACGACCACTTCCGCTGGAGTGCGTCCGGGGCCGCTGCCGACGACCTCGTCTTCATCATCGGCAACCCGGGCAGTACATCGCGTCTGCAGACCGTCGCCGAGCTGGAATATCGGCGCGACGTGGAAACGCCCGCGCTCCTGGCTTTTCTCGACTCGCGGATCGAGGCGATCCGGGGGTACCTCGAGGGACGCGAGGACGAAGCGGGGATCGACGTGATTCGCAACAGCGTCTTTGGTCTGCTCAATTCGCAGAAGGCTTTCCGGGGGATGCTGGAGGGACTCCAGGACCCGTATGTCATGGCGCGCCGGGCCGCCGCCGAGCGCAGCTTCCGGCGGTCCATCGAGGGCGATCCGGCGCTCGCAGAAGCGTACTTGCCGCTCTTCGCCGAAATGGCCGACCTGCAGGCGCAGAAGGCGACCATGGCGGCCGAGATCAACGCCTTCGCCGTCTTCGGCAGCCCCGACTACGAGGCATCGACGATTCTGCGGGCCTTTGCGGCATTCCAGTACCTGGTGGGGCAGCAGAGCGGGGCGACAGCGGAAGAACTCGACGGCTATGTCGAGCAGCTTCGCGAAGTGCCGAACCGGCCGGCCGAGCTCGACGAGGCCCTGCTGCGCGCCCGTTACGACGATGTGGTCGAGGCCTTTGGCGAGGACGACTCCGGCGTGAGGATGATTCTCCAGGGACGCAGTCCCGCGGAAGCGGCGGCGGCGTTGCTGTTCACATCGGCATTGGCCGACTCGGCGGCAGCGGAGGAGGCGTTGCTGGCCGGAGCTCTCAACCCGGCAACGGAGCCGGCGTTCACGGCGTTGCAGGGGTTCTTCGCACGGTTCGGCCCCTTCCAGGGGCTCATGGCCTCGGTGGCGCCGGAAGAAGAAGAGCTCGCGGCCCGTCTCGGGCGCGCCCGGTTCGAAGTGGACGGCACACAGGTGCCGCCGGACGCGACGTTCTCGCTCCGGCTGGCCGACGGCGTAGTTTCCGGGTACCCCTACAACGGCACGCTGGCGCCCGCCCACACCACCTTCCACGGGTTGTACGACCGGCACTACTCGAATCCGGGCGCCGACGAATGGGCGCTTCCCGAACGGTGGAAAAGCCCGTCCGCCGATTTCGACCTGTCCACGCCGCTGAACTTTGTGAGCACCGCGGACATCATCGGCGGGAACTCGGGCTCGCCGGTGGTGAATCGCGATCTGGAGATCGTGGGTCTGGTCTTCGACGGGAACATCCAGAGCCTGCCGGGAGACTACATCTACATGCCGGAGCTGAACCGGTCGGTTGCGGTGGACGCGCGGGGCATACTGGAGGCCTTGCGTGACATCTACGGTGCCGGATGGATTGCCGAGGAACTCACCACCGGCCGTCTGCCCTGACAGTCCGTGGACAAAATCCCCCCGGCATTCGAACGGCGATGCATCCGGGCCGGACGCTCGGCCTCACCTCTTCAACCTGTAAATCAGAGTTTACATAATGTCATGTTTACTTTACGTCTTAGTTTGTCGGGGCCGCGCTCGGCGTTGCTCCTCGGGCCCGTAGCGCCGCTAATGGCCCTTCGTTGCGCCTTGCCGACCCGGCGTCTCGCCGCTCTCGGTGCGCGGGCGGCTTTATCCACGGACTGCTGAGCCGCGGCGATGGCAGGTGAACGACGGGTGGCTCTCGTGACAGGTGCCTCGTCCGGAATCGGGCGAGGTCTGGCCATTCGCCTGGCACAGGACGGATACGCCGTAGGCCTTTTGGCCCGCCGAGCGCGTCACCTGCGCGAGGTGGCCGCCGAAATCGAGGGGTGCGGCGGGAGCGCGTCCGTTCACCGCTGCGACGTCGCCGAACGCGAGAAGGTGCTCGACGCCGTCCAGGACTGCGAGGCCGAGCTGGGCCCGGTGGACCTCCTCGTTGCCAACGCCGGGATGGGATCGCACATGCCCGTCGAGGAGCTGAACGGTGACGAGATCGAGCTCGTGATGCGGGTCAATTTCCTGGGCGCCGTGCACACGGTCGACGCTCTGCTTCCGACGATGCTGTCCCGGGGGTCGGGGCACCTGGTGGCGGTGGCCAGTCTCGCGGGTTACTGCGGATTGCCGCGGCGGTCGGCCTACTGCGCGTCGAAGGCCGCCATGATCGGCTTTTTTGAGAGCCTGCGCCTGGATCTTCGTCCCAGTGGCATTGCCGTGACCATAGTCAGCCCGGGATTCATCCGCACCGAGATGACCGGGGGCGAGGGCTCGGTTCGGCCATTCATGGTGGAGCTGGAGCCCGCCGTGGACCGTATCGCCGGCGCGATCCGGGCTCGTCGCCGGTCGCTCGCTTTCCCGTGGCAGATGGCGTTGCCGGCCACCCTGGCAAGATCGCTGCCGCCCGCACTGTTCGATTTCGTGGCGCGCCGGATTCGTCACTAGTATCGTGTTCCGGAGGTTTGGAGGATCACCCGTGAGTCCGTTCCGCCCACGTCCGGGTCACGCGTTCTTTGGCGGCGCCCCATTGCTCATGGCACACCGCGGCGGCGCGCGGCTGCGCCCGGAGAACACCCTGGCCGCGTTTTGCTGCGCGGTGGATGACTGGGACGCCGATGTCCTCGAGATGGACGTGCGTCTCACCGCCGACGGACGGGTCGTGGTCATGCATGACGAGACCGTCGACCGCACGACCGACGGCACAGGGGCCGTGCACGAGATGAGTTGGAGCGAGATCCGGAAACTGGACGCGGGCTACCGCTTTCTCGACCTCGCCGGACAACCCTCCCACCGCGGGCGCGGCGTTCACATTCCCCTGTTTGACGAAGTCCTCGAGACCTTCCCACGGACGCGCATCATTGTCGAGCCCAAAGCCGCGGGAACCGCCGGTCCCCTGGTGCGGGCGATCCGGTCGGCCAACGCGGCGCACCGCGTCCTCATCGGAGCCGAATACGAGGCCACGCGGGTCGCGGCACGGGGCTATCCCGGGCCCTGGGGTGCATCGCGCAGACAGATCGTGCCGTTTTGGGTCCTGCACCGGGTCCCGGTCGTTGGACGGTGGTATGTCCCCGCCGCGGACGCCTTTCAGGTCCCCGAACGGTCCGGACGGCTGCGCGTGCTCACGCCGGCATTCGTCCGCGCCGCCCACGCCGCCAACATGCCCGTGCATGTCTGGACGGTCGACGATCCGAGCGACATGCGGAGGCTGCTGGATTGGGGCGTCGACGGCATTCAGACCGATCGCCCCGACGTTCTGGCCGAGGTGCTGTCAGAAGTCGTCGGGCGTCCGCCGGCTCCGGCGGTCGCCGCGAGGCGAGATCCGTGACCCGGACCCGACGCGGCGAACGCCGGCCCGCGCTCGAAGCCCGCTTCGGCGACCACCTGGCGGCTTCGCGATGGCTTGAGGGGACTGCGTCCATCGTCGCGGGCGTGTCAGGCGGGATCGATTCGATGGTGCTCCTCCACCTGCTGCGTTTCGGCGCCATTCCCGATTCCGTCGCCCTCCACGTCGCGCACGTGGACCACCGCATGCGCCCGGACAGCGGCAAGGACGCCGAGTGGCTGGCCAACGTCTGCGAGGACTGGGATGTCGGCTTCCACCTGTGCATCGCGCCGCGGCCGGTCGCCAGCGAAGCAGAGGGCAGGAAGCTGCGCTACGAGTTCTTCGAGAAGGTGAGGGGCGGTCTGGATCGCGGTGCGGTGACGATGACCGCCCATACGGCCGACGATCAGGCGGAAACCGTTCTTTTCCGCCTCGCGCGGGGGAGCGGTCCCCGCGGGCTGCGGGCAATCCACCCGGCGCGCTCACCGTGCGTGGTCCGTCCACTGCTACCGTTCTGGCGCCGCGAGTTGATCGCGTTTGCCGCGGAGCGCGGCGTGCCGTATCGCGACGATCCCTCCAACCTGGACACGCGCTGGGCCCGCAATCGCCTCCGCCACGACGTCCTCCCCGCGCTGGAAGAGGCGGTTCCGGGAGCCGCGGCGGCCCTGGCCGCGCTGGCCGAAACCAGCCGGCTCCAGTCCGCCGCGCTGGACGAACTCCTTGACGAGTGCATCGCGGCGTTGTCTACGGCGCCGTCCGTGCACCTGCCAGAGACGACCGGCCCCCCTGCCTCTCCCGGCGGCGATTCCCCCGAACCACGCCGCCCCGGCGCCTTCGCGTTCGACCGCGTGGCCCTCCGTGCGCTATCGGACCCCGTCCTCGCCCTTGTGCTCCGCCGTGCCGTGGCTCGCCTTGGCGGCGAGCCGTCGCGCGCGGCCACCGCCGAACTGCTCCGTTTCGTGCGCGAATCCACCAGCGGCCGCCGTGTGCGCCCAACCGGCGGAATCACGGTCGAGCACCGCCTCGACGAACTGCGCGTTCGCCGAACCGCCCGGCCTTCGGGAACCGGGGAGAGCAGCCCTTCCGCCGCGCCGACCCTCCAAATCGGATCGGAGCCCGGACAGGGGCGGTACGCGCGAAACGGCTGGCTGGTCGAGGCTGCATGGGGCCCGGCCCCGCGCCTCGGCTATCCCCACGTGGCACACTTCGCGCCCCAGAGCGTTAGCTTCCCTCTCTCCCTGCGTCCATGGGCGCCGGGAGACCGCATCAGGATGTCATACGGGATCAAGAAGGTGAAGAAGGTTCTCCTGGAAGCGCGTATCCCCACCGACCGTCGCGACGGCGTTCCGGTCGTGGCGGACGCCGCCGGCACCGTACGGTGGATTCCGGGCATAGCGGAGCCGCACGCCGCGTCTCCCGAAATCGCCCCGAAACCACCGGCGTGCTGGGTGGAGGTACGCATCGTCCGGCACACCCCCAACCACGCCGACCGAGGAGGTCCGGTTTGAACGCCACGGCCCGTGCCCAGCTGGGTGCTCAGGAACTCAAACGCGTCGTATTCACGGAGGTGATGATCCGAAGACGTGTCCGCGAGATGGGCCGGGACATCGGCGCCTGGTACGGCCCCGACGATGACGTTCTCGTACTCGGGCTGCTGAAGGGGTCCTTCGTGTTCGTCGCGGATCTGGTCCGCGAAATCCCGCGGCCGATTCAGGTGGACTTCATCCTGGCATCCAGCTACGGCGAGGAACGCGTGAGCAGCGGCGAGGTACGACTGGTGTACAACCCGCGCGCCGAAATGGCGGGGCGGCATGTCATCCTGGTGGAGGACATCGTGGACAGCGGCAACACGATCAACCGGCTGGTCCCGCTGCTGCTGGACCGCAAGCCCGCCAGCCTCGAGCTCTGCACGCTCCTCCACAAGCGCCTGTCCCACCCGAAGAAGGAGCCCCGCTGGGTCGGGTTCGATGCGCCCGAGGAGTTTCTGGTCGGCTACGGGTTGGATTTTGCAGAGAGTTTTAGGCACCTTCCCTATATCGGCTCGATCTGACCAGCCCGACGACTGATGTCCGAAAAAAGTCCTCCACCGAACGAACCGCCCCGGAAGCTGAAGCGGGTTTCGCGGACCGCCTCGTTCTGGGTGCTCCTGGTGCTGATGTCGGTCCTCGCGTTCCAGTTCATGCGCGGAGGCGAGGAGACGGCGGGCGAAATCAGCCAATCGGAGTTTCAGCGCCAACTCGCGAACAACAACGTCCTCGAGGTGACGTTCTTCGGCGAATCGGAGGTTCGCGGAGAGTTCAAGAGCACGATTGTCCTCGATGAGGCTGATGTGGACGAGTTCGTCGTACGGATCGTGCCGGGCGTCGCCGCGACGATGATGGAAGAGCTTGCGGCACAGGAAGTCGAGGTGCGTGCCCGCTCCCAGTCCCCGGGGTGGCTGCCTCTGATCGGCACCTTCCTTCCGTGGATGCTCATCATCGTTTTCTGGATCTGGATCCTCAGAGCAATGCAGAGCGGCGGCAACCGCGCGTTCCAGTTCGGACGCTCGCGCGCCCGCCTCATCAGTCCCGACACGCCGCAGGTCACCTTCCAGGATGTGGCCGGAGCCGACGAGGCCAAGGAAGAGCTCGAGGAGATCATCGAGTTCCTGAAGGACCCGCCAAGGTTCTCGCGCCTGGGTGGCCGCCTGCCCAAGGGCGTGCTGCTGGTCGGTCCCCCCGGCACGGGCAAGACGCTGCTGGCGCGTGCGGTCGCCGGCGAAGCGGGCCGTCCCTTCTTCCAGATGTCGGGCTCCGACTTCGTCGAGATGTTCGTGGGCGTCGGTGCGTCCCGCGTGCGCGACCTCTTCGAACAGGGAAAGGCTCACGCGCCGTGCATCATCTTCGTCGACGAGATCGATGCCGTGGGCCGGCACCGCGGAGCCGGGCTGGGCGGTGGCCACGACGAACGCGAGCAGACGCTGAACGCCCTGCTGGTGGAGATGGACGGCTTCGAGGCGAACGAAGGCGTGATCCTCCTGGCCGCGACAAACCGTCCGGACGTTCTCGATCCGGCGCTGCTGCGCCCCGGACGGTTCGATCGGCAGGTCGTGGTGGACCTGCCGGACGTGAAGGGAAGGGAGGGCATCCTCCGGGTCCACGCGAAGAAGCTGCCCCTTGAAGAGGACGTGGAGCTGTCCCTGATCGCGCGGGGGACACCCGGCCTCAGCGGCGCGGACCTGTCGAACATTTGCAACGAGGCCGCGCTTTTCGCGGCTCGCCGAGGCGTCGAACAGGTGGCCATGGAGGACTTCGAGCAGGCCAAGGACAAGGTCATGCTCGGCACCGAGAGGCGCAGCATGGTTCTCACCGACGCCGAGAGGCGCCTGACCGCCTATCACGAAGCGGGACACGTCGTGATCGGGGTGAAGATTCCCGGCCTCGATCCGGTCCACAAGGTCACGATCGTGCCGAGGGGGCGGGCGCTGGGGCTGACCGCCTCCCTGCCCGAAGAGGACCGGCATTCCCACACCCGGGATTGGATGAACGGCCAGCTGGCGATGCTGTTCGGGGGCCGGGTGGCCGAAGAGTTGGCCTTCGGCCCCGAAAAGGTGACCACCGGCGCAGGCAACGACATCGAGCGGGCCACGAGCATGGCCCGTCGCATGGTAACACGCTTCGGGATGTCTGACCGGATCGGACTGATGGCGGTGGGAGACTCGGACCAGGAGGTGTTCCTGGGCCGGGAACTCGTACAGCGCCGCGAGGTCTCGGACCACACCGCCCAGCAGGTGGACCAGGAGGTGAAGCGGCTTCTTGACGCGGCCCATGCCAGGGCCCGCGAGGTCATCGAGGCCAACCGCGGGCTCCTCGACGATCTGGCAGAGGCGTTGCTGGAGCGGGAGACTTTGGACGGCGACGAGATCCAGCTCCTCGTGGACGGCAAGGAGCTCGCCCCGCTGACCGGTGAATTCGACGCCGAACCGGCCCAGCCCGGGTTGCCAGGCGCGGAAACGAAATCGGTAGCGAAACCGAAGACGGGACTGGTAGGGCCGGAACCGCTGCCCTCGCCGGGCTAGTCCGGATTCACCGTCCTCGCCCGGCCAGGCCGGACCGGCGCGGGCCCGGCCGCTGGTCAGACGGGGTCCAGGACGGTCGATGGACCGAGTGGGGCCGTCGCCGACCTGGGAAGCGAGAGTTCCAGGATGTCGCGGAGCCGATCGCTGTCGACGCCCACATCGAGACGGCCCCGCAAGGCGACGGAGATACGGGAGGTCTCCTCGCTGATGACGATCACGATGGCGTCCGTTTCCTCGCTGAGCCCGATGGCGGCCCGGTGACGCGTGCCCATCGACTTGTCGGCGACCGGATTCTGCGTCAGGGGCAGGATGGCGGCGGCGGCCTGAATGGTGTCGCCGACGATGATCACCGCGCCGTCGTGCAGCGGTGAACTCGGCGCGAAGATGGTGCCGAGGAGCTCCGGCGAGACGACGGCACCGACGCGCTTGCCCGTTCGCGCGTACTCGCGCAGGCCCGTCTCGCGCTGCACGGCCAGAATCGCGCCCACGCCCGAGCGCGCGAGCTGTTCGGCGCTTTCCACCAGGCGGTCCACGATGCGCTCCTTGCGGCTGGCGCCCAGCACGTGGACCAGGCGGCTCTGGCCGAGCCGGGCCAGCGCGGCGCGCATCTCCGGCTGGAAGACCACGAGCGCCGCGATCGCACCATACTGCAGGAGGGCCTCGATCAGGCGGCGAATCAGCGAGAAATCCAGGATGACCGCCAGCAGGTAGAGCCCCGCCAGCAACAGAACACCCAGGAGCATCTGCATCGCGCGGGTCTGCCGCAGGAGCAGGAGCAACCGGTAGACGAGCAGAAAAACGATGAGGATTTCGACCAGGTCGTTCAACCCCGGCCGGAGAAACTGCAGCTGCTGGAAGAAGCCGTTCATGACCCGTCAACGATAACGAATACGGGAAGCGGCCGTGGCCGGGTCCACGCCCTGCGGACACGGTCCGCCACGCGCCGACTTCCGCATACCTCCGGCCATCGGGATTTCGTTGACGTCGTGGGTCCGGCATCCTACATTCCCGCCGGTACCTCCATCTACCTGCGAACACTGCTCACCAGGGAGTCCAGCATTGGGCGACAGCTACGGTCTACTCACACTTTTCGCGGACGGCGGCCTGATGATGTACCCGCTCGTCCTTTGCTCACTCATCGGCCTCGGGGTCATCATCGCGAAGTTCTGGACCTTGATGGTGGCCCACCGGAAGACGGTTGCTGTGATCGAACAGGTTGAAGAGGCCGCCATGTCCGGCCGGCTGGACGAGGCGGCCGAGGTCGCTGCGACGACTCCGGGTCCCGCGGCGGCCATTCTGTTGGCGGGGCTCCGCAGGATCCGCAACCTCACGCTCAACAAGGGGGAACTCGAACAGGTGATTTCCACGACGGGGGCGATCGAGTTGAGCTTCCTCGAGCGGGGCTTGGTGATTCTGGCCACGATCGCCAACGTCGCGCCGCTGATGGGCTTTCTCGGCACGGTGGCCGGGATGATCGTGGCCTTTGAATCGATCGCTTCCGCCGGTGACGTCAACCCGGCGCTGGTCGCCGGAGGCATCAAGGTCGCGCTGCTGACCACTGCGGCCGGGCTCACTATCGCGATCCCCGTCAATATCGGCTACAATTACTTCGTAGCGCGGATCGACACCCTGATCGTGGACATGGAACAGAGCACGCAGAAGATCCTCAACATCGCGTGGGATCTGGAAAAGGAAGGGAAGCTTCAGGTTCTTTCCTAAAGCGTTTCGGCAGGCGCGGACGGCGTCGCATGCGGGCGCGGAACTCCGCGACCTTTTGGCGGTAGAACACAAACAGGGAACTTGGACAACCACTCGGGAGAAGACCCCATGGCGGTTCTCGGCAACAAGAAATCCAAGGTCTCCGACGAGATCCCATCCTCGTCGATGGCCGACATCGCGTTTCTCCTGCTCATCTTCTTCCTGGTCACGACCACCTTTCCGAAGGACAAGGGGCTCGCAATCCTGCTTCCCGAGAGCGAGTCCGAGGTCGAGGTCAGCCAGAAGAACATCCTTCACATCATCGTCACGCCTACCGGGGCGGTGAACATTCGCCGGGGCGAGAGCCAGCAGGAACAGACGGTTCGTCCCGACGACGTGGAGTCCATCTGGCGGCAGGACGTGGCGCAGAACGAGAATCTGATCGCTGCGGTAAAGACGGATCCCAACGCTCCGTACCGTTTCATGATCGATGTTCTCGACGCCTTGCAGAGCGCGGGCGCCGAACGCATCTCCCTCCAACTCCTGGAGTAGAGCGCAATGGGCCTGAAAGGCGGTGGACTGGAGCGTAAGCAGAAGGCGTCGCAGGAGATCCCGTCGTCCTCAATGGCCGACATCGCGTTCCTGCTGCTGATCTTCTTCATGGTGTCGACGGTCTTCCAGAAGGACCGCAACCGGCAGATCGACTGGGCTGCCGCGGAAGCCACGGAAAAGATCGACCAGAAGCAGAAGAACATTCTCAATATCTGGGTGGAATCCAACGGGGACATCTACATCAACGATGTGTTCCGCCCCATGGAAGAGGTCCGCGTCCTGGTGGCGCCGATGTACCGGGACAACCGTGAACTGGTGATTTCGGTTCGGTCGGATCGCGGAGTTCCGTACCGATTCATCGACCAGTTGCAGCAGGAGCTGGTCGCAGCGGGCATAGTCCGGGTCGTATTCGCGACCGAGCTTGAACAGAGCATGACGAGGGAGAGACGATGAGCGAGCAAGCAGTCATGGAATCGACGGTTCGGGACAGCGCCAACGACGTGTTCAAGAAGTCGTTTTCGTCCTGGTTCTGGGGCTCGATGACCACGGCGACGGTACTGCATTTTGCCGTGTTCGCCCTCTGGCCGGAGATGACGCCCGAGGACGTCAGCCTGTCGATGGACGAAATCGAAGCCATCGAACTCCCGCCCGAGATCGAGATTCCGCCGCCACCCGAAGCCATTGCGAGGCCGGCGACACCGGTGATCGCGACCGCGGAGATCGAGACCGATATCACCATCGCGCCGACGACGTTCGAATCCGTCTCGGTCGAGGATCTGCCGCCGCCGCCCGACGATGTGGAGACCGATATCTCGGCAGCGCCCGTCTTCACCCCGTATACGGTGAAGCCGGACTACACGAACGCCGCCGAGGTCATGCGCGCCCTGGAGCGCGAGTACCCGCCGCTGCTGCGTGACGCGGGAATCGGAGGTACCACCATCGTCTGGTTCTTCATCGACGAGCAGGGGATCGTGCGCAATCAGCAGGTCAACGAGACTTCGGGGCACACCGCGCTGGACGAGGCGGCGTTGCGTGTGGCGCCGGTTTTCAAGTTTACCCCGGCCCTCAACCGCGACAAAGCGGTGCCGGTCTGGGTGTCGCTGCCGATTACCTTCACTACCAGGTAGCGCTACCGGCTGAACGGGAAGCGGGAACGCCCCGCCGGCCGAGCGGCCGGCGGGGCGTTCCCTTGTAGGTGACGCCCGGGCCGGCAGGAACCCGGCCCGGGCGCCCCCGCGAACACACCTGGAGACGGGAGGGAAATGGTAGACAAGGATGTTTACTGTCGCGGCATCCGTGAGCGGCTGCCGCGCGTACTCGACCGGATCGCGGCCGCCGCGGAGCGAAGCGGACGCGATCCTTCCGGGGTGCGGATCGTCGCCGTCACCAAGGGGCACGCCGCCTGTGCGGTGGAGGCGGCCGTCGAGGCCGGGTTGCGGGACATCGGCGAAAACCGCGTGGACGAGCTCCAGCGCAAGCGCGCCGCGCTGGACGACCTCGCGGTCAACTGGCACATGATCGGGCACGTGCAGCGTCGCAAGGCGGGCCCCGCGGCCCGCCTGGCAGGGCTCGTTCACAGCGTGGACTCGCTGCGCCTCGCCGAGAAGCTGTCGCGTCTCGGCAAGGCCGAAGGACGGCGCATCCCCGTGCTCGTCCAGCTCAACGTGTCCGGCGAAGCCACCAAGGGGGGCTTCCCGGAGGCGGAAGCGCTGGACGGGGTCGCGACGGTGGCCGCGCTGGGTGGGCTGCGCGTCCTGGGCCTCATGACGATGGCGCCATTTGTAGCCGACGAAGCCGTGCTGAGGTCTACATTTCGAAAGACGCGCGAGGTGATGGAGGCCGCCGCCGGCACCGCGGGGGTGGAGGGGTGCGAACTTTCCATGGGCATGTCCAACGACTACGAAATCGCGGTCGAGGAGGGCAGCACCATGGTGCGCCTCGGCACGACGCTGCTGGGAGAAAGACCGGGATGAAGGACGGCGAGATGGAGCGGCTGCAGGAGGCGGTGGGGGCAATAAGTGCCCTCGGAGGACGGGCACCCCGGGTGGGGATCGTGCTCGGCACCGGCCTGGGCGGTCTGGCCGACGCCATCGATGTGCAGGTGTCGGTCGCGTACCGGGACCTGCCGCACTTCCCCGTCTCCACGGTTGAGAGCCACCAGAGTCGGCTGTTGCTCGGCACGCTCGAGGGCGTCCCGGTCGTGGCTATGCAGGGACGCTTTCATCGCTACGAAGGGTATTCGCTTCAGCAGATCGTCTTCCCGATCCGCGTCATGAGGTTGCTCGGGGCGGACACGCTGATCGTCTCGGCGGCGTGCGGGGGCATGAACCCGCTGTGGGGGCCGGGTGACCTGATGGTGCTGGACGACTTCATCAACCTCATGGGGTCCAGCCCGCTTGTCGGACCCAACCTGGATGAACTCGGGCCGCGCTTTCCCGACATGTCGGCGCCCTTCGACGCAGGCCTGCAGGAGGTGGCCCTCAAGGTGGCCATGGCCGCCGGTATGCCGCTGCGCCGAGGGGTGTACGTCGCAGTGGTGGGCCCGCAGCTCGAGACGCGGGCGGAATATCGCATGCTCCGGGCCATGGGCGCGGACGTTGTGGGCATGTCCACTGTGCCGGAGGTGATCGCTGCGCGCCACATGGGCATGCGCGTGCTCGCCTTCTCGATCATCACGGACCAGTGCCTTCCCGACGCGCTGGAGGAGGCGGACGTGCCGACGATCATCGCCACCGCGCAGGCGGCCGAACCGAAGCTGACTACCCTGGTGACCGGCGTGCTGCAAGAGATCGGCGCCGGGAACAGCCCGTGACCGCTCCGATGCGCTACCCCGCGGTGCCCCGTTCGCGCGTCGCGCTCGAGGAAATCGTCCTCGACAACTGGCGCGAGGAGGACACCTTTCAGCGCACCCTCGACGCCACCCGCGACGGGGAGCCGTTCGTGTTCTTCGAGGGTCCGCCCACGGCCAACGGTCGCCCCGGTCTGCACCACATTATCAGCCGCGCCATCAAGGACCTGGTCTGCCGCTATCAGACCATGCTGGGCAGACACGTCACGCGCATCGCCGGGTGGGATACGCACGGATTGCCGGTAGAGATCGAGGCGCAGAAGCAGCTCGGCATCGAGGACAAGCGCGAGATCGAGGAGCGGGGGATCGCCTGGTTCAACGAGCGCTGCCGCGAGTCGGTCTTCACCTACAAGGACGAATGGGAGCGCTTCTCGGAGCGCATCGGGTACTGGCTGGACTACTCGCGGCCGTACGTGACGTTTCACGCGGAATACGTGGAAACCGGGTGGTGGCTGCTCAAGCAGATGGCGGACCGGGGGCTCCTGTACCGGGGCCACAAGGTGGTGCCATGGTGTCCCTCCGACCAGACCGTGCTTTCCTCGCACGAACTATCGCTCGGGTACCGCAACGTGAAGGATCCGTCGCTCTGGGTCACCCTGGAACTCCTCGACGGGTCCGGACGCCACCTGCTCGTGTGGACCACGACGCCGTGGACGCTCGTGTCCAACGTGGCCCTGGCCGTGAACCCCGCGCTCGCGTACGTCGAGGTCGTGCACGAAGGCCGGTGCCTCGTTCTGGCGAGGAGCCGGGCGGAGGCGCTGTTCGGCGCGGAGCATGTCGGTGGCGTTGTGGACACGGCCGAGCTGATCGGCGCGCGCTATCGGCGGCCGTTCGAAATCATCCCGGCCGACACGGTCAGGGGAAAGGCCTGGGAAATCGTTCCGGGCGGCTTCGTGTCCGACGAGGAGGGGTCCGGGATCGTGCACATGGCGCCCGCGTACGGGGCCGACGACTACCAGGCGGGGAAGGACTTCGGCCTGGCCGTCCTCGAGCCCGTGCAGCCCGACGGGACCTTCGCCGCCGACCTTCCGCTCGTCGGGGGCGTGTTCTTCAAGGACGCGGACGAGCTGCTCCTGGCAGACCTGAAGGCGCGCGGGCTGGTCTTCCGGTCGACGCGCGAGACCCACTCCTACCCGCATTGCTGGCGCTGCGACACGCCTCTGGTGTACATGGCCCGACACAGCTGGTTTGCCCGGACCTCCTCCCTCAGGGACGACCTGCTGGCGAACAACGCTCGCGTGTCGTGGCACCCGCCCGAGGTCGGAGAGGGGCGTTTCGGCGAGTGGCTCAAGGGCAACGTCGACTGGGCGCTGTCCCGGGATCGCTACTGGGGGACGCCGCTGCCCGTGTGGGTGTCGGAGGACGACCCGGAGCGGATCGAGTGGATCGGGAGCTTCGCGGAGCTGGCCGAGAAGGCTGGCGAGCTGCCGGAGGACTTCGACCCGCACCGGCCCTTCATCGACGAGATCACTTGGAGCTGCCCCGAGACCGGGGCCATCATGCGCCGCGTGCCCGAGGTCGTGGACGTGTGGTTCGACTCGGGCGCCATGCCCTGGGCCCAGTGGCACTATCCCTTCGAGAATCGGGAGCTGTACGAACGGCACTTCCCGGCGGACTTCATCTGCGAGGCGGTGGACCAGACGCGCGGCTGGTTCTATTCGCTGCACGCGATTTCGACGATGCTGGGCCTGGGCCCCGCCTTTCGCAACGTGATCGTCAACGACCTCATCCTGGACGCCGAAGGGCGGAAGATGTCGAAATCCAGGGGCAACGTCGTCGATCCGTGGGAAGCCGTGGCCGATCATGGGGCCGACGGGGTGCGCTGGTACATGGTGACCGTGAGCAATCCGTGGCTGCCTACACGCTTCGACCCGGAGGGGGTGAAGGAGTCGGCGGCGCGGTTCTTCGACACGCTGCTCAACACGTACCGCTTCTTCGCGCTCTATGCGAACGTCGAGGACTGGGCGCCGCGGGCGGACGCTCGCGGTGCGGGCTCGAAGGCGGCAGCGCCGGACGCGGCGCCGGATGTGGCGGGCCGCCCGCCCCTCGACCGCTGGCTGCTGTCGCGCCTGCATGGTCTGGTGGCGGTCGCGCGGTCCGAGATCGACGGCTACAACCCGACGCGCGCCTATCGCGCGGTTACGGCGTTCGTGGACGGGGAGCTGTCGAACTGGTACGTGCGCCGGGCCCGCCCCCGATTCTGGGGGAACACCGACGCGGCGGACTCGGCGGCGGCTTTTGCTACGCTGCACGAGGCGCTTCGCACGGTGGCGCTCCTGATCGCGCCGATCACGCCGTTCGTCTCCGACTGGCTCCACCGGGCGCTGACCGGACGATCGAGCCACACCGAGCGGTTTCCGGAGGCGGATCCGGCGATGATCGACGAGGGGTTGGAGGCGCAAATGGCGGACGTCCGCAGCCTCAGCACGCTCGCCCGGTCGGCGCGCGAACAGGTGAGGATCCGGGTGCGGCAACCGTTGGGCCGCCTGCTGGCGGTTGTGCCGGGGGAGCCGCCCGCGGACGAGGTGCTCGCGCTTCTGGTCGACGAGATCAACGTCAGAAAGGTCGAATTCACGGCGTCGTCGGACGCGCTGGTGACGCTGGTCGCGCGGCCGACATTCCGCACGCTCGGCCGACGCTTCGGCAAGCTCACCCAGGAAGCCGCGCGGAAGATCCGGGAGCTCGGCGCTGAAGAGCTGGGCGTGGTGCGCGCGGGCGGGACGGTGCGCCTCGAGGTGGACGGGGAGGCGCACCGGGTCGGCGGCGACGAGATCGAGGTCCTGGAAGAGGCGCGCGGGGGGTGGATCGTGCGGTCGGAAGGACGCTACACGGTGGCGCTCGACCCCGTCCTGACCGACGGACTCCGCCGCGAAGGCCTCGCGCGCGAGTTGGTGAACCGCGCGCAGCGCCTGAGGCGGGAGTCGGGGCTCGACATCACCGACCGGATTCGACTGGCGGTGGAGGGCACCAGCGCGGTATGCGAGGCCGCGCGGGAGCATGAGGCGGTGATCGCGCGGGAAACTCTGGCGGTGGCTGTGCGCGTCGGGCAGGGCATGGACGGCGATTTCGAATATCGGAGCGAGGCGGTGCTGGACGGGGAGGCGGCCGAACTCGGGCTTTCACGTCACTCGTGAGTCCGGAGTCGGGCGCGGGTCCTGCGGCCGGAGGGGCCGGGACCCGCATGTGGCGGACAGGTACCGGGGCGAGCGGGCGCCTGGACCTCTATCTGGCCCGAAGGCTCGATTTGTCCCGCAGTCGAATCCAGGCGCTGTTGGAAGAGGGACACGTGCGGGTGGACGGTGCCCGCCCGAAGAAATCGGACCGGATCGGCCCGGGCCAGCTGGTGGAGGTCGAGGTGCCTCCCCCGGTGCCCCTGGTGGCCGCGGCCCAGGACATTCCGCTCGAGATCATCTTCCAGGACGAAGACGTGGTGGTCGTGGACAAACAGCCGGGGCTCGTTGTGCATCCCGCGCCCGGACACCCGGACGGCACCCTGGTCAACGCGCTCCTCTACCACATCGGGGACCTGTCCGGCATCGGGGGCAAGCTGCGGCCGGGAATCGTGCACCGCCTCGACATGGATACGTCGGGATTGATGGTGGTGGCCAAGACCGACCGTGCGCACCAGCGGCTCGCGGGCGCGCTCAAGGCGCGGGAGGTGAAACGCACCTACCTGGCAACCATCTGGGGCACGCTGAAGACCTCTCCTACGATCGTCGATCGGCCGATCGGGCGACATCCGAGGCACCGTTTGCGCATGGCGGTGGTGCCGGAGGGCCGGCCGGCGCGGACACGATTCCGGCACCTTGAGGCGTGGACCGCCGCGAGCATGTACGAAGTCGCGCTCGAGACCGGGCGCACGCACCAGATCCGCGTACACGCGGCGTCGATCGGACACCCGGTCGTAGGCGACGCCCTCTACGGCGCCGGCCGGGAGCGCGGGGTTGCGGGGCCGCAGCGCCCATGGGCGGCGGCGTTGGCGAAGCGCACGCCCCGCCAGTTCCTGCACGCGCACCGACTGCAGTTCGATCACCCGGTGTCAGGCAAAACCCTGGTCTTCGAGTCGGGCCTGCCGGGCGATCTGGCCGCGGTGAGGGAATGGGCCGTGTCCCACGGGAAGGGGCCGGTGCCGTGACGGCCGGGATCGCGCTGGCGCTCATGATCGCGCTGGGCGGAGCGGGTCAGCAAGACGACGAGTGGCGGACTCTCGCCGGTTCTTCCCTGACGGCGCGCTACCAGGGGGTGGACTCGCTGAGGGCTTCCAGGGCACTGGTGACGCTCGACGCGCTGGGACAGCTGCCGGGTCTGCGGGAGACGGGCATGCGCGTCGTGCTGACGGTCGCGCCAACCCGCGAGGTGATGGACTCGCTGGTGGGAGGGAGGGTCCCGGAGTGGGCAGGCGCGGTGGCGATCCCCGAGCGCATGGAGATGATCATTCCGGGCGGGCGGTTCTGGCCGCCTTCTCCCCTGGATGAAGCGCGGATCCTGCGCCACGAGTGGGCGCATCTGGCCCTCGCGCACGAGATGGGTGACTTGAGAATACCGCGCTGGTTCAACGAGGGATACGCGGAGTGGACGGCGGGCGCGTGGCTCGACGGCGGCGCGAGGAAGCTGGGCATGGCGCTCGTCTTCGGCGATGGTCCGCCGCTGGACTCGCTCACACTCGGATGGCCGCGCGAGCGCGTCCCCGCGGAACTGGCCTACCTACTCTCGGCTTCCGTAATCCAGTACCTGGTGGAATCCAGCGGCAGGCGCGGTCTCGAGACCTTCCTTGCCGAATGGAAGCGTCGCCGCTCGTACGACGCGGCGCTCAGGGGCGTGTACGGCGCGACGCCCGCCCAACTCGAATCCGACTGGCGGAGATGGGTGAAGAGACGGTACGGCTGGCTGATTGTGCTGTCTGATTCCGCGTTGTTCTGGGCGGTCCTTGCCGCAGCTCTCACGGCGATGTTCCTCGTCCGCAGGCGGTATCGGCGCGAGCAAATGGCCCGGCTGAGGGCAGGCGAGCCGCCGGATGCACCCCCGTTCTGGGTCGTGGCGGACGAGGGGCCCGGAAGGACTCGCGCGGAACCGCCGGTTGACCGGCGCGGACCGTCTCGGTAGCGTCCGAACATGGCTCGAAGAAGAAAAACGGCCGCGGCCGAAGCATCCCTTCGGTTCTCAAGGGCCAACCTGTGGTTTGCGTTGGCGGGACTCGCCACGGTCGCCGCGGGCTACTACGTGCTGAGCCTGGGATCCATCACTCTGGCCCCCGTCCTCCTTGTGGTCGGCTACGTCGTACTCCTGCCCCTGGCGATTATTCGCTGAACTCCGAGGTGGGAGCATCGCGGCCGCCACCGGTCAAGCCCGAAGGAGCATCGTGATGTTGCGCCGTCTGATCGCTGGAGCGGTGCTGCTGGTCCTGGCAGCGTCCGCCGCCCCGCCCCGCCTCGTTGCCCGGCAGTCCGCGTGGCGCTGCCCCGACCCCGCTTCTCTGATCGGTGACCTTCAGGGTCCACTCGCGCACGTGCGATACCTCGCGGACGACCTGCTGGAGGGCCGCGCCGTGGGCACGCGCGGCGAACGGTGCGCGGGCGAGTACATCGCCACGCAGTTTCGTGCACTCGGTCTTCGGCCCGCCGGAGACGGAGGCACATGGTTCCAGGCCTGGATGGTCCGCACGGGAAGCGTGGCGGGGGCCGGGAACGCCTTCATGCTGGCCGGCGCCGAAGGTACCCCCTTCGCGCTGGGAGAAGACTGGATCCCCTACGGCTTTTCCGCGTCCACCCGCGTCCGGGCCGAGCTGATGGACGCTCCCGGGGAAACCGGCGACCCGGGTGCCGGCCCGGCGCACGGCCAGCTCGAGGGGCGCGCCCTGGTGATCGAGGGCGCGGCGCCGCACCCCCACGCGGCCGCCCCCGACGCCCACAGGGTGGGTTCGAGTGCGGCGTCCATGGGGGCGGCCGCGCTGATCGTGCTGCTGGACGGCTCCGCGCCGCTCCCTTCCCTGGAAGCCGAACGGCGCGCACCCCTCGCCATCCCCGTCATCGCGGTGCGGGGAGCCGCCGCCGACCGGGTCCGCGCGGCCGCCGCCTCGGGCTCGTCGGCAAGCATCGTCACGGTGATCGAGCCGGTCAGGCGTGAGGCGCGCAACGTCGCGGCCCTCCTCCCCGGCTCGGATCCGCACGGCGGCCAGACCCTCGTCATCGGCGCCCACTACGACCATCTGGGGTTCGGCGGCGCGGGCTCGCTCTCACCCGATGCCGTCGGCGAAGTGCACAACGGCGCCGACGACAACGCATCCGGGACCGCCGTGCTCATCGAAGCCGCGCGGGAACTTGCCACGGGGCCCCAGTTGGCGCAGAACGTCCTGTTCATCGCCTTCACGGGCGAGGAGCGCGGCCTGTGGGGGTCGGCGCACTACGTGGAAGCGCCGCTGCTCCCGCTGGACGGCACGATCGCAATGCTCAACCTCGACATGGTGGGCCGGGTCGCGGACGACGCGCTCACCGTCTTCGGCACGGGGACGGCGGAGGAGTGGACGGGTGTCCTCGACCGTGCTAGCGCGGCGACCCCATCCCCCCTCGACCTGCGTTACAACAGCGACGGCTTCGGCGGATCCGATCACAGCTCCTTCTACGCGCGGGGGATTCCTGTCCTCCACTTCTTTTCCAACACCCACCCCGAGTACCACCGCGTCGAGGACGATTGGGAGCTGGTCAACGCCGAGGGGATGAGCCGGGTGACCGATCTCCTGGTTTCCGTAGTCCGGGAAGTGCTCCCGACAGTGGGCCTGGCGTCGCTGACGCCCGTGGAGGGCGCTGGCAACCCGCAGGGCGTGGCGGGGCCCACGGACGGCAGCCCGGCACGGAGCGGGTTCCGGGTCCGCCTGGGGACGATACCCGATTATTCCCGCGAATCGGGCGGAATGGGCGTCACTGGCGTGCGAGAGGGCAGCCCGGCCGCGAAGGCGGGCATCAAAGGCGGCGACATCATCGTGAAGTTCGGCGACCATGACATCGAGGACGTGTACGGCTACATGTACGCGCTGAGCGAGCATGAGCCGGGCGACGAGGTGGAAATCACGGTTCTGCGCGACGGCGAGCGAATGGTCTTCACGGCGGTGCTCGCGGTGGGCGGGGGTTAGCAGCGGAACCGGTCCGACGCTGCCGCCGGTGATCTTGCGAAACCGGTCCCCGTGCGGCAGTATCCAAATACAGATACTGCGACCAGGAGGTTGTTCTCACCGGTCTGACGAGACCCGTCCCTGTCCTGGTACTGGCGGTCTTACTGGGACTTAGCCTCCCCTCAGGGACCGACTCTGCGCGGAAAGCGTCGGAGTCGTTCCGGCCGGGGCCGGTCGCCGTATTGTCTGCCTCCGCCGCATCTGCCTTTCCC
The DNA here is from genome assembly GCA_028874905.1 of Gemmatimonadota bacterium. Lineage (GTDB taxonomy): Bacteria > Gemmatimonadota > Gemmatimonadetes > Longimicrobiales > Gaopeijiaceae > Bin94. Next base: position 45,368 of record JAPPGZ010000071.1, read on the forward strand.
GCCGCGGATATCGTCCAGCAGTACTGCGTTCGCTGCCACAACGAACGGCGCCTGCTCGGCAACATGTCGCTCGAAGACTTCGACGCGGCGAATCCGGTCGCCAATGCGCCGCTCGCCGAGAAGATGATCCGCAAGCTGCGCGCGGGCATGATGCCGCCACCTGGGGTCAGCCGGCCGCCGGACGACGAGGTTCTGGCGTTCGTGACCGGGATGGAAGAGACGATCGACGCGGCGGCTGCGCGGAACCCCAACCCGGGTACGCGCACCTTCCAGCGTCTCAATCGGGCCGAGTATGAGCGCGCCGTGCAGGACCTGCTGGGTCTGGAGATCGATGCGTCGGCGTACCTGCCCGGCGAGACGGTGAGCGCGGGCTTCGACAACATAGCCGACGTGCAGAACCTGTCCGCAACGCTGCTCGAGGCCTATCTCACGGCAGCGAGCGAGGTGAGCCGACTCGCTCTGGGCGACGCCAACGCGACACCCGCCGAAGCGACGTACGAAGTGTCGCGCTACGCCGAACAGCGCCACCACGTTCCGGGCGCTCCGTTCGGCACCCGCGGCGGAATCTCCGTCGTCCACAACTTCGTCGCCGACGGCGAGTACTATTTCCGGCTGGCGTTCCAGCACGAGTCGACCGGGAACTTCTTCGGGCAAACGGCACCCTTCGACGAGGAAGTCGAGGTATCGATCGATGGCGCCCGGGTTGCGCTGATTCCGCTGGACCGCTGGATGCACCGGCAGGATCCGCGCGGGGTCGAGGTCGTGACCGATCCGATCAGGGTTACGGCGGGGCCGCACCGCGTGTCGGCCGCGTTCATCAAGGTTACGGAGGGGCCGGTCGAGGATCTGACTTCACCCCACGAGTGGTCCCTGGCCGACAAGAAGATCGGATACTCGTACGGGATCACGGGCGTTCCCCACCTTCGCGACCTGACCATCGGCGGCCCATACAACGTCACGGGGGTCTCGCCGACGGCGGCCTGGCAGCGCGTCATGAGTTGCCTGCCCTCCACTCCCGCCGAGGAGCCGGCCTGTGCGCGCGAGATCATTGACAGACTGGGCACACGGGCTTTCCGGCGCCCGGTGACGGAGGCCGAGGCCGACGGCCTTATGGGCCTCTTCGCCGAAGGCACGGCCGAGGGCGGGTTCGACATCGGGGTGCGGACGGCGCTCCAGGGCATTCTGGCGAGCCCGGACTTCGTGTTCCGCTTCGAGGAGCCGGCTCCGGGCAGCGTCGATGCCAACGGGATGTATCGTCTTGGCGACGGCGCCCTCGCGTCACGCCTGTCCTTCTTCCTGTGGGGACGTCTGCCCGACGAGGAGTTGGTAGCTGCCGCGGCCGCGGGCGACCTGTCGCGTCCGGAGGTTTTTGAGCATCAGGTCGAGCGCATGCTCCGCGATCCGCGTGCCGAGGCGCTCGGGACCCGGTTCGCGTCGCAGTGGCTGCGCCTCCAGGACCTGGATAAGGTCCACCCCGACGCATTGCGCTTCCCGGACTTCTACGAGCAGCTCGCCGAGGACATGCAGCGCGAGACCGAGACGTTCTTCAACGCGCTCGTGCAGGAGGACGGGACCCTCGCGGATCTGCTTACGGCGGACTACTCATACATGAACGAGCGGTTGGCTCGGCATTACGGGATTCCCGGCGTCGCTGGCGAACACTTCCGCCGCGTCGAGTACCTGAATCCACAGCGGCGCGGCGTTCTCGGGCACGGCAGCATCCTGACGCTTACCTCGCACGCCAACCGGACTTCGCCCGTGCTCCGTGGGAAATGGGTAATGGAGGTGTTGCTCGGTACGCCGCCGCCGCCCCCCCCACCGGACGTCCCGGAACTGGACGCTACCGCCGATGCGAGCGAGGGACGTTTCCTTACGGTGCGCGAGCGCCTCGAGGCCCACCGGGCCAACCCGACGTGCAATTCCTGCCACCGCTTCATCGACCCGATCGGGCTTGCGCTCGAGAACTTCGATGTCACCGGTGCCTGGCGGGTGCGTGACACCGGCTCGCCGGTCGAGACGCTCGGGGAGCTCTACGACGGTACGCCGATCCATGGGCCCGACGATCTGCGCGCGGCGTTGCTGCGGCGCCCGGAGTCCCTGGTCCGCACCTTTGCCGAGAACCTGATGGCCTACGCGCTTGGGCGCAGGATCGAGTACTACGACATGCCCGCGGTGCGGCAGGTGGCGCGTGCGGTGGCTGCGCAGGACTACCGCCTGTCGGCCTTCATCAGGGAAGTGGCGCGGAGCGACCCCTTCCGCATGGCGAAGTCCGCCGCCGTTGTCGAGGAGGCGATGGGCGGCGACCGCAACTGAGGAGAGCGAACAACATGGAATACATCACGGGAGCAGCGATCCCCCGCCGGACCTTTCTGAGGGGTGTGGGAGCCACGATCTCGTTGCCGTTCCTCGATGCCATGATACCCGCCGGCCGTGCGCTGGGGACCGCCGCTGACGGCCCGACGCGGCTGGTAGCGATCGAGATGGTGCACGGGGCGGCGGGGAGCAACGAGTGGGGCCGCGTACAGAACTACTGGTCTCCCGCCGAGACGGGCAGAGACTTCGACCTCACGCCGAGCGCCCTGAGTCCTCTCGAACCTTATCGGAAATACCTCACGATCGTCAGCGACACCGACATCGAGCCCGCCGAGGCCAAGAAGCCGAAGGAAATCGGCGGCGACCACTTCCGCTCCAGCGCCACCTTCCTCACACAGTCGCACCCACGCCAGACCGAGGGTTCCGACATCTTTGTCGGCACGTCCCTCGACCAGATGTTCGCGCAGCGCTTCGGCCAGGACACCCCGATCCCGTCCATGCAGCTCTGTATCGAGAACGTGGACCAGTCGGGCGGGTGCGCCTACGGCTATGCCTGCGTCTATACCGATACCATCAGCTGGGCATCTCCCACTGATCCGCTTCCGATGGTCAGGGATCCACGGGTTGCCTTCGACCAGCTCTTCGGTGCCGGCGGCAGTCCCGAGGAGCGGGCGGCGCGCCGCCGGACCAACAAGAGCATCCTCGACTTCATTACCGGCAGGGTGTCGCACCTCAAGCGCACGCTGGGTCCGGCGGATCTCGTTCGCCTCGACCGCTATCTGGAGCATGTCCGGGAGTTGGAACGCCGAATCCAGCGCGTGGAAGTGCAGAACACGAGCGGCGAGAGCCGGGAGTTGCCCGAGGCCCCGGCGGGCGTGCCGGACGACTTCGAAGAGCACGTCAAGTTGATGTTCGACCTGCAGGCGCTGGCCTTCGCGTCCGACGTGACACGGGTGTTTTCCTTCAAGATGGGACGCGATTCGTCCGCGCGGGTCTTCCCGGACAGCGGCGTCGACAGACCTTTCCATCCGGCATCGCACCACGGGGGTAACGAGGACAACATCACCGCTTTCTCCAGGATCAACCGGTACCACGTCGGCATGCTCCCGTACTTCCTGGGGCGGCTGGAAGACACGATGGAGGGGGATGCGCACCTCCTCGACAGGACGATGATCATCTACGGATCCCCGATGGGAGATCCCAACATCCACAACCACAAGCGCTGCCCGCTCTTCGTAGCCGGCGGGGCGAACGGACAACTTGACGGCAACCTCCACCTGCGCGCGGCCCCCGGGACCCCGATGGCCAACGTCATGCTGAGCCTGGCGCACAAGCTGGGGCTGGACGACATGAAGCGCTTCGGCAACAGCACAGGCGACTTTTCGCTGACGGTGTAGGCGCATGGTCATCCGCGTGAACGCCTGGCTGCCGCTGCTCCTTCTCACGGCCCTGGCGCCGTGGGTGACGGACGACGGTCGCGCGGTCGCCGGGTACTTGACGCCGCCGCCGGTGTTGGACCCGTTGACCGAGTCGCCGGTTGCCGACGCGGCCATGCGCGGCGATGCGCATGCTGTCAGGAGCCTGCTCGCCGACGGAGCGGATGTCAACGCTGCCCAGGGCGACGGGATGACCGCGCTGCATTGGTCGGCGCGCAACCGCGATCCGTCGCTCGCGGACATCCTGCTCGATGCGGGGGCCGACGTGCATGCAGGGACGCGCATCGGCCACTACACCGCGCTCCACATGGCGGGGGAAGTCGGCGCGGGCGAGGTGGTCGAGTTGCTGCTGGACGCAGGCGCCGATCCCATGGCGCGGGTCGACGGGGCGGGGCATCCGACCGCGCTCCACTTTGCGGCCGCGTCGGGTAGTGCCCGCGCAGTGGAGGCGCTGCTGGTTGCGGGTGCCGATGTGAACGCCACGGAGGAGTCCTGGGGGCAGACGCCCCTGATCTTCGCCGCATCGAAGGGGAGGACGGAGGTAGTCGCCGCACTGCTGGATGTCGGTGCCGACCCCGCGATCCACACCCGGGTGATGGATGTAATGTCGCGTGCCGTGTACGACCGCATCGAGCGCGCCGAGCGCAACAGGCGAATCCGGGAGGGGCAGCCCTGGGGACCCGAGGTCGCGGCCGAGGTGCGCCGCCAGCACGAGGAGGAAAGCCGCCGCCGCGAACTGGCCGAGGCCGCATCGGCGGCCGAGGCCGAGACGCGCATGATCGAAGAGCCCGAGCCGCTGTCCTACGGCGAACTCGTGGGCGGCCACGGGGGTCTCACCGCGTTGTTGCACGCCGCTCGCGAGGGGCATGCCGAGACGGCGCTGGCGCTGATCGACGGTGGCGCGGATGTCAACCGCGTGAGCGCGGGCGACGGCACCAGCCCGGTGCTGATGGCTACCATCAACGGGCACTACGACCTGGCCATTCGGTTCCTGGAGCGCGGCGCCGATCCCGTGATCGCCAGCCATGCGGGTGCGACCCCCCTCTTTGCCGCGATCAACACGCACTGGGCACCCAAGTCGCGCTATCCGCAGCAGCACATCTACATGCAGCAGGATCACACCTATCTGGAGGTCATGGAGAAGCTGCTGGCAGCGGGTGCCGACCCCAACATGCGCCTCACCAGGCACCTCTGGTTCATGTCCTACAACTTCGACCTGCTCCAGATCGACGCGAAGGGTGCGACACCGTTCTGGCGTGCAGCCTACGCCCTTGACGTGGAAGCCATGAAGCTGCTGGTGGCTTACGGCGCCGATCCCGCGATTCCAACGGAAAAGGTTCCATCGAGGCGTTACGGTCGCGGGGGAGACGACACGACCGATGCATCCGGGCTGCCGCCCGTGCCCGTGGGCGGTCCCGCGGTGTACCCCATTCACGCGGCCGCGGGAGTCGGATACGGCCAGGGATTCGCGGGCAACGCACACCGTCATGTGCCCGACGCATGGGTGCCGGCCGTCCGCTACCTGGTCGAGGAACTCGGGGCCGACGTCAACGCGCGCGACCACGATGGATTCAGCCCCCTTCATCACGCCGCCGCCCGTGGCGACAACGAACTGATCCTGTACCTGGTGGAGCAGGGGGCCGACGTCACCGTGGTCAGCAGGCGGGGACAGACGACGGTGGATATGGCCAACGGCCCGGTGCAACGGATCCAGCCGTTCCCGGAAACCATCGCTCTTCTGGAGAGCCTCGGTGCGGTGAACAACCTCAACTGCGTTTCCTGTTGAGGCGTCAATGCTGAAGCACGCGGCCCCGGTGGCGGCGGCCGGCGTTTTTCTCGTCGGCCTCGGGGTCTCGCTTGCGTCCGCGCCCGACCGCGGCAATACGGACTTCCCGGTGGCGTGGCAGCCGCTCCAGGCCGTCTCCGAGATCGCCGGGGCGACCGACGGCGGTGCCGTCAGCGACAACGAGGTAATCCGGCAGTATTGCGTCCGCTGTCACAACGAACGGCGGCTGCTCGGGAACATGTCCCTGGAGGCCTTCGACGCGACCGACGCGCCCGCCAACGGTGAACTCGCGGAAAAGATGATCCGCAAGCTGCGGGCGGGGCTGATGCCGCCTCCGGGGAATCGGCGTCCCGAGGAACCCGTCCTGACGGGGCTGGTCGAATCGCTGGAATCCCAGATGGACCTTGCGGCAGCGGAGAACCCGAATCCCGGCCGGCGCACGTTCCAGCGTCTGAACCGCGCGGAGTACCAGGCCTCGATCCGAGATCTTCTCGACCTGCAGATCGACGCGGGTGCCTACCTCCCGCTCGATACCAAGAGCGCCAATTTCGACAACATCGCGGACGCACAGATTCTGTCGGCCACGCTCACCGATGGCTACCTGCGGGCGGCCGCGGAAATCAGCCGGCTGGCGATCGGCGACCCTCATATCACGCCGAGCGAGTCGACGTACCGGGTTTCTCGCTGGGACTCCCAGAGCGAGCGCGTAGCCGGCGCACCGTACGGCACCCGCGGTGGAGTGTCTGTCCTGCACAACTTCCCGGCGGACGGCCACTACGCCTTCCGCGTGTCATTCCATCACGAGACGACCGGGGCGCTCGTCGGCAACGGCCGCAACGCCCTTCACACCGAGGACGGCGATCCGGAGCTGCTTGAGATCTCCGTCGACGGTGAACCGGTGGCGGTGCTGGAAGTCAACCGCTGGATGCACACCTCGGATCCGGACGGCGTGAACATCCGCTCCGAACGCGTTTTCGTGCGCGCGGGTCCGCGCCAGGTGTCGGCGGCTTTCATACGGCGCTCCGAAGGGCCGCTTCAGGATCTGATCTCGCCGCACGACTGGTCGCTGGCCAGTACCAGTATCGCCGGAAGCTACGGTTTCACCGTGCTACCGCACCTGCGCGACCTTGCGATCGGCGGGCCCTACGATCCACAGGGCGTATCCGACACGCCGAGCCGCCGGGCGGTGTTTGCGTGCCGACCCGGAGCTGGTGCCAACCCGGGGGCGGCCGACGCCTCGGCGCGAGGCTGTGCGCACGACATCGTCGCCCGCCTGGGCACCCGCGCGTACCGGCGTCCGTTGACGGAGGCGAATATGGCCGCGCTGATGGGGCTCTACGACCTCGGCGCGGAGGTCGAGGGCTTCGAGGGCGGTGTGCGCATAGCGCTGGAGGGGATCCTCGCCAGCCCGCACTTCATCTTCCGGATCGAAGAGCCGACGGTGGCCGGAGCGGAGGGCTCCGGAACGGGTGGGCGCTCGGCGGGCGCCTATCGCATCGGCGACCACGATCTGGCCGCGCGGCTGTCCTTTTTCCTGTGGGGATCCGGGCCCGACGAGCAGTTGATGGCGGTGGCGCGCGAAGGCAGGCTGTCGGAGCGGACCGTGCTGGAAGGCCAGGTTCACCGGATGCTGCGCGACCCCCGTTCCGCAGCGCTCTCGACGCGCTTCGCCGGGCAGTGGCTGCGCCTCCAGGACCTGGAGAAGATCCAGCCCGACCCGCGCGTAAACCCGGACTTCGACGAGCCGCTCAAGCGCGCGATGCTGGAGGAGACCGAGACCTTCTTCGACAACCTGGTTCGCGAAGACGCGTCGGTCACGGACCTGTACGACGCCGATTACACCTTCGTGAACGAACGACTGGCCCGCCACTACGGCATCCCCGACGTGGCCGGCAACGGGTTCCAGCGCGTCCGCTACCTGAACGAGGAGCGCCGGGGCCTGCTGGGCCACGGCAGCATCCTCACGCTCACCTCGCACGCCGGCCGGACATCGCCGGTGCTCAGGGGCAAGTGGGTGATGGAAGTGTTCCTGGGCACGCCCCCTCCACCACCACCGCCCGACGTGCCCGAACTGGAAGAGGAGGCGGTTGGAGACGGCCGCTTCCTCACGGTGCGCGAGCGGCTGGAGATGCACGCCGCCAACCCGACGTGCAACTCCTGCCACCGCATGATCGACCCCATCGGCCTGGCCCTCGAGAACTTCGACGTGACCGGCGCGTGGCGGATCAGGGACCAGGGCGTTCCGATCGACGCGGCCAGCGACTTCTACGATGGCACGCCCATTTCGACGCCCTCGGAGTTGCGTGCGGCGCTGCTGAAGCGGCCGGAACCGCTGCTGCGCACGTTCACCGAAAACCTCATGGCATATGCGCTCGGACGCCGTCTGGAGTATTATGACATGCCGGCCGTGCGCCGGATCACCCGGGCCGCGGCCGAAGAGGACTACCGGGTATCCGCGTTCATCGTTGGGGTGGCGACCAGCGACGCCTTCCTGTTGAAGGCCGCGCCCGTTGTGGTCGACGGCGAAGCGCCGAACGGAAACGGAGGCTGACCAGGATGCATCTGATCACCGGGCGGCACCTGCCACGCCGGACCTTCCTACGCGGTCTCGGCGCAAGTGTCGCGCTCCCGTTCCTGGACGCCATGGTCCCGGCCCGGGAGCGGTGGGCGGTCACGCGTGCGCGCACCGCGCTCGACCGCACCCGTCTCGTCGCGATCGAGATGGTGCACGGCTCGGCGGGCAGCAATGCGTGGGGCGCGACGCAGCACCTCTGGTCCCCCCCGGAGACGGGCCGCGGCTTCGACTTCGGGCCCAGCGTGCTGAGTTCGCTGGAACCCTACCGGGACTACCTCACGATCGTCAGCGACACCGACGTGGAGGGCGCGGAGGCCACGAAGCCCAAGGAGATTGGCGGCGACCACTTCCGGTCCAGCGCGACCTTCCTCACCCAGTCGCACCCCAAGCAGACCGAGAGCTCGGACGTCTGGGTCGGCACCTCGCTCGACCAGCTGTACGCCCAGCGCTTCGGCCAGGACACCCCCATCCCGTCCTTGCAGCTCTGCATCGAGAACGTGGATCAGGCTGGTGGGTGCGCGTACGGATACGCCTGCGTCTACACCGACACCATCTCATGGGCGGCGCCCGACCAGCCGCTTCCCATGGTCAGGGACCCGCGGGTCGCCTTCGACCAGCTCTTCGGAGCCGGCGGCAGCCCCGAGGCCCGTGCGGCCCGGCGCAGGTCCAGCGCCAGCATTCTCGACTTCATCGTCGGCGAAGTGAACGCGCTGAAACGGGAGCTGGATCCGGTCGACGGACGCCGGGTGGACCGCTATCTACACGACATCCGTGAACTCGAACGGCGGATCGCCCGCGTGGTGGCCCGCAACGAGAGCGGCGAACAGCGCGAACTGCCGGGCGCGCCCGCGGGAGTGCCCGATTCCTTCGACGAGCACGTCAAGCTGATGTTCGATCTGCAGGCGCTCGCTTTCCAGGCGGACGTGACGGGCGTCTTCTCCTTCAAGATGGGGCGGGACGCATCCAGCCGAGTCTACCCGGAGAGCGGCGTGGAGAAGGGGTTCCACCCGTCGTCGCATCACGGCGGACGCCCCGACAACGTGCTGGAGTTCGCCGAGATCAACCGATACCATGTGGGACTGGTCCCGTACTTCCTCGACCGGCTCGCGAGCATCCAGGAGGGGGACGCCAGCCTGCTGGACAAGACGATGGTGCTCTACGGTTCGCCGATGGGCGACTCCAACGTGCACAACCACAAGCGCTGTCCGCTCTTCGTCGTCGGCGGGGCCAACGGCCGCATGGACGGGGACCTTCACCTGCGCGCGGCCCCCGGAACCCCGATGGCCAACGTCATGCTCAGCCTGATGCACAAGCTGGGCATGGACGACGTGCAGAGCTTCGGCAACAGTACCGGCGCCTTCCCGCTGTCGGTGTGAGGGAGGACGGCATGAGGACCGTTGCGGGAAGGCTCGCGCCGCTCCTGCAGGGAGTTCTGCTTGCGTGGCTCCCCGCCTCGCCCGGCGGCATCCTGACGCCCGCCGCTTCGGCGCAAATGCCCGCCGAAGCCGCCTCGCGCATGGCGCTCGAATCCCCGGTGGCCGACGCGGCCATGCGGGACGACCTGGAGGCCGTGCGGGCCCTGCTTGCCGGGGGTGCGGACGTCGATGTCCCGCGTGGGGACGGCATGACCGGCCTCCACTGGGCGGCGCTGAACGGGAACGCGCAGATCGCGCAACTGCTCATCGGCGCGGGCGCGAGTCTCGATGCGGTCACCCGCCTGGGTGCCCACACGCCGCTGCACGTTGCCGGCAAGGAGGGTCACGGCGAGATCGTCGCGATCCTGGCGGACGCGGGTGCCGACGTGGCAGCGGTGACCGAAACGGGGGCTGCATCGCTGCACTTCGCCGCAGCTGCCGGGGACGTTCGCTCCGTCACGGCACTGCTCGATCACGGCGCGGCCGTCGACGCCACAGAGCCCGAGTGGGGACAGACCCCCCTCATGTTCGCCTCTGCGTTGGGCCGTACGAGGGCCGTGACGACGCTGCTCGAAGCTGGGGCCGACGCGACGATCACCGCGCGCGTGATGGACCTCGTCGAGCGCGACATCATGGATCGCGCCTCGGAGCGGCGGCGGCGGACGGAGATCGCCGCGATGCGCGGGGGCACCGACGCGCAGAGCTACCCGGTCGAGTCGGGTGTGGCGGGCCGCACGACGCCGCAGGCCTCGGCTGCGCCGGTGACGTCACGCGAAGCCCAGGCCCGGGAGGCCGCGCAGGAGGCGCTCGAGGCGCGCCGCCAGACCGGCGAGCCCATTCCACTGAACTATGCGGACCTGGTCGGCAAGCACGGCGGCCTTTCCGCGATCCACCTGGCGGCGCGCGAAGGCCACACGGCCACGGTCACGGCGCTGCTGGACGGAGGCGTCGACATCGACCTTCCCAGCGCGGCCGACGGCACCACGCCGATGCTCATGGCGGCGATCAACGGCTACTTCGACCTCGTCGCCGAGTTGCTGGCGCGGGGTGCCGACCCCGATCTGGCCAGCGACGCCGGGGCGACACCTCTCTACGCCGTGCTCAACATGCACTGGGCTCCCAAGGCGCGGCACCCCCAGCCGCTTGAGCACGAGCAACAGGAGACGGGCTACCTGGAGTTGATGCGCGCCCTTCTGGCAGCCGGCGCGGACGTCAACGCCCGCCTCGAGCGCACGCTGTGGTTCACCACCTACAACCGGGATCTGCTCGGCGTGGACCGCACCGGCGCGACGGCGTTCTGGCGCGCCACGCACGCGACCGACGTACCCGCGATGAAACTGCTCCTGGAGTACGGCGCGGACCCCGGCCTGCCCACCATCAAGGTCCCGCAGCGCAGCTTCGGTCCCCGCGACGATACCGATCACTCCGGGCTGCCTCCCGTTCCTATCGGAGGTCCCGCGGTCTACCCCATCCACGCGGCAGCGGGAGTCGGCTACGGCCAGGGCTTCGCCGGCAATTCCCACCGCCACGCCCCGGACGGCTGGATGCCCACCATGCGGTTTCTGGTCGAGGAACTGGGCGCCGACGTGAACGCCCGCGACCTCAACGGGTACACGCCAGTGCACCACGCGGCCGCCCGCGGCGACAACGAGATGATCCTGTACCTCGTCGGGAAGGGGGCAGACGTCACCGCCGTGGCCCGCAACGGACGGACCACGGTCGACATGGCCAACGGTCCGGTGCAGCGGATCCAGCCGTTCGTCGAGACCGTGGCGCTGCTGGAACGCCTTGGGGCAAAGAACAACCATCGCTGCGTGAGCTGTTAGCACGCCCGCGGGCACCACCTCCGCGTACCGGACCTCGGTCGGATGTGCCGTCTCGCGGCTCTCGCACACAGTGCCCTGCTAGCGCCGCTGATGATGCTCCTCGTAGTGCTTGCCCAGCCAGTCCTCGCCGTAGTCGTTGCCGGGGTCCCGCATGATGCTGTGCACGTGGTTGGCTGCGTCCCCGCCGACGCCCTCCTCGACGATGTACTCGATGAGCACGGAAGGGCCGTGCACCCGGTAGTAGTAGCGCGCTGACAGATCATCCACCGGTCCGATCCAGGCGAAATGCAGGGCGTCCAGCCCGTCCGCGCGGATTTTGTCCAGCTGCGCGTCGGCCGCACCATGGTCGGCATTGGCCGCGTACTCCTCGACCAGCTGCCATAACAGCGCCCGCTGCGCCTCGTCGAGCGCGGAAGCGGCGATTCCGGAGAACTCGCTCAGGCTTCCCTTGCGCCCTGGGCCGGTGAGTACGTCACCCGGGATCTCACCGCCGAGGACCGCAACCGACCGCTGCCCGTCGTCCAGCGTCTGCAGCAGCTGCCAGCCGCGCTCCCCCTCGTTGGCGAGCACTCGCCAGCCCGCTTCCAGCCCACTCTCGATCTCGTGTGGTTCGGCTCCCAGGAACAGGGGTGTGAAAGCCACCCGGTCGCCCGCGACGGTGAAGGTGGCCGCCAGGTGGTGACCGTTGACGAGCCATCCCCAGGCCGGATCCCCGGGCTGGCCAAAGAACGAGATCCAGTAGTTGGCGGATGTCCAGCTTTCCAGCAGGCGCTCCGGGAGGCGTCGCTCACCACGCGCGACAGCCGCGGACGCGTCCTCGTGTAATACCTCATCCAAACGAATCACGCCCGCGATCTTCTGATACCCCTGGCTGCTGGTCGACGCCCGCAGCAGGTTGTGGAACCGGCGCCTCTGCGGGTCGGCGAGATCACCGAACCTGACCCCCGCGCGCTCCACCATGCTCGCCGGCAGGTTGCTCCAGCGCGTGCGCTCCGAGTCGGCGTCGAAGGGGAATTCGGCGTCGGTCCGCTGTTGGGGTGAAAGGGCGTCGAGGAACTCGCGGGCGGCCTGGGCCATGCGCTCCGGCGAGGCTTCGGCCCCGGCGGCGGACAAGCTGTGAGGAGTCGTCTCGGCACTGTCCGGCTGCGCCCGGGTGGCGTCTCCGCGACAGCCGGCAAGCACCGTGGCGGAGATGAGGGCGAGTATCGGCAGATGGTTGTCACGGGAATTGGCTTGCATTGCGCCGTCGGCCTCCTTCGGGTCCGGTCTCCTGGGTTGCATTGTCCATTCGGGCGCGCCAAATGCTAAACATTCTCGTTTAGTATTGACGACTCGGGCTCCGGTCGGCAATCTCCCTGCGACCGGCCGACGATCCCGGTGCCAAATGTAGCGACGAGGAGGCCTCCCGTTGATCCGGCAGCGCTTGCGCACCTGTTTTTTGCCAGCCATCAGCACCGCCGTGCTGCCGCTTGCCGGGAGCTGTGGATTGCCGGATCTGGCGGTCGCGGACCCCTGTGCCAGGCCGGTCAATGAGATTGTCGCCGAGAACTGTCTTGGCGGGCACCCGGCGACCGAATGGGACATCAACGGATACGGCGATCCGAGCATTCAGGGTTTCGGTACCGAGATCGCGATCGCACAGGGCGAGTCGATCGACTTCAAGGTCGACACGGACTCGGAAGACTACCGGATCGACATCTACCGCATGGGCTACTACGGCGGGATGGGGGCGCGGAGAGTGGACTCGATCGAGCCATCGACCGCCCTTCCGCAAATCCAGCCCGAGTGCCTGCGCGGGGCGATCCCGGTGCTGGCCGAGGGGGGCGGCCTCGACACTTGGCCGGCGCCACTCGTGGACTGCGGCAACTGGGCGGTCTCGGCATCCTGGCGGGCGCCGGAGGGCGCGACCTCGGGGATCTACTTTGCGCGCCTGGTGCGCGAGGACCCGGTCGAGGGGTGGGTCAAGAACGACCAGTTCGGACCCTCGCCGCTGCCGCCGACGGGGCGGGATTCCCTGTGGGAGGCCGACGGCTTCCGTGCGGTCATGCGAAACGCGCTGCGTGAGCCTCGGGCGAGTCACATCTACTTCGTCGTGCGGGACGACGACGGCGCGTCGGATCTGCTGTTTCAGACGTCGGATCTGACCTGGCAGGCGTACAACCGGTATGGCGGCCACAGCGTATACGGTCGGCTCAACCCGGAGCGGCTGCGTCTGCACGGCGGCGAACCGCGCGCACCCAAGGTCAGCTACAACCGGCCCTTCGAGACCCGGCACTACCGCGCGGTCAACATGCCCTTCAACTCCGAGTACCCGATGGTGCGCTGGCTGGAGCGGAACGGCTACGACGTCAGCTATTCGTCCGGGGTGGATACCGACCGGCGCGGGGAGGAGTTGCTGGAACACAGGGTCTTCCTGTCGGTCGGGCATGACGAGTACTGGACGGGCCGGCAGCGCCGCAATGTGGAGGCCGCACGCGCGGCCGGGGTGCACCTCGCCTTCTTCAGCTCCAACGAGGTGTACTGGAAGGTGCGCTGGGAGACGAGCATCGACGGCTCGGGCCAGCCGTACCGTACGCTGGTGACGTACAAGGACTCGCAGGATCATCGGAGGCTGGACCCTGTGGAGTGGACGGGCGAGTTCCGCGACCACCGGTCGATCAACGCCGAGGGTCCATGGCCCGAGAACGCGCTCACCGGGACGCTCTTCACGGTGAACGCTTGGCGAAACGACCCGATCATCGTGGACGCGGAATTTGCGGGGCTGCGCTTCTGGAGGAACACGCAGGTGGCGCGACTGCGGCCCGGCGAGCGCTACGTGTCGATCAAGGGGATCCTGGGGCACGAATGGGACTCGGACATCGACAACGGGTTCCGGCCCCCCGGGCTGTTCCGTGTGGCGGCGAGCACCTTCGACAACGTGCTGTACTGCGTGCATCCGGGGCGGGGGTGCGAGACGGCCAGTGCCACGCACCACGCTGTCATGTACCGTCACGAGAGCGGGGCGCTGGTGTTCGGCGCGGGGACGCTGCAGTGGTCGTGGGGGCTCGATGCGCACCACGACACCGAGACCGGCGTGCCGCCCGAGAGGCAGAACGGCAGCGACACGCGGGTGGGCGTGGACCCCCACGGGCCGGACCGGGTGCTGCAGCAGGCGACGGTGAACCTGTTTGCGGACATGGGGGTGCAGCCCGCCACGCTGGAGGAGGGGCTGGTGGCCGCGGAGGCTTCCGGGGACGACGAGGCGCCGATGTCGTCAGTCGACACGGTTTCGCTCGTGAGAGGCGAGGGCACCGTGACCACCTTCGTGACCGGATCTGCGTCGGACGGTGGCGGTGGCGTGGTCGCGGCCGTCGAGGTCTCGGTGGACGGCGGAGCAACGTGGCACCCGGCACGCGGTCGGGAGAAGTGGCGCTATTCCTGGCAGCCCGATGTGGCGACTACGGAGGTCTCGATCAGGGTCCGGGCGGTGGACGACAGTGGAAATCTGGAGGTGCCGGCGGAGGGCCTGATGGTTCGAGTCGGTGCAAGTGCACCAGATTCGCCGTAGTCGACAAGGTTTGCCATCGTGTAGACACCTCAGCCCAAATCTTCTGGGAGGCAACATGACCGCACGCCCGATTCTAGTCCACTTCGTCGCTGTTGCCGTCGCGCAGGTCGCCGGTCCCCCCACCCTGGACGCGCAGGTCGTCCGTGTCGAGATCGACGAGCGAGCCTCCTTCGCGCGTGGACACTCGTTCGGCGACACCGGACCGTACGAGAAGATCGTCGGAAAACTCCACATCGAGGTGGACCCGAACGACCCCGCCAACGCCCGTGTGAGCGACCTGGGTCTGGCGTCGACGAACGAGCGCGGACGCGTGGAGGTCTGGACGGACTTCTTCCTCCTCAAGCCCGTCGACACCGGCCGCGGCAACGGGCGGCTGCTCTACGACGTGGCCAACCGCGGCAACAAGGTCGCGCTGGGGACCTTCAACGCAGGCCGCGGCAACGACCCGGCCACGCTGGAGGACGCTGGCGATGGGTTCCTCATGGAAGAGGGCTACTCGATCCTGTGGAGCGGGTGGAGCGGGGACGTAGCGGCCGGCAACGACCGGGTCCAGATCGGCGTGCCGATCGCACGCAACGAAGACGGGAGCGCGATTGTCGGGCGCATCTACGCGGAGCTGGAGTCGACCGTCTACGGGCTGTACATCGCGAATGTGCTGGAGCCGGGCAGCGACGCCGCGATGCGCAGGTACTACAGTCTGCCATTCGATTGGGGGAGTTCGCTGCCCTATCCATCCGTGGCGACGGATAACGGCCGGGCGACCCTGATCAAGCGGCCGCACCGCGGCGCGAAGGGGCTGGAGATTCCACGGGACGAGTGGAGCTTCGGGCGTGTGGAGAACGGCTTGGTCGTGCCCGATCCCACGTGGGTCCACCTGGAGGAAGGGTTTGAACCGGGCTGGCTATACGACCTCGTGTACGAAGGCAAGGACCCCAGGGTCACGGGGCTGGGGCTCGCGGCCACGCGAGACGTGATCTCCTTCTTCCGCTATGCATCGGACGAGGAGGGGCCACTCGCCAACCCCCTCGCCGGGTCGGTGGAGTTCGCCTACGGCTACGGCGGATCGCAGTCCGGGCGCTTCCTGCACCACTTCGTCTACGAGGGATTCAACGCGGACCTGCAGGGGCGGTTCGTCTTCGACGCCATCATGCCTCATGTCGCGGGCGCGGGGAAGGGGATCTTCAACCATCGCTTTGGCCAGACCACACGCCACGGGAGCCATCATGAGGAAGGGCTCTATCCGTCGGACTTCTTCCCCTTCAACTCCGTCGCGCAGCGGGATCCGGTGACAGGTGCCAGCGGATCGATGCTCAACCGGGCACGTGCCAGCGGCCACGTGCCGAGGATCTTCTTCACGCAGACGTCCACCGAGTACTGGTCGCGGGCGGGTTCGCTCCTGCACACCGATGTCGAGGGCAAGGTCGATGCCGAACTCGATCCGTCGGTGCGCATCTACATGATCGCAGGCACGGCGCACAATTCGATGACCGGCGGCGTCTATCAGAGTCCGGTGAACCGGGCCACCACGCGGCCCGTGATGAGGGCGTTGCTCGTGGCGCTCGACCGATGGGTCTCCCTGGGGATCGAGCCGCCCCGGAGCCGCTATCCCCGGATCGACGACGGCACGCTGGTCGATCTGGCGGAGTTCCGGGCCGGGTGGCCCGCGATCCCCGGAGCCCTGGCGCCCGAAGACTTCTATCGGCCGTTGCGTCTCGATCCCGGTCCCCGTTGGTACACCGAGGGGATTGCCGACCACGTGCCGCCGAGGGCCGGGTCCGCATTCGGGGCGCTGGTCCCCATGGTTGACGCCGACGGCAACGAGGTAGCGGGGATCCGGTTGCCGCACGTGGCGGTGCCGCTTGCCACCTACACAGGATGGAACCTGCGGGACGCCTCCTGGGGTGCGGGTGGCATGCTCACCCGGTGGATGGGGTCGTATCTGGCGTTCCCGCAAACCGAGGAGGAGCGGTCGAGCCTGGGGGACCCACGCAGGTCGGTGCAGGGCCGATACCCCACCCACGACGCCTACGTTGCCGAGGTCGAGCGCGTGTGCCGGGAGCTGGTGGCTGGCGGGTACCTGCTGGAGCGGGATGCCGCGGCGCTGGTACGTGAGGCGGCGGCGTGGGAATGGTGATTGTTGGTACACGGCGGGTTGGGCGGGCGCCTCAGTGCACCGATCATCGGCCAAGACGGCGAACGAGGACCAGGCGGAGGAGAGCGAACCGCTGGTCGAAGCCGTAGCGGCAAGGGCTTGGGAGCCCGCTCGGTCCGCAGACGCCGGCGTTGACGTCAAGCCGGTTCTCCGCCTGGTGGACGGTCTCACCGAAATCCTTGTGAAGGCCTTCGAATCGTAGGGCCCAGGCACTGGCCACCGGCATCTCGACACCGACCCCGGCAACCCACCCGACCAGTGTCGGCTGCTCGTCGAAGGAATCGTCGGGGTCCAGTTGCATGCTACCGTCCATTCCCGGATCGAGATCGGTGAACGAGTTGGAGACTCCGGCCATCGACACGCCGCCGGCGACGAACACGCCCACGCGACCGAGGGACCTCCGAACGCCGATGCGCGCCGTCCCGACCCAAAGCAGCTCCGCCGCCGCCGTTTCGTCCAATCCGACCGGATCCACTTGTCGCGCAGCCGCCGGAAGGCCGACGAGGGTCCCATCCGCCTCGACCAGGAGGTGCACGCGCCGGAGGTGGAAGTATCGTCCCGCCACCACACCGGCCGCCATTCCGGTGTCATCGTATTCGAACGCCTGGCCCGGGACGCCGTTCGACCCCGTAAAGCCGTCGATGTCGGTCATGCGAACGTCCAGTGAGCCCAGTCCTGCGAATGCGCCGATGTAGCTTCCCGCCTGACCGGGACCGACCGTGTCGTACTGGGCCTGCGCGGTGCCTACGAGCGCCAGCAGGCTCACGAGCACCGGGACAAGCGCGTGCCGACTCAAGATACTTAACATTATTGTTTAGTATTGTGCGCGCAGGTGGGGTGGACAAGTTGTAGACACTGCCGCACCGCAATCCGGACCTGGCTCATGGAGATATCCGGCTGGTCTGCCCGCTCGGCCACCCGGCGGGCGATGTCGTCCAGCGTGCGGCGACCGTCGATCGACGAGACCACCATACGGATCATGGAGGCTTCGGACCAGAACAGCGCCTGGCCCTCGAACGTCGGAATCGGCAGGTGTCGAAAGACCAGCCAGGGCGGCGGACCGGCGTCGGGTCGTGAGCCCTTCGCTGGCGGTTCGAGCCGGGTGGCCGAGAACGCCAGCACCCACTCCACCTTCCCGCGGCCGTTCAGCCTGGAGACCAGATAGGGCACGGTCGCACTCTCCCACGTTCCCACATGGAACCCCGCCCGCTCGGCCAGGTCGAACAACTCCTCGCGGGCGAAGCGGCGCGAGACGGGAACGTCCAGATCGTACTTGAGGGGACCCAGGTTCACCCAGCGCCCGCCGGGCTTCAGCAGCCGATGGAGGGTGCTGATCAGGTCGCGGACGTCCTCGGGGCCCTGATCGATGAACCACGGCGTCAGCACAGTGTCGAAGGCCCTGGAGTCGAGCGGCGGGTTGACGGCATCCGCAATCACGAAGTGGAATCGCGCGTCGTCAACCGGACCCTTCGGTGCCACCAACGACCACTCTTTCACCGCCTGGTTCATGTCCCCCATCTCGAGATTGGCCTCGCGGACGGTCAGGGACCCTCCATGGGTCACGGCGTGCGCCGCTGCAAAGAGGACCGGATCCAGATCCATCACCATCATCTCCGCATCCGGGTGGCGGTGATGAATGTCGTACGCGAGCCGGCACGCGCCGGCACCCATGACGAGCGTGCGCCCCGGTCCGGCGTACCCCAGCATCTCCTCCACCATGGACAGGGCCTGCTCGTTCTCGCCGTCTCCTTCCGAGCGCCAACCCCAGTCCCGGTAGAGGTACGGCAGGTGATGCAGTGTGGCGGGCGCCTGTTGCGACCGCGCCTGGCCCTCCGAGCGGGTCGTGGCCGGAAGCCCGGGCTCGAGGATGGCACGGACGTCGGCCAGCTGTCCGGTGATCCCCTCGATCGTGGTCTCACAACGCTTCCGGGTGAGCGGCAGAACGTCGGCCGCCTGAAGCTGCTCCCGGATATCCCGGACGGTGCGCTTCACCTGTCGCTCCAGGCGGTCCAACTGTCGCCGGCACGAAGCGAGGTAGCCGAGTGGATCGGAGAGAAGCACGGGCATGTGGCCCAGCCGGGGGTAAGCCTGTCCGCATTTGCGGCATCGGAGGATCGGTGCGCTCAGAT
The DNA here is from genome assembly GCA_028874905.1 of Gemmatimonadota bacterium. Taxonomy (GTDB): domain Bacteria; phylum Gemmatimonadota; class Gemmatimonadetes; order Longimicrobiales; family Gaopeijiaceae; genus Bin94. The sequence continues at coordinate 64,547 of JAPPGZ010000071.1, forward strand.
CGAGGTCGGCCGAACACCGGGGGCAGAGGACGGCGTGCAGAAGGCTCTCGACCTCTGTTCGCGAACTGTGTCCTGCGCGCTCGCGCGGTGGTGTTATGGACATCGATTCGTCTCAAATTGATTTGGGACCGTGGGACCCGTAGCCGGGCAGCCCGCGGACAAACCCGCCCGGCATTCGCCCGGCGATGCATCCACGCTGGACCGCTTCGCTCTGCGTTGCTCCTCGGGCGAATGGCGCTGCCACTGCCCTCTCGTCGCACCTTGCCAGCGCGGCGCCTCCCCGGTCTCGGTACTCGTGCGGATTCATCCGCGGACTGCTAGAATGTTGGTATCCAGCGTCGGATACAAGGCGTTCAACGGGGGTGCAATGGCGCCGAACATCCTGGGGACACAAGCCCGTTGGCAACGCGCCAGTCCGGTCCGGTGACGCGCCAATCCGGTCCGGCGACGGGTCAATCCGGTCCGGCGACGGGTCAATCCGGTCCGGCGACGGGTCACCGAACCTTCGCGAGAGAGCGGACGACGGGATTGATCGTTGCCGGCCTGGTGGTCCTGTCGTGCTCTACGCTCCCTTCCACTTCGGCGACGGGCGAAGTCGAGGCGGTAGCCGAAGCGGCTCCCCCGGTCGTCGAGACACGCGAGACACATCCCCTGCCCATGGCAACGGGCGCCGAAGCGCAGGCCATGGTCAACGAGTACTGTGTACGGTGCCACAACGATGTCCGTCGCACGGCGTCGTTGGAGCTGGACCAGTACGACGCCGCGAACCCGGCGGCCCACCCGCAGATCTGGGAGAAGGTGGCCGGCAAGCTGCGCGCGGGGGCCATGCCGCCAGGCGGCGTGCGACGGCCCGACGAAGAGACCTACGACGCGGTGGCGGGCTGGCTTGAGTCGGAGCTGGATGCCGCCTGGATTGAGCGTCCGAACGTGGGCCGAATCAACGCGGTCCATCGCGTGAACCGGACCGAGTACAACAACGCCGTGAACGACCTGCTGGGACTGGAGGTCGATGTCATCGACGCCTTGCCCGGCGACGAGACCATGGGCGGCGGGTTCGACAATGTGGCCGACGCGCTCAGCATCTCGCCGCTGCACATGGAGCGGTACCTGTCGGTGGCCCGAACGGTCACCCGATTGGCGGTCGGGCTTCCCCCGGCGGGAGCGGGGTCTTTCCGATACGCAGCCGACGACGCCAAGCGCCAGAACGTGCGGATGAGCGACGATCTGCCGCTCGGCTCCCGTGGCGGCATGGCGATCCGGCACACGTTTCCGGTGGACGGCGAGTACCGGATCCGGGTCCGTCTTCAGAAGAACTACGCGGGGTACGCCCGTGGCTTGGCATGGAGGCAGGAACTGGAGATCCGCATCGACGGTGCCTTGGTGGCCACGCTCGCGTTCGGCGGCGAGGGTCTCCAGCACCGGCCTGTCGCCAACAGTTATGCCGGAGCGGGTGGTGGCCCGGGCTGGCCAGGGTCTCCCGAGTGGGAGGACTACGCGAAGTTCGGCGCCGAGGCGCCGCTGACAGCCACCATTCGCGTCGAAGCGGGAAGCCGAATCGTCGGCCTCTCGTATGCCAGGGATCTGGGCTATGGAGAGGAGTACCTTCTTCCGCAGGTTCCGGTCCAGACACGCGGCCAGATCGACTACTTCAACAACGAGCACTTCGGCTTGTCGGGTGTGCTGGGAGTGGAAATCGACGGTCCTTTTGGCGAGACGGCGGTTGCGGGCAATACCGGGAGCCGGGAGGCGATCTTCACCTGCGAGCCGGCGTCCACCGCCACGGAGCAGGCCTGTGCCACGGAGATCCTGACGGGAATGGCGCGGCGCGCCTACCGCCGGCCGGTGACCCGCGAGGACGAGGAGGTCTTTCTGCGCTTCTACCGCATGGGCATGGAAGAGGGCGGGAGCTTCGACCACGGGATCCAGCTGGGCCTGGAGCGGATCTTCGTCGATCCGGACTTTCTGCTGCGCGTCTACCGCGAGCCGGAGGGGGGCAGCCCGTATCCTCTGAGCGATCTGGAGGTCGCGTCCCGGCTTTCCTTCTTCCTGTGGAGCACCATCCCGGACGAGGCGCTCCTCAAGCAGGCCGAGGCGGGCCGGCTCACCGATCCTTCGGTTCTGAGGGAACAGACACGGCGAATGCTGAACGACTCCCGGGCCCGCGAGACGCTCGTGGACGACTTCGCCAGCCAGTGGCTGAAGCTCCGCGAGCTGGACGACCGGCTCCTGCAGGACGACATCTACCTGGAGTACAGCCACAACCTTCGCGAGGCCATGGAAGAGGAGACCAGACTCTTCCTCGACTACAACATCCGCGAAGACAGAAGCGTGCTGGAACTCCTGAATGCCGACTACACCTTCGTGAACGAGCGCCTGGCCGACCACTACAACCTTCCCCGTGTCGCCGGAAGTCACTTCCGCCGCGTGCAGCTATCCGATCTGGAAAAGCGGGGCGGCCTTTTGGGCCACGCCAGCATCCTGACGGTCACTTCCTACCCCGAACGGACCACTCCCGTGCTTCGGGGCAAGTGGATACTTGAGAACATCCTGGGCCGGCACGTGCCCCCGCCCCCACCGGGGCTCGACACGAGCCTGGAGCCACCCGGGGAGGATGGGAGCGCGCGACAGCCGACCATCCGGGAGCGGCTCGCAAGCCACCGCACGGATCCGACCTGCGCCAGCTGTCACCGGACGATCGATCCGCTGGGCTTCGCACTTGAGGCCTACGACGCCGCGGGCGGCCGCCGCCTCATCGACGAGCTCGGCAACGCGATCGACGACACCGGTCTGTGGCCGGAGACCGACCAGGAGATACGCGGACTGTCGGGTCTCCGCGGTCTCCTGCTGGAGAACAGGGAGCAGTTCGTCCGCACTGTGACGACGAAGCTCATGCAGTATGCGCTGGGGCGCGACGTGGAGTACTATGACCAGCCGACGATCCGCAGGATCATGCGCGAGGCGGAGGCGAAGAACTACACCTGGTCGTCCATCATCCAGGGAATCGTGGAGAGCCCACAGTTCCTGATGCGGATGAGTGCGCCCGCCGCGCCGCCAACCGGGCTGCCGGGCTTGCCGAACCGTGAAACCGGAGAGGAAAGAAATGGACCTGATCACCGGTAGGCACATCTCGCGGCGCACCGTCCTTCGCGGCGCCGGAGCGGCGCTGATGCTGCCTTTCCTGGAGGCGATGACGCCGGCTCGTCTGACCGCCGTCAGCGGCCCCAGGCGCAAGTCTCCGCACAGGTTCCTCGCCTACTACACGCCGAACGGGCAGTCCATGCCGTACTGGACCCCGACCGGCGAGGGCCGGGACTTCGCGCTCTCCGAAATCCTGGGTCCGCTGGAACCGTTCAGGAACAGGATCATCATCCCGACCGGTGTGAACGCGTCGTGGAACTTCAACCACGCCGGCGGTCCCACCAGCTTCCTGACCGGCATGGTGGGACGGTCGCTCGGCGATATAGATGCGGTCGACAACACCGACATCATCGCCGCGGAGTCGATCGACCAGATGCTGGCGCGCGAATGGGGCAGGGAGACGCAACTGGGCTCGCTGGAACTGTCCCTGGACGGTCCGCCCAACGCCGGCACGTGCGCCATCCTGAACTGCGCGTACACGCACACCATCTCCTGGCGGAGTCCCACCCAGCCGCTCCCGATGGAGAACCACCCGCGCAGCGTCTTCGAACGGCTCTTCGGCGATACCGGAACCACCGACCGCGAGCCGCGGGAGCGGCGCCTGCACCAGCAGAAGAGCCTCCTGGACTCGGTCAACGACAAGTTGCGCGCCCTCAGGCGCGAGCTGGGTCCCGAAGACCAGCGCAGCGTCGAGCAGTACACCGAAGCCGTTCGGGACGTAGAGCGGCGGATCGTGATCGCGGAGGAGCAGCTGGACGTGGACCTCCCCAACATGGAGCAGCCCCAAGGCATCCCGGAGACGCTGGAGGATCACCTGGAGCTGCTGCTGGACATGCAGATCCTGGCCTACCAGGCCGACATCACTCGGGTTTCCACGATGATGATCGGACGCGAGGTGAACGCGCGCCCGTATCCGCAGATCGGCGTGCCGGAGGCCTGGCATCCGCTGTCGCACCACGGCAACCGGCCCGACCTTGTGAAGTACGTGTCGAAGATCAACCGATACCACGTGGAGCTCTTCACGCGCCACCTGACCAAGCTGAGCCGGACGCCGGACGGGGACGGCTCGCTGCTGGACTCGATCACCGGACTGTACGGATCGGGAATCTCCAACAGCCAGCGCCACGCGGGCGACAACATCCCGCTGGTCGTCTTCGGCGGCGCCAACGGCAAGCTGAACGGTGGACAGCACATCAGGTACGAGGGGGGACCAACCCACGCGAATCTGCTCGCCACGCTCATGGACAAGATGGACATGCCGATGGACAAGATCGGCGGCAGTACGGGCCGGCTTCCCATCGACACCCTCGGCGAGCTCTGAGCCGCAGGAGAGGCCGTGGCCGACCGATGCCCATCTTCGAGTATCGATGCCGGGACTGTGGTGAGGAGTTCGAGTGTCTGGTTCTGCGCTCCTCCGGTCCGTCCCGGTGCCCCGCCTGTCATGGCGATGATCTGGAGAAGCTGATTTCCCTGCACACCGTCAGCTCCGAGCATTCAAGGAAACGCGCGCGGCAGAGCGCCCGTGCGCATGCCAGCGGGATTCGCCGTGAGAAGCGGCATGAGGACCACAAGGTGTTGCACGACCACCTGGCGGATGACCACTGATGAGGAGCGCGGTGATCCGGACGGCGGCGGGAGGGCTGGTGGTCGCGGTTTCCTCGGCTTGCCAGCCGGCTGCGGATGGGGATCGTGCGGCCGCGCCGGCCATGGGCTACGAGCTGGTGGAAGGTTGGGGGGGCGCCCACGAGGACATGGGGACCGTCACGGCAGTGGACGTCGATGACGACGGCAACGTCTACGCCTTCCGCCGGGACGCCAACGATGTGTTGAAACTCGACGCCGACGGGAACCTGCTGGAGGAGTGGGATCAGGACTTCGCTCAGTGGGCGCACGGCATCCGCGTCGGGCCCGACGGGGCGATCTGGACCGTCGACGGACAGGGGCACCAGGTCAAGAAGTGGAGCCGCGACGGCCGGGAACTCCTTATGACCCTGGGCGACTACGGGGTGGCCGGCGAGACGCCGGGTCGCTTCAATCGTCCCACGGACATCGCCTTCGGCCCCGACGGAGAGCTGTTCATCTCCGACGGCTACGGGAACAGCCGGGTGGTGAAGTACGACCGCAACGGGGAGTTCATCACGGCTTGGGGCGAGCCCGGCACCGGGCCGGGACAGTTCGACCTTCCGCACACCATCGTGGTCGACGCCCGAAACCGGGTGCTCGTGGGCGACCGCGAAAACGCCCGCATCCAGATCTTCGACCTGGGCGGCAATCTCCTGGAGGTGTGGGACCATCTCGGCTCGCCTTACGGCCTCGCGATCGACGACAACGACCGGCTTTACGTGGCCGACCTCGTAAACGCCAGGATCCGGATCGCCCGGGCGAGCGACGGCGAGCTCCTGGAGACGATCGAGGATACGAAGGCTATTCACTGGGTCGCTGTGGACGGACAGGGGAACGTGTACGCCGCGACCCCCGCGCCATCCATCAGCCAGTTCTGGGATGATCCGTCCGAGGTGTGGTACCTGAGGAAGTACAGGAAGGTCGGAAACCCGTGATCAGGCCGGTCGCCATGGTGTCCGGGATCGTGGCCATCCTGAGCGTCCCCGCCGCCGCGGCGGGGGCACAGGAGGGCGCTCACGCTCACATTCTGCAGGTGGTGAATCCCGAGGCGGCTTCGGTGGCCGAGTTGGGATTCCTGCGTCAAGCCATGGGCGAAGCAGGTACCGCGGCCGAATACGCGTCGTTCGCCGCGGGGGGACAGCAGCGCCCCGGCGATCTCGGTGCCATGAAGACGCATGCCGGCAACGTCCTGCACGCCCTCGACCCCACCCGGGTGGATGGCGGCCCCGGCCTGGGCCTCGGGCTCGTGGAAGCGTCCCGCAAGACCATCGCGCACGTGCGGATGGCGGCCGAGGCTCCCGACGCATCGGACAGCCTGCGCGCACACGCAAGGCACGTGGTGAGCTGTGTGCGGAATACCCTTGCGCGCGCGGACAGGATGCTGGAGATCTCCGAGCGCATTCTGGCGACCGAATCGGCGGAGGAGGCGGACCGGCTGTCCGATGAACTCAACACCCTGGCCTTCCGGCTCCGGAACGGTGTGGATGCGAACGGAGACGGGCGCATCACGTGGCACGAAGGAGAGGGCGGTCTGTACGTGGCCCAGGAGCACATGCAACTGCTGTTGAAGGGAGAGGGGATCGGATGACGCTGCCCCTGGTACTCGCGGCGGCTCTAGCGGCTGCGGGCGATCCTCCCAACGTGACCGCCCTCGCGGCGGGCGATCCCCCGCTGGTGGCGGCTGCGAAGAACGGCGACGAGACGACGATTCGCACGCTGGTGGAACAGGGTGCGGACGTGAACGCCACGGGCGGCGACGGCTCGACGGCGCTGCTGTGGGCCAGCCACCGGGATCTGCCGCAGAGCGTGGCACTGCTGATCGGAGCCGGGGCCGATGTCGACCGCGCCAATGACCTGGGCGCAACGCCCCTGTGGGCGGCGGGCGAGAACGGCGGCGTGGCGGTGACGGAGTTGCTCCTGGGTGCCGCGGCGAACCCCAATCTCGCGCTGCGCCATGGGGAAACCCCGCTCATGGCCGCCGCTCGGGCGGGTAGCGCGCGGGTCGCCGAGCTCCTTCTGGAGCACGGAGCGGATCCGAACGCCATAGGTCCGCGCAGCCAGACGGCGCTGATGTGGGCGGTGCTGAACCGGTCGCCGAACGTGGTGAAAGTCCTGGTGGATCACGGGACGAACGTGCACGCCCGGACGGTCGTGACCGTCGAGTTGAAGGCGCACGAGCCCCACACGCACATCCAGAACCAGGGGTGGTTTGAACACGGTGGCAACACTGCCCTGATGTTTGCGGCGCGGGTCGGCGACGTGGAGTCGGCGAGGCACCTGGTGGCCGCCGGCGCTAACGTGGACGACAGATCGGGCTTCGGCGTCAGCGCACTGGCCATGGCCGCTTACTCCAACTTCCGTACCCTCGTGGCCGAGCCCGCGTTTTCGTCGGGCGGTCCCTATACGATGGGTGGCCGCGAGGGCTTTCGCCCGGGCCGGTTCGGCGAACTCATCGAATTCCTGCTGGAGGCCGGCGCCGACCCCAACGCCGGATCCGACAGGTTCACGGCATTGCACGCAGCGATCCTGCGCCACGATCAGCGCTCGGTGGACCTGCTCCTGGAGCACGGAGCCGACGTCTCGCTCCCGATCGCGGCTTTCACGCCCCACCAGCGCGGTTCCAACCAGGCCTTCTACTTCCACAACGGCTGGATCGGCGCCCAGCCGGTATGGCTAGCCGCCCGATACGGGACCGCCGGCATCCTCCGGAGCCTTCTGACGCACGGCGCGGACCCGCGATTCGTGCACCGCAGCGAATACTTCGCCGGAAGCGACGGTGCCCTGACTTCGGGGATCTTCGCGGCCAGGCAGCTGGAAGTCACCACCACCCTCATGGCGGCCCTCGGGATGAGCAACGCGGGAAGGCCGTGGGTCTACGAGCGCGTCTGTTCGGCGGAGCACGAGCTGGCGACGCTGGAGAAGGTCCAGCTGCTTGTCGACGCCGGTGCGGACCTCGCCATAACGACCGCCGAAGGCTTTACGGCGCTTGACCAGGCCAGGGCGCTGAAGTACGAGTCGGTCGTCGAGATTCTGGTGGCCGCGTGGGCGCCCGCGGGAGTGGGCGCCGACGAGACCGAGTACGACTTTCTGAACCGGAGGACGCGGGGAGGCTGCCGGTAGGCGGGGCCCAGCCGCAGCCGGCGCCACCGCCCGTTAGTGCCCCGCCGCCATCCCGTCCATCCGCGGCTCCGAGGCGGCCGCCCAGCCCCGCTCCAGCCGCATGATCGCCTGCCCGCCGCCGAAGAACACGCCGATGGGGTCGGCCAACACGTGTCCCATCGCCTCCAGCTGCCTCTGCACCGCAAGTGGCACGACGGGCTCGATTGCCACGCGATTCCCGGACAGGTGATTGAAGCGCGCCGCATCGAGAGCCTGCTGCAGATCCATGCCGAAGTCGACGAGGTTGATCAGCACCTGGACGTGCCCCTGGGGCTGCATCGCGCCTCCCATCACCCCGTAGCTCAGCCACGCCTCCTCGCGGCCATTGTCCGCCGTCTTCGTGACGAAGGCCGGGATGATCGTATGAAATGGCCGCCGGCCCGGCGCCACCGCGTTTGCCCGATCGGGATCGAGCGAGAACCCGACGCCGCGGTTCTGGAGTGCGAACCCTGTCCCCGGCACCACCACGCCCGACCCGAACGCGCTGGCGATGCTGTTGATGAACGACACCATGTTGCCATGGCGGTCCGCTACGGTGAAGTACGTGGTCTCGCTTGCCGTGATCGCCGTGCCGGGATCGGTGCGCTCGATCGCGCGCTCTGGATCGATCAGCGCGCGCCGCGCATCGATGAACTCGTCGCTCAGCAGATCGTCGGGCGAGACAGTCATGTTGCCGGGATCGCCGACGAAATGCTCCAGGTCGGCGTACGCGAGCTTCTTGGCCTCGATGAGGTGGTGCAGGTACGCCGTCGAATTGTGTCCCATGGCCTTCAGATCGAACGGCTCCAGGAGTCTCAGGATTTCAAGGGCGGCAATCCCCTGGCCGTTGGGAGGCAGTTCATGGAGGCGGTAGCCCCGATACGGGACGGAGATAGGCTCCACCCAGTCCACGCTGTGCGACCGGAGATCGTCCATGGTGAGGAACCCGCCCAGCTCCGCGACGCGCTGCACGATCGCTTCCCCCAGCTCGCCGCGATAGAACACGTCCGGCCCGCCTTCGGCGATCAGGCGCAGCGTCCGCGCGAAGTCAGGGTTGCTGAACCACTCGCCGGGGCGCGGCGCGCGCTTGCCATCCACAAGGAACGTCGCGCGGGCGCCCTCGTCCCGGCTGAGCATCTCCTCCGCCCCCTGCCAGAAGTCGACGATCACCGGGCTCGCGGGGAATCCCTGTTCCGCTATCCGAATCGCCGGTTCCAGCGCTTTGGCGAGGGAGATCGTGCCGTAGCCGTCGAGCAGCGTCTGCCAACCGGCCAGGGCGCCGGGCACCGTGATCGTTTCGGCACCGGAGCGCGGCATCTGCTCGTGACCGCGGCCGACCAGTTCATCGCGGGTCATGAGCGCGCCGGCGCGGCCGCTCGCGTTGAGCCCGACCAGGCGCTGCTCGTCGGCCAGCCAGACGATGGCGAACATGTCCCCGCCGATGCCCGTCATCATGGGCTCGACCACGTTCAGCATGGCCGCGGTGGTGACTGCGGCGTCGATCGCGTTGCCGCCGCTTTGCAGCACCGCCAACCCGGCGCCCGTGGCGAGGGGCTGGCTGCTGGCGACGACCCCGTTCGGCGCGTAGACGGTCGAGCGGCCCGCCATCGTGCCGGACCGGTCCTGCTGGGCGTGGGCGACCTGGCCGGGGTTGATCGCCAGGGCGAGGGCGGCGAACGCGGCAACAACCGGCAGGACGCGTGCGCACGGAGCGGGAAGCATGCGCAGCAAGGGAGCGGGCAGGATGCGCATGGGGTGCACTCCTTGCGGGACGGTGTGGCGATGCGCGAGGCTGGTCGTCAAGCTCGCGGGCCGAATGGCTGTGATCAAGCGCCCGCATACCGGGCAGGGACATTTCGATGACGCTTCACGAACTTCTGGACCTCCATTACGGAACCAATGGCGGCGCAGTCCTCCGTCGCATGCTCGACGAGGGCGCCGATCCGAACCGGCGTGACGGGCCGCACGGCGAGACCCCGCTCCATACGGCCACGCGCCGCCGACGTGCCGCGGCTGTCGACATCCTCCTGGCTCAGGGCGCCGCCATCGATGCGAGGACGACGGGTGGCAAGACCGCATACGCGCATGCCGTGCGGCGCGGGTTCGCCGAGGTCGCCGGCCTGCTCGTACGTCGCGGAGCCGACACCGAACTGAACGAAGCCGACCGATTCGCAGTGGCGGTGGTGAACGGACGCCTCGACGAAGCGCGAACGATTCTCGCCACCGACCCCGGCGTAGCCCGAACCGGCAACCCCGAGGAGGACCGGCTGCTGGCGGATGTCGCCGGCCGAAACGACCGGGAGCCGGTGGCGTTCCTGATCGAAGCCGGTGCGGATCTGACCGCAAGGGGTCTCGATTCCGGGACCCCGCTTCACCAGGCCGCCTGGTTCGGCCAGCCCGCCAACGCCCGCCTTTTGATCGATGCGGGTGCGCCCCTCGACATCTTCGAGGATGTCCACCACTCCTCGCCACTGCATTGGGCCGTCCACGGCTCCCGGTTTTCCGGCGGGGCCGGGGAGCGGCAGGACGCGTACGTGGAGCTGGTGGAGATGCTGCTTGCAGCAGGATCGAGCCTGCACTACCCGGACGATCCGGACGGCGACGAGTACAAGAAGCGACTCCTGGAAGATGCGACCCCACGGGTCAGCGAAGTGCTGCGCCCGGCAATCGCCTGAACCACACCGTTCCGGAGGTAAAGATGACTCCCCGAATCCGCTGCGCCCGCCGAATCGGCTACCCTCGCCGAAACGGCTCTCCTCTCCGCGGACGCGTTTCGACCTCCCTCGCCGCGCGCCTCCTGGTGCTCGTCGGACCCATGGCGGTTGTAACGGCGTGCGAGCCGCAGCGGCAGGCCTCCTCCGCGGACCCCGACATCCCCGTCACGGAGACCGTCTACGCCGATCGCGCCTTCGAGCGCCGGCTCATCGACGCCACGCGCGACTACGTCTTGCACGCCATGCGCGCGCACGGCACCCCCGGGCTCAACCTGGCCATGGGCTACCGCGGAGAGCTCATCTGGGAGGCCGGCTTCGGATGGGCCGATGTCGCTGCGGCGAAGCCGATGTCGCCCGAGACCGTCTACCACTCGGGCTCGCTGGGGAAGACCTATACGGCCACGGCAATCATGCACCTGGTCGACCGGGGCGTGATCGCGCTGGACGACCCGATCAGCCGGCACCTGCCTTTCGAGGTGCACAACCCGCTCGGTGACCGCGACGTCACCGTCCACGATCTGCTCACCCATCGCTCCGGGCTTTCCGGCGGCGGCGCAAAGGGAGTGTGGGACAAGCCCATGCCGCTCGAAGAAGCACTCAGGGCAAGCTACGCCAGCGACACAAGCCCACTGCTCGGGGGGACAACTCCGTTCTGGATCGGCAAGGTCGGAGCTCAGTTCAACTACTCCAACCCCGGCATCGCGACGCTGGGGCTCATTGTGCAGACGGCCAACCCGGACGGGCTGTCGTTCTCGGATTACGTGCAGCGGCACATCATGGATCCGCTCGGGATGGAATCGTCCCAGTATCCGCCCGCGCAGCACGAGGACTACGTGCGGCCCGACATTTGGGAGAACATGAGCACGGGCTATGCGCGCATGGGTTCGGCGTGGGTTCCGAGCGTGCCGCTTTACTTCAGCCACTATCCGGCCGGCGGCGTGGTGGCGAAGCCGGCCGATCACATCCGGCTGCTGACGGCCATGATGAACGGCGGCGAGTACGATGGCTACCGGGTGCTCGAGGCGGGGACCGTCGACGAGATGCTGACGCCGCAGTACGACGAGGAGATCGGCCCGGGGATCCAGGTCGGCCTGGTGTGGCGGCTGCGGAATCATGGAGCGCGGAGCACGTCGTTCGCGCACGCCGGGGGCCACATGTTCGGCTGGCGGACGGAGGGGTACGGATGGCCGGAGCTGGGGGTGACGCTGATGGTGGCGCACAACCAGTGGAGCCTGCCGGATCCGTCGCCCGAGGGCGGCATGATCACCGGCTTTGTGGAAGACTGGCTGATGGGCGAGCCGCCGGATGTGGACCTGACGCAGGCGTCGGCGGAGTGGGCGTGGAAGGTGTCGTACGTCCGGGGCGTGACCTACGCCGCGATGTTCAGGATGTTCGTCGGCGTCGAGGGCGAGATCCCGGCCGACGGGCTGGAGGAGGCGATCGCGTCGACGCGGGTCCGGCCGGGGGGCAGGGAGGACTGGGATCCGGAGGGGTTCAAGGCGGGGCTGAGCGACATCCGGGAAGCGGGGTTCGGGTATGAGGAGGTCAACGGGTTCTGGGCGTCGGAAGCCAGCCGGGTGACGGTGGAGGAGGCGGAGGTGATTCTGAGGGAACTCGGGGCGCGTTTTCCGGGATCGAGCGCCGTTATGTTCCCGCTGGCGCGTGGGGAGGGGGGTGGCAGCGGGTAGCGGCTCGGCACGCGGGTGGCGCCTCTGTTTGGTGACAACTATTATGTTAGTTGTCAGTCCGGGGGAGCGAGTCCGCCCAATGTGGGAAGCCGGTCCACGCAATTGCGAGGAGCCCATCGGCCAGTGCAGGAAAGCTCGTCCGTCCGATACTTAACTAAAATGTTTAGTATCTGCACACAACACGACCGCGGTTCACGCGTCCGATCATCGTTGCCGCGGGCCGCGGCCGAGTCATTCCTTGCTGTTCCGATCGCGCTCGGCGCGCTGATCTCGCTTGGGGGTTGCGGGAACGGGGAGGACGGCACCCCATCGGCGGAGCCTCTCGCCGCGCTGCTCCCAACGGGTCAGTCTTCCTTCGATTCGTCGCAGCATCCGGATCTCGCCGAACTGAGCGCCATCGTAGCTGGCTTCTTCCTTCCGGACAGCGGTCTCGTCCTGGTAGAGCGCAGCGAGATCCACATGATTGGCCTTCGGCCGGGCGGGGCTCAGGTGGTTGGCAGGGAGGGCGAGGGGCCAAGGGAGTTCCGCCATATCGGGCGTGCGGTTCGTACACCGCATGGTATCGCGGCGTGGGATGTCCCTCGCCAACGCCTGTCGTTCGTCTCGCACGACGGCGAGTTTGTGCGCTCCCAGGGCTTTCTCGACGCTTCGCTACAGGGTTTCTTCAACGCGTATCCGGTGGCCGTTCATCCTGATGGCCGCGTCCTCTTCCGTGATGGAGTCGACCATTTCGGGAGAAACGGCGAGGGGCGTACCTGGAATGCGGCCAACTATGTCACCGTGCGGGACGATGGCGAGCTTCAGGTCTTTGCGCAGGCTCGGGGGAACGAGCATTACTACGGGTCAAGGCGAAGCGGCAGCGTCGTGTTCGGCCACGAGACCCTGCAGGCCGCGATCGTGGACGGTCTCGTCGTTGCCGAAACCCACCGCGGCGCCATTGCCGTGTTGGACTGGAACGCCAACGAGGTTGCGGAAATCCCCTTGCCGGCGGGTGTGCCGGTGCGCGACGCCAGGACGGTGGGGCGGCAGGTGCTCGTGGCGCAATGGAAGCGAGCCGCGGAGCGGTTCAACAGATCCGCCGCGTCCGGTCGAATACCGTTCGAGCCCAGGGAGTACGATGAATCCGGGGCGTCCGACCCGGACCTGAACGACTGGCCGATCAACGAGGTCGCCCCCGCCATCGATGCCCTGCTGACCGACTTCGACGAACGGCTGTGGATGAGAGACTATCGCCTTCCCGATCAGGACAGCGTGACATGGCGGGTGTGGGACATCGACCGGCAGGAACTGCTTTTTGCAGCCAGAATGGATGGGGAGGATGTCCTGCTTGATGCCCGCGGCGACATGGTGTTGCTACGTCGACTGGACGACTTCAACGTTCCCCGAGCCGTGGTTGTTCAACTCCGGACGCCCTGATGGTCGCGATGAGATATCTCCTTGAACGCGCGTCGCCTCTCGTGATTTGGGCGGGCGTCTCGTGCTCAAGCGGCGGCGGCCTGGCTGACAACGTAACGGTCGTGGACAGCGCGGGGGTCACGATCGTCACGCACGCGTCGGGAGACCATGTGCAGCAATTCGAGCATGCTCGCGTATCGCGTGCGCCAGCGGTTCAGATCGGCAGCGTTGAAGACGAAGCGACGGCGCTGTATCGCGTCACCGACGCTGTGCGAACGGCCAATGGTGGGATCGCGGTCGCGAATTCGGGGTCAGGAGAGATCAGGCTCTTTGATTCCAACGGGCGTTTTCTCCATTCGCTCGGCGGTGCAGGCGGCGGCCCGGGAGAGTTCGGGCGCCTTGCTGCCGTTGGAGTGTCCTCGAGCGGCCATCTGCTGGCCTACGACAGCCAGAACGGACGGGTCAGCACCTTCGATCCTGATAGTCGAAGACTGATCGGAAGCATCGGCATCAGGGTCAGCCCGGACTTGTACTCCCTCGCTGGCATGAGGCGTGCCACTCCGATCGGTTGGCTGCGAGACGGAACGTTCGTGGGCTACTACAACACCCAGGAGGGAGAGACGATACCGGGTCGGGATGGTTGGACGCACAGGCAATACATGGCGAGCATACACTTCTTCGATCGGGGAGAGTCTTCCGAGATTCTGGCCACCGCACCTGGTCGGCAGACCTGGGTGATGATCAACAGGACCGGGGAAGGGAGCGTCCGCATGCAGGGGGTGGCGAATCCATTTCTTCCGACCTTCGAGACCGCAACGGACGGCTACATCGTTGCGTTTGGCACCACGCAGAGGTTCGATGTGCGCTTGCTGGACACGAGTGGCGCCGTCGTTCGGATTATCCGCCGAGAGGAGGGGCGTCGTCCGGCGTCGGAGCACCAGCGCGACGTGTGGGTCTCCGGGCAGCTAGGCGACATCGGCGAGGATGGCACAGAACAATCGCGGCGTCGGCGGGAATTGTACGACGACATCCCCTTCCCGGACACATTGCCCGCGTTCGAGGCGCTGTCACTGCAGAAGGGCGGACGATTATGGGTTAAAGAGACGAGCCTCGACAATCCGGCTTTGACGGCGGCGTCGTGGTCGGTGTTCGACAGCGACGGCCGGCCACTGGGCACAGTGGAGATGCCGGCCGGATTCCAGCCGTTCGAGATCGGAACCGACTATGTGCTTGGCGTCTGGAAAGACGATCTAGGGGTCGAGTATGTGCAGTTGTACGATCTGGCCGCCCTCAGCGGTCGACACCCGGGACGGGAGCATTCAACAAGTGCTTCACCAGGTAGTCCTTCTTCAGCTCCATGTTGTATTCGCCGGTCTGGCCGAACGCGCCATGCCCCGTGTTGGCGTATACCATCATGTCGTGCTGGATGCCGGCCCGGACGAGCGTCTCCGACATTTGGAAGAGATCCGCCTGCGTGCCGGTGTCGTTGATTCCGCCGGTCAGCAATAGCTTGCCCTTCAGATCGGGCGCCATCCGGAAGACGTTCGCCGCCTCGTAGTGTTCGTGGTTCTCCTGGGGCATGCCCAGGTACGGTTCGTAGAGGTGGAAGGCGAACATGTCGTACCCGGGGACCTCGCTGATGCACACCTTGTAGAGATCCGGCTCCTGGAGGATGGCGCGTGTCGAATAGTACCCGCCCCACGACGCGCCCACGATCGCTACGCGGTCGCCGTCGAGGAAGTCGAAGCGGTCGATCAGCTGGCGGATCGCTGCGGCATGATCGTCGACAACGGGCTTGCCCCAGTTCCTGACGATCACGTCGTGGAACGCCTTGGACCGCCCCGGCGTTCCGCGGCCGTCCAGAATCACGACCACGAAGCCCACGTTGGCCAGGGCGCGGTTGAAGTTGCCGATCCGGGCGAAGTCGCTCCCGAGGCCGGGGAACGGCTCGCCTCCGAAATCCATCGGCCGCGTGGTGGTTTGAGGACCGCCGTAGATGTATTCGACCACGGGATAGCGCCGCGAGAGATCGAAATCGTGGGGCAGGTACATCGTCACCCACAGGTCGGTCTCCCCGTCCGCCGCCTTTACCACGACTTCGCGCGGCGGTGTCCAACCCACCTCTTCCAGCCGACCGGTGTCCGCTTCCGACAGCGTCAGCACCAATTCACCGTCGGCGCGGCGCAACACGGAGCGCGGCGCGGTATTCACCGAGGAGTAGGTGTCGACGAAGTAGCCGTGCGAGGGCGCCATGGCCACGGTGTGCCGCCCCTTCCCCTCGGTGAGCTGCGTCCGGTCGGCCCCGTCGAGGGTCACCCGGTTAAGGTGCAGGTCGTATGGCCGCTCCGGATCGGTCTGCGCCGTGAAATACACCCACCCGCCCTCCTGATCAACACCGACCACCGCCTCGACGGGAAAGTCGCCCTCGGTGAGCCGCCGGACCAGGTTTCCGTCCAGGTCGTACAGGTACAGGTGCCGCCAGCCGTCCCGTTCGGAGACCAGAATGAACCCGGAAGCGTCGGGCAGCAGCGAAAAGCCCGTCCGCGAGCCCCAGACCGAATCGTGGTGGTGGGTCACGAAGGTCTCGGAAACATCTGTCGCCAGGGTGCGCACCGCCCCGGTCAGAGCGTCGGCGGCCTGGATGTCGACCCGGTCCATCACCCGGCTGTAGCGGGCGAAAACGACCTCGGAGCCATCGGGCAGCCAGGTCAGGACGCGGTAGTAGTAGTCCGCCGTCGTATCCTGTTCCACGGGCATTGGTGTGCGCGTGTGCAGATCGAGAATATGGAGTCGAGTGTCGTAGAGTTCGCCCCCGGCGAGCATGGTCGGTATGAACTCGGCCTCTTCGAGCGGCTTCAGCCATTTGATGGTCGGGATCCGGGGCATGCCGTGGGAGCTGATCCTGGCAACCACCAGGCGCTGGGAGTCCGGCGACCACGGATTCCACAGCGTGGTCTCCACGTCCCACTGCTCGAATTCGTTCCCGTCGTCGGTGATCGGCACGACCCGGCCATCGACCGTCGCGCGCAGCGTCAGGTTGTGATTGTCCAGTCCGACGAACCACTGGCCGTCGGGTGAAAGGCGCTCGGGGAAGGGCCTCGGCCCCAACCCCTGGAACACTTCACGAATGAACGTTTTGGGCGTAACGCGCTCGGCCTCGCTTACCAGGTACGAGACCAGCCCCAGCGAGACGGGCGTCCGCTGCCTCTCGACGGCGTATGTGTCCAGGGCCAGCGCGAACGTCTGCCCCTCGACCGTGAACTGCACGGACGACGGCCCAACGAAAGCCATCTGGCGGAACGGCACGCCGAGGCCCGCGGGCTCGTGTCCCAGCGCGTCCGTGAGCGCAGCGCGCAGCCGGGGTGTGTCGAACAACTCCTCGACCACGCCCGTTGCGGGATCGACCCGGTGTATGACGGTGTGCTGCGGACCGCCCTCTGCATACCAGAAGCTGTTGCCGTCGGGCATCCAGTTGGGCGTGACGCGGCCGCCCTCGATCAGCGAGCCGAAGTCGAGGTAGCGCTGATATGGGGCCTCCTGGTCCGGTGCGACCTGGGCAGAGGCAGGTGGGACGAGGGCTGCCAGCAGCAAAAGGGAAGTGATCAGGGGGGGCCGGAACCGGATCATGGCTTGCTCCAATGCTCTTTACGGACTGAACACGCCCCTCTACCCTGCAAGGGACCAGAGACCCCGGGCAAGGAGTGGCAAATGCGGAACTGCACATGGGTGTTCGCCGCCGTGGCGATCGCGCTTCACCCCGGTCAGGCGAACAGCCAGGACCGAAGCACACTTTCCGACGAGGTACGGTCCTACCTGAGTGTCTCGGCGCCCGTCGTGGCGCTCGACAACGTGCTCCTTTTCGACGGGACCGGCGGACCCGCGCGGGCAGGCCAGACCATCGTCATCCGCGGCAACCGCATCGAGGCGGTCGGCACGACCGGCTCCGTCGACATCCCCGCCGATGCGGAGCGCCTGGACCTGGCGGGCCACTCGGTCATGCCCGGAATGGTCGGCCTCCACAACCACCTGTACTACTACCAGAATGCGCCGCGTGTGGCGCAGATGCAGTATTCCGGCCCGCGTATCTACCTGGGGGCGGGGGTCACGACCGTGCGGACGACGGGCAGCATGTCACCCTACCAGGACATCGCGCTCAAGGGCGCGATCGAACGCGGAGAGACCCCCGGGCCCCGCATCGTCATCACGGCGCCCTATGTCATCAGCCCTGGGCCGGACGAGCGGCTCAGGGACCTGGGTATGTACGTGATCCGGGACGAGGAGTCGGCGCGCCGATACGTTCGCTACTGGGCCGCGGAAGGCGCGGAGTGGGTCAAGGTCTACACGCAAATCTCGCGGGCGGCGCTGGCCACGATCATCGACGAGGCCCACAAGCAGGGGATGAAGGTCATGGGCCACCTGTGCTCCGTGAGCTTCCGGGAGGCCACGGCGTTGGGCATTGACAACCTGGAGCACAGCCTTTGGGCCAACTCGGACTTCGATGCCACGCGCGAGCCCGACATGTGCAGTCCCAACCTCGCTTTCTCGCTGGCCGAACTCGACGTCAACAGCCCCGCCGTGGACGTCACGATCGACGAGATCATCGAGGCGGGTGTGGCCATCACCTCGACGCTGGCGGTCGCGGAGCAGGCGACTCCCGCCGCCCCCGATCTCACGGCGAGGGATCTCGAGGCGCTCCCCGATCACGTGGTACAGACCGAAATGGAGCGCCGACAGGCGATTCGGTCGGGAATCACGGAATGGATGATCGACCTCCTGCACAACATGTTCGCGTTCGAACGCCGCTTCGTGGAGGCGGGCGGCCTGCTCGCGGCGGGCGTCGACCCGGCGTGGGGCGCGCTTCCCGGCTACGGCGACCAGCGCAACTTCGAACTCCTCGTGCAGGCGGGCTTCGAGGCGGCCACCGCGGTGCAGATCGTCAGCGCCAACGGCGCGAAGGTGATCGGCATGGATGACGAGGTGGGCACGGTGGCCGCGGGGAAGCTCGCGGACCTGATCGTGATCGAAGGCGATATCGGCAGCAGCGCGTCCGACATCCGCAACGTGCGGCTTGTCTTCAAGGACGGCCTGGGCTACGACGCGACGAAGCTCACCGATGCGGTGAAGGGGCTCGTCGGCATGCGGTGAGGTGCAGCCGGACCGCCCGCCAGGCGCCGGCAATGGGGTCCATCCACAACGGTCGTTTGACTTCGGTTCAGTAGAATGATACTCTTAAGTCTTATATGAGATGATATTGTATCATGCCATCAATCACAGAAGAACGAATCCTCGATGCAGCGCGGCGGGTGCTCTGTGTCAACGCCGGTGCTACCGTCGACGAGATCGCGGCGGAGGCCCAGGTGGGGCGGGCTACCGTGTTTCGTCTGTTCAAGAGCCGAGCGGGACTGCTCAGGACGCTGGGACGGCGTGCCATACTCGTCACCGACCAGGTGGCAGCCGAAGCTGCGGCGACGGCTGCGACGGCTACGGAGGCACTGAAGGCCGTAATCACCGCCGTTCTCGGAGCCAGTGAGCACTACCGCTTCCTCGGGACGGCGGTCGAGCTCTCCGAAGATGAGGAAATCACCAGGGCGTACGACCGCCAGCTATCCGAGTTGGCGGATCTGGTTGCCGCCGCCAGGCGCGAGGGCAGCATACGGCCCGACCTGCCGACTGCGTGGGTGGTGGCGGTGATCGACGGGCAGCTGTGGGCCACCGGCGCCGCGGTCGCGAAGGGAGCGGTCGGTCTGCTTCAGGCGCAGGAACTCATCTGGGGAACCATCATGACCGGGATTTCAGCCGGAAAGGCAATTGGGTATACGAATGGCGAATAGGACGCAGCGGCTGCGCTTTCCGGTCCAGCTTGCCGTAACCGTGATGATCGTCCTTGGTCTGGTCGGAGTGGCGCACCTGGCGGGTCGAGGGAGGGGATCAGTGATCGACTCTCTCACCAGGGCGCTCGACTGGCAAACGGTCCTGGGGTGGTTCCACGTCCTGAACGACCTGAGCCTGGTCTACGTGGTCGTGCCGTTTTTTGTCGTCGAGCTGATTCGCTACCGCTTCCTCAAGCGCCTCGATTTCGACGTCATCGGCGACTCCGTGGCGAACGTGATCACATTCGTCTCCTTCGTTGCCATCGAGTATGCCCTCGGCATTCTCTTCGTGACCAAGCTGTACTTCTGGATATATGCCGAGTTCAGCCTGCCGCATCTGGCGCTCAACTGGGTCACCATCGTGACCTGTGTCCTGCTCGCCGACCTCACCTACTACTGGGACCACCGGCTGATGCACCGAATCGGCCTGGGGTGGGCGACGCACACGGTGCATCACAGTTCACCGCACTTCAACATGTCGGTGGCCTATCGCTTCGGGCCCCTCGACGCGGTGTTCCCCCTCCTGTTTTCCTTCCCGATCGTGATGCTCGGGTACAACCCGATCCTCGTGCTGCTGTCAGAGGTTCTCGTGCAGCAGTTCCAGGCGATTCTGCACACGGAGACGATCCGCAAGCTCCCTCGACCCATCGAGTTCCTCTTCAACACACCGTCTCACCACCGCGTGCACCACGGCGCCAATCGCCGGTACTGGGACAAGAACTATGCCGGAATGCTGATCATATGGGACCGGATGTTCGGGACGTTCGAACCCGAGGTCGAGAAGGTCAGGTACGGGATCGACCGTCCCATCAATTCGAACAACCCGCTTGTCGTGTTTCTGCACGGCCTCCATCGTCTGGGCTCGAAGCTGTTGGTTACAAGGGGTCTCCAAAACAAGCTGCGCGTCCTGGTCAGGCCTCCCGGCTGGGAAGCGGATTAGCTGGACAAGGGCCCGCCAGGTCGGCCATCTGTCCCACCGGATCGGCCGGGCCCGTGGATCGGCCGTGACCCGACATCTGTTATCGTGATCCGGTTCGGGCTATCCTGCGTCACCCGCCAAGGAGGTGTTACGTGACCTGGTCTACCCGCCGAAAGGCCACCATGACGGTCTGCCCGGCAGTACTTCTCCTGCCGTGCCTCATCGTGTTCACACCAGGCGCGGCCCTCGCCCAGGACGCAGAACCGTTCCTGTCCCTCGGGGAGACACGCGAACTCCATTCGACCGTCCTCGGCGAGCAGCGGCAGATCATCGTTGGCCTGCCTGCCGGATACGAGGGTGGCGACGAGACGTACCCCGTGGTCTATCTCCTCGACGGTCCGTCGCACTTCCATCACACGACGGGAACAGCCCGGTTCCTGGCCAGAAACGGGCGCATGCCGGACGTCATCGTCGTGGCTATTGCGAATACGGACAGGACGCGTGACATGTCGCCGCCCGTATACTCCGACGCGGGCCCCGCCCGTTCGAATGCGGGTGGAGCCGACGACTTCCTGGAGTTCATCAGTGCCGAACTGAAGCCGTTCATCGATGAGCACTACAGGACAAGACCGTACGCGATTCTCATCGGGCACTCGCTCGGGGGACTGTTCGCGAATCACGCGCTGGTGCATCGGCCGGACGTGTTCAACGCCTACATCTCGATCAGTCCGAGTCTCTGGTGGGACGAGCAGCGTCTGGTGGCGCAGGCCGATTCCGCGTTCGACGACGCCGAAGATCTGGTCGGCGACTTCTACATGACCATGGGGAACGAGGGCGGCGCGATGCTCGGCGGCGCTCTCAAGTTCGCGGGTATCCTCGAAGCGAAGGCCCCGGACGACTTCCGGTGGGAATTCAAGCTCATGGAAGAGGAAAGCCACGGTTCCGTACCACACAGATCGACCTACTACGGGCTTGAGAAGATCTTCGATGGCTGGAATCTGCACGACCCGATCGGCCTCTACGTGGCGGGCGGCCTGGAGGCCATCGACCGGCACTTCGCACGAGCATCGGCGCGGTTCGGGTACGAGATGACGCCCTCGACAAGGACTCTCGGCCCGATCGGGGGCAGGGCGCTCGAGGACGGCAACGCCGCGGACGCGGAGGTCATCTTCTCACGCCTGATTGAACGCGACCCCAACCTGGCACCCGCTCACAACGGGCTGGCCGAGGCGCACGCCCTCATGGGTCATCGGGACCTGGCAATAGAGCATTACCAGCACGCCCTTCGGATCGACCCGAGGAACGGGCCGGCCCGCGACAAGCTGACGGAGTATGGTGTCGACCTGACGGACTACCCCGAGATCGTGGACGTGCCAATCAGCGTCCTGCAGTCATACGTGGGGACTTATGTCGTGCCCGATGATCCCGACGAGGTGCTTCGATTCCTGCTGGACGGAGAGGAGCTTGCGGTGGAGCTCGAGGGCCGAACGTACGAGCTATACGCGACTTCGATGACGCGCTTCAAGGTCGCGGTCGTGCCGGTATACGTCACCTTCAGTTCCGATGAAGACGGGAACGTGACGGGTGTTGTGATCGATCAGGCGGGCGAGAAGATCGAGGCGACTCGCGTCAACTAGAATACTAAACATGTTTGTTTAGTATCTGCCGTTGCGGCCAGACAACCCCGCGAGTATCCTCTCGAAAACACACGCCGGGGAAGCATCTCCGCCTGGACCGAGGGAGAGTGATATGACTGCGAGAAGGATCGCACGGAGCTTCTGGCTGGTTGGTCTCCTCGCTGTTCCCGCCGTTTGCCCAACTCCGGGGTGGGCCCAGGTCCCTGCCGAGACGGAAGCACGCCTGAGGTCGATCTTCGAGGTGAGGGACTTCGACGCCCGGTCGTTCCAGGCAACGTGGCTGCCCGACGGCACGGGATACACGACGCTTGAGGCCCCGTCGGGGGCGTCGGCGCGGGAACTGGTCCGGTACGACGCCGCCAGTGGGGACCGGACCGTCCTCGCGACACTGTCCCAATTCACGCCCGCCGCGTCGTCGGAGCCCCTGAGAATCTCCGGCTACCAGTTCGCCCCGGACGGCAGGTGGGTCCTCCTTCAAACCGCCGGCGAAGGCTTGTGGATGTTCGACGTGGCCACGTCCGCGCTCAAGCAGGTGGAGGCGGGAGGGGGGAACGCGATCTCCCCGGACGGAAACCGCATCCTTTTCAGCCGCACCGGCGACCTCCACGTCCATGACCTCGCCGCCGACCAGACGACCCGCCTGACCTGGACCACCGCCGAATCCGTCTCCAATGGCCGGGCGGTCTGGAGCCCCGACGGCAACCGGATCGTCTTCGTCCAGTCCGACGCCTCCGGGGTTCGGATGAGGTCCATGCTCGTCCCCAACGATCCCTCCTATCCCGAACTCCGGCAGGTCCGGTTCGCGAGGGTGGGTGAGACCATCGCCAAGCTCCGGGTCGGTGTGGTGGACGCCGGGGACAGGGAAGTCCGCTGGATCTCCATCCCTTCCCCCACCGAGGGCTTCTATCTCGGGCAGGTGAGCTGGGCGGGGAACTCCGAGGAGCTGCTGGTCGAGCAGTTCAGCCGGTTTCGGGACGAACGGGACTTCTACATCGCCAACGTGACCACGGGCGAGGTCAGCCGGATATACCACGAGTCCGATCCGGCATGGGTCGTCGCCAGTTATCGCCTGAACGCCGGTCTGGAGTGGATCCGGGGGGGCGACTCCTTCCTGTTCCTGACCGAAAAGGACGGGTGGCGCCACGCCTACGTGTACTCGCGAGAAGGACGAGAGGAACGACTCCTGACGCCGGGAGCCAGCGACGTCATGGAACGGGCTCCGGTCGATCACGGGAACGGGTGGCTCTACTTCTTCGCCTCGCCCGACAACGCGACTCAGCGGTACCTCTACCGAGTCCGGCTGGATGGCGCCGAAGCACCCGAGCGGGTCACGCCCGAAAACCAGCCGGGCACCCACTTCTATGACTTCTCCCCCGACCTCCGATGGGCCTTCCACACGTACTCCAACTTCGACACGCCCCCGGTCACCGCACTGATCAGCCTGCCGGACCACCGCGTTGTCCGGGTCTTGGAGGACAACGAGGACCTCCGCCGGCGGGCCGAGGCCACGATCTCCCACCCCACCGAGTTCCTGGAGCTGGACATCGGCGACGGCGTGTTGATGGACGCGTGGATGATCAAGCCGCGGGATTTTGATCCGTCCCGCAGGTATCCGGTGTTCATCTACGTCTACGGCGAGCCGCACGCCCAGACCGTCCTCGACCGGTGGTCGACGCGGAACAATTACCATCGTGCGATCGCCGACCTCGGGTACCTGGTCGTGTCCATCGAGAACCGGGGCACACCGGCGCCGAAGGGTGCTGCGTGGCGGAGGGCGCCCTTTCCGACCATCGGCGTGGAGTCGACGGAGGAACATGCGGCGGGAGTCCTGGAGCTTGGCAGGGTCCTCCCCTACGTCGATGTGTCCAGAGTAGGGATCTGGGGGTGGAGCGGAGGCGGATCGAACACACTGAATCCCCTGTTCCGAAAGCCGGACGTCTATCACGTGGGAATTGCCGTGGTCCCCAAGCCCCAGCCGCACCTCTACAACGCGTGGTTTCAGGAGATCTACATGGAGACCGTGGAGACGAACCCGGACGGCTATCACGTCTCCGCGCCCATCAACTACGCCGAAGGGCTCGAAGGGGACCTGCTCATCATTCACGGCACCGGTGAAACCAACACGCACCTGGAGATTGTCGAGGGGTTGGTGGATCGTCTCGTGGAACTCGGGAAGACTTTCGACTACACGACCTACCCCAATCGCAACCACGGGTTGTCGGAAGGAGCGGGCACCGTCCTCCACGTTCGCATGCTCATGGTGCGCTACCTTCTGGATCACCTGCCGCCCGGGCCGGTGTAGGTCGAACGGAATCCCGAACTCGATCCGGCCGGGCGCGTCGAATCCGGTCGAGACAACACAGCCATGATCCACGAAGGAGCAGGACCCATGTCAGGTCGTCACCTCCCCTATCGTTTCGTTCTGATCCTGATCCTCACTGCGATCTGCGCACCCCTCCCGGCAGCCGCCCAGGGTACGCTCGCCGACTACAGGCGAGCGGACGGCCTTGGTGACCGCCTCCAGGGTCTGGTTGTCGACATCGCCGAACGCCCATCGTGGATCGGAGAGACCAGCCGTTTCTGGTACCGGAAGACGGTGGAAGGAGGGCACAGCTTCGTTCTCGTCAATGCCGAGACGCGGGCCCAGGGCCCCGCCTTCGATCATGGGCGGCTCGCGTCGGCCCTCTCGGCTCTCCCCGCCTTCGCCGAGGAGGCAATCTCGGCCGTCGAGCTCCCCTTCGACCGGATCGAGTTCACGGGGAACGAGCAGGCGGTCGAGTTCGTGGCCGCGGATCTTACCTGGCGATGCGACCTGGACACCTACGAATGCGAGAGCCAGGGGGCGGCGCCCCCACGGCAGGGGCGGGGTGGCGGCGTGGGTCCCAGCGGCGTGTCCTGGTCGGCGGGTCCCGGCCAGCTTTGGCGCAACCTGAGCACGGAATCGATCGTCTCGCCGGACAGCACGCGCGAGGTCTTCATCCAGAACTACAACGTGGCCCTCCGGGAGGTCGGCGCCGACCCCGGCGACTACACCATGCTCACTTGGGAGGGCACGCCCGGCAACACCTACACCGACCGTTCCATTGTCTGGTCGCCGGACTCGCGCAAGGTGGCGGTCTACCGGGTGGTACCCGGTCAGGAGCGGGTGGTGCACTACGTCGAGTCCTCACCCGAGGATCAGCTCCAGCCCGAGCACTCGACCTACCTCTACGCCAAGCCCGGCGATCGGCTCGACAAGGAGATCCCGGTGATCCTGGACATCGAGTCGGGGCGGCAGATGATCATCGACGACGCCCTCTTCCCCAACGCCTACACCCTCTCCGACCTGGAATGGAGGGAAGACAGCGAGCACGTGTTGTTCGAGTACAACCAGCGGGGGCACCAGGTGTACCGGGTCATCGAAGTCGACGCCGAAACCGGTGAGACCCGGGCCGTGATCTCCGAGGAGCCCGAGACCTTCTTCAACTACTCCAACAAGCGGTTCCGCCATGACCTCGACGACGGCAGGGAGATCATCTGGATGTCGGAGCGCGACGGGTGGAACCACCTCTACATGCTCGACGGCGAGACGGGGCAGGTGAAGCACCAGATCACGAAGGGCGACTGGCCGGTACGGGGCGTGGACAGCGTCGATGTGTCGAACCACCGGATCTGGTTCCGTGCCAGCGGAATGAACCCCGAGCAGGATCCCTACTTCGTTCACTACTATCGGATCGACTTCGACGGCACCGGGCTGGTCGCCTACACGGAAGCCGACGGCATGCACGAGGTCACCTTCTCCCCGGACCGCGAGTTCTACGTCGACCAGTGGTCCAGGGTGGATCTTCCGCCCGTCGCCGAGCTCCGCAGGACCGCCGACCGATCCCTCGTCATGGAACTGGAGCGGGCCGACGCGTCGGCACTACTGGCCACGGGGTGGCGGTACCCCGAGGTCTTCGTGGCCAAGGGCCGCGATGGGGTGACGGACATCTGGGGAATCATCATCCGTCCCACCAACTTCGATCCGAACCGGACCTATCCGGTCATCGAGAGCATCTACGCCGGACCTCACGGGTCGCACGTCCCCAAGACCTTCAGCACCCACACCAGCAGAACCGCCGTGGCCGAGCTCGGGTTCATCGTGGCCCAGATCGACGGCATGGGCACCAACAACCGGTCGAAGGCCTTCCACGACGTCGCCTGGCAGAACATCAAGGACGCCGGCTTCCCGGACCGGATCCTCTGGCATCGGGCCGTGGCCCGGGAGTACGACCATTACGACGTGAGCCGGGTCGGGATCTACGGGGGATCGGCCGGCGGGCAGAACGCCATGGCGGCCCTCCTGTGGCACGGCGACTTCTACGACGTGGCATTCTCGTCGGTGGGATGCCATGACAACCGGATGGACAAGATCTGGTGGAACGAGGCGTGGATGGGATGGCCCATCGGGCCGCACTACTCCGAGTCCTCGAACGTCGACAACGCCTGGCGTCTGCAGGGCAAGCTGCTGCTCGTCGTGGGAGAGCTGGACAGGAACGTGGATCCCTCGTCCACGCTTCAGGTCGTCAACGCGCTGATCGAGGCCGACAAGGACTTCGACTTCCTTCTGTTCCCCGGCGGGGGCCACGGCTCGGGGGGTGACTTCGGTGCGAGAAAGCGCAACGACTACTTCGTGAGGCACCTGCTGGACGTGGAGCCGCCGCCGTGGAACCAGTACGTGGCGTCGGACGCGGAGGGCGACCGCTGACCGGACGGGGGCGCCCCGGCGGCCCCTGTCCGACGGTCAGCCCTCCGGCTCCAGCGACACCAGCCGAACTACACGCACGGTCGGCACTTCCAGTTCGGCCAGCTCAATGTAGGCCAGAAGGCCGTCGGGGCCGAAGGCATCCGGGGTCCGCAGGCCGTCCGCGGCCAGCGTGCCGATGTAGCGTCCGTCCGGCGTTACGATGTCGACCGGCCCGTCGTCATCGCCGTCCGTGCCGCTTCGAGTCACCCAGATCCGGTCGTCCCAGTCCACCTTGAGATTCCCGATGACGGGTACCTCGTCGGCGAAGACAAGTGCTTCCGCGCCTTCGCGTTCGATCTGAAAGCGCTCGCTTCTGACGCTCTCGAGTTGCCTGGTCTCTTCTCGGTAGCGCTCGCGCTCCGCCTGCATGATCGCTTCGCTCACCGCGAGCGGCGCGATCGGCCGTTCAATGACTCCGGCTACGCCACCGTCGAGTCCGATCAGCTTGACGCGGTAGCCGATCGAGTCGGCAAGCGCGAGCCGGCCGTCGGTCAGGACATCGAGATGGAGTTCCGGCTCGAAGGCGCGCCCCGCCGACAGGCGAATGGTGCCCGGATCCGAGTCTTCGTCGGCGTCCCCGGCTGCGGGATCCTCGGGGAGAACCCAGGCAGTGTAGTGGATTTCGGGCGCGCTGCCGTCCAGCGGGATGAGGTGAATCGGGCGGCCTTCGGGATCGGGGAACTCGCCGGACGCCATGAAATCCGCCATGCGAAGGAACTGCGAGGCGACCAGACGGCCGTCGGGGAGTGTCATGTCGGACAGGATCAACCCCCGCTCCAGGGTGACGCTCCGCACGAAGGTCCCGTCGGGTGCGAGCAGATCGACCCGTGAGGAGCCCAGCACCGTGTAGGACCCGTCGCGGGCGACGATCGCCGAGCTGACGTTGCCGAACTCGCCCGGTCCCTCTCCGCGCCCGCCCACCGTGCGCACCAGCGATCCGTCCGGCGCGACCACGAGGATGTGCTCGCTCTGGAAGTCGAGGATGTGCAGGTTGCCGCTGCTGTCGAAGGCCACGGAGCCCACGTTGCCGAAGGTGTCCCAGTTGTCGCCCACGATCGAACCGACGGTGAAGATGTCTTCGGTAACGGCGTTCAGCATCACGTCGGGACCGTCGAGGGTTCCGCGGATACCGGCGGTCCCGTCTTGCCCGGCGTCGCCGCAGGAGGCGAGAAGAAGGAGGAATGCGAGGACGAGCAGCGGTTTCGGATTCGTCGTCATGGTCAGCGCACCTCTCCTTTCACTTCATTGGACAACTCATTCGGTGCCGGCGGTTGCGAGACCCTTGAAGTCCGCTTGATGGGCAATGGGTCGAGACACATGTTCGGACCAACGCGCGAATGACCTCTCACGGACCCGCGAAGGCGAATGACCATGCCGAGAACGACCCGAAGGACCTCGACCCGCAGGCCCCATTCTTCCAGCAGCACAGACAACCTCACGCGCCGGGGATGGCTGGCTGCGACCGGGGCCGGCACGGCTGCCCTGATGCTGAAGCCGGACCAGCTGCGGGCGAGCCGGCACACCGAGGCCGGATCCGGCATGGCACGCGATGCCCCGGAGGCCACGGCCCAGGAGCCCGCGGTCGTTTTCACCAACACCACCGTGGCGAACCCCGACATGGTGCAGGACGACGTGGCGCTCGCCGTCGAGGACGACCGGATCGCCGCGATCGGGCCCACCGACGAGGTCCTCGCCGGTTACCCGCGGGCCGAGGTCTACGACGGGCGTGGCAAGGCCCTCTTTCCCGGCCTCATCAACACGCACGCCCACATGCGCGCCGTGATCGCGCGCGGCTTCAACGAGGACTTCGGCTTCCCCAACACCGCGGGCCTGGCGATCTCGCCCGCCAGTCTGCTCGAGGGCGAAGAGGGCAACCTGATGGTGCAGGTCGCGGCGCTGGAGGCGATCCGGACCGGGACCACGACCATCGTCGAGTACACCGGCAACGTGCAGCGGCAGGCGGCGGTGCTTGCCGACTCGGGGCTGCGCTGCGTCCTGGCGGAGGGGATCCGCGACGCCGAGAACGTTCCCGGCCCGATGTCCACGCGGGCGATGGCGAGGGCGGTCAGCGAGACCCCCCGGTTCTCCGCCAGGCTGCGGGACGAGGGAATGCAGCGCATCGGCGACCTGTTCAGCACCTGGCACGGCGCGCGCAACGGTCGCGTCTCTGTGTTCCCCGCGGCTGCGCTTACCGAAACCTCGTCGCCGGAGTTGCTGCGATCCGTGCGAGAGTTCGCCGAAACGCACGATCTCGGCTACACGATCCACCTGAACCAGAGCCGCGCGGAGTACGAATTCATGGTCATGCACCACGGCCTTCGCCCGGCGGCGTATCTCGACCGGCACGACTTCCTCGGCCCCCGGCTGTTCGCGGCCCACGCCCGCTACGTCAACACCGAAGAGGTCACGTTGCTGGGGCGCTCCGGCACCATCATTGCACACCAGGCGGGGATGGCGGCGAACCGCGGCATCAGCCCGCCGATTCCGGAGCTGCGGGCGGCCGGCTGTCCCATCGCCCTCGGTACCGACAACAACACCAACGATGTCTTCGAAGTGATGCGGATCGCCATGCTGACCGAACGGATCCACCGCAACCGCGACGGGGACGAGGTGCCGGGCCTGCAGCCACAACCGGAAGACGTGCTGGCGGATTGCACGCAGGGGGGCGCGCTGGCGGTGCAGCAGCGCGACGCGCTGGGCACGCTGGAGGTGGGGAAGAAGGCGGACCTGCTGGTGGTCGACACCCTGCGGGCCCACCTCGTGCCGGCGGGGCGCATCATCTCGGCGCTGGTCCACAGCGGCCATCCTGGCGATATCGAGTCGGTCATGGTGGACGGCCGGTTCGTCATGCGCGACCGCGAAGTTCTCACCATGGACGAGGGCGCGATCCTCCGGGAAGCGGACGCGGTGGGGCGGAGGATCTGGGGCCAGGTGCTGGAGGCGAGTCCGCTGAACGTGCCGCGGCTGCCGCGGTGATGGTGTCGCTTTGCCGCCGCGAATACTTAACGAAATAGTTTAGCGTCCGCCGCTAGTCCCCCACAATACTAAACAGAATTGTTTAGTATTTGGTGCTCCTTGCGACCCAAGTACTACGAAGGTTATCGTAGTTAGCCACGCGAGTTGCCTGAAACCCACTGGAGGTGTGACCGCAATGCTACGAAATCTGCGAATACTTGCCATCGGGGGGATTTGGATCGCCAGAGCGCTTGCTACAGGCGCGGGAGCCATCAGCCTCCATGCCCAGGAGGTCTTCGATCTGCCTGCGGAGGATATTCCGCTCTCGGCGGACTTCGAGCCGGTGTACCGTATCGGATCGGCGCAGGCGGCGGCCGAATGGGAGGAGTTCTTTGCCGTCCAGGGAATCGGCTTCGACAGTGCAGGGCACCTGTACCTGCTGGACGGTGCGGACGCGGATGGCGGCAGGCGAGTCGTCGTCGTGGACGCTGCCGGGCGCCACGTGCGGGACTTCGGTCGCCTCGGTGATGGCCCCGGCGAGTTCCAGATGGCAACGCAGGTCATGGTGTGGGCTGATGGACGCAGTCTCGTCAGCGACAGGCTTAGGGGGTATCACGTCTTCAGTCCCGACGGCCAGTACGAACACACGGCGCAGGAAAGTGGCGGGTTCATGGTCATGGCGCGCACGGGCCTTCGACCGGAACGGACGGGATCTCGAACCGCGCTGGTCCGGGACGAACGCTCGATCCTCCGGATGGACCTGTCTTCGGCCGAGATTGGGGGCGGAGTGCTCGTGGAGGGCTGGACCCCGCGCGCGCGAACCGAGCTTCCCCCAGTCTTCGACTTCGAGCAAGCGCTTGAAGCGGCTGGTGAGGAATGGGGGTTCGAACCGGAGGTGTTGTTCGACGCGATGCCGACGGGCGGAGTTGCGTTTTCCGATTCGTCGGCCTACGCCATCAAGCTCGCGGACGCGTCCGGCGCGATCTCGCGCATCCTTCGTCGGCCCATACGGCCGCTCCCCGTGACGGAGCGGATGCAACGCGCGGAGCGTGAACGCCGCCTCGAACAGGAGAGCAGTCGGCAGTTCACCCAGCGTGGAGGCGATCCACCCCCGCAGGTCCGGGCGATGATCGACCGCTACCTGGAGGCTCAAAGGGCGGGCGTCGAGAACATGCAGTTCCACCCGGAAGTGCCGGTGATCGCGGGCGTGCGCGTCACCTGGGATGGAAGCCTGTGGGTCGAGCGGAGCACCGAGCCGGGCACGAGTGGGCCGGGCGCGATCGACGTGCTGGCGCCGGACGGCAACTACGTGGGCACGTTCCCCGCAGGGCGGCTCGAAATGCCGGACGCCTTCGGCCCCGACGGTCTCGCTGCCTTCGTCGACACGGACGAGTTTGATGTCCCGGTCATCACGGTCAGGCGACTGCCACGCGAGGTCCGGTAGCGGGAACTCACTGATCCCGTGGACGGCCGGACGCCGCCAGCACTCCCACGAGCCCAAGGCCGATCCAGAACGCGGACAAAGCCATCCACATTTTGACGGTCGGCAGGAGTGTCCACACCACTTCCCTGCCGGTCGGGAGCTGCACCCCTCGTGCGAACGATTCTCCACCGACATACCAGGCGACGAACTCGGTGGCCCGCTGAATCCAGCCGATGTCCCGGATCTCGGCGATGACCAGAACGACCGCGCCAGCGACCCACAGCCCGGCAGCCCAGAACACCGGGCGCGCCGTGGCGAGCATCAGGGTGCTCGCCAGCAGGTATGCGGCAGACGCCGAGGTGAACGGGAGTGCCCACTGCCACCACGGAGTGGCCCAGTTCACCGATTCCATGGAACCGGGCGTGCCCGCGGACGCTCCCACCGCGTCGAGGAGAAGCAGGCGAACCTCGTCGACACCCACGGAGCCGCCGCTCACCAGCGTCGTGAGCGTGGCCCACACGAAGAAGGCCCCGAGGATCGCCATGAGCCAGACCCATCCGGCCGCGGCTTTGAGGAGGACGTGTCTCCGGTGATCGACAGGCATTGACCACAGCGGGGTGTCGCCGAACCGGCGCTCGCCCTTCCAAACAACGAGCGGAAGGAGCAGCGCGGCGAGCACGGGCAGAAACATCCAGGGGGACTCCGCGGGATCGAAGACGAGGTCGCGCATATCCTCATTGAAGATTGCCTGCAGGACCGGCAATCTGCTGATGGCGATCACGGTTGCCGACCCGAGTGCCAGCATGAGGGCGACCAATGCAGCCTCGCGGCGGATGGCCAGCCCGACGACCCGAAGCTGCTCCATCCACACCGCCTTCATCGCGGGTACGCGGCCGACCGTCGAGTCCGTCATGATGCCTCCCTTCTCGTTTCCGAAAGCAGTGCTACGGCTGCTTCGTCCACCGACAGCGGCGCGACCTCACGCACCGCGGCGCCGGCCTCCGACAGGCCGCGCGTAACGGCGTCCCGGTCGCCCCACACCGTCCATTCGATCGCGCGGGCTGCCCCGCTGCGCCTGATCACCCGGCCTCCCAGCTCGCCGGGCCCGCTCCAGCCTTCGGGAACGTCCGCCCAGTAGCGCAACAGGCCCCCGCGCAGTTCGTCACGCGGCAGTTGCCCGAGGAGTCGCCCCTCCGAGAGCACGCCCACGTGATCCACCAAAGGCTCGACTTCGTAGACTCGATGCGTGGAGATCACGACCGTGGTCGGGGAATCGGCGAGGTGTTCGCTCAGGATGCTCAGGGTCTCGTCGCGCACCACGTGATCCAGTCCGTCGGTCGGCTCGTCCAGCAGGAGCAGCGGCGGCCTGTGCGCCAGCGCCAGGGCGAGCTGCACACGCCGGCTCTGGCCTTTCGACAGCGTGTGGCACTTCCGTCCGGGATCGATGTCGTACCTCGTGCACAATTCGCGAGCGTACTCCGCGTCCCAGGACGGGTGGTAGACCGTCTGGTGCTCCAGCCACCGGCCCACCGTCATCCACGCGTACCCGAATCGGTAGTCCTCCGGCACGTACCCGATGTCCGCACGGACTTCTGCTCCGCGGTCGGCCGGGTCCCGCCCCAGGACGCTGACCGTTCCGGCCTGGTAGCGCACAAGACCCATGAGAGTCCGGATCAGCGTGCTCTTGCCGGCACCGTTGGGACCCACGAGCACGTACACGGCCCCTTCGGGCACCTGCAAATCCAGGCCGTCCAGAGCCCGCACGGAGCCGAACCGCTTGCCCAGCCCCTGCGTCGTGACCGCAAATGGGCCACTGCCGAGGTCGATCGGCAGTGCCGCCATGGCCATGTCCGTCATTGTCCACCCTCCTTGCGTCCGTCTCGATGAGGACCTCCGCCTTCCACCTCTTGCAGCGCCGTCATCAGGTCGGCCAGCGCGAGTCCGTTCCGCGAGGCATCGGCCAGGGCCCGCCTCGCGACCTCCCTAGCAAGGCGCGGCCGCTCCTTCTCGTCCGGCCGCACCCCCGGCGCCACGAACGTTCCCTTTCCGTGCCGGACCCGTACCACGCCGTCGCGCTCAAGTGCCGCGTACGCCTGCGAAACAGTCCGGGGATTCACGCGGAGGCTCGAGGAGAGCTCGCGCACCGATGGAAGCGGGTCCTCGGGCCGAAGCGTTCCCCGAACGAGACCGCTGCGCACCTCGTCCATGATCTGGACGTACAGCGGGCGGCCATCGGCGTGGCTGAGTCGGATCTTCATGGTGCCTCAACTGTTGCAGTCATATACTACAGATACAACAGCATGAGATGGGGGTGAGGGTGTCAAGGGGCGCGACGCTCCGTCGTGAGTCGTGGCCCTTCGTCCGCACGTTGACCGCCGGCTTGCCGGGCTCCATCATCAGAGCACGCCCATCGAACCCAGAGCGAAGTCCCCTGGTTGCACCGATCTCGACCGCGACCACCACGATGTTGGCCTGTGAAGATCCCCAGCGCGTACGCAGCAGGATATGAAAGGGCCCAGGCTCTCGATCCCCGGCTGGCGACAGCATACATCCGTCATACGACGATCGGCGATCCGCTCGCGGACGCGGTGATCCGCGATCTGGGATCCCTGTCTCCCGAGGAGATCCACGAGACCCTGGCCAGCGTTCTGGAGGGTCCGGACCCATCGGGCCGCGGCGTTCCCGATTCCCTGCTGGCCTTCGTCCAGGAAGCCAGAACGGTACCGGAATGGTTCGACAGAAGGCGCGCGAGAGTCGCTTCCCAGGCCTTTCTCCGCAACTCGGACATCGTCCTCGCAGCCCTCGTGGGCGGCAGCATCGTGGAGGGGTTCTCGACGCTGATCAGCAAGTCGTTTCGAATTCGCGGGCGGCTCGTCGTTGCGGCCATACGCCGTCTCAAGCACAACGGCATGCAGTTGGTCGAGCAGTATCTGCCGGGCGGTATGGAACCCGATGGGGATGGATGGAGGCTGACGCTCCGCGCCCGCCTGGTGCATGCCCAGTCAAGGCATCTTCTCAACGGCTCCGACGAGTGGGACCGGGAGCGGTACGGAACGCCCCTCAGCGCCGCGCATATCCTGTTGGCCGGATCGGCCTTCTCGGGCCGCCTGATGGGGCACGTCGCCACACTGGGGGGCGACTTTACCACGGAAGAGCGCGAGGCCTTCATTCACGTCTGGCGCTACGCCGGACTTCTGTTCGGCATCCCCGAGGAGATTCTCTTTCACGACGAGGCCTCGGCGGTCCGAACATTCGAGGTCGGCAGGATGTGCGAGCCTCCCACCGACGACGACGGGATCATCATGGCCAATAGCGTGGTCAACAGCGCCCCCATCATCGTCGGGGTCAAGGCGCCCCCGACGCGCCGAAGGATGGCCCGCACGGTGACTCAGGTTTCCCGCGAACTGATCGGCGACGAGTTGGCGGACTCGCTCCTGTTCCCGCGCCGGAAACGGAAGATGGTGCCGTGGCTGCGGTTCAGACACCGCGCCCGGCGAATGGTCGGCAGGGTGCTTCCCGGTCTGGCAGCCAGGCAGGACCAGGATCGATTCGAGGCCCTGATGCAGTTCGCCAGCTTCGACGAGTTCGAGCACTCCTACAAGCTGCCTACCGCCCTCCACGACGAGCGGTCGTCGGACTGGTAGCGGTCAGATACTAAACAAAATTGTTTAGTATCGACCACTACCCCCCCGTCCCCCGCCCTCCGACACCACAGCCGGCCCCTCGCCCGCCTCCAGCGTCTCCAGCACCTGCCGCCACTCGAACTTCTCGCCGATCCCGCGCACGTAGTAGTCCATCCAGGCCATCTCGCTCACTGCCTTCACCAGCCGATTCCGCGGGTCCGGAATCCCGTGGCTGCGCCCCGGATACATGAACAGCTCGGTCGGCACGCCCAGCTTCTTGAGCGCCATGTGCAGCTCGACCGACTGCGGGCTCGGCACGCGCGGATCGCCCTCCACGACGTGGATCATGGTCGGGGTCTTCGCGTTCTTGATGTACTTGAGCGGTGACTGGTCGAAGTACGTGTCGAAGTCCTCGTACAGGAAGCCGTCGCCGACGTAGAACTGGCGGTTCCGCTGCACGTCGCTCTGCGCGTACATGCTGATCCAGTTCATCGTCCCCGCGCCCGAGCTGATCGCCTTGAAACGGTCGGTCTGCGTCAGAATCCAGTTGGACCAGTGGCCGCCGGCGCTCCAGCCGAGCGCACCCATCCGGTCCCCGTCCACAATCCCTTCGTCGATCAGATGGTCCACGCCGGTGATGATGTCCTCGTACCCCATCGTGAAGTAGTCGCCGACGATATCCGTGCGATGGGCGTTGCCATAGTTCCGCGAGCCTCGGTAGTTGGGTTTGAGGACGGCGTACCCCGCGCCGGCGTAGACCTGGGCGCTGTAGCCGCCATTGAAGCGCAGGATGTCGGCTGACGCAGGTCCCCCGTGGATCGCGACGATGAGCGGATAGCGCGTCCCCTCCTCATAGCCGACAGGGTAGACCAGCACCCCACCCACCGTCCTTCCATCGGACGAGCGCCAGTTGATCTCGACTTCCTGGCCGAGCGCGATGTCGCGGACGTGCGGATTGACGTCCACGAGCTGCGTCCACGCCGAGCGGTTCGGCACATCGTCCACGCTGGCCACGGTGAACACGGTCGGCGGCGTCTTCGGGTCGCTGTAGCCGATGAGGATCGTGCCGGTGTCATCGTCGCGCGACACGGACAGCGCGGCCCGCTCCTCGGTGAGCTGCCGCACCGCGCCAGACGCCACGTCGAGCGCGTGCAGCTGCGTGGTCACGGTCACGCCCGCGTTGAAGTAGATCGTCCCGGAGTCGTCCGACCAGAACCCGACGCTGGAGCTCTGGTCGAAATCGCCGCCCAGCTTCCGGAACGCGCCCCCGCGGTCGGCGACCTCGCGGATGTACACGCGATTGTCGGTCATGGTGTAGCGCTCCATGTTGTCCGGCGCCGAAAACGCGATCCAGCGGCCGTCGGGCGAGAAGCTCAGCCCGCCTTCGCCGACTTCGTAGTTGTCGGTAAGGCGCTCGATCTCACCGGTCGCGACCTCCATCAGGTACAGGTCGGCGTACAGTCGCTGCGCGGTGATGTTGCGCTCGTAGCGCTTGGGCGAGCCGCCCGTGATGCCGATCCAGCTGCCGTCGTCGGAGAGCGCGAAGCTGTTGATGCTGTAAGCCGGGTCGTCGGTTTCGCGCCGCTCTTCGCCCGTCGCGACATCCACGCTCCACAGGCTCGACAAGGGGGTGACCGCGTTGCGCACGTCGACGGTGAACCCCTTCTCGACCCGCTTCACCTCGTCCTCGTCGAACGAGTCGGGGCGCGCGAAGTAGATCCGCGTGCCGTCGGGGGTGAAGTCCCACTGCTCGACGCCCGCGTCGCCATGCGTGATCACCTCTGCCGCGGCCCCAACCAGACCATCCACTGGCACCCGATAGAGCTGTTCGCGGCTGCGCTCGCCGGAGCGGTAGACGAGCCAGCGACCATCGGGACTGAATTCAAACCCCGACACCCCCTCGCCCGCGTCGGTGATCTTCCGGGCCTCGCCGCCGTCGTGCCGCATCATGTAGAGCTGGTTGTCGTTCCCGTCGCGGTTGGACAAGAACACGAAGAACGACCCGTCCGGAGCCCATGCCGGACTCGTCTCGTTGTGGTCCTCGGTGTACGTCAGCCGCCGATCGGACGCCACACCCTCGCTGAGCGACACGAGGTGGATGTCGGTCTGGGACTCGGCCTGCTCCCAGTCGGGGGTGGTGACGGTGTAGAGCATCCACGCCCCGTCCGGACTCGGTGTCCAGGAGCCCGCACGCTTCAGCTCCTGCACGTCCATGAAGGTGAGGGGTGGCTGCTGGGCGGCGAGCCGTGGGTTGAACGGCGCCCCGAGCGCCATTGCGGAAACGGTTAGGGCCAGGGAAAGGGTGCGCATGGTGAACCTCGCTGCTGGTCGGTGTACGGTCGGCCGGTATGCCTTATGATACGCAGTGAGAGCGAGGTCGACGAGGACCCGACAAGGAGATACGGCTGACGGCCCGACGCAAGATCCCCACATACGTGTGGACGTTTCTGGCCCTCGTGGCGGGCCTGACCGCGGGCGGAGTCTTTCCCGGGCCGCTCGCGCCTGTGGCGGATGCCACGTCGACGCTGATCGGTTGGGTCGTCGCCGTCGTGCCGCTGCTGATTCTTGCCGCGCTGAGCCCGGCGATCGCGACTCTGGTGCGGCGTGGGCTGGCGGGCCGCTTCGCGGGTGCGGTCGTCCTCTGGTACGTCTTTACGTCAACCGTCGCGGGGCTGATCGCTCTCGTGGCCTCGGCCGCGATCTTTCGCATCCCGCTGACGGCGGGGGACCAGGGTATATGGACGGAAGCGGTCGCGATGCTGCAGAGCCTCGGGGAGGGCGGGGCGTCGCGGCCGCTCCTGGCGATTCTTGCGGGCGTGCTGCTCGGGCTCTTCGGCGCGCGCCACGATCCGACCTACGGAGTGCTGCAGAGAGTCGCCGGCGCCATCGAGAGGGCGGGCGGCAGCCTGGCCTACGTCATGCTCCCGCTCATCCTCGCGTTCGGCGTCACCCTGGGCGTGCGCTTCGGTGCGAGCCTGGGGCTGTCCCACTACCTCACCATGACCGGCTACACGGCGGCGCTCGTGGTCGTATGGTGGGCGTTCTACACGTTCGTGCTCGTGCGCCGGGTGGGGCGCCGGCGCGTGGGACCGGTGCTGAGCGGGTACTACGTGCCGACCGCGATGTTCGCCGCCGGTACGTGTTCGTCGTTGGCGACGCTGCCCGTCAACCTCGCCAATGCGAAGACGGTGGGCGTCCGCGACGAGGTGGCCGACTTCGTCCTGCCCTTCGGCGCCGTGGTGAACCTGGACGCGAGCGCGCTGGCCTACCTCGCCTATGGCCCCTTTGTCGTCAGCTACGTCTTCGGCATGGAGTTGAGCTGGG
Organism: Gemmatimonadota bacterium; assembly: GCA_028874905.1. GTDB lineage: Bacteria > Gemmatimonadota > Gemmatimonadetes > Longimicrobiales > Gaopeijiaceae > Bin94. The sequence continues at coordinate 102,759 of JAPPGZ010000071.1, forward strand.
TGATGATGCTCGCCGCCTGGCCGGCCGTCGTCCTGTTCACGATCGCGGCGCCGGGACTGCCGGCCGGGATGGGGACGGCGCTTTGGAGCGCGACGCTGTTCGCAAGCATCCTGGGACTGGAGGGCCAGGCGCAGGGCGACTTCGTTGCGAGCTGGATCGCGCTCTCCGGCGGCATACCCGACATGCTCCGCACGGCGACCAACTGTACCGGCGACGGCTACACCGCGATCATCTTCGATGGCCGGTTTGATGAGTTTTTCGGGAGGGAACGTGGCTGAGGTGGGCGCGCCCGGCGTGGGGGCCGCCGATGCGGGCGCGGCCGATGCGGGCGTGGATCTGGCTCCCGCCGCGTCCCTGGCCCCCGGCGCTCGCCGGCTCGTGCACGTCAATGGACGAATTCAGCCGGACGAGGCGGTCGTCGTCGTCACCGACCCGACAATGTTGCGCTACGCAGATGCCGTGGCGGCTGCCGCCCGCGAGGCCGGCGCCGCGGTCACGGTCTGCATCATCCCGTTGCGTGACCAGGACGGCCAGGAACCGCCCCCGCCGGTGGCCCGAGCAATGGCGGAAGCGGCCGTCATCTTCTCACCCGTGCGCATCTCGATCACCCACACGCGGGCAATGCGCGCCGCGCTCGACGCGGGCGCGCGCGTATGCATGATGACGGCCTACACCGATGCGATCATGACCAGCCCGGCGTTGCTGGACACCGACTTCGAGGTCCAGGTCGCGGTCTGTCGTCGTCTTGGAGCCGCATTCACCGCTGGCAATTCGGTGCGCCTGACCTCCCCGCACGGAACCGATCTCCGGTTCGGGATCGAGGGCCGTGTCGCCAACGTGCTGACCAACATCCCGGCGCCCGGCGAGCTGGCCCCCGTACCCGATATCGAGGTCAACGTGGTGCCGGTCACCGGGTCGGCCGAAGGCACGATTATCGCCGACGCCTCAGTGCCCTACCTGGGCATCGGGGTCCTCGACGAGCCTATCGTCTGCCGGGTGCGCGACGGCTACGTCGTCGAGATGACCGGCGGCGCGCAGGCCGACTTCTTGCGGGAACACCTCGAGTCCTTCGCCGACCGCCACTGCTTCAACGTCGCGGAACTCGGCGTGGGCCTGAATCCGAACGCCCGCCTCACAGGCGAAATGCTCGAGGACGAGGGCGTTCTGGGCACGATCCACATCGGTATCGGGACCAGCCACACCCTGGGCGGCGAGATCGTGGCACCGACGCACTACGACCTGCTCATGTGGGCACCGACCATTGCCGTCGACGGCCGGGTCGTGCAGCGGGACACGGAGGTGCTGGTGTGAAGGAGGGCGCCAGAATCCTCGTGCGGACGTGTGCCAACGTCCAAGCCGCCGAAAACGCGGTGATCGTGACCGATCCGGAGCGGATGAGAATCGCCGAAGCCGTCGCCGACGAGGCGCGCGAGGCCGGAGCCGTCGTGAGCATCCTGATTCCGCCGGAGCGGTCCATCGACAACGAGGAACCTGGTCCGGCGGTGGCCGCGGCTCTGGCGGCTTCCGATGTCGTGTTCCTTCCGGTGACTCTCGCCATGGCACACACGCGCGCCGTACGCGAAGCCATCGGCGCGGGCGCCCGCGTACTGTCGATGACGGCCTTCACCGAACGGATGATGCGCGAAGGCGGACTCTTTACGGACTTCCGAGCGCGCCAGCCGCTGTGCCGCGCGCTGGCGGCCAGGCTCACCGCGGGCACGCGGCTGCGGGTCACAAACCCCTCCGGTACCGACCTGAGCATGAGCCTGGAGGGCGTCACCGGGAACAGCCACGCCTGCCTGCTCGATGGCCCGGGCTTCTCCGCTGTCCCCAACATTGAAGCCAACTGCGCACCCGCCCAGGGAACCGCCGAAGGCGTGTTCGTGTGTGACGGGAGCATCCCGTACTACGGCGTGGGTCCCGTCAGCCACCCCGTCACGTTCCACATCTCGAAGGGCTTCGTCACGCGCATCGAGGGTGGGGACCAGGCCGACTTCCTTGCCGACCTGCTCGCCCGGCAGGAGGACCGCTGGGTCTACAACCTGGCTCAGTTCGCCTTTGGCCTGAATCCGGCCTGTACCGAGTTCACGGGCGAGATGCTCAACGATGAAGGCGTGAACGGCACGGTGCACATCGGGATCGGAACATCCGCCAACCTGGGGGGCAACGTGTCCACAAAGACCCACTTCGACGCAGTCACACGGGCGCCGACGGTGTGGATCGATGAGGAATTGGTGCTCCGCGACGGCGAGATTCTCGTGCAAGGGTGAGTGCCCGGATTACCGCTCGCATCAGCCGACTATTCAGTCCCTGAATGGGTGTGCAACGTTTCAACTGAAACGTTTTCGCGTCTCTCACTCCCGCCGACTCAGCCCCGCAGGTGCTCGTCGAAGAACGCGATAGTCCGCTGCTGCGCGAGAGCGGCGGCTTCCTGGTCGTAACGAGGGGTAGTGTCGTTGTGGAACCCGTGGTTCGCGCCCTCATAGACATGAACCACGAAGTCTTTCCCGTTGTCCTCCAGCGCCTCCTGGTAGGCCGGGTAGCCGGCGTTGATCCGCTCGTCCAGACCCGCGAGCTGGATCATGAGGGGCGCCTGTATCGAGGGCACGTCCACCGGGGCTGGCGCCGACCCGTAGAACGGCACGCCGGCACCCAGATCCGGCAGCCGGACCGCGAGCTGATTCACCACTCCGCCGCCGTATCGGATCACCTCAGGCGCGAATCACTGCAAGAAATCACGTAAGTTCATACAGGACTGCACGATCTGCCATTCTTGCGGTTGCCGCGCATACGATTCAATCGTCTCGAAATTGTGGGAATGCAGTACCTAAACGGCGGGAATCGGGGTCGCGTCGGATCCAACACGGTGGATGTTCATTTGAGCAAACCGTTCGGCCTACTCCGCCCGGAGCGCCAGCATCGGATCAAGCCCTGTCGCGTGCCGCGCGGGAACCAGCGCCGCCAACAGTACCACTGCGATCACGAGCCCCGACAACCCTGCGAAGGTGGCGGCGTCAAAGGGGTCCACCCCGAACAGCATCCCCCTGAGCAGGCCGGTCAGGGCTAGAGACCCTGCGAGCCCCAGCCCTACGCCAGCCACCCCCAGCAGCGCGCCCCGCCGCAACATCATTCGCAGGATGTCGCGAGGCTCCGCACCGAGAGCTCTCCGGATGCCGAATTCGCTGACCCGTTGCCCGACGGAGAAGCTCATTAGCCCGTACACCACGATCGCTGAAAGGGCCAGAGCAAGCACTGCGAAGGTGCTCAGCAGAGCTAGGCTGAAGCTGCGCTCCTTCGTCCAGTCCCAGAGAAGGTCGGGCATCGTTCTTGCCGCCCACACCGGCTGGGCCGGGTTGACGCGCCAGATGGCCTCCTGTATGGGGAAGGCGAGTTCAGCCGGATCCATGGCTGTCTTGACGACGTAAGTCAGAGACCCGTTCGGCCTCTGGGAGAATGGGAAGTATGCCTCTGGGCGTGGCTCCGACTCATGGCCTCCGGGCCGCACGTCGGCGAGTACGCCCACAATCTCTGTGGAGACCGCTTGGCCGAAACGGATCGTCAGCCGCTCGCCCACGGGGTCCTGCTCCGGGAAGTGGCGGCGCGCCAACGCTTCGTTGATCATGATCACCGGCGGCGACTCCGGGTGGTCCGCCGTCGAAAAGCCTCGCCCCCGCGTGATGCGGATGTCCAGAACCTCGGGGTAGTCGTCCGAGATCGTGGAGATCATGACGATCGGTTCCTGGCCCGGGAGGGGCATCGCTCGGTCGTCGATCGTGAAAGGCACGTCGATATCGATGGCCGATATGGTCTGATTGTCCGCGAGGGGCACATTCGTCGTCGCGGCCACGGCCTCCACCCCCGGAACAGCCTCGATTTCCTCCAGACTTCTCTGAAGGAAATCCGCGATGACCGTGCCGTCCTGGTCGTAGGCGAAGACTTGAACGGTCAGGCGCCCGTCCGGCTCGAATCCCAGTTCGTTGGACATGAGCCGGTCGAAGCTCCGCAAGAGTAGTCCGGCACCGATGGAGAGGACCAGCGCGACGGCGATCTCGCCAACCACCAGCCAGTCCCGCAGCCGAGTTGTGCGGGCGCCGTGAGTTGTAGTCGGCGCGCCTTCCGAGAGGGCGAGTCGCAGGTCGGTCCCGGAGGCGCTTAGGGCCGGGACTATTCCGGCCACCAGAGCACTTGCCACGCTGACTGCCACCGCAAAGAGCAGCACCGTCCGGTCGATGGCCAACTCGTCGATACGTGGCAGATGTTCCGGCGCCAGCATCCGGATCATCTCGACGCCGCCGTAGGCCAGACCGACGCCACCAAGGCACCCCGCGCCGGCCAGGAGCAGGCTCTCGGCCGTGGCCAGTCGCAACAGTCGCCGGGAACTGGCCCCGAGGGCCCCCCGCAATGCGTACTCCCGGGTACGCACCATGCCACGGGCCAGCTGAAGGCCCGTCACGTTCGCCACTGCAATCAGCAGCACAAGGCTCACGGCTCCCAGCAAGATGAAAAGAGGCGCTCGAACATCGCCGAATAGGTGCTGGCGGAGAGACATCAAACGGACATCTGTGTTGCCGTTTGTACGGGGGTATTGCTCGGCGAGGCTGGCGGAGATTCGGCTGGTTTCTGCTTGCGCCTGGGCGAGGGTCGCACCCGGGGCCAGACGGGCGACGCCGGTCATGTAGGCTGCGCCACGGCTACTGGCATCCCAGGGCCGCTCAGGCCTCGGAGACCACAATTCGGTCGATGTGGGAAACTTGAAGTCGGACGGAAGCACGCCGACGACGTCCCTGGCGACTCCATCGAGGACGATGGTACTGCCCACGATCGTCGGGTCGCCACCGAAACGAGACTGCCATGTGGCGTGACTCATGACGACGACCGGCGCGGATCCCTCATCAGTGGGAAGGTATTCCTCGGGGGCGAATAGGCGTCCCAAGACGGGTTGGGCGCCGATCGCCTCGAAGAACCCTGCCGATACGGCCCAGCTCCTAAGGGCCACCGCCCGCCCGTCCTCGATGAGATCGTGGCTCCAGGGGTCTGCCACGCCGACGGATGAAAGCAGCGTAGTCGATTCCGCCAAGTCCCGGATGTTAGCGGCCGAGACCCCGTCCGACCGCACGCCATCCTGGGAATCGACCTGATAGAGTGTGACGACCCGACCCGAATCTCGGTACGGCAACTGGCGCAACAGGACCGAATTGACGGCACTGAACGTGGCCGTGGTGATCCCGGTGCCCAACGCGAGAGTCAGCACCGCAACGACCGTAAACCCAGGACGGGATGCGAGACCCCGAACCGACTGCTTTGCATCCTGCCACCATCCGTCCATTAGCTTCTCCCCCTACTCCCTCGAATCGATGGGAATCGTAATACTCGCGCGCGCGCCCCGACCGTCGGGCCGATTCTCCAGCAACAGTGTGCCACCGTGGCTCTCGACGATCTGCCTCGACAGCGCGAGTCCGATCCCCGATCCCCCGGCCTTGGTCGTGTAGAAGGGCACGAATAGGTTGCCGGTGTCACCTAGACCAAGCCCTTCGTCTTCGACCCAGACATCCACGTTGTCGGCAAGTGTGCTCCACCCTAACCGCACCCTTTCGCCTCCCGCCTCCAGGGTAGCATCGACCGCGTTCTTCACCAGGTTAATGAGGGCCTGCTGGAGCTGGTCGGCGTCCACCGGGCAGCTGATCTCTGGCCCGGGCACGACCTCGACCGGCAATCGTGTTTCCAGGTCGGCAACTATCCGTACGAGCCCTCCGACCGAGACAGAGGCGGACTCCGGCGTGGGTAGGCGAGTGAGTGTCGCGTAGGATGCCATGAATCGCCCCAGAGCCTCGGCCCGCGACGAAATGACTTCCAGACCTCGCTTGGCATCATCACTGGTCTCGGCAGGGAGTCGGCTCCGCTTAAGCAGGCCCTGGAGGCTTCCCGAGATCGACTTGATGGGCGCAAGCGAGTTGTTGATCTCGTGAGACAGCACGCGAATGATCCGCTGCCACGCCTTGCGCTCTTCTTCGCGTAGCGCCCGGCTGAGGTCGGAAAGCGCGAGCAGCCTGAGGGGATACCCCTCCCGGCGCACGACGCTGCGCCGGAGTTCCCATCGGCCCGACCCTCCCGGAAACGAGAGTTCCACGGTGCGCGGCGTGGTGCCGACAAGCTGGTCGGCAAGACGCAGTTCCTCTGCCGACTTCCCTCTGAGTTGATACGCAGGCCGTCCGAGCAGTCTCTCTCCCGCGCGGTTGACGATCGTCAACACCCCGTCCGGATCGAAGGCCAGGACTGCGATATCGATCTCCTCCAAGACCTTGCGCAGTGTCTCGGTGGCCTCGACCGCCCCGAGGCGCTGTTCCCGCAGGATCTCTTCCAGGGCATTCATCTCCAGATATGCGAGGGAAAGAGCATCTCTGTTGTCGGCCACCCGGGCGCGGATCGAAAAGTCACCTTCACGCATGGCGGCGAGCATGTTGGCGATGGTCGCGAACGGACGGACGGCGTATGCTCTCGCGACGACGCTCAGCCATAGCCATCCGGCAACCAGCAGCAACGACAACGACCACTGTATTCCTGGGTCGAGGCCATCGGACCATATCAGCACGAGCGCCGCGATCACGCCGGGCAGGCCAGCCAGAGCAGCAAGGAAGAGAACTCCCTTGCCGTGCCCCATGCGCAGACGCAGCCACCTAGTCATCACCCGCTGGCTTCAAACGTTGCAGCCGCCGATACATCGCGCTGCGAGTGATTCCGAGCGCCTGCGCTGCCTTGCTCACGTTGCCGCCGTGCCGGTCCATGGCCCTTTGGATCAGGATCCGCTCGGCTTCCTCTAGAGTAACGTCGAAGAGTGCCGCCGACTCGTGTTCGTGGCTGCGGAGGCCAAAGTCGCTGGCTTGGATTCGCGTGCCGCGTGCCAGGAGCACCGCTCGCTCGACCGCGTGCTGCAACTCCCGTACGTTGCCCGGCCACGCGTGCCCCAAGAGAGCCGCCTCTGCATCTGCGGAGAAGCCCTCCATAGCCCTCCCGTAGCGCGCCGCCTGCTTCCTCAGAAAATGCCGGGCGAGCAGCAGCACGTCTTCGCCGCGGTCGCGCAGGGGCGGCAGGGCTATCTCGACTGTATTCAACCGGTAGAACAGATCCTCTCGAAAGTCGCCCCTCGCCACCGTCTCGTGAAGGCTGGCATTGGTGGCGGAAATGACGCGCACGTCGACACGCCGCACCTTTGACGAACCGACACGCCGGATTTCGCCAGTCTCGATCACGCGCAGGAGCGTGCCCTGCTGCCGCAGGGACACATTGGCGATCTCGTCGAGGAAGAGCGTGCCTTCGTGGGCGAGTTCAAAACATCCGATCCGCCCGCTCTTGGCATCGGTGAAAGCCCCCTTGACGTGCCCGAAAACCTCGCTCTCGAAGATCCCTTCGCTGAACCCTCCGGCATTGACGGTGACAAGGTCCTGTCCAGCCCGATCCGACAGCACGTGCAGCCACCGCGCGACGACCTCCTTGCCCGTACCGTGCTCCCCGGTAATCAGTACGTTCGCGCGCGACGGGCCGACGCGTTCAATGACGCTCAATACCGGTTGCATCGCTTCGGATTCGGCGATGAGCGTCGGCGCACTCTCCCCTCTGAGCCGGGTGTTCTCGGCCTCAAGCCGCTGAGCGCGCCGCAATGCACGAGCCAGGTCCACATGAGTCCGGATGGTGGCGAGCAGCCGCTCGTTGTCCCATGGCTTCTCGACATAGTCCCGGGCTCCCTGGCGCATGGCCTCCACAGCCCCGCCCACGCTTCCCCAAGCGGTCATGGCGACCACCGGCAGAGTCTCGTCCAGTTCGCGCAGGGCGCGGAGGAGGTCCAGTCCTTCTCTTCCCGAGGTGGTATCCCGGGTGTAGTTCAGATCGATCAGGACCAGGTCGAAGTCGTTTTGCTCGACCGCGTGCCGGACATCACCTGGCGAGGTCACGGCCGTGGTCTCGAACCCGCCACTCTTCAGCAGCAGGCGCAGGGCTTCAAGTATGTCGGCCTGGTCGTCGGCGATTAGGATATGTGCTGACATGCTCCGTCCATGCTCTTCCCACCGGCGCAAACCTACGCCACGTCGAAACCGGCCTCCTCGAGCGCATGCCGCTGCGCTTGGTCCTCGCTCACAATCTGCCCGTCAAAGAGATGGACCGTCCTGTCGGCCATGTGTGCATAACGCGGGTCGTGCGTCACCATGCATATCGTGGCGCCATCTTCGTGCAACTCCTTCAGCAGTCCCATTACCGCGCCCCCGTTCTTTGAGTCGAGGTTGCCCGTCGGCTCGTCCGCCAGAAGGATGAGCGGCTTGCCAACCATCGCCCGTGCCACCGCGACACGCTGTTGCTGGCCGCCCGAGAGTTGGTTCGGGTAGTGCCGCATGCGATGCGCGAGCCCCACCCGCTTGAGCGACTTCTCCACGCGCTCCTTCCGCTCCGAGGCCCGCGTCCCCCGGTAGGTCAGCGGCAACTCGACGTTCTCGTACACATTGAGGTCGCCAATCAGATTGAATGCCTGAAAGATGAAACCGATCGCCTGGTTGCGGACCCGCGCCAGTTGGCGTGTGGTTAGATCTTCGACCGCGGTACCTTCGAGCACGTACCGTCCGCTCGTCGGGCTGTCGAGCAGTCCCAGAATCGACAGCAGCGTTGTCTTGCCGCACCCCGACGGACCCGCGATCGACACGAATTCGCCCGTCAGGATCGACAGGTTGATGTTCGAGAGAGCGTGCGTCTCCACCTCCTCGGTTAGGAAGACCTTGCCCAGGCCGTCCAGACTGATTAGCGCGTGATCGGTCATCGTCTTTCTCCCAAAACCTAACGTCCCCTTAGCCTTACCCGGTTGAACCCATCCCATTGGGACATGTCCGACAGAATCACTACTTCGCCCGGCCGCAACCCCTCGTGTACCTCGATCTCGGTCACCGAACTCGCACCGAGGCGGACCGTGACCCGCTCCGCGAACCGCCCGTCCTCTACGAGTCTGAAGAGACTTGCCTGCTGATTGGCCTGCCCGAACGTGGGACGACCCATGTAGACGACATCTTCCAGCCGCTCAATGATGACGTTGCCATCCACGTTGAGATCGGGCCGCGCCGATGGCGGCAGATTCGGCGGCAGCGCCACGTCGATCGTTACGGTTCCGCTGCGGACGGCCGGATCGATGCGCACAACCCGGCCCTCGATCGTGTCCGTCCGGGTGTCGATCAGGGCAAGCTGTCCGACGACAACCTCCTGCGCCTGCGTCTGCGGTATACGGATTTCCGCCTTAAGGCGGCCCGGAACGACGACCCGCGACAGGGCTTGCCCCGACTGCACCCACTGCCCCTCCTGAAGCGGTATGTCGAGCGGCGCCAAGACGCCGCTCACCGGCACGGCCACCTGCATCGACCGGAGCCGGTCCTGGTTGAACCGAACCAGATCGGCCAGGCGGTCGATCTGCTCCTCTTGGGCATCGATCTGCTCCTGCGACGTGCCCTGAATCAAGCCGAGGCGCTCCTCTTCGGACTCCAGGCGAAGCCGCAGCGCTTCCATCGACTCGCGCGACCGTTCGAGATCGGCCACGGCGACGAGATCCGGGTCCTCGTCGAACAGCTGCTGGGTCGTCCGGTAGATGCGCTCCGCATCCAGATAGTCCGCGCGTATGGTGGCACAGGTGGCGCGTAGTTGCAGCTCCTGCATCCTGAGGCTGCTGCGCAACTGGACGAGGCCCGCGCGCGCCTGCGACAACTGTTGCTGGGCCTGCAACAACTGCATGTCTACGTCCGGGTTGCTCATCCGCATGATGAAGTCGCCGGTGGCAACCTCGGCACCTGGCAACGCGAGGATCTGCTCGATGCGCCCGGCGGTCACTGCGGTGATCCAGCGCATCTGCTCCGGCACGAGCGTCCCCGGGCCCCGGACCTGCCGGGTCAACGTCCCGTACCGGACGGTGTCGCTCCACACGATGGCGGCGTCGACGTTAGGCACGGCCGATGGCAGCAGCCGGGATACGAAGACGGCGAGCGCTAGCGCGGCGATGGCCGCGACGCTCCAGGCCAGCCTCTTCCTGCGTTTCTGGGGGCGGGTATCGCGAATGATGTCCAAAGCCTGTCTCCACCGTCCTCAGCGCGGCGTGTGTCTCCTCCGCTTTGCGCTGGATTATGGAAAATCCGTGCCAAGACGCCGAGAATGAACCTACTTCCCTGCATCACAACAAGTTAGGAGACAGACACGAAGACGATCCAGCCCTTGCAAATCGTCCGATAGTGGGATTGCCGGTTCCGTTTTCGAACACTAGATCGAGGTGACCTGGAAGTAGAACCCCGAGGGTAGTGCGGCCGCCTTCGCGTTCGCGACGTGTTTCGATCCCGGCTGACAGTTGGATGCGGCGATTGCGGGACGGGTACAGGAACTTGGCTGCACCGCACGGTGCCGGTCGTCGTTCCGGGATTGGGCGGGCAACGGCGGGGGTTCATCCGCTCCACCGGGATCGTCCACTCCGCGCTGTCCAAGTCGGTTTCCTCTCAGGCGCTGCGCCTCGGACTCGAATGGCACGGCCAGCCGGAATGAAACCAATTGCGGATGAAACCCGTAAGATTCCGCCCTTCGGGTTACCGAAGCGTGAAGGGCAGCACGACCAAACGAGACGAAACGGAGGAAACGCGTAGTCAGGTTGATCCACCCCACGGACGCACCGATGCCCGTGTCCATCGACGCGGGCGCTAGCAGGATCAGTCGCCGCTCCGGCATCGGGGATACATGGGCGGCCGGGCATCGCTGGCCTCCGTCCGACCGCCGACCGACCTTCGCGAGGTCCGTCTGAACGGGTTCCCCGAAGCGCTCGCGGAGGTGCTCCGCCACCGCGTCGGCGGCGGCGGTCGCCGGGTCCTGGGCGCGGCGCCAATGGCGGTGTTTGGCGCGTCTAAGGTCGATCAGCCAGCCTACCCCGCACACTAACGCAGATTTACATCGCGTTGTGCTCGTTGCAGTTACAGGATTCTCCGGCCCGGTTCCCTCCGTTTGACTCCCTCCGATTGGGATTTCAGGTGCGAGCCCTCGGGCGACTCTCCAGAGCCTTCCTAAGCTGTCCCGCGTCGGCCTGCTGATAGCAGCGCAGAACCGTCTGGGGATTCTTCCAGCCGCCAAGCTCACAAAGCACCTTGAGCGGCAGCGCCATCAGGTCCGTGGCGAACTTGCGCCTCAGCGAGTGCCAGCCCCGGCCCGGCTTCGGCTCCAGTCCCGCGAGGTTCTGGGCCTTCTTCCACCACAGAAAGGCGGAAACGCGGTTCGTGCTCTTCGTGGCATCGCTCGACGAAGGGAGCACCGGGCCGTTCTTCGTTCCACGGCCGATCCCCCGCGCTTCCTCCAAGACGGCGAGCGCCTCGGTGGTCAATGGGGTGGTGTGTTCGTACCCCGTCTTCTCGTGCTCCGCCCTCCACCGGATGGTCTTGTCCTCGAAGTCGATGTCGGGCCACCTGAGCTTGCGGATGGCTCCGATCCTGTGCCCGGTCTCGTGCGCCAGCACGAGTGCGACGCGGAAGCGCCACCCGACTTTCCGGGAAACCCCGAGCAGCGCCCGGTACTCGCCCTCGGTGAGGACGACCCGGTTGGGGTTCTTCTCGACGGGCTTCCGGAGACCCTTCAGCGGGTTGGAGTCGAGGAGGAGCTTCCCCTCCTCGTCCCTGGACCCCGCGGCCCAGTTGAGCACCGCCATCAGGAACGTGAGGTCCCATGCAATGGTCCGGTTGCCGACGGGCTGGCCCGAACGTCCGGCCCTGCCCGCTCTCCGTGCCTGAATGAACCGGTCCCAATCTCGTTGCGAGAGTGTTGCGGGTCTCCGGTCCCTGCCGAAGAAGTCGAGGAACATCGCGGACGCGACCCTGTCGCGCCGCCGGGTCCGCTCGCCCTTCGTGGGCGTCGCCTCCTCACCGTACATTTCAAAAAGCCGCTCCAAGGTGAGCGGCTCGGGCTCGGCCTTGCCGTTGGGCTCGTGGAACGCGAAGCCCGCAGCGGCCTCGTCGGCCTGCCGCTTCGCGCGAGCCCAATCCCGGTGCTTCAGGGACC
>JAPPGZ010000093.1 GCA_028874905.1 Gemmatimonadota bacterium
ACCGGTGACCTCTGGCTTGCAAAGCCAGCGCTCTCCCAGCTGAGCTATGGCCCCAGAATCGCTGGCCGCAGCCAGCCAGGGAAAGATAGCCGGCGGACAGCCGGTCCCCAAGGAGCGTCTCTAGCGGCGCGTCAGCCGGATCAGCGACTGGTCAGCAGCCCGTCGAGGTCCCAGGACGCCAGATCCCGAAGCGCATCGAGATCCGTCGCATCGTAGCGCAGCGCCGCGATCGTGATCATGCCCTGCATGAACACCTCGGTGTCGCTGCCGGGCGGAAACGTGTCCTCCGGTGAGATGCGCGGCTGAAACACGCGCACACCGTTTTCCGGCTCGACCTCCTGGTACCCGAGACGGAGGTAGCTGCCGCCCATTCCGGCCGCCGCAATCCCGGCGACCTGGTCCTCGGATGCAGCCGGAAAGTTGATCGAGAAGACCGTTCCGGGGCGTGACGGATGCGCACGAAGCTCCTGCACAAACCGTGCGACCACCTCCGCCGGGTAGCCGAAGTCCATGGAGCGGCCTCCGAGCGAGGCTGCGACGGCCGGAATGCCGTAGTAGGCGCCCGCCATCGCCGCGCCGACGGTACCCGACATACGCGCGAGATCGCCGGTATTGGCGCCCGCATTGATCCCGCTGACGACGAGGTCGAAGCCTCCCTCCGGGGCAAGGGCCTGGGTCGCCAGGATGACCGAGCCCGCCGGGGTGGTGTCCACGCAGTGGCCCCATGCCTCACCCTCGATCTCATACGGCCGCAGCCTTATCGGCAGGTCCAGCCGCACCGACATGCTGCTGCCGCTGCGCTGGCCGCACGGGGCCACCACGGTCACCTCGCCCACCGCCCGCAGCGTCTCAGCCAGTTGCTGGATCCCGGGCGACTCGATGCCGTCATCGTTGGTGACCAGAATATGGTAGGCATCCGCGGACGACCGTGCGTGCCGGCCGGAAGTTGCCGGGTCGCACGCCGAGGCTGACAGCGCAACCGCAAGAAAAACCGAGAATACGCGACGAGATCCGCCCATGCCTGCCCCCTTGTGTCCTGCACGCTTGGCGTGGCAATGGAGCCAACCTGGATCGAACCGGTGGCCTCCGGCTTGCAACGCCAGCGCTCTCCCGGTCTGAGCCATGGCCCCAGAGTCGCTGGCGGCGGCCAGCCGGGAAAAGATAGCCGGCAGATGGCCAGTCCCCAAGGAGCCAGTCTCCGGAACGCCGGGCAACCAAAACCGGGAACGTCAGGCAACCCCTTCTGCGGGCATTCCGGCTATATTGGTCCATGAAACAAATGGCGGTCGGGCTCCGGGCAGCGGTTCCTTCGCTCCTGATCGCGGTCCTTTCCGCGGCTTGCGGCAACGCGGACGGAATGCCGGAGTCCGATGCGGTAGCCGACACGCCGACATCCGAAGAGGTTTCCGAGACCGCAACCGGTCCGGTGGCCAGCCCGGAAACCGACGCTTCCTCCGTCGTTACCGGCAACGCGCCGGCAGCCGCCAGCGACCCGCATGCGGTCGCCACGGCATCTCTCGACAAGGAGCCCGATACCACCCCGGCCGAGCGCACGTTCTTCTTTTTCGCGCGGCCCGACCACATTCGCGGCCTCTACGTGAACTCGTGGTCCGCGGGCTCCAGGCGGCGCATGGCGGCCTTGATCGATCTCGCCGAGCGAACCGAGATCAACACCTTCGTGATCGACATCAAGGACGCCAGCGGCTACGTGAGCCACCCGAGCATGGTGCCGCTCGCGCAGGAGACGGGGGCCACCGGCGACATCCGCATTCCCAGCATGTCGTGGCTTCTGGGACAACTGGAGGCGGCGGGCATCTACCCCGTGGCCCGGATCGTCATCGTCAAGGATCCAGTGCTCGTGGCAGCGCGTCCCGAGCTGGCTGTGCAGGACACGGCAGGCGGCGTGTGGACGGACAACAACGGGGTGGTTTGGCTCAATCCGTTCAGTGAGGCCGTCTGGGAGTACCACGTCGACCTTGCTCGCGAGGTCGCCGAGATGGGCTTCCCTGAGATTCAGTGGGACTACGTACGCTTCCCCGATGCACCCGCGTCGGCACTCGGCCGCGCCCACTTTCCGGGCCGGAACGGGCAGCCGCGGACCACCGCGATCCGCGATTTCCTGGCGTACAGCCGCGAGTCGCTCGCGGATCTCGAGGTCGATGTAACCGCGGACGTGTTCGGGGTCACGACCTCCGCGACCCGTGACGTGGGAATAGGACAGGTATGGGAATCCTTCATCGACGTCGTCGACGTGGCCCTGCCGATGGTCTACCCGAGCCACTACTGGACGGGCAGCTACGGATTTGAGGAACCCAACGCCTATCCGTACGAGATCGTGCGCAAGGCGCTCAGCGACGCATTGCAGCGCTCCGCCGTGCTGGAGGGCGCCGGGGCGACGCGCCCCTGGCTCCAGGACTTCACCCTCGGACCGCCTCGCTACGAGGCTCCCGAAGTGCGCGCGCAGATTCAGGCCGCCCACGACCTCGGCATCCTGGAGTGGGTGCTGTGGAACCCGGGCAGCCGTTACACGGAGGACGCGCTGGAGCCGGCGGAAGGGTTCGCGGGCGAACCCCTGGTCCGCGTCGGTAACCAGGTCGTTCCGGTTTCCATGCGCTTCGAACTCTTCGACACGACCACCGTCCTGGCACAGCCCGATGAGGTCGGCGCATCCGGCGACAGCGAACCCGGCCCGGACGGCGGCGCTCCCGCAACGGACACACTCCCGAAAGCCGGCGCGGCGCAGCCGGACACGGTCGGCGCCGACATCGGTCGGTCCGGCTAGCGGGCCGGTCTCGCCAGAGCGCCGGCTCCGTCCAGCGGCGCGGATTGCACCTGCGGCGCGGCTATGCCAGCGGCGCGGATGCGCTCTTGCCGACGGCTGCCGCATAGCGCCGCACCACTTCGCCCGCCTTCTCGATGCGCGAAATCCCGGCGACGCTCTTCCCCGCCTGCCACAGCTCCCGCTCCTCGTCCGTCAGCGAACGCTTCAGCTGCCAGAAAGACTTGACGGCGTAAAAGAGCCGCATCCAGTGCTTGGTGCGTTTGCCTCTCAACAGGCGCTTCGCGAGCGGACCGGCGGTCAGACCCATGCGCCGAATGTACGGGGTGTCCAGGACGGACACGGGGATCCCCGTAAGCTTCTCCGACAGCACCACGTCATCCTCCGCCGCCTCCAGGATGGCCTGCTTGTACGCGTCCGACGCCGTGCACTCGCGCGTGGCGATGAAGCGCGTTCCCAACTGGACGCCGGCGTATCCGAGCGACAGCGCGCGCGCGAATTCGCCCGGCGTGCCGACGCCGCCGGCACAAACGACCGGCACGCCCAGGTCCCCCACCTCGTCGAAGAGCGCTTCGACCCCGCGCGGCCCGGCATGTCCTCCCGCACGCCGGTTCACGGCAATGAGACCGTGCACACCTGACTCGAGTCCCTTGAGCGCCCACTTCCGCTCCGTGACGTCGTGATAGACGATCCCGCCGTACGGCGCCACCCTGTCCACCACCCACCTTGGCTTCCCCAACGAGGTCACGAAGAACCTCACCCCCTCTTCGAGCGCGATGTCGATCCACTCGACCATGCGTTCGTGGTACTTTCTGGACGCCTTCTCGATCAGCGCGTTCATGCCGATCGGCCTGGACGTCAGGCGCCGCATGTAGCGCAGTCCTTCGCGGAAGTCGTAGCCGTGCACGTAGGTGAGGCTCACGGGCTGCAGGATCCCGATGCCGCCGGCCTCCGACGCAGCCGCCACCAGCTCGGGATTGCTGCACGGGTACATGGCCCCGCAGATCAGCGGCACCTCGATTCCGGCGTGCTCGGTCAGCGCCGTCCTCACGGCTTCCGCCCCAGCACGGCGATCCTGCGCCGCAGCAGCGGCACCCAGCGCTGCAGGGTCCGTTCCAGCGCCCTCAGCCCGCGCAGGTGCGACTCGGCGAAGTAGGCGCGTTCGATTCGGAACCCGGCCCTGGTCATGAGCGCCCTCATGCGCGCCATCGACTTGTAGTCCACGTGGCTCACATCCCGCTTCAGGATGATGTCGTTGTTCTTCAGCACTTCGAGGATGTGACTCCGGCAGGGTGTCCACACCGCGAACACGCCCCCGGACACGAGCACCCGAAACGCCTCCGCCGCGACCGCTTCCGAGTCGTCCGGGTAGAGGTGCTCGAACAGGTCGGCCGCGACCACCGCTTCGAACGAATCCTCCTTCAGCCCCGTGGCCCGGGCGTCGGCAACCTGAAACACGACGTTGTCCACTCCGTGCACGGGCACACGCGCGTTGCACCCCGCGACCGCGCGCTCAGAGAAATCGACCCCGACGACCTCGCGCACCCTGGGCGCGAGCGCATAGCTGATCGTGCCCCAGCCGCACCCCATATCCAGAACCCGGTCCCTGGGCCGTCCCGGGTACAGCTCGGTCACCTTGGCCACGCGATAGCGCTGGAATCGGCTCTCGAAATCCCGGAGGTGCTCCGCCGCGTCGAAATAGGCGGTCTCGTCGTAGTACGATCTGCCGACTCGCCTGTCGCCAGCCTGCGGCTTGTCCATTCGACCGCCCGTCGTGCCTCGTGGTACCTTAATCGGTGGCGCAACGGCGCCAAACCATCAGCAACCAAGCGATTTGCGAAGCGACATGTCAACCGATCTGCCCACGCCGGCCCGCCGATACAGCGACCGGGAAGTCAGGCGGCTTCTCCAGCAGGCCGCGGATATCCAGAAGAAGGAAACGGGACACGACTACGGCGACGACGGCGGTGGGCTGACGCTGGCCGACCTCCAGGAGATCGCCGCGGAAGCCGGCATCCACCCCAGGTATCTGCAGCAGGCGGCCGCCAGTATCGACAGTCCGAAAGCGACGGGCCTCGGGCCGGCGCTCGCCGGGTCGGCATTGAACATCAGCGTGGAACGGAACGTGCCCGGCGAGTTGGGCGAAGAGGACTTCGAACGGGCGATCGTGGACATTCAGCACGCATTCAAGGAGCCAGGGACGGCCTCGATGGTCGGGCGCACGCTGATGTGGAAGACGGAGGCCACCGACACGCAGCGGGCCCTTCAGGTAACCGTCTCCTCGCGGAGCGGCGAGACGCACATCCGCGCCGCGGAACAGCTCAAGGTACTGGCGGCCGGGCTGTACATCGGTGTGGTCGGGGGTGTCGGCACCGGGGTCGGGTTTGGCGTCGGGCTGCCGGTGGGTCTGTCCGTCCTCGCGTCCCCCCTGTTCGCCGCACTGTTCCCGGTCGGGATCATCGGCGGACTGTACGCGGGAATGCGTGCGGTGTTGAAGAGGACGGCGGCCAGGCGGCGGCGGGAACTGGAGCGAATCGCCGACAGGATCGCCGGCTACGCCCGCGTCAGCGCCAGCCCCCAGGACGCATCCGGGCAAGGCGCCCTGCCGCCCGGCGCCGGCGAACTACCAGGATGACTTCCGGACCCCCGGAATCAGGCCGTGCAGCGACATGTCGCGAAACGCGATGCGCGAGATCCCGAACTTGCCGATGAAGCCCCGCGGACGCCCGGTCATCTGGCAGCGGTTGCGGTAGCGTACGGCTGCGGAGTCCCGGGGCAGCGCCTGCAGAGCCGCCATCGCCTGACGCTTTTCCTCGGGCGAGGCGTTGGCATCCTTCATGACCGCGGTCAGTTCACGCCGTTTCTCGGCGTATTTGGCCACCAGCTTCGCGCGGCGGTCGTTCTTCTGCAGCTTGCCCTTCTTGGCCATCGACCGGTTTCTCGGGAGTTGACGTTCAAGCGTGGCAGCGCGGACACGCCGCCCAGCTTTTAAAGGTCGTGCATTCAGATGTGGAAATCAAGGTCCGTGCGGCCGATGAGCGACCACCCGCGAGCGATCCGTCTCCAGGTACGGCCCGCCGATGAGGTCGACGCAGTCGGGCACCGCGGCAAACACGGCATCCAGGCACTCGCGGACGGCCTTCGGAGAGCCCGGCAGGTTGACGATCAGGGCCGACCCCCGCACGCCGGCGGTCTGGCGCGACAGGATCGCGGTCGGGACATGAGGGCGCGAAACGGCACGCATGGCCTCGCCGAACCCGGCCAGCTCCTTCTCCAGCACCGCCGCGGTCGCCTCGGGGGTGACGTCTCTGGGAGCGGGCCCGGTACCCCCCGTCGTGATCACGAGACAGCACCCCACGTCGTCCACGAGTTCCACCAGCGTGGCCCCGATCAGGTCACGCTCGTCGGGAATCACCCGGACCTCGGCCCGCCACGACGTCAGCAGCACCTCGGCCAGGTATTCCTGCACGGCAGGCCCGCCCCGGTCCGCGTATTCGCCACGGGACGCACGGTCCGAAACGGCCACGATCCCGATCCGAACCGGTGTCGTCACCGGACCGGCCCCGCCGCGGCTCGATGCGCCGCCCTTTACCCCCTCTTGTCTGACCATGTTCGACAATATGCGGCGTTTGTGACATTTTTTCACGGCGCGGGCGGACCCGCCGCCCGGCAGACCCGGATACGATTCCCATGACCGACAACCCCTTGCGGGATGCCGCCAGCGAGAAGCTTCCGGCAAGTTACGGCGGACTCCGCACGCTGCAGACCGAGTTCCGGCGCTACCAGGAGCATGCCTTCCCCGCACGCCCTCCGCGTTTCTTCGCCCTGGAACTGGCCGGCGAGACCGGCGAGTTGGCCAATCTCGAAAAGAAGGTTTGGAAGGGACGCAAGGTCGCGGACGCCGCCTTCGACGATGAGGCCGCGGATGTGTGCATCGCGCTGGTGAACTTCGCCAATAGCCGAGGGATCGACCTGGCGGACGTCGTCGAACGCAAGATGCGTATCATCGACGGAAAACGACTGGCCGAGCCGGAGACCGCCAGCGTACCGGAGTGCATATGACCAGGACTCTTCAGACGGCCGCACTCGCCGACGTGCAGGCCACGCCGGACGGACGAAAAGTCCCCATCGCCAAGGTGGGGGTCCAGAACATCCGCTTCCCCATCGCGGTGAAGGACCGGCGAAAGACGGCGCAACACACGGTCGGGAGCATCGACATGTCCGTGGACCTCCCCTCACACTTCAAGGGGACCCACATGAGCCGTTTCATGGAGATCCTCAACTCCTACGACGGCGAGATCTCGGTCGAGGCGCTCCCGGCCATCCTCCGCACCATGCGCGAGCGTCTGAACGCGCAGACCGCCCATCTCCGGATAACCTTCCCGTACTTCGTGGAGAAGCGGGCTCCGGTTACAGGCGCCGCGGGACTCCTGTCCTACGACTGCGCCTTCGACGCCTCGAGCGGCCCGCAAGAGGACTTCGTGCTGACGGTCAGGGTTCCCGTGACGACGCTCTGTCCCTGCTCCCGCGAGATCAGCGCGCGCGGCGCCCACAATCAGCGCGGCATCGTCACGGTGCAGACGCGGTTCGACGATGAGCTGTGGATCGAGGACCTGGTGGAGTTGATCGACGATTCGGCCTCGTGCGACCTCTACCCCGTGCTCAAGCGGTCGGACGAGAAGTGGGTAACCGAACGGGCCTACGACAATCCGCGCTTCGTGGAGGACCTGGTGCGCGAGATCACGCTGCGTCTGCGCACAATGAGAAGGGTCACCTGGTTCAAGGTGCACGTGGTCAACCTCGAGTCGATTCACGAGCACGACGCGTATGCCCAGGTCGAAGAGGGACGCTGAGGCGGAAGCGCGTCAGAGCGTGATCCGGTCGCCGGCCGGCGTCGCCAGCTCGGCGACGAGCCCCGGCTGGCCCACCGTCACCGCGAGTTCGACTCCGAGCTGACCCAGTTCGCGGCACACCACAGCAGGATCGGGATGGCGCGCATGCAGCCGGGCGAGATGGACGCCCCGGTCGGGGAGTTCGGAGCACGGATGAGGGGTGTCACCCCAGTCGATGAAGAACGGGACAATGCCGTGCCGCGGAGGCGGGTCCCCGGGCATCGTGAGCGTCCAGGCGATGCGGTCGCCGCCGGGCCTGGCCCGGGACATGGACCGCACCGGGCCAAGCAGGTCGCCGCCCGAACCGCCGGCCAGCGCGTCAAGGTCACCACTGCGGGCCGCCCAGGTGACCAGGGCGGGCAGCGGGGCCGGACCGCGGGCGAGCCACAGGCCGCCGGGCGGCGCCGGTTGCTCCGGGTCCGGACCCACGACCTCCAGGTACACGCGGTCACCGATGCGCAGCAGGGAGTTGCGCGTGCCCAGTCCCGGGTGGCTGCCGCCTGGCGTCAGGCGTACACCGAGGCGCGCCTCAATGTCACGCACGCCGCCCGCGAGCTGTGGAACCGCGTAGACGAGATGGTCGGTCCCCGGGGGTGCCGGCCTATGATCCATCGGCCATGAGTCCAGCCTGTGTCAGGGCACCACCCAGGCTAGCGTCCCCGTTTCTCGTACCGGCGCTGGAAACGCTCCACCCGTCCGGCGCTGTCGAGGAGCCGTTGCGTACCCGTGTAGAACGGGTGTGACGACGACGAGACCTCCAGGGTGACGAGCGGGTACTCCTTCCCGTCCTCCCACTCGACGGTCCGCTTGGTGGCAACGGTGGAGCGGGTCAGGAACGAGTAGCCCGTCGAGACGTCCTGGAAGACGACGGGCCTATAGTTGGGATGAATGTCTTTCTTCACGACCTTGCTGTTCCGGGCTGGCGCGTCGGTCCGCGTGTCAGGGGATTATCGCTTGGGTGCACAGACCTTAATACTATCCAGTCTGGACGATTTCGGTCAACGGGCTATCTTATTGGTCGGTCGGTTTGACAAGGAGAGATCATGGCGAAGAAGTCGGGCAAGGGACCGCGAGTGATGGTGAAGATGTCCAGCACGGAAAGCCCCTATCGCTTCACTACCACGAAAAACAAGCGAAACAACCCCCAGCGTCTCGAGCTCAGGCGCTACGACCCGGTCCTGCGGCGCCACGTCCTGTTCCGGGAAGAAAAATAGGCGTTCGGGGTACAAACGGAGGATCACGATGTCCCGCAAGTGCGACATCACGGGGAAACGGCCCCTGACCGGGTACAACGTCTCCCACGCTCATAACAAGACCAAGAAGCGGCAGCTGCCGAACCTGCAGACGAAACGGATCTTCGTCCCCGAGCTGAACAGATCGGTCCGGATCAAGGTCTCCACTTCCGCCCTTCGGTCGATCGACAAGATGGGGTTGGCGGCATTCCTACGGAAGAACGGGCTCTCGCTCAGCGACCTCACCTGACAGCCCGCGGCAGCGATGCGCGCTGCCACCGCCGTGCGCGCGGTCAGGCAGCACGGTCCTGCCACATCGCCGCCTCCCTGTGCGCGAGCGCGGTTGTCGCGTCCGCGGTCGCCCCATCCGCGCTCGCGCAGGAGGCCGCATTCGATACGCCCGCAGTCCTGTCTCTCGTGCGACAGGCGCGCGAGTTGCGCGAGTCCCCGCCCCCACCAACGGTATCGGTAGCCTACAAGGCGCGCGCCGAGGGGCACGTCTACTTCTACCTGGACCGCGACGACGGCGGCGAGCCCGTCCCCATGCGGGTCGACCAGGTCGCGGTGGACCTCTTCCGCAGTGCCGACGGCCGGACACGCCAGGTCATCCGCGGGCTCCGGCGCCAGGAACTGCTGCCGGTACAGGACTTCCGCTACTACATAGACCGGCTGACCGCGGTCCAGAACGGCTTTGGCGACCGCATCGCGATCGGTGAAGGCCGCGATGTGCGCGACGTGCCCCACCCTCTCGGGAGCGAGGGCGAGAACACGTATCGCTATCGCATCATCGACTCGCTGACGGTCAGCGCCCCCACGCTGCCGAGGCCGATCAGAGTGTACGAAATCGAGGTGCATCCGCGCGATGAGGCGCTTCCAGCCCTTGTCGGGAGCGTGTTCGTCGAGGCGGATACCGGCGCCCTGGTACGGATGCTGTTCACCTTTACGCCAGCCTCCTATGTGGACCCGCGCAGCGACCGGATCACGGTGCGTCTGGAACACGCCCTCTGGGAGGAGACACTGTGGCTACCGTACCGGCAGGTCGTCGAGGTCCGCCGTGAGATTCCGCAGCTCGACCTGCCGGTGGGTTCGGTGATCCGGGCGACTCTGGAGGTGACGGGCTACGAATTCGATCCCGTAATGGAGCCGGGGTTCTTCCGGGGACCTCGGGTAACGATGGTCCCGTACGGGACAGCCGACTCGACCGAGTTCCGCACGGGACTCATGGACCGCATGGCGGAGGAAGGACTTTCGCCCGTAAGCATGGCGCGGATCGAAGCAGAGGTGCGGCGCCAGGCACGGACGCGTCTGGTCAGCGGACTGCCGCGTGTGCGGCTCCACGCGGACGCCGTCTCCTCTGTCCTCCGGGCCAACCGCGCGGAGGGGATGCACTTCGGACTGGGAGCCTCATTCACCCCGCGTGACAGGTTGAGGCTGCAGGCGCTGGCCGGATACCAGTCGGCTCCCGGTGCACTCTCCGGAACGCTGCGCGGCCGCCTGAGCACTGACGACGGTTTGACCACGACCTCATTCGAGTTCTATGCAAGACAGCTGCGGGACGCGGGCCCCCACACGGCCGCTTCCGGAGCCGTCAACACGCTTTCCACGTTGTTGCGCGGCGTCGACTACACCGATCCCTACTTCGCATCGGGGTTCCGCCTGGATGTCGAACGCGAGGTCGGCGACCGCGCCTCCATCACCCTCGGCGGCCGGGTGGAGCGACTGAGCGGAGCTACCGCCGTCTGGGGAGGCGGACTGGGACCGAGCGCGGACCGGCGTCCGCTGCATCCCGTCGGCGAGGGCGTGTTCATCGGAGCCGCCAGCGAGCTGCGGTACCGGTGGGCGGGGGTCCCGACATGGGGAGCCGAAGCCGCCGCCGTCGCCACCACGGGCAGGTGGGATGGCGGCGGCAATCTGACGCTTCTGGCACGGCTGGACACCAGGCTGGCTGCCCGGGACCTCTCGCCGCACGTGAACCTCAACGTGGAAGCTGGCGCGGCATGGGGCGCACTACCGCAACAACTGCTGTTCTTCGTGGGTGGCCGCGGCACCTTGCCGGGCCACGGCTTCCGCGCATTCGGGGGGCGCCGCTTCGTCCTGGCAACCGGCGAAGCAGCGTTCACTCTCCTTCCGGGATGGCTGACGGCAAGGCTGCTGACGGGTGCCGGCGCGGTTGGAGCGACCTCCGATGCGCTTCGGGAGGACTGGGGGGTTGCGCCCACGGACGGGCTGCGCGCGTACGCCGGCGTCGGACTTGGCACGCTGTACGACATTCTGCGAATCGATGGCGCATGGGGACTGCCGGGCGGTAGCTTCGAGGTCATCCTTTCGATCGACCCGAGGCTCCGGCCCTATCTTTGACGGCCCCTGACGGAAGGCCCGGCGAAACCGGAACAGCGAGCGTCCACCGACCGACATGAGACCACTCACCCCGATACGGCTGGCGGCTCTGCTGGCGGGTTCGATCATGCTCTCCGGAGACGCACTGGCGGGCCAGGACGCGGACGTGCACGACCTCAACATGGGCTCGATCGTCCGGATCACCGGCGCCACGGTGCTTCGGGGCGGGCCTGCATCGCCGCCGCGCCTGTTCCCCGTGACGATCGAGGGCAACGTGGTCGGGATGCGCGGCGACACCCTGCTCTTCGAGACCGGCGTCGAGCCGGTGTACTGGATACCGCTCGGCGAGGCACCGCTGGTCGAGCGCCGCGCCGCCGTGCGCGACATGAAACGCTCGGTGCTGGTGATGTCCGTGGTCTCGGCCGCGGCTGGCGCAACGTTCGCCTGGGGTTGGCACGATCAGTGCCGGGTCAACCAGGAGGCGCTGCAGGTAGGGCTGCAAATCACGAACTGTCCGGATGACACCTCCGAGGGCGAGGCCGTGTTGCGCGGACTGGCGCTGGGCGCCGGCGTCGGCGTGGTGGCAGGCGTGGTGCTGAGCCGTTTCGTCAAGCGCCAGGGGTGGGTACCGCTGACCCTGGACAGGATTCGATTCCAGGCCATGCCGGGCATCGGTACCGTCCGGCCCGGCGCATCCGGCCTGACGATCCGTTGGGAGGTTGGGGGTCGCCCCTAGCCGTTCGGGGGTCGCCCCTAGCCGTTCGGGGGTCGCCCCTAGCCGTTCGGGGGCTGCCCCTGGCGGCCGGCGCGTTCGTAGGTGTAGAGGAAGTTGGTAAAGCCCCGGTCATAGTCGGAGAGTCCGTTCTGACCCGTGAGCTTCATGCGCGAGTCATACAGCTCCCGCATCGCGGTCGTGAACGCGTTGGGGCGCTGGTCGGGTGGACGAAGGCGCCGGAAGTCCTCGAGCACCGTGCCCGAGAGGGGGGTGGCGTCCAGGAGCTCCCCATAGCGCCCGGGATCGTCGCGGTCCAGCACCCTGAGATTGCGGTACACCCGTTCCGCCAGCGCGGCCTGGCGAAGCTGCGGGTCCCGTGAACCTGCCAGCGCCAGGTACGCCAGCGCCTGCGCTTCGAGTTCCTTGAGATAGCCCTTTCGATGGCAGAACTCGTGGGCCAGGATGTGGGGCTCGAAGATGCCCGTGCTCCGAAACACGGCGATGTCCCCCGAGAGAATGTCACAGCTCCCGATCGCAAACGGCATGATGAGGCGCGCCAGCGTCATCTCTCGCACCGAACTGCTGGTCTCGACACGCTGCCCGGTGATCGACGCCATATACGACGTAAGGCGTTCGTTCACGTCGCCAGCCAGGATGTCGCGCTCGCGCCGGACGGGCTCATGAATCGACATCAGTTCCGCTGAAAGGCGCTCGACGTCCTCGAAGCGCCTGGCCTCGGGCATCTCGTCCATGTGCTTGATATCGGATCCGAACGTCGCGAGGAAGTCGATCTTGCGGACGCCGCGGCGCGACGCCCAGTCACTGAGCACGCTGCCCGCGTACGCACCGGCCGCAGCGGCCTGGACAAGACGGCCCGGCAGGGTCGCCCCGATCAGGAGCCTCGACGCCAGGGGCGCCGCGAACATCAGGTCGGTCAGCGAGACGGGAGAGTACGTCGCGCTGTTGGGGATTCGAATCGTCTCCATATTCTTCTATCTTGCCGTCGCCTGCAGGGGGCTCGATCCTGCACTCATGACGGGCGTTAATGCAAAAAAGCTTCGTCAGCCGTACGCCAGCAAGGGGAGCAGACTCCACAGTGACCGACATCGACGCATCCGGGCCCGCGATATCGCCCCTGTCGGGGGTGCGCGTCGTGGATTTCTCACAGAACCTCGCTGGTCCCTACGCGGCCCAGATCCTGGGCGACCTCGGCGCGGATGTGGTCAAGGTGGAGCCCTCCGGCGGGGACCCGGCACGGCGGTGGGGGCCACCGTTCATCGGCGGGAACAGCCACCTCTTTCAAGCGGTCAACCGCAACAAGCGGAGCGTGATCCTCGATCTCAAGACCCCGGATGGCCGCGTGCGGGCCCGCGAACTTGCGATGGCGGCCGATGTCGTGATCCAGGCGCTGCGATTCGGTGTCGCGGACCGGCTCGGCATCGGGTACGACCGGATCCGCGAGGACAATCCCGCGGTCGTCTACGTGTCGGTGACCTCCCACGGGCCGGAAGGGCCGCTCCGGGACGACCCCGGCTACGATCCGCTGATGCAGGCACGGTCGGGCCTGATGTCCGTGACGGGGGAGCGGGACGGAAAACCGGTCCGGATCGGCACATCCATCGTCGATCTCGGCACGGGCACGTGGACCGCGATCGCGGTGCTGGGAGCCCTCATGGAACGGGAGCGAACGGGGCGGGGCTGCCACGTCACGGCCTCGCTGCTGGACACGTCGCTGGCGTGGATGTCCTACCACCTGACCAGCTACCTCGCGACGGGGAAGCATCCCGGGCCCATGGGCACGTCGATCGCAATGATCGCCCCGTACGAAGCGTTCCCCTGCACCGACGGGTCGGTCATGATCGCCGCAGGCAACGACGACATCTTCGGACGCCTTTGCCGCGCACTGGGGCTGGATCTGGAGGAGGACCCCGATTACGCGCGGAACGCGGACCGGGTGGCCAACAGCCGACGTCTCGCGGAGATCGTGGCCGCGAGCACGCGGGGGCACGCCGTGAACGATCTGCTCGAGCTGCTGAGCAGCCATCGCGTCCCGGCCGCGCCCATCCACACGGTGGCGTCGGCGCTGGCGGACCCGCAGACCGCCGCGACCGGAATGCTGCGGCCGTGTGCGCACCCCGCCATAGACAACTACGTCGACATTCCGATGCCCGTACGCTGGGATGGCAAGCGCGCCGGCCTGCGCCGCTTCCCTCCCGATGCGGGGGAGCATCAGGGCGAACTGTTCCCTGAGGAGTGAGGCGTTGCCGCGTTCGGTGAGGTCAGGGGGTGGCGCGGAGACGTCTTCCGGGAAACCTTCCGGAGGTTCGCACGGTATCGGATATATGGCACGCTGCGACGGCAAGGAGGTTGTGCGCATGTCCGGAAAGCGATTCGCCCGCTACGCGACGCTGGTCGCGGCCATCGGGCTGGATCTCGTCTTCTTCCGCCCCACGGGGGGGCCCGCGGATGTCGGAGGCGGCTTGCCGGCGTTCGCGCACGACGATCTGGCCGCCGCCATGGCGTTGCAGGAGCGGCACAACCCGGACCTCCTGGACATACCCGGCGTCGCCGGCACCGCCGTCTCGATCGGTCTCGACGGTCGTCCAGTCGTCAAGGTATACCTGGCAAGCGCCGGCATCGTGGGGCTCCCCGCGAGCCTGGACGGCCATGGTTACGTGACCGAGGTGACCGGTGCCTTCCGCGCCCTCGGCGACATGCCGGCTTCCGCTGGCGATCCATCGGATGGCACCGGCGAGAACGAGCCAACCGACCCCAGGCAATCATTCCCTCGTCCCGTCCCCATTGGCGTCTCGACCGGACAGATCGACGTGACCGCGGGCACCATCGCCGCGAGAGTCGTTTCGGGCTCGACCGTCTACGCGCTCAGCAACAACCACGTCTACGCCAACCGCAACGCGGCCAAGCTCGGCGACCACGTCCTGCAGCCGGGCACGGTCGACGGAGGCGTCAACCCCACCGACGCCATCGGCTCGCTGCACGACTTCGAACCGATCAGATTCTGCTCACCATTCCCCACCTGTCCCGCCAATCAGATCGATGCGGCCATCGCGACCACCACCATCGACCAACTCGGCAACAGCACGCCGGGCAACGGGTACGGCACCCCGCGCACCGAGACCGTCAAGGCGCGGCTGGGCATGGAGGTGCAGAAGTACGGACGCACCACCGGACACACCCTGAGCCGAATCAGCGGCATCAACGCCACCATGAACGTCGGCTTCCGCGACAACACCGCCCGCTTCGCGGGACAGATCGTGATCTCGGGCGGCAATTTCTCAGGACCCGGCGACTCGGGTTCGCTGATCGTCTCGGCGGGGAGCGACGAGGAAGCGCGCCATCCCGTCGCGCTGCTCTTCGCGGGCAGTCAGACCAGTACGCTGGCCAACCCCATCGATCTGGTGCTGGAGCGGTTCGACGTCTCGATCGATGGCAACTGAAGCCGTGGACGATTCCGTGGAGCGTGCACGCCGGCAAGTCACCCGGAAGGTGATGGGGATGAAGGGCGTGGTGGGCACGGCCGTCGGACTGCGGCAGGGCAAGCCGTGTATCAAGGTCTACCTGGAGAAGGACGACGCAGGGGTGCGTCGCCGGCTGCCTCGGAGCGCCGGGGGTGTGCCGGTGGACGTCGAGGTCACCGGCGGGATGCGCAGGTTGTAAGCGCGGGGCGCAGGCTGCCCGTGGCCACGTAGTCCTGTCGCGACTGAATCGGTAATCTACCGCCGCAGACGCCAGAACCTGGATTCGTAGCTGAAGACGGTGTACGCCAGCATTCTTCCAGTCGGATCGTATGCAGGTTGCGTCTTCTGCGTCGGGTCCGTTGTCAGCTGCTCCGAAGGCCCGCCGCCGAAGGGCACTCTATGGATCTGGAAGAAGCCGTCCCGCCCGGGGCCGATGTACGCCACCCATGCACCGTCCGGGGACACCGCGATGCCCGAATGAACCTGGTCGGACCTCCATTCGTGGAAGCGCTCAGGCGTGCCGCCGGCACGTTCAACCACGTATAAGGCCTTTTGCCCAGCACCTTCCGCCGCCTCGAAGACCAGTGCTCGAGAGTCCGGAGTCCACTCGGCCTGCAGCGCATCGTGGGGAAAGTCCCCCATGTGCACGATTTGCTGCGACCGCGTCTCACCCGTTTCCTGGTTCACGGGGATCACGTATAGAAAGCTCTTCCGCGCTCCCTCGGCGTCGCGCGTATAGCTCGGATAGGAAATCCACCTGCCGTCCGGGGACCAGCGGGGCCAGCCGGTTTCGTGGCCATGGGCCGAAATCAGGCGCGGCGATGACGGGTCGTCAGCCGGAATGAGATAGATGTCGTCCGTGCCGTCGATGTGGCTGTGGTACGCGATCCAGCGTCCGTTGGGCGACCAGTGCATGCCCTGATCTTCGGAGTAGGAACTGCGCACCACCCGATCCGGTCCGGTCTTCCGGAATCCCGACGACACGTCGACAATGCCGATGTGCTGGTCGATGTCGGGGTAGTTCACGTCGTCCGTGGCAACACGCCAGCGTCCAAAGGTGAACGATATCTTGTCTCCGGCAGGACTCCAGGTTGGCGTCTCGGACTGGAAAGTGGTGATCGGGGTGACCCCGCCCCCGCCGGCCGGGACGGCGGAAAGCGTCACCATGTAGTACTGGCTGCGATACACGATGTCCCCACCGGTCGTGACCCCGGGACCGTAGACATCCCGTTCGTCGGTGGCAAGGCGCTCGCCGGGACCTCCACCCACCGGCCGGACCCAAAGCTCCAGTACGCCGCGCTCATCGGGAGCCGCGTAGTAGATGTCGGACCCATCCGGAGAGAACGCCACGTGGCCGTAAGGCTCGTGCCCGTCAAGCCAGGCCACCGGGCCTTCCCGGCAGGGATACCGAAGGTGCTGCACACCCAGTTCGCGCTCGACACAGGCTACCTCGCCGGTCGGAGAAGCGACCGGATAGGACAGGGTGCCGCCCGCTCCAACGATCTCTCCGGAATCGCCCGTTGCGCGGATTCTCCACACCCGCGACCCGTCCGACCCTCGCACGACGCCGACCACCGACGCACCGTCGGGTGCCCAGGCGAGTTCGAGCAACGCGTCGCGTGGCGGGAGCCCGGACTTGTATCCGTCTGCCCAGAGCGCCTCCTTCCCGCCTGAGACCACGTCGTACAGAAACCAGCCCTGTCTGCGTCGGTTGAACGAGCGTTCGTGCACCAGAAGGCGCCGACTGTCCGGATACCAGGTCACATAGCGCACCTGACTCGGTGCGAGGCCCAGACTCCGCACCTCGCCGCCGTCGATGTCACGGACGAGTACTTCCCTGCCCTGGGTATATGCAAGCAGTCGCCCGTCCGGCGATATCGCCCCGGCCGGATCGCGGTAGGCGACCGGTCCGATCTGGTGGGCCGTGGTGAGATGCAGGGCCTCGCGCACGCCGGAATCGCAGGCAGCGGTCGTGAGGCACGCGGCGCTCGCGACGCACGCGATCGCGAACAACCCGGGAGAACGCAAGGAGGCCATCGACGACCTGAAGCGGAGATTCCAGGGTGGTGTCTGCATGCTTGTACGATAGGAGGCCGCCGCGCTACTTGGCTAATGCACGCTGGACGGCGCACATTGGATGCGCATCGGCCTGGCCCGACAGGAAGAACAGGATTCCCGACCCCGAGGAACCACAGCCATGTCAACACAAGAATACCGTCCGCCCACGACCGAACTGCAATGCCGCCGTGATCGCCTCGAAGGCGCGGCGCACCCAGGGTTCCTCGCGCTGGCGGTCCTGACGTTTCTCGCTCCAGTGGACACGCAGGCACAGACCGCCGCCGAATCGACGGCGCCCGCACCCATTGCGGCCGCCCTCACGGCTTTCTCCGCCGCAGTCGCGGTGGAAGACGGCGATATCTACGTCGGCCGACCGGGTGTCCTTCCGCTCTTCCCCATGCCCGGCAATCGGCAGGGAGGTGTGCACGTTTTCAGCCGCACGGGAGGCTCCTGGACGGAGACCGCGTCGCTGGCCCCGGAAGAGACGCAGTCGGCGATCGCGTACGGAGAGGGGCTGGACGCCGCCGGCGACGTGATGGTGGTTGGCGCACCCAGCGACGGAACCGGAGCCGTTTACGTCTACCGACGAACATCGGGCGAGTGGCGGCTGCAGCAACGCCTGACGTGGTCGACCGCCGGTGCCGACGACCGCTTCGGAGCGACCGTCGCCACCAACGGCCGCGATATCGTTGTCGGTGCTCCCGGCGCGGAATCGGGAGCAGGTGTCGCTGTCGCTTTCGTGGGGGACGAAACGGGGTACTCGGAGACCGCGACGCTGCGGGCCGACGATGCGCCCCCCGGGGCCGGATTCGGTACGGCGATCGACCTGGAGGGACGCGTGCTGGCCATCGGAGCTCCCGGCGGCGGGATTTCTCTGCTCCCAGGCACCGGCGCGCCCAACTTTCAGCCGGGCTCGGTCCACCTGTTCGGTGGTGGAGACGGAACCTGGTCGTCCCTGGGCCGCCTCGCTCCTCCCGATCCCGGACCGGCATCCCTGGGTGCCAGCGTCGCAGTGTCGGGGGGCGAAGTCTTCGCGGGAGCGCCCTTGAGCGCTCAGTTCACCGGCACCGTGTTCCACTTCACGAGTTCGATGGAAACCGGCGCCACCGAGTGGACACTCGCCAACGCCATTCGGCCCGAATCCCCCTCTCCCATGTCCGGCTTCGGCATGGCGGTGGCGGCTTCGGGCGACGACGTCGTCGTCGGGACCCCGCTGGCCGCCAACGGCATCGGCGGAGGATTGGCGTTCCGCCGGAATGGAGCCGACGGCTGGGTGCAGGTTGCCACCTTCGGACCCGGCACCCCGTTCGCCTTCTATGGCATCGCCGTCGCGGTGGCAGACAACCTCGCGGTGGTGGGAGCCCCGGGCGCCGACTTCTTCGAGGGCACCGGCTTTGTGTTCCAACGCACCCCGGACGGCTGGGAACCCGAGGGAACGATTGTCGACGACGACGCCGGTCTCGATGCCGTGCTGGGCGACTCGAGTGAATGCGAAGACGGATCCGCCGCGGGATTCGCGTGCAGCGAGGTCGATCTCGTCGCCTTCGTTCCGACAGGAGACCTCGGGGGCGAGCGCGGGATGATCGCCAACGACCTGTGGGGCTGGACCGACCCGGAGTCCGGGCGGGAATACGCGATCATGGGCCGCGCCGACGGCACCACATTCGTGGATCTGAGCGATCCGGGCAATCCGGTGTACCTGGGCGAAATGCCCCTGACCGAGGGCGCGATCGTCAACATGTGGCGGGATATCAAGGTCTACGCGAATCACGCGTTCGTGGTCGCCGACAATGCGGGGGCCCACGGCGTACAGGTGTTCGACCTCACCCAGTTGCGGGATGTGACGGATCCGCCGGTGACCTTCGAGCCCACCGCCCTGTACGACGGCATCAACTCCGCCCACAACATCGTGATCAACGAGGAGACCGGGTTCGCCTACGTGGTAGGGGCCTCCGGTGGCGGGGAGACCTGCGGCGGCGGATTGCACATGATCGATCTGAGCGACCCGAGGAACCCCACGTTTGCCGGGTGCTTCGCCGACGCCAACACGGGCGGAGCGGGGACTGGATACAGCCACGACGCACAGTGCGTGCGCTACCATGGTCCCGACGAGGAGTACGTTGGACGCGAAGTCTGCCTGGGGGCGAACGAGAACGCGCTCTCGATCGCCGACGTCACGGACAAGGACGCCACAGTGCCGCTATCGGCATCCTCCTACCCCAATACCGGCTACCTGCACCAGGGCTGGATTTCGGACGACCACCGCTACTTCTACATGAATGACGAGACCGACGAAGTGGGTGGCAACGTGTCGCGAACGCGCACGCTGGTGTGGGACATCCAGGATCTGAACGACCCGATCCTGGTCAAGGAGCACTTCGGCACGACCGGGTCATCGGATCACAATCTGTATGTGGTCGGTGACCTGATGTACCAGGCCAACTATCTCAGTGGATTGCGCATTCTCGATATCTCCGATCCGGAGTCACCCGAAGAGATCGGCTACTTCGACACGGTGCCGTTCGGCGAGGACAACCCCGGATTCGCGGGAGCGTGGAGCGTGTACCCGTACTTCGAGAGCGGTGTGATCATCGTGTCCAGCATCAAGGAGGGACTGTTCGTTCTGAGGAAGCGGCCGCCGCGGGTGTCGTAGCGCCGGTTCCGGCCGGCCGCCGCCGCTACAGAATCGCGTTGGCGACCCACGCCCCCGCGTAGGCGAGGAAGAGCATGTAGCTGAACTGCAGCGCGGGCCAGCGCCAGCCTCCCGTCTCGCGCCGCATGATGGCCACGGTGGACATGCACTGGAGCGCGAACACGAAAAACACGAGCAGTGCCACAGCCGAGCCCAGATCGAGATCCTGCTGCAGCGCCGCCTGGAGTTCGAACGCGTCTTCGTCCTCGCTCTCGACGCCGTAGATCGTGCCCAGCGTCCCGACGATCACCTCGCGGGCCGCGAGCGAGGTCACCAGGCCGATGCCGATGCGCCAGTCGAATCCCAGCGGTCCGATCGCGGGTTCGATGACCTGGCCGGCCTGTCCGAGGGCGCTGTCGCCGATCGGCGGAGCCTCGCCACCGGGCGTCCTGGGGAATTGCGTGAAGACCCAGAGCACCACTGTCACGGCCAGGATGATCTTGCCGGCGCGGCGCAGAAAGACCTTGGTACGATCCAGCAGCCGGGTCAGAATCGACCTCACCGTAGGCAGTCGGTAGGGCGGAAGCTCCATCACGAATGGCGCGGAGCGACCCCGGAGCAGCGTGCGCTTCAGCAGCGCCGCCGTCACGATGGCCGCCACCACTCCCATCAGATACAACCCTATCAGGACCGCCGCCTGGGTTCCAAAGAACGGTCCCAGCAGGGGTTGGGCCGGGATGAACGCGGCGATCAGCAGCGCATACACGGGCAGGCGTGCCGAGCAGGTCATGAAGGGCGCGACGAAGATCGTGGCGATCCTGTCGCGTTCGTCCTCGACCGTGCGGGCGGACATGATGGCCGGAACCGCACACGCGTAGGCCGACAGCAACGGCAGAAAGGACTTGCCCTGGAGACCGACGCGGTGCATGAGACGATCGGCAATCACCGCCGCGCGGGCCATGTACCCCGAGTCCTCCAGGATCGCGATGAAGAAGAACAGGATCAGGATCTGGGGCAGAAACACCATCACGGACCCGACCCCGGCCCACACTCCGTCGAGGAGGAGGGAACGGAACCAGCTCTCGGGAAGTACCGAGCCGAGGTAGTTCCCCGACGCGGCGATCGCGGCCTCGGTGCCGTCCATCAACGGCACCGCCCAGGCGAAGATGGACTGGAATACGAGCACGACGACGCCGAGGAAGACCAGCGGTCCCCAGAATCGGTGCAGCACCAGGGCATCGAGCCGCTGGGTCGAGCGTGACGGGCGGGGAGCCTGGAATCCTGCCGAGCGACCTAGTTCGCGGGCGCGCTGCCGACGCTCCGCGAACAGGTCGATCATCGGCAGGGCACGACCGGCGCCCCTCCCCGCGGGATGCTCGGCCACGGCGACGATCGGGCAGGCGCGAACCTCCTCCCCACCGGTGTGGAGCGCCTCGAGGAAGGCGCGCACGGGCTGCAGCGTCGCGGCATCGCGCGCGTTGACCAACGCCACCTCCACGCCCAGTTCCTCCGACAGGCTCGAGCGACGGAGAACCCCGTCGCGTCGGTCCAGCTCGTCGGCCATGGTGAGTACGACCAGCGTCGGGATGCCAATGGCCAGAACCGGCTCGGCAACCATCAGGTGTGACTTGAGGCGGGTCGCGTCCAGAACCAGGACGATTGCGTCTGGCTGCCGATCGCCCTCGAATTCGCCCAGGAGCACGTCGCGGGTGACCATCTGGTCGAGACTGCGTGGTGAAAGGCCGTGCACCCCCGGCAGGTCGATCAGTTCCACCGGCCCCACCGGCAGACTGACCGTGCCGCACCTGCGTTCCACGGTCACGCCCGGATAGTTCGCCACTCTCTGGCGAAGACCGGTGAACTGGTTGAAGAGGGTAGACTTGCCCGAGTTGGGAGGACCTACCACCGCAACCAGCGGGGTCCCATTATCGACGCCGGCTCCCGGTGCCGAACCCCGGTCCAGCACGGCCGACCCGGTCCCTCCGTTCAATTCGAGTCGAGAACCCCCGCGGCTTCCAGCGAGCTGCGCACGCACAGACAGGAAGCGGTTTCCCTGCGCAGCGCGACGAGCACGCCGTCCACGCGATAGACCGTGGGGCCGCCCACCGGGGCATGCCGCACCGGACAAAGCGTGCAACCGGGCACAATCCCCCGCTCGAGCAACGGCTCAACGTCGTCGCCGGCCACGTCGATCCGGACCAGGACGACCTCCTCTTCCAAGGGAACGTCCGCGAGCATGCGATCGGCAGGTTTCTGCGCCGTTTCTGACTTGCGCTTCACACTTCCTCCGGATGGGATACCTGTTTCAGGACCCGAACATGCTTCCGTGGGAGCCGTTGAGATTGAAACTGATTCTCAATCGGCTCGCACCGTATTAGAGTAAGGTGGTGTTCCGGAAATGGAAAGCCCACCGCCGCGTCCCCGGAACAACACGTCCTCTCCCAGGAGCCCACGCTTGGACAATCCCTATCCGGTGCCAGGCGCCACGGGCCGCTTCGAGGAGGTCATACGCCGGAGCCGATTCGTCAGCTGCGCGGGGCGTGCGGATTCGCGCGAGTCCGCTCTGCGGTTCGTCCAGTCCGTGCGGAACCGCGTGCCGGGGGCGACCCACTACTGCTGGGCCTTCAACGCGGGACCCCCCGGATCGACCGCCCGGATCGGCGCCAGCGACGCCGGCGAGCCGCGTGGCACGGCTGGCGCGCCCATCCTCACGGCCGTGCTGCACTCCGGGGTGGGCGAAGTGGTGGTGGTCTGCGCCCGCTACTACGGCGGAGTGAAGCTTGGCACGGGCGGTCTCGCCCGCGCCTACGCGCGCGTCGCGAAGGGTGCCCTCGCGGCCTGCCCGACCGAGCGGAAGGTGAACCGTGTTGCGGTGCTGGTCACGGTTCCCTACGAGGCGTCCGGCAGGATAAACCCCGTCCTCCGCAAGCTGGATGCGC
Organism: Gemmatimonadota bacterium; assembly: GCA_028874905.1. Taxonomy (GTDB): domain Bacteria; phylum Gemmatimonadota; class Gemmatimonadetes; order Longimicrobiales; family Gaopeijiaceae; genus Bin94. Next base: position 23,064 of record JAPPGZ010000093.1, read on the forward strand.
AGATCCTCGCGCGGGATTTCGGGACGGACGTTCGCTACCGGATCCGCGTGCCCGTCGTCAACAGATCACGCCTGTTCGCCGCGGTCGCGGGCGCAACCGGGGGCCGTGGGCGCGTAGAAGACTCCCGCGAATAGCAGAACCCGGCAGCCGGGATCGCCCGACCGCGCGCGGGATACGGTCTGCGTTAAGCCAGCCCGACGAGGCTGGTCAGGTGGCGCTTGCGGACGCGGGGGGGGGGGGGGGGGGGGCGCCCCCGCGCCCCCCCCCCCCCCCCCCCCCCCGGGCGGGGGGGGGGTTGTGGTGTGTGGGGGGGTGGTGGGGGGGGGGCGGCGCGGCGCCGCGCCGCGGCGCG
>JAPPGZ010000065.1 GCA_028874905.1 Gemmatimonadota bacterium
GAGGCGATTGAACTCGATGCCGGCTACACGTGGTACCGGCACAACGAGTGGGAACCCCCGGACATTTTGGGAACGCTGTTCGAGCGACAGATCGCGAGCGGGGAAGCTCGGGCGCGGCACGCCGGGTGGGGGCCGTTCGCATCGGGCGCGGTCGGAGCCAGAGTCTCGTGGGAGCACTTCGGATTCGGGGGCGCGCTGTACTCCCCCAATACCCAGCGCAGGACGCAGGCCGCATATGTCCTCGAGGAGATCCAGCTCGATCCCGTCTTGATCGAGGCCGGGCTCCGCTACGATCGGGTCGACCTGGAACCGAACAAGGAAGAGCTGTCCGACATCGGACACATCCGCGCACGTTCCTTCGGCGCGGTCTCCGGATCGCTGGGCGCACTTCTGCGGTTGACGGGGCAGTTCACCCTGGGAGCTAGCGTGGGCCGGGCCTTTCGCACCCCGGATGTACACGAACTCTACTCGGAGGGGCCGCACCTCGCGGCCAATTCATTCGACGTCGGCAATCCCTCGCTCGAGACGGAAACGGGACTCGGAATCGACGTGTTCGGACGTATCACCAGGCAACGCCTCAGCGCCGAGGTGACGTGGTTTCGAAACACGATCGCGGGCTACATCTTTCCGCAGGCGACGGGGAAACTCAGCCGAATACTGCTCCCCGTCTACCAGTTCGTGGGTGAGGACGCCGTCTTGACCGGCTTCGAGAGCCTGCTCGGGTGGTCGATGCCGGCCGGATTCAAGCTGGAGGCCGTCGCGTCGTATGTGCACGGCACGATCCGCGCCACAAACGAGCCTCTTCCGTTCATGCCCCCGCTCCAGGGTCGCCTTGCAATCGGCTATTCGCCGGTGGACTGGTTCGTGGAGGCCGAGGCGCGGATGGCCGGGAGCCAGGAACGCACGGGGCGATTCGAGCAGCCAACTGATGGATACGCCGTGCTTGGCCTCTCGGGCGGCATGCGTCTCACCCTCGCCGGACGGCTGCACGTCGTAACCCTCCACGTCGAGAACCTCGGCGATACCGAGTACAGGCGTCATCTGTCGCGGGTCAAGGAAATCATGCCCGAGGCGGGGAGGGGCCTGCGTGCTACCTACCGGGTCGTGTTCTAGCCTGTCAGGGTTGGACCACCTCCCGACCCGTCACATACACGTGGAGATTCGGGACGCGGATCGGCTCCACCAACTTGAGCCGCCACAGCATCGCGCCGCTGACGCCGCCGGGCGGGAGCACGCCCTCGGTACCCAGGGCGTCACTGTAGACGAAATGTGCCCCCGGGCCGCGCACATCGTTGTCCGCGTTCAGGATCTCCGGAGCAAACTCGGCGAACGTGTCGTCCATGCCGCTCCCGAACTTTCGGATTTCGACCTCGATCGGTCCCGCGATCGGAGCGGCGGAAACATTCTTCAACCGGATCCACAGGTCGAGTACACCGGTCTCCGCGTCGTACGCACCGGGATCGTTCACCAACTCGATCCGGCCGGTGACGTCGACCGGCTCACCCACCGCCGGCTCGGCGACCGCCGACGCCGCCGACGCCCCCTCCTCGATCCGGACCTCCGCGGTGTACACCTGATAGGTACCCGACCGCGCGTCCGCCCACACCGGGTGAAAGTGCCCGTCGACCGACGCCGTGAGCCCCATGTAGTCGCCGCCGCTCACCCAACGTGAAGCCGCCGACAGGAGCGCGACTCGCAGCTCTCCCTCCGGTCCGCTGAAGGTGGCCGGGGCCGGCAGCAGGTTCCCCGAGCCCATGGGCCGCGAGAGAGCGCTTGAAACCCGTTGCGGTGCCGTGAAACTCTCCCCACCGTCGAACGACGCCGCGAAATACTGATGAAACGCGAACTCCGACGGCGCCTCGCGCGTGTCGTACCAGGTCACCCCCAGAACCCCGTCCCGATTGACGGCCACGGCAGCCTGAAACTGCTGTGCACCCCGGGTCCCTGTAGGCGCCACCGGCCTGGGCTCGCTCCAGCTGGACCCCCGATCGTCCGTCGACACCACGACAACACGCGGCAACCCCTCCGAGTAGTCCGGCCACACCGCGTAGACGCGGTCCCGGAAGCGCTCGCTCCGATCCACGGCGTACATCACCCACGACCCGCCGCGAAACCGCTCGAGACCCTCCCTCGCCCCGCGCAACTCGTCCCCGGTCATCTTCAAGGGCCCCGCCCGGGGCTCGGAAAACGTCACCCCGCCGTCGGTCGACACCACCGTCCAGATCCGTGTCCCGTCCCATCTGGCCGTCTGCTCCGGCGTAAACGGAAAATCGATGAACGGCACCATGATCGCCCCGTCGGCAAACACGAGCATCGGATCCACGTTCAGCCCGCGCTCGCCCGCGCCGTCGATGAACTTCACCGGCCCGATCCAGCTTCGGCCGTCGTCCTCGGAGCGGAACACACCCAGGCTGTACTCGAGGCCCCCGTACAGCACGCTCACGTACAGCCGGCCCGCGAAGGGACCCGTCGTCTGGTCGGCCACCAGCATGGGGTGGTCATAGGACGCGCCCAGGTTGTACACATCCGACCAGGTCACGCCTTCGTCCTCCGACCGGTACGAGTGCAGAAACGCGCGCGTACGCCCGGTCTCATCGGGTGCCGTATTGAGGGTGAGAAAGAGCGCCGTCCCCGCTGCGGTGAACGCCACTTGCGGATCGGCTCCCCCCCTTTCGCGCTGCTCCGGGAAGATGACGTCGTCCCAGACGATGCCGCCGTCCCGGCTCACATAGGCCTTGGTCGCGCTGCCCCCGTCGCGCCGCGTGAACGTGATCGCGCCGGCGAGCAGGTTGCGCGCGTTGCGAGGGTTTGCGGCCGCCATGATCTCGACGTGTGGCCGGTCCCCGTCCCTGCTCACCAGGTAATCCGGGCTCACCACGATGCGGGGCCGAGCTTCGGCCTGCTGGGCCTGGGCCGCCTCGGCGACGCCCGGCGCCAGCAGCGATCCGACCATGATCCAGGTCATAATGCGTATTTTACGTATTTTGCGTATTTTCATGTTCAGCACACAGGTTTGAGGGGGCGTCCATGCCCGGGGGGGCTCTGCCCACGGACTGCTAATGCCCGGCACTTGCCAGCGCCCCGATCACCAAGTCCGCCAGCTTCGGCAGGTGGTCGCCCATCCGTGAATCGTCCGAATTGATCTGGATCGCGACCGCGACGCCGTGGTCAGCATAGTACGTGACCAGCGAATTGTACCCGGGGAAGAACCCGCCATGGCCGTAGGTCAGCCCGCGTTCGCTCTCGGCGACAGCCACCCCCAGCCCATACCCCAGATGCGGCTTCATGTCGTCGGTCGGAAACCCGATCCGGAACAGGTCGGGCAGATCGTCCCCTTCGATCGCCTCACCCTCGTACAGCAGCTTCGCCCACCGCACCAGCGCCTGCGGGTTGTTGACGACGCCGCCCCCCGTCCACTCCTGCAGCGGGTGGACCACCAGCTGGCCGTCGACCACAATCTCGAGCGGCGTGTCGAAGAGCCGGACGCTCGCGTGCGCGTAGCCCTGTGACAGCCCCGGCAGGTCGCGCCGGTCGGCGGGCAGGGTCAGGTCGAGCCCGAACGGACCCAGGAACATCTCGTTGAGCAGGTCGTAGTAGTCGCGGCCCGTCGCCGCCTCGATCGCCAGGCCCGCGAGCGTGTAGTGGACGTCGCTGTAGTGGTATCCGTCGCCCGCGGGAAAGAGCGGCTCGGCGTCCAGCACTGCCTCGGCGATGAACTGCTCCGGGGTCATGTAGGCGTCGGGGTCGCTGAAGAACTCGGCCAGCCGCGCCGCAAAATCGGGGTCCTCGAAGTACGGCTGGATCATGCCCGCCGTGTGGCTGAGCAGGTTGCGCAGCGTCAGGTCCGCGTGATTGGGGACCCGCGAGAACCACTCCTCGTCGCCGAGCCAGGCCGAGACCGGTGTGTCGAGGTCCATTTCGCCGTTCATCGCCAGCTGCAGGGCGACCGCCGCAACGTACGTCTTGCCGATGCTGCCAGACGGCATCCGCAGGTCCGGCGTCATCGCAACGTCGTCGTCCACGTCGGACTCGCCGGTCGCGAAGCCTTGGACGCTCCCGTCCGGAAGAATGAACGCGGCCGTCGCCCCGGGGAAGTTCTCGTCGGAGTCCTGGGCCTGCGCCCACGCCGCGTCGAGTTCGGCCTGAAAGCGCTCGACGAGCGCCGCGGCCGCTTGCGGGGAGAGGGAGGGCTGAGACTCGGCGGCCTCGTCTCCGTTCGAATCCGCCGCCGGACCGCAGGCCATGGCGGCCAGAATGCCCAGGCGCGCGAGAGACAGTCCTGCCTGGCGGAGTAAGACGCTACCTGGCTGTGCTTCGATCATTTTGTTGTCCTTTCCCATGACAGGCGCTCGCGCGGGGCCTCGAAGGCTGGCCCAACGGCCACACGCTCGACTCTTGATACGGCAGGTCGACTTGACCACTTTGGCCAGATGAGAATTGAGCCCTGTCGCGTTGACGGTCCCGGCGCGGACCACGCCGCGGCCGAATTGCTGCGTCGGGGCGTTGCGGCCCCGCCTCGTGCATCTCTCGATGTCGAGCGCTTCCTGAGTGTACCGGCACCCCGGCTGACCGGAGGCGCAAGCGCCAGCGAGATCATCGTGGCCGAGCGCGCGGCGCACCGCGAGGGCTTCACCGTTCTCTAAGCCGTCGCCGGTCCTCAATTCAACTCTAGCAACCGGCTCGCCCCCTCCGGCACCATCGGCAACAGGACGTGCGACGGGTACTCCGGCGAGTGGTGAACCGCGTTGTGCGCCACGATCCACTCGGTCTCGTCGTAGTTGTTGCCGCCGGTGTTCAGGTTGCGGTCGAAGCGGGGAAAGCTGGCCGAGGCCACCTCGAGACGGATGCGGTGGCCCGGCGGGAAGTAGTTGCTCGTGGCGTCGAGGACGACCGTGATCTCGTAGACCTCGCCTTCTTCCATGAACACCTTGCGGTCGAAGCCCTCGCGGTAGCGCACGCGCAGGACCCCCTCCTGCAGGAAGAACGCGGTGCCGTCCGGGTGGACATCGACCAGCTTGGCGGTGAAGTCGGTGTCGCGAGCGTCCGATGAAACGTAGAGGGTGGCCGTGATGGGGCCCGTCATCTCCACGCCGGCTTCGAGGGGTGAGGTGGTGTAGACGAGCACGTCATCCCGCTCTTCGACCGGACGCTGATCATGGAACCCCTCTTCCATCCCGTAGGAGCCGGACAGAGAGGGCGTTGGTGAACCGGGATCGTAGATGTATCGGTCGACCGCCCCGTTCTGCGGCGCCTCCGTGGTGAGCACGCCGTCGCCGTTCAGGCTGTTTGCCGCGCCGCCGCTCGTCAGGTAGTACCGGGTGAACTGCGTGCCCGCCACCGGCCACTCGTCGGCGGACCGCCACTCGTTCCTGCCCATCAGGTAGTACTGCACCGGCGGCATGTCGGTGACGCCGTTGTCCTCGCCCTTGAGCCAGTGGTCGTACCACCGCACGTATAGCGTCCAGAAGTCGTAGCGGGCGTCGCCAACATCGCGCTCGCCGATCACCGTGGGGGCGCTGATGCGTTCGGAGTCACAGTGCGACACCGGCGAGATGACGACGAACTGGTTGTCTCGGGCGGTGCTCGATACGGCGTTCTCCTGGAAGTAGTTGAACTGCCACAGCGTTTCGTTCACCCCGAAGTCGTGCCATGAATTGACGAAGAGGGTGGGAACGTCGATCTGCTCGTGGCCCTTGTAGTAGGGAAACTGATCCCACCAGGGGTCGGCGAGACCGTAGCTGAGGATCGATTCCCAGTCGGTGTGCGGGCGATTCGCCTTCTGCATCATGTCGATCAGGGGCAGCGAATTGATGATGGCGTCCAGGTCGACCTCGGGCGCGTTGACCGGACCCGGCGAGTACTGGTACGCGATCCGCTGGAATTCCTCGTCGGAGACGTGGGACGGGGGACGCAGGTAGACCTTGGACCCGGCGAAGACCATCCACCCCGCGGCCGCCGCCAGATTGAACGCGCCCCCGTTGTACGTCCCGAAATACCGGTAGATGTTGTCGGCCGGGCCGTTGATGCTGCCCGAGGCCTGCGGGATCATCGCGGCCAGGCTCGGGGGCTGCGCGGGCGCCATCCATACCTGCGCATCGCCCAGGTCCGAGCAGCCGTAGGTCCCCACCTTCCCGTTCGACCACGACTGGTCGGCCAGCCACTCGACCGCGTCGTAGCCGTCGACATCTTCCCTGACGGCCAGCGAATACACGCCTTCGGACTCGAAGCGCCCTCGTTTGTCCTGTACGGCCACGACGTACCCCTGCCCGACGAACATGCGGACCACGTCTCCGAGGTAGCCGGCGCGGAACGCGGACTTGTCGTACGGCGTCCGGATCAGGATCACGGGCAACGGTGCGGGCGCGCCGTCCGGAAAATGGAGATCGGTCGACAGGCGGACACCGTCGCGCATCGGCACCCGTACCGCCTGCTCGACACGCATGTCGTAGCGCGGCTCGAGCATCGGGTAGGGGGCGCCGTCGTCGGACCGGACCACGTCCCCGCCGTCGCCATCGGAGGAGGACGGCGCACAACTCGCCAGCGAGAGAGAGGCGATGCAGACGAGGAGGGTGGTGGTGCGGATCATGGTGCAGCCTCCCGTGCCCGGTGTAGTGTCCGGTACCTGACATCCATTAGGCAACGGAGCCGCCGGGCGCGCCAGTCGGTCACGCCGGGGGCTGGCCGCCGGAGAGAATGCATGCCCTGCGACGTATGAAGGAAACCGTCATGAGCCAGCCAGCAGCCATCAGGTCCGCCGGGCCTGTGTCGTTCCTCATCCTCGCACTCGGCATCCTGGGTGCCGCTTGCGACGCCCCGATCCAGAGCACCGCCATGCCCAGGGATTCGATCATCGCCCGCCTGGCCAACCTGCGAGCGATCCACACTCCGGAAGGGGTCGAGGTTCTTGAGCCGATCGAGGTCAACGGCTCGACCCAATGGCTGTCGATCCGCGGGCTCAACCGCGCCAATCCAATCCTTCTCGTGCTCCACGGCGGACCTGGCAGCCCGGTGATGGGGATGGCCTGGGCGTACCAGAAGCCGTGGGAAGACTTCTTCACGGTGGTCAACTGGGACCGGCGGGGAGTGGGCAAGAGCTTCGCCGCCGCGGACTCCGCCCGCCTCGCGCCGACGCTGACCCTCCAGCAGCACGTCGACGACGCCCTGGTGGTCGTCGAGCACCTGCTGTCCCGGTTCGGGCAGGAGAAGCTGGTGGTCCTCGGATACTCCTACGGCAGTTCGATCGGCCCCCGCCTCGTCGAAGAGCATCCGAACCGGTTTCACGCCTACGTGGGGCTCGGCCAGTCGGGCGGCCCCGGCAGCGAGGCGCAACTCTTTTCGACGCTCATGGAGCGCGTCCGCGAGGCCAACGACACGACCGCGATCCGCGAGCTGGAGGCCCTCCAGCCCTACCCGCCTCCGCCAGGGCCCGGCGCCGTCGCCAAGCTGCTGGCCGCCCGCAGGTGGGCTCGGGAGTACGACGGCGGCTGGTACGGGAAACCCACCTTCGACCTGTACTTCGCGCTACCCGAGTGGGGACCCGAGTACACCGAGGACGACGTGGCCAACCTCCAGCCGGCGATGGCATGGGCGGAGCGGCACCTGATCGACGGGGCGCCGGAACCCCGCCGAAGAGGGATGGTGGAACGCTACGAGGTCCCCGTCGTGATGCTCCACGGCCGCTTCGACCTGCACACGCCGTATGAGAGCGCCCTCGACTATTTCAACCGAATCGACGCCCCCCACAAACGTTTCGTGACCTTCGAACGGAGTTCACACATGATCATGTTCGAAGAGCCGGGCCGAATGCTGATGACCCTGGTGAACGAGGTGCTGCCGCTGGCGGGAGGTCCCTGGGAGTCCGCGGGTTCCTAGGAACCCTCTTTGGACTTCGTGACGATCTGGATCACGCCGTTCGCGGCCTCGCTGCCGTAAAGCTCCTTCGCGGCGTCGCCCTTGAGCACTTCGATACGGTCGATCTGATCGGGTTCGATCTGTTGCAGTGCTGCATCCCGGTCACCGTTGACACGTACGCCATCGATATAGATGAGCGGTTGGCTGCCCGACTCAAAAAAGGATCCCGTTGAGCGCAGCCTGATCGTAGCCCCCCCTTTGGTGGCCGTGCCGGTGACCCTGATCCGTTGGGCTTCGACGCGTTCCGACATCTCGGTCAAGCGCTGCGTTACTTCGGTCAGCTGCTCCGACAGCTCCGTGACTGCCTGTTGTCTCGCATCGGCTTGCTCGGGTGGGGCGGCCGGCGCGCGTGTGGATCCGACTGCGAACATGGTCACCAGTGCACCCACAGCACCCGCACCGGCTATGAGCGCCATGATCCCCAGGTCCTTCCTTACCTTCTTCATTCGGGCAACTCCTGTCATGATGGGCTGAGTCGGATACGGGCCTTCAGCACTCTACGCCCAGACGGCCCGGTGTCGCAACCTGGCACGACCGGATCGCCGGCCGAATGCAGCGGGACTCGTCCACGGACGTCTTAGAACCGCTCCGGCGAGAAGGCCTCCAGCCCCACCCCCGGCTTCCCCTCCAGCATCAGCCCGGCGAGCGCGCACCCGCTGCTCGCGGCCAGTGTCACGCCCAGCATCTGGTGGCCGGTGTTCACGTACACGTTGTCGCGGGACGGCAGCTTCCCCATCACGGGGAGCGAGTCCGGCACGACCGGGCGCATCCCCACCCATTCACGGCCTCCGTACGCCGCTTCCGGGATGTCCACCTCGCGCCCGACAATGCGCCGGAGCGACCGGATCCGCCCCACATCCATGCGCCGGTTGATCCCGGACAGCTCCATCGTTCCCGAAAAGCGGAGCGCGCCCCGGAAGGGCGTCAGGCCGATCTTGGCGCCGCCCAGGTAGAGCGGCTGGCGGAGCTGGTTCCGGGGCTCGTCGATCGTGACCGAGTAGCCCTTTCCGGCGGTCAGCGGGATTGGCCACCCCGCCATGCGTGTGAGGGTCCCGGTGTGCGCGCCCGCGGCCAGCACCACCGCGTCGACCTCCAGCTCGCCCTTCGTGGTGACGATCCCGCGGACCCGCCGTCCTTCGTCACGGAATCCGGTCGCACGTGTGCCCTCGTGGATCTCGGCGCCGCCGGCACGCAATGCCGCACCCAGCCCGGACGTCAGCGAATCGGGGCGCACGTGCCGATCCGCGCCGACGAAGAGCCCGAACCGGAACCCGGGACGCAGCATGGGCTCGCGCTCGTACACTTCGGCCTCGGTCAGATCGGTGCAGCTCGTCGCGCTGGCCGCGGTGACCAGCTTGACCTCTTTCTCGGCTGCCGCGGCCTTGTCGGAGTCGCGGAAGACCATCAGCACGCCCGACTCGTGGCATTCGAACTCCACGCCACTCGCCGCCAACTCGTCGTAGCGCTCCATCGTGAACCGGTTGAGCCCGGCGATGGCCTCGATCCCGCGCTTCTGATCCGCGCGGTTGCAGAACGAACGGAAGCGCAGCAGCCATGTGGCCAGGCCGGGCAGGGCGGTGGGCTTGATGTAAAGCGGGCTGTCCCGCCGCAGCATCCAGGAGAGCGACTTGAGCGTGAGGCCGGGCGCGGGCAGGGGACTCGAGATCGACGGGCAGACCCAACCCGCGTTACCGAACGAGCAGCCGTCGCCCAGGGTCGCGGACTCGATCACGACCGGATCCGCGCCGAGCTTCTTCAGGTACCAGGCGGTGCAGAGCCCGATCACTCCACCGCCGACGACCCCTACCCGCATCAGAGGAAGTACATCAGCCGGCAGGCCTGTACCCGGGGCCGCGCACAATCCGCCCCGGCTTCGCGCCCGTGTGCTCCCCGTCCCGCAACACCGCCACCCCGTTCACGAACACCTCCTCGACGCCCACCGAGAGCTGGTGCGGAACCTCGAAGGTGGCCCGGTCCCCGACGGTCGCCGGGTCGAAGACGACCACGTCCGCATACATCCCCACCCTGAGTAGGCCCCGGTCCTGGATCGACAGCCGCGTCGCGACCGCGGAGGTCATCTTGCGGATGGCGTCCTCCAGGGTGATCACGCCTTCATCCCGCACATACTTGCCCAGGATGCGCGGATAGGTGCCGTACGACCGGGGGTGGACCATCGCGGTCGCGCTGTCGGGGTCGAAGCCGGAAGCGTCGGTCCCGATCTTGATCCAGGGCTGCCGCAACTGCAGCGCGACGTTGGCCTCGTCCATCATGAAGACGATCATGCCCGCCTGGCCGCCGGTCATGAGGATCACCTCGATCGCTGCGTCCACCCAGTCCACGCCCATCTGCTCCGCGACCTCGGCGACCCGCATCCCCACGAAGCCGCCCGCGCCAGTGGGCTCGCCGTCCGGCCCCACCTCGGCCACCGACGTGATCATGACGCCTTCCGGCGTGGACAGCACGCCCAGGTTCTCCCAGTCCGCCGTGTCCGCCAGGACCTCGTCATGGATGCGCTGCCGAATCCCGGGGTCGCGAAGGTTGTCGAGGAGCGCGCCGTCCTCCGACGCCCAGGGGGGAAGCAGCGCGGGGAGTCCGGTGCCGCCGGCAGTGTAGGGGTACATGTTGGCCTGCACGTCGAACCCCGCCGCCCGCGCCGAGTCGATCTTCGCGATCGCCAGCGCGGCCTTGTGGTAGTTCCGCACGCCCGCCGCCTTCAGGTGGTAGATCTCCACCGGCACGCCACCCCGCTCCCCGATCTCGATGGCCTCGTCGATCGCTTCCAGGAACCGGTCCGCCTCGGAGCGCATGTGCGTGATGTACACGCCGCCGTAGGGCGCCGACGCCGCGACCACCTGGCCCAGCTCTTCCGCGCTCGCAAAGTTGCCGGGCGGATAGATCAGGGCGGTAGCCACCCCGAAGGCGCCACCCTCCATCGCCCACCGGGTCACCTTGCGCATGGTGTCGAGCTGGGCCTCGCTCGCCGGCCCGCCCGCCTCGCCCATCGCATAGACGCGCACGGTCGTAGCGCCCACGAACGACCCGAAGTTGGGCGACGCACCGTTGGCCAGCATCGCGTTCAACCAGGCGTCAAAGCCGCGCGGACCCGAGAAGTCGTGCCGCTCGCCCTGGGCCTCGGGATCGACCAGCCCGGCGCCCGCGTCCGTATTCGCATTGGCCGGCGCGTTCGTCCATCCCTCGCCCATGATCTCGGTCGTGATGCCCTGCGTGATCTTGCCCAGCAGCCGACCGTCGCCGTTCAGCAGCGGCCCCCGCGCGTGCGACAGGATGTCGATGAAGCCGGGCGCGACCACCTTCCCGGAAGCGTCGACCCGGGTCCCCGCATCGACCTCCGCCAGACCGCCCGCAGGCGTCACCGCCGCGATCCGGTCGCCGCGAATGCCGACGTCGCCATGGAACCAGGCCGCCCCCGTGCCGTCCACGACGCGGCCGCCCTCGATGACCACGTCCATCGGACCGGCGCCTCCGCGCGACGACGTGCCTGCGGACCCGCTGCCTCCTGCGCCCATACCGCCGCCCTCCACGCAGGCGCACAGCAAGACCGGCACGCCAAGCGCAAGGAGGCAGGCCGGCGCCCGCAACTTCGCTCTATTCCTCATCACTCCCTCAGTTCTCTCGCTCGTAGACCAACTGCCCGCCTACGTACACGCGGGTCGCCCAGGTCCGAATGCTCAGCGGATCGCCGTCGAACACCACCAGGTCCGCGTCCTTTCCGGCCTCCAGGCTGCCGAGGCGGTCGGCCACGCCCAGCACCTCGGCCGGGTTCAGCGTAACCGCCCGCAGCACGTCGGCCTCGCTCATCCCGTGGCCGCGCGCAATCGACGCGTCGATCAGCAGCCACTGACCTGCCACGCCGGGGCCGAACCGACCGAAGCCCCGCGAGAAGCTGGCCAGCGAGACGTGTACGCCGGCCTCGTTGAGCCACACCGCATTGCGCTCGTCGACGCCGCCGTAGTCGCCGGGATCGGGTATCTCCTCGCCCGAGATGTACGGGTGCGAGATCGGGCCCAGGACGACCGGAATCCCGCGGTCCGCAAGCTCGTCGCGCATCTGGTGCGCGCCCGCGCCGGCATCGATCACCAACTCGAAGCCGAACTCCTCGGCCAGCTCGATCGCCACCCGGATGTCGCGCGTCGCGTTGGCCTGCACGCGCGCCGGGATCTCGCCCCGGAGCATCCGTGCCAGCGCCTCCATGCCGAGGTTGCGCGGACCCGCGTCCGCTGCGTCCGAAGTCGCCATCCACTCCTGCGTCCTCACCAGCAGATCCCGCAGTTGCGCCACGACCGCCATCCGCGTCGAGGGCGACCGCGACTGCTCTCGGTAGGTCGACGCCGGCCGGCCGCCCAGCGTGATGTCGATCGCCGCGGGCTCGCGCACGATCAGGTCGTCAAAACGCGCGCCGGCCGTCTTGACAACCGCACCCTGTCCGCCGACCACGGTCGCATCTCCCGGCCCGATGTACGTCGCCGTCACGCCCCCCGACAGCAGCTCGCGCACACGGATCTCGCCGGCCTCTCCCGACCCGAACGTCCCGAACGGCGCAAACGCCTCGATGATCCGCAGCTCCGGCGTCAGCGGATTCGGCACCTCGTTCATGTCCTCGCCCGCGATCCCATAGTAGCTCATCGCGTCGATAATCCCGGGCATCACCACGCTCCCGGTCACGTCCACGACCTCCGCGCCCGCGGGAATGTCCACGTCCACGCCAACGGCGGCGATCCGGCCATCCACGAACAGCACCGTCCCCCCTTCGACGGGTTCCGATGAGATGGGATAAACCAGCCCCCCGGTGAGGGCAACGGCCTGTGCCTGGACATCGGCGCGCCCGCCAGCAAGCGTGGCCATGGCCAATACGGCCGCCCCGATCGCCCTGATCATGGCACCTCTCCTTCCCTGTCGTACGCGACCATCCCGTTGACGTACACCCGTGTCACCAGTGTACTGACCTCGTACCACGTCCCGTTCAGCACGACGATGTCGGCGTCCTTGCCCACCTCCAGGCTCCCGACACGGTCCTCCACCCCGGCGATCGCGGCCGGGTTGATCGTCACCGCCTCGAGCGCGTCCTGCTCGGTCATTCCGTAGCGGATCCCGAGCCCGGCGTTGCCCCGCTGCCACTTGGAGCCCACCACCGGGTCGTCCGTGTGGAAGGTGAAGCGGACGCCCTTCTCGTTCATCAGTGTACCCGTGGCCATGACCTCGTCGGCCAGCGCGATGCGGGTGAAGAGCGGCATTCCCACCACGTCGATCCCGGCCTCGGCGATGTCGTCGGCGACCTTGTAGGCCTCGGTCGAATGGTGGATCGCGAGGGAGAAGTCGAACTCCTGCGACAGGCGGATGATCGCGAGGATGTCGTGCGCCTGGTGGACATGGGCGCGGATCCGGTCCTCGCCGGTCAGCACCCGGACCACGGCTTCCATGGCGAGGTCGCGCGGCGGGGCCGGGCCCTCCTGGCCGCCTTCCTCCCACGCGTCCCACCTGGCCTGGTACTCCTGCGCCTCGATGAACTTGGCGCGCAGCATCGCGGTGACCGCCATGCTGGTGGTCGGCGACTGGTCCGGGCGCTTCCGCCCCATCGCGATCTTGAGCCCGCCGCGCTCCTTCACGACGCGTTCGTCTATCGACTCGCCCCACGTCTTGATCACGATCGCCTGCCCGCTCGAGACCTCGCCGCTCCCGGGCCCGGTGATGACCGTGGTCACGCCGCCCTTGACGGCGCCCTTCCAGAACGCGTCGTCGGGCGATAGCACGTCGCGGATACGGTGCTGTGGCCCGAACCGGACGGGGAATTCGTTGAGGTCGCGCGAGTCGGCGCCGATGTGAGAGTGGTTGTCCAGCATGCCGGGCATGATGACCATGCCGCTCACGTCGACCACCTCGGCACCTGCCGGCGGGGCGACGCCCGCGCCCAGCGCCGTGATCACGCCGTCGGCGAAAACGATCGTGCCGTTCTCGATGGCGGGCCCGGCAGCCGTGTGGATGCGCGCGCCGACCAGCGCGACGGGTGCTTCCTGCGCTCTCGCCGCGGTTGTCACCACAGCCGGCGCAAGCCCGCCGACCAACGCGGCGAGCACTCCATGTGTCAACTCGACTTTACATAATGTAAATCGCACTTTACACCTCCCAGATTTCACCCAGCACGCGCTGGAAGTTGCCGCCCAGAATCCCGCGTATGTGATCGTCCGTGTAGCCGCGCCGGATCAGCGCCTCGGTCAGGTCGAACATGCGCTTCGGGTGGTCGACGCCCTCGATGTCGATCTTGTCGCGGAACGCGTACGAGTCCTTGTAGGCGCTCTTCAGCGCCTCGTACTCGTCGGGCGGCATGTCGTCGTAGCCGTGCAGGTCGACATCGCTGCCCACGCCCAGGTGCTCGACGCCGATCAGGTCGCGCACATGGTCGAAGTGGTCAATGTAATCCTCGATGGTCGTGGGCTCCCTGTCCTTCACGAACATGCGCACACCCGTGATCCCCATCACGCCACCGGTCGCCGCCATGGCTCGAATGGCCTCGTCGGTCTTGGTGCGGGGGTGGCCGCCCGACAGCACCCGGCTGTTCGAGTGCGTGAAGAGCACGGGCCGCGACGAGACCTCGCAGGCATCGAGGGTCGTGCGGTCGCCCGAGTGCGAGACGTCAACCGCCATCCCGATCTCGTTCATGCGCTCGACGATCGCGACACCGAAATCCGAGATGCCCCCGTCGACCCGCTCCGTAGCCCCGTTGCCGATCATGTTGCGCGAGTTGTACGTGAGCTGCGACACCCGCTGTCCGAGCCAATAGAACTGGTTGACGTCGTCGAGAGTGTGGAAGTGGGACGAGGTCTGCAACCCGATCAGGATCCCCGCGCGCCCCGACCCGTGCACGCTCGCCAGATCCTCCGCCGAATCGATCCGCACGAAGAGATCGGGCCGCGACGCGATGATCGCGTTGTAGCCCGCCACGAAGAGCAGCGTGTTCTCGTATTGGTCCTCGAAGTCGCGCCCGCCCACGCCGACCGCAATGTGGAAGACGTCGATCTCGGAGTCCCGGAAATCCTGCTCCTCCTCGGCTGTCATGCCGCTCAGGTCCGGACCCCAGCGCTGCTGAATGGAGCGCGAGATGACCAGCGGCGACAACATGTCGATCACGAGCGATCCGGTCACCAGATCGATGCAGCGGGTGGAGTACTCCTGGGGGGTCGCCGTCCGGCCGTGGCCGTGTGCCTGCACTACAGCGCGCCCCCGGTTGATGAACGGGGCGGCGAGGGTCAGGCCGGCGGCACCGGCGGCAGCTCTGAGGATGGCGCGGCGGGACGGAGCCGCCGAGGGCCGCGACGTTTCCCTGTCCTTACTCATGTGGTTTCTCAGGTACCTGAAGATTCGTTTTCGGAACGGTTTCCACCTGCATGTACCGAGCAGCGCGAATCAGCGCACGATCGAGCGTCGCAAGTTGAACCCCCCGTCTCATCGCCAACTCGAGATACGCGGCATCGTAGGTGCTGAGGCCGCACTCGCGCGCCAACATCAGTGTTTCCCGCAGGGCGCGCTCATCGGTTTCGGTGTCGGTCAAGACTGCGAGCCTCCGCAGAAGGTTGAGATAGGCCGGGACCTTCGACCTGGCAATGCGCTTCCTCCGCTCGGCCCGCACCAGGACGTTCCCGATTTCCAGGTGCCAGATGCCGGGGACCAGAGCGTCTTCCGTTTTCAGTCGGTCGAGCAGCGCTTCCGTTTCGGGCGTCCCTTCGTCGGGGAACAGCCACGCAACCGCAACGGAGCAGTCGAGCACGAACCCCATCACGGGCGACCCGAATCCCGCAGTTCCCTCCAATTCAGGTCGCCCAGACAGACGCCCTCCCGAATCGACCGCAGTTCGTCAATCGCATCGGCGACGTCCCCGCGATCCGCCGCATCGACCGGAACGAGTCTCGCCACCGGGAGCCCCCGCCTGGTGATCAGCACTTCTTCCCCCTGCGCCACCCTGTTGAGCAACGACGAGAGGTGTGTCTTCGCGGCGAATGCACCGACCGTGGTCATGGGAGGGTCTCCTCAAGTCCGAGTGAGACAACTAGTTGAATAAACTAGTCTAACGGCGATTCCGCTAACTCGCCATCCCCCGATAGCGGTCGAACCACCCGATGATGTACATGATCTTCTGCATGAAGTGGCTCGGCCGGACCCGGATCCCGTGCGGCTCGCCGGGCACCTTGACCAGCACCGCCTCCACGCCCTTGAGCTTCAGGGCCTGGAAGTACTGGTCCGACTCGGACATCGGCGTCCGGTAGTCCTCCACGCCGGTCATCACCATCGTCGGCGTGGTCACGTTGCCGACCAGCGAAATCGACGACCGCGCCATGTAGTGATCGGGGTCCTCCCACGGCATGGCCGGGAACCAGTACTTGGCCACGGTGATCGGAATGTCCGAGGTCACCGCGAAGCTGTACCAGTTGATCACCGGGTACAGCACTGCGGCCGCGTTGTAGCGGTCGGTCTTCCCGATGGACCACGACGACAGGACGCCGCCGCCGCTCCCGCCGGTGATGTAGAGCTGCTCCGGGTCCACGTAGCCCAGGTCGATCACGGCGTCCACGCCCGAATCCAGGTCGAAGAAGTCGTTGCCGGGGTAGGCGTGGTGGATGAGGTTGCCGAACTCCTCGCCGTAGGAAGTGCTCCCCCTCGGGTTGGTGTAGAGCACGACGTAGCCTGCGGAAGCCATCGATTGCTTCTCGATGTCGAACCGGTCGCCGTAGTCCGCGAACGGCCCTCCGTGGATCTCGAGGATGAGCGGGTAGCGCCGGGAAGGATCGAAGCCCGGCGGCTTGATGATCCACCCCTGGATCTGCAGCCCGTCGTGCGACGAGGGCCACCAGAGCTCCTCGACCTCGCCGAGGGTCTTGTGGGCCAGGACATCGTCGTTGACCGCCGTGATCACGCGGGCACCGCGGTCTGCGCCGATCGCCACGTCGCTGAGCACGGTGGGCGTCGAGACGGTGTAGGCGAAGGTTCCGCGCGGCCCCACCGAGAAGCTGCCGCCCCCGTAGGCCGAGCCCGTTCCGCCCATGTTCTCGGCCACGACATGCACCTCGTCGCTTCCCGGCTCCACGTAGGCGATCTTCGTGTTGCCCATGTCGGCGTAGGAGAAGTAGAGGCGCTCCGAATCCGGCGACCACGCCAGTCCGCCCACCGAACGGTCCAGCTGCGCCGCGACCTGGCGCGCATCCGAGCCATCGCGGTTCGCCATATAGAGCCCGGTCACCTGGTAGCCCTGGTAGCGGTCGTCAAACCCGGTGTAGGCAATCCGGCGTCCGTCCGGGGAGACCGCTACACCCGCGTCCGGCCCCTTGCGATCCGTGAGGGCCCGGATGTCGCCGCCGAGTGAGACCTCGTAGATCTCGGTGTTGCGGTTTTCCAGCTCCCAGTCCGGGTGCCGGTTGGCCGTGATCAGAACCGACTCGCCGTCCGCCGACCAGACGGGCTGTCCCCGGCCCGAGCGACCCACGTAGCCGCCGTGATGGAAGTCGCCGCGGGTGATCCGGCGGGCCGTCCCGCCCTCGGACGGGATCACGAAGAGGTGGGTGAACCCGTGCTCGAGGTCTCCGGCACCGTCGAAGCGGTGAACCAGCTCGTGAATCACGCGTGCCGGCTCAGCCCACTCGGCGCCGTCGGGCGGATCGGGCATGGAGATCAGCTGCATGCCGGCATCGGGCACGAAGGACGAAAATGCGATCATCGTGCCGTCCGGAGACCAGGCGGGAACCCGCGGTCCCTCCGTTCGATCGGTGATCCGCTGCGTCTGGCCGGTGTCCATCCAGCGGATGTGCAACTGCTGGGGCCCGCCGTCCGATTCGGCGTCCGACAGGTATAGAAGCCGGCCCCCGTCCGGAGACCATCGGGGCCAGCTGTCGGCGTGCTTGCCCGAGCTCAGCGGACGCAACCCCGAACCGTTGCGGTTCATGATCCAGAGGTTCGAATAGTTGCGGTCGGTCTGCGGGTCGGACCACTGGCGCACAAAGACGACCCGCGACCCGTCGGGAGAGACCTGTGGATCGCTCACGAATTCGAGGTCGAAGACATCGCGCGCCGTCAGCACGTCGAGGCCCTGTTGGCCATGTATCGGCGACAGGCACACCAACACCGTCGCGGCGGCCAGCTGCCATGGGGCTATTCGAATCACCACTGCCTCCCGGCTATGCGTTTACCTCCCGGCTACTCGCGAAACCACGTATCTGGCGTGCTTTCGTCCCGCGATGAATCCGCTCACCTCGTAGCCGCCGTCCAGAAGCTGCTGGAACGCGCGGCGTGACGCGTGCCGCCACCCGACTGCCTCGTCGAACGACTTTGCCTCGACGGCTTCGATGTCGCTCGGGATCACCACTTCGACCGCATCGAGACCACGGGGAATCCGGATGTGATCGCCCGGTATCCCGAGCATCGGCCGTGAGCCACCGCGCCTGGCCCGCGCCAACCGGCGCGCACTGGCCACGGCGGTGCTCTCGCGGTTCAGGTCCCACCTGACGATGAACCTGTCGGTGCCCAAACGGTGCAGATCGCTGTCCGAGGCTCCGTACATGTCGGGCACGAAGCGATCGATCGACGCTCCGAGGAGGTTCAGGTTGAGGTGGGCGTTGCGGGCCACCAGGGGGTCGTAGGTCCAGTACATCGTGTTCACGCCCTGCGCCACCAACGCTTCCCGCTGGGCGAACTTGAGCCGCTTGCCGATCCCCATGTTCCGCGCCCGCGGCCGCACCGCCAGCATGTGGGACCAGTGCGCGAGTTCGCCGTTGCGCACGCCGGTTACGCCGTACACCACGCCCAGCATCTCGCCGTCGGGAGCGAAGGCCCCCATGCAGATCCCGCCCATCTTGCCGGTGACCTGCATCATGCTGATCGGAACGACTTCCGAAAAGGACCGGCCCCATGTATCGCGCTGCAGCTCGACGCACGCTTCGAAGTCCGCCCGCGTCTTTGCGGAACGAATCTCGATCTGCGCGGCATCGGCTGACTGCCCGTCGCGGGGAGACCCGTCGACGGCGGTCAGGATGGCTTCCGAGGGCTGCGGCGCGAGGTCGGGCATGGCGCTCCGAAGGTTGAGAGGGGCGATGCGCCAAGTGTTTGCGTGCCGCCAATCCTACAGTGTGAAATCGGATACGGCAAGGTATCCAAAAGTGCGAACAAAACTGGCGTACACTCCAACATGTTATTCTTCACGGTTGTCCTCGTATTGAGGAGCAAAGCCACGATTACACGGATCGGAGACATGTCGCCTGCGAAAACCGGCACCAGCGACCGCGGGACTCAGGCCTACCGGCACCTTCGCGAACTGATCGTTCACGGCAGGCTGGCGCCGGGCTCCCGGCTGATCGAGACCGAGGTCGCCGAACGCCTGGGCCTGAGCCGCACCCCGGTACGGAGCGCATTGCAACGACTGATGCAGGAAGGCTACATCAGCGACCCCGGCACCGGCCGACAGAGCCGCCCCTACGTGGCGCCGCTCACCCAGGACGACGCCTTCGAACTGCTTCACATCGTGGGCGAGATGGAGGGACTCGCGGCATGGAGCGCCGCCGGCCGCGACGGCCGCGGTGAACTGGTCGCAGACCTGAACAAGACCAACGCGGAACTTCTGGCCGAAGCCGAGGGAACCACGCCCTCGCGCGAGTGGATCTTTCAACTCGACAACCGTTTTCATCGGGCGTACGTGGAGGGGGGGGCCGGCCCGAGGCTGCTGGCTCTTCACGACGCGATCAAGCCACAGGCCGAGCGGTATACACGGCTCTACGTCGACGCCCTGCTGGACCAGATCGCGGTGTCGGTGCAGGAACACCAGGTAATCATCGACGCAATCGAGGCCGGCGACCCCGAGCTGGCCCAGACCTCGGTGCGGACCAACTGGCGCAACGCCGCGGCCCGCTTGTCGGGGGTGATCGCACGCGCAGGCGAACTGGGGAGTTGGTAATGAACATGCTTCGAATCCGCGAATGCCTGGTCGCGGCGGCCGCCGCGCTTGTACTTCTCCTTGCCCCGGCGACCCTCGCTTCGGGCCAGGATCCGCTGGCCGGGCTGGACGAGACCATCCAGGAGATGATGGAGGACTGGAGCGTCCCGGGCGTGGGCATCGCCATCGTGCAGGGCGACGATATCACCTACGCCAAGGGCTTCGGCGTCAAGAGGATCGACGGCTCCGACCCCGTGGACGAAAACACGATCTTCGCGATCGGCTCCTCCTCGAAGGCGTTCACCGCCGCCGCGATCGCGATGCTCGTCGACGAGGAACGGCTGTCATGGGATGATCGGGTGGTCGATCACCTCCCCACGTTCCAGCTGAGCGATCCGTACATCACCCGCAACATCCGCATCCGGGACCTCATGAGCCACAACACCGGGCTCCTCCGCGGCGACCGCATCTGGTATGCGAGCGGGCTCACGCGCACGGAGATTCTCGATCGGGTGCGCCACCAGCCGGTCACGTTCCCGCTGCGTTCGACCTTCCAGTACAACAACACGACGTGGATCGCGGCGGGCGAGGTCATCAAGGCGGTGTCGGGGATGAGCTGGGACGACTTCGTGGCCGCGCGCATCTTCAGGCCGCTGGGGATGGCCCGCAGCACGACCCTGATCGGGCCGCTCGCCAGGCTGGACAACGTGGCCGAGCCGCACATCGAAACACCCGACGGCGAGCTCATGGCGGTGCCGTACCGCGACATCGACAACGCGGGGCCCGCGGGCTCGATCAATTCCAGCGTCATGCAGGTGGCCCAGTGGGTCCGGCTGCAACTGGCCCTGGGCGAGTACGAAGGCGAGCGGCTGATATCGGAAGCGGCGGTCAACGAGATGCACACCGGCCAGATGTTCATCCGGCCCGAGGGCCTGTGGTCGGCCGTCTTTCCCGCGTCGGACTTCCTGCTGTACGGGCTGGGCTGGTTCCTGACCGACTACCGCAACATCAAGATGGTGTCCCACGGGGGCAACATCGACGGAATGACGGCCCTGGTAGTCATGGTGCCGGAACGCGACTACGGCTGGGTGATCCTCACCAACCTGAACGGAGCCAACGGGTTTACGAGCGCCCTGACCCACCATCTCGTCGACCGACTCGAAGGCGGTGAACAACTGCCCTGGAACGAGGTGATGAAGGAAACGTTCGCCGAGCTGGAAGAGCAGGCCCGTGCGCAGGCCCGGCAGGTCGAGGAGGGTCGCGTCGAGGGCACGTCCCCGACGCTGCCACTCGCCGAGTATGCCGGCACCTACAAGAGCGACATGTACGGCGAAATCGTCGTGACCGAGGAGGACGGAGGTCTTCGCGCCACGTTCGGAGCGGGGTTCGAGGGCACCCTCGGGCACTGGCACTACGACACGTTCCGCAGCACCTGGTCGGATCCGGTCAACCCGCAGGAGTTCCTGCGCTTCGAGATCGGCACCGACGGCCAGGTCGCGGTTCTGCACGCGGAGATCGAGGGGAGCGTCGCGTTCACGAGGCGGTAGGGGCACCGGTGCCGTGACCCCCGCTCACCCGCCCGGCGGGGCCACCCACACCAGCGATGTCGTCGTGGTTGGCGCCGGCATTGTTGGAGCGAGTTGCGCGTACCACCTCGCCCGGCGCGGGCTGTCGGTAACCGTACTGGAGCGCGAAGCCGCTCCCGCGCTCGGCTCGACGGGACGCAGCGCGGCCGGGGTTCGCGTCCAATTCACCACACGTCCCAACATCGAGTTCTCGATGTACTCCCTGCCCGTCTACCGCGGCTTCCGCCAACGGTACGGCTTCGAAATCGGCTACCGCGACATCGGCTACCTGCTCCTCGTTCCACCGGAGCGATGGGACGGCCACCTGGAGTCCGTGGCACTCCAGCGCAGCCTCGGCGCGCCCGTCGAGGTCCTGGAACCCGCCGACGCACGCCGGTACGTACCTATGGAAACGGACGACCTGGGCGGCGCGACGTACGGCCCCTGGGACGGGATCATCGATCCCCACATGGCGACGCACGCCTGGGTCGCCATGGGACGGAGGGACGGAGTGGACTACCGCTTCCGGCACGCGGTTGCCACGGTACGACGCGAAGGCGCCGGCTGGAAGCTGGAAGCGGGCGGCGACTCCTTCGCGTGCGGCCATGTCGTCAACGCCGCCGGCGCCTGGTCGGGCATCCTCGGGCATCTGGCCGGCCTCGAAGTGCCGGTGCGGCCGAAGCGCATCCAGATCTTCCTGAGCGCCCCCGTCGCGGACGAGCGCGTCTACCCCCTCACCATCGATCTCGGCACGGGCGTCTATCTGAGGAGCGAGGGCGACCGCATCCTCTTCGGTCTCGATGCCCACGCCGACGACGGATTCACCGAAGGCATCGACTGGAGCTGGCTGGAGCAAGTCCTGATCACCGGCGTCGACCGCTACCCGTGGTGGGCCGACCTGGGGGTGGACCGCCAGGGCAGCTGGTGGGGCTACTACGGCGTCACCCCCGACAACGGACCGGTGATCGGCTTCCACCCGGGAGCCGAAGGATGGATCGACGCGTGCGGGTTTTCCGGCCACGGAATCATGCATTCGCCCGCGACCGGACTCGCCGTGTCGGAGCTGGCCGCAGATGGCCGCTCGCACACGCTCGACGTCACGGCTTTCCGGCACACACGGTTCGGGGAGGAGCGGCAGGAGGCCGAAGTCAATATCTTTTAGAGTGGTCCGTGGATGAACCTGCACGAGCGCCGACACCATGCTGAGATTCGCGGAAGAAATCATGTTGCTCGTCCTCGACGACGACGAGGAGCGGTTCATCCGGGTGCCCGACTGGTCCCTGCGCTATGCGCTCGGCGGTGCGGTCCTCATGGACCTGGCGCTGGAAGACCGGATCGACACCGACATGGAGAAGCTGATCCTCGTCGATCCGACCCCGATGGACGACGCAATCCTCGATCCGGTGCTGGCCGACATCGCCGCACATGAGCATCAGCGCGACGCCCGTTTCTGGGTGGAGCGGGCTTCCGGGATGTCCGACGACATTCGCGAAGCCGCGATCGACCGCCTCATCGAACGCGGGATCCTGGAGCGCCGCGAGGACCGCTTCCTCTGGGTGTTCCGGGCCCGGCGCTACCCCGTAATCGACGGCAAGGCCGAGCGGGAAGTGAAGCTGCGTCTCATGGAAGTCCTCTTCAGCGACATCGTGCCCACTCCTCGCGACGTCGTGATGATCGGTCTGGCCGACGCCTGCGGCATCTTCGCGGAACTCCTCTCGAAGCGCGAACTGCGCACCGTGCTCCCGCGAATCGAACTGATCCGCAAAATGGACCTCATCGGCCGCGCGGTGACCGCAGCGGTCTGGGACATCGAGGTCTCGCTCGCGCAGGCGATTCGCCCGCATATGGCATAGGAGGCCGTGGATAAGCCCACGGGAGCACCGAGAGCGGTGAGGCGCCGGGCTGGCATGACGGAAGTATCGCAAATCAA
>JAPPGZ010000014.1 GCA_028874905.1 Gemmatimonadota bacterium
CCTCGGCCTGGGGCATCGGGGTGCGCAGGTCCTCGACCCCCGAGAGCAGCATTGTCGGCGTGGTCACATTGCCGACGTAGTGCAGCGGCGATCGCTCGGCGTACTCCATCGGGTCCTCCCAGGGGAAGGAGCGGAAGCGGCGATACCAGCCCGATCCGTCGGTGGTGCCGACGAAGGAGTGCCAATTGATCACCGGGCGCTGGGACACGGCGGCGCGGAAACGATCCGTGTGGCCGACGATCCAGGCGGTGAGAACGCCGCCCCCGCTGCTTCCGGTGACGAACATGTTGTCCTCGTCGATGAAGCCGCGGTCGATGGCGGCATCCACACTGGCCATGAGGTCGTGGAAGTCGTTGCCCGGGTAGAGGTAGTTGATGCCATTGACGAAGTCCTGGCCATATCCGGTGCTGCCGCGCGGGTTCATCCACAGCACTGCGTAGCCGTCCGCCGCGAAGTTCTGCCAATTCCAGTTCCAGCGGACGGTGTACATCGCGACCGGCCCGCCGTGGATCCATAGTAGCAGCGGGTACTTCTGGCCGGGCTCGAAGTTGGCCGGCTTCATGAGCCAGCCCTGCACCGGCCAGCCGTCGTTGGACTCGGTCCAGATCTCCTCGACCTCGCCGAGCTTTACGCCGCTCAGGATGTCTTCGTTGTAGTCGACCAGCGTTTCGAGTTCGCTCGCGTCGTCCAGGTCGAAGGTGATCAGGTAGTTGGGTCGATAGAACGTGGAGTTCGTGGCCGTGACTCTTCCGGTCTTTGCAATGGAGACGCCCGTGATGTAGTGGACGCCGTGGGTGACCTGCTCCATTTGCCCGTCGGTCGACACGAAGTGGAGGTTCGACGAGCCCTCCTTGCCCAGCGTGAAGTAGACCCCGGAACCGTCCGGCGCCCAGGTCACGCCGCTCGGAGAATTCGCGAGGTTCCCGGCGATCATGCGGCTGTTTCGGCCGTCGGCGTCCATCAGGTACAGATTCGCCAGGTTGCTGTAGTTCTCGTTCTGGTCGTAGCCGGTATAGGCGATCAAGCTTCCGTCGGGTGACGGGTTCGGGCCGTTGTCGGGGCCGAGCCGGTCGGTCAGCGTGGTGATCTGCAGGGTCGCGAGATCGATGGCGTGCACTTCCGAGTTGCCGCGCTCATAGCCCTCGTCGGGGATCAGGTCGGCGCTGAAGTAGAGCTTCGTGCCGTCGGGTGCCCAGCGCGGGTTGTTGTGGGAGTTTTCGCCGGAGGTGATCTGACGGGGCGTTCCGCCCAGCTCCGCGTCGACGATGAAGATCTGCGTGTTCCCCTTCGGCGTGTACCCGCGCCCGTCGCGTTGCCAGGCGATCCGGTCCTCGACGACCGCCGGCTTGGCGAGGGTTGCGCCCCTAGGGAAGGCCGGCATCCTGATCGGGAGCGGCGATCCCGTCTCCGGGAGGAACATCGTGAACGAGATCCGTGTGCCGTCGGGCGACCACCGAATCCCGCCCGGAGCACGGTCGACGTTGGTCAGCTGCACGGTCTCGCGCGTGTCGAGCCACATCATGTGGATCTGGTTCGTCCCGCCCTTGTCGGACAGGAATGCGATTCTGGTCCCGTCGGGCGACCAGATGGGCGACGACACCTCGAAGCTCCCGGTCTCCAGTTCGCGAATCCGGCGGGTGAGCAGGTCGATGAGCATGAGGTTGCTCTGGTTCCGATCGTTCATCTTGTCCACGCTGCCGCGCGTGAACAGGATGTGGTTTCCGTCGGGCGAGATGCGTGGGTTGCCGACCGATTCCATCTCCATGTAGGTGTCCATGTCGAGGACTCCCGTCGGCTGCTGGGCGGATGCTCCGGTCGGGAGGACGAGTGCGACGGAGACGAAGGTGGTGGTGAGGAGCGAGCGCGGTGTTTGCATCGAGGGCCTCCTTCGGGCTTGTGATGTCCCGGGCAGTGCGATGTCCCGACTGGCTTCACGGCAGGGTGGGATGCCAATGTTGATGGCCCCACCGCAGAAATCAAACGGGACACGGACGCGCCTTGCGGCTCCGATGGGGTCACGCCCCACCCCGCCCGACGTCGGCGCAAACCGGAGGAACATGGTGAAGACGATCACGAATCTCGGCATAGTCGCGACCCTGGCCCTTGTCGGCTTTGCTTGCGAGGCGTCTGACACGCCCGGTGCAAGCTCGGTCGGAGCGTCCCCCGTGCCGCCGCCCGGGTTCGCGCTCAACGGCTCCGCCAAGCGGTTCTGCTCGGCCATCTGGGTCTCGGAACGCGACCGTAGCGACGCGCTCCAACAGAGCGTTCTCCTCACTGATGACGACGTGAGCGACTACGAGGCCGGCCACTTCGCCTTCGAGGTAGACGAGGAACGGCGTATCGTGACTGCGTCGCGGGAAGGTGCGTCCGGCAGGGCGCGGCACTTTGGCGACCAGGGATGCATAATCCTCCCGCCCTGGACCGACAACGTGTTCTTCACGCCGCGCGAGGTGGTGAGCGCGTTGCCCGACGCGGCGACCACGCCGTGGCCGATGGGCGACCTTCTCCCGGCCGGACCGCTTCCCGACGACGTGGATGCCGGGCTGCTGGCGGAAGCGGCTCAGGTCATGCTCACCCCAGGCGATAACCGGGCCGCCTTCGTGGTGGTGCATCGCGGGCGCCTGATCGCCGAGCAATATGGTCCCGGCGTACATCAGGACACGCAGCTCGAGAGCTGGTCGATGGGGAAGAGCATGACGGCCACGCTCATCGGCCGTCTCATCCAAATGGGCCATCTCGAACTCTGGCAGGCGGCGCCGGTGCCCGAGTGGCAGAATTCTGCCGGCGATCCGCGCGCCGTGATCCGGATCGCCGACCTTCTTCGCATGTCGAGCGGCCTCCGCTTCACCAACTCGGGAGCCACTCCGGAACAGATGGCGTTGGCGTTCGTGCCGGGGCAGTGGGACCACTGGATGGGTTACGAAGCGCCGATCGACGTGTTCAGGTTCTCGACGACTCGGGAGCCCGAGTTCCCGCCCAACACGGTCGGTCGCTACCGCAACTCGGACCCGTGGACACTCGGGTATATCGTGCGGCGCACCGTCGAGCACGAACTCGGCGAGGAATACCTGTCCTGGCCCCAGCGGGCGCTCTTCGACAAGATCGGAATCCGCCGGTTCATCATGGAGACGGACGTTCACGGCAACTTCATCCTCACCGGGTACAACTACGGCACGCCCCGTAACTGGGCGCGACTCGGTCTGCTCTACCTGCAGCGCGGGATGTGGAATGGCGAGCGGCTGCTGCCGGAGGAGTTCGTCGAATTCGTGAGTTCGCCGGCGCCGGCCTGGGATCCGCCGGTCTATGGCGGACAGTTCTGGGTGAACACGCCGGACGAGACCGGTCGCGGCGACCGGGTACCCACCCTGCCGCTCGATGCATACTTCGCGCTCGGTGCCGGAAACCAGAGCACCTACATCATCCCGTCGCGCGACCTGGTCATGGTCGTGCAGAGCCACCGCTCACCCGCAGCTCATGCGCCGGACCGGCGCGACCGCGAATTCGAAGCGCTGGGGCTGGCGGTGAAGGCGGTGGACCCGGCCTGGAGCTGGTAGGTCGAAAAACGCCGAGGTTATAATTGGGGGGCGCAACCTGCGAGCCCGCGAAGTCTCGTGACCAGGGGGATTGGGGCATGTGCAGGGGATTGGGAATGCGTGGACCAGCGCCGTGGATGGGCGCACTCGCTGCCACCGTGATCTTCCACGCCGCCTGCGGCGGAGGCGACGTTCCGAGACCGACTGACGTGGGCGATCCTCCGGTCGCAACCACCATCAACGTCAGTCCCTCGACCTCGCACCTGGCGTCGCTTGGCGCGACGATCCAGCTGACCGCAACCGTGCTCGATCAGCGCGGGCAGCCCATGACGAACGCCGCCGTGACCTGGGCCAGCAGCGACGCCGCGGTCGCCGGCGTGGACGGGAATGGCAACGTGACGGCGGCTGCAAACGGGACAGTGACGATCACGGCGACTTCCGGGAGCGCATCCGGCACGGCCACGGTTACCGTGGCGCAACAGCCCGTGCGGGTCAGCGTGTCGCCGGCCACCGCTACGCTCGGTTCGATCGGCCAGACCGTGCAGTTGATGGCGGAGGCATTCGACGCCAACGGGCACATGATCGCAGGCGTCGACGTTACCTGGACATCGTCGAACGAGTCCGTAGCCACCGTGGACGCGGCAGGGCTGGTCACCTCCCGAGGGAACGGGAACGCGGGAATCACCGCCGCGGCCGGCGGTGTGCGTGCCACGGCGCAAGTCGTGGTGAGCGTCCAGGCCGTGGAGCTGGAGGTGTCGCCCTCCACTCACACGATGTTCTCGGTCGGTGACACACTGCGCCTGGAGGCCGAGGTCCTCGATGCCCACGGCAATGTGATCCCGGATATCCGCTTCACCTGGACTTCTGAACACAGCGATATCGCGATCGTCGACATGGCGGGGCTGGTGACATCGGTGCGGACCGGCAGCGCAAACATATATGCCGAGGCTTGGGAGCTGACCGACTCGGCGTCGATCAGTGTCGCACAGCTGGCCGCGGGAATCGACTTGACGCCGGAAACGGACACCCTGGAGACCGTGGGCGACACGATTCGACTCACCGCGACAGCACGCGATGCGAACGGCAACGAAGTGGAGGACACGGACTACATATGGACCGCCCGTCAACCGCACGTCGTGACGGTGGACGGCAATGGTCTCGTGACCGCAACCGGCGTGGGGTCGGGAACCATCGAGGTCAAGGCCACGCGGGCAGGCGGCAACCACATCGCCCGGGCCTCGATCACCGTCCTTCAGGACAGCAGCGGAGGCACCGCCGGAGACGCCGCCGGCGATGGCCTTCGACGAATCCGCGTGGAGGTGCGTCCGGTTATCTCATCCAGACGTCCTCCGCCACTGTGACCATCTGCGACGTCTCCTGCTCGTCCACCGTCAGCGTCACCCGGTACAGCCCCGGCCGGGCCATCGGCCCCTGGCCGCCGCCGAATTGCCCGCCGAACTGAAAGCCGCCGCCACCGGGCCGCTCGCGGCGATTCCCGCGCAGATTCCATTGCACGCGGTTGATGCCTGAATTCCCGATCGGGGTCAGATCGCGGAACAGTGCGCCCGACGCGACGTCGGTCACGGTGAGCTGTACGTCGCCGGAGGCCTCGCGCAGCCAGTACTGAATCGCCACGCCCGGCGCGGCGTTGTCACCGCGGAGCACCTTGTCGCCCGTCACCGAGCGTGACAGCGTGCGGTCCTGCTTCCACCGCACTGCCTCCCGGGGCTCGAACAGGAACATGTCCTCGGCCATCACCTCGTCGGTGAGCTGCTGGAGCGACGTCACGTCGTCCATGATCATCACGCTGCGCCCGTGTGTCGCAAGCACGAGGTCGCTGTCACGCGGATGCACGACGACGTCGTCGACCCGCACCACCGGCAGACCGCTCATGAACGGCTTCCACGTGCCACCCTCGTCGAGCGACACGAAGAACCCGAACTCGGTGCCCGCGTAGAGCAGGCGCTCATTGACCGGGTCCTGCCGGACGGTGTTGACGTTGCCGTACGCGGGCAGATTCGAGGTGATGTCGGTCCAGTTCTGGCCGTAGTCGCGGGTCACGTACACGTACGGCCTGAGGTCGTCGCTCTTGTGACCGTCGATGGAGACATACGCCGTCGCAGCGTCGAAGTGCGACGCCTCCACGCGCGAGATATAGTAGCCCATCGTCCCGCCCCGGATGTTGCGCCCCACCTCGCTCCACGTCGCCCCGCCGTCCTGGCTGACCTGGATGTTCCCGTCATCGGTCCCGACCCACAGCAGCCCGGGCACCAGCGGCGACTCCGCCAGCGACACGATCGTGCTGAAGCGGCTCACGCCGTCGTTCCGAGACAGGATGCACTCCCGGCCGCGGTCCAGCCGGTTGCACCGGCCCAGCGCGTTTGCGTAACCCATGATCTCGACCCGGTCGCGGTCGACGTTCCGGGTCAGGTCCAGGCTCATCGTCCACGTCTCGCCGCGGTTCATCGACCGGAACAGCCGGTTCCCGCCCGCGTACACGACGTCCGGATTGTGCGGCGACAGGACGAGCGGCGTGTTCCAGTTCCAGCGGATCTCGGTGTTCATCTCGGGCGCCGGCACGATGTTCGTGCGCGAGTTGTTGTCGGTCGGCGCGCGCGGCCGGATGCTGACCTGCTCGCCGGTCGCCAGGCTGAGCCGGCGCAGGTTGCCGTTCTGCGACTCCGAGTAGACGACCGTGTGGTCGGTCGGGTCCACGGCCGTGTAGAAGCCGTCTCCACCGCCGACGCGGTACCAGTCCTCGCTCAGGATGTCGCCGGTGCGCACGGCACTCGGCCCGCACCAGCTGCCGTTGTCCTGCAGGCCCGTGCACACGTAGTAGGGGCGCCGCATGTCCACGGAGGCGTGATAGGGCTGTCCCACTGCCCAGCGCCGGAACGCTTCCCATGTCTCGCCCTGATCGTAGCTGACGTCGATCGCCCCATCGTTGCCGAGGATGATGTGGTCGCTGTCCGCGGGATTGATCCAGAGCGCGTGTTGGTCCACATGCCCGTAGCCGCTCAGCACCTCGAACGTCCTTGCGCCGTCCCTCGACTTGTGCACGCGCTGATCCACCACGTACACGAGGTCCGGATCGTTCGGGTCGACGCGGATCTGGCTGAAGTACATGGGCCGTCCGTTCTCGTTGCTGCGGAACTCCCAGTTGGCGCCTCCGTCCGTCGATCGCCAGATGCCGTTGTATTCGGGATCCAGCGGAAGCGGCTCGTCCCGCTCGGCGATGCCCTCGAGTTCACGCCGCTCGTCCGCCGTCAAAGGTTCCTCCTTGTCCGCCGCGACCTCGATCTGCGCGTACACGACATCCGGATCGGCGGGCGTCACCGCCAGCGCCACGCGTCCCATCGTCCCGCGCGGCAACCCGTTGCCCCTGATCCGCGTCCAGGTGTCGCCGCGGTCGTCCGAGCGCCAGATGCCGCTGCCAGGCCCTCCGCCGACGAAGCAGCAAGCGGTCCGACGCCGCTGGTAGGTGGCCGCGAAGAGCGTGTTGGGGTTGGAGGGATTGAGGACGAGGTCCGTCGCGCCCGTGTCGTCGTCAACGCTCAGCGTCAGGGTCCAGGTGCGGCCGCCGTCGATTGTCTTGTAAACGCCGCGTTCGGGGTTGGCCCCGAAGAGGTGCCCGTTCGCCGCGACCCAGACCACGTCGGCGTTTTCGGGGTGTACGATGACGCGCGAAATGGTCTGCGTCTCGCGCAGCCCCATGTGCGTGAAGGTCTGGCCGCCGTCGGTGGACCTGTAGATCCCGTCGCCGAACGACGAGCTCTGCCGGTTGTTCGGCTCGCCCGTGCCCACCCAGAGGATGTCCGGATCCGAGGGCGCGATCGCGAGGTCGCCGACCGAGTGCGTGCCGTAGCTGTCGAAGATGGACTCGAAGGTGGTGCCGTTGTTCGTGGTCTTCCAGAGTCCGCCTGTCGCGAAGCCGACGTAGTACGTGTGCGGATCGTCGGGGTGCACCGCCAGGTCGTCTACCCTCCCCCCCTGGCCGAAGGGCCCCACCGAACGCCACGAGAACGCTCGCAGAATGGGGTCGTCGCTCTGGTTCACCAAAGGCTCATCGTCTGCCTGGGCGAGCACGGCGCGGGGCGTGAGCGCGGTGGCAGCGAGGATCATGAGCACGGCGAAGGTAACGGGCGCGCACGGGCGCGCGGGGAGGGCGCGGATGCCGAACATGGAAGACCTCTCGGCTGGGGTGACAGCGGATCCGGAGTGGTAGTGTAGGGGCGCCCCGGGCTCCCCGCCACGTCGACTCACACTTCATGGAAGAGTCCCTGGGGCAGATTGGTCCGCGGGCCGCGAATGGCCTCGCGACCGTTGGCGGCTTCGGGTGGCGGAGCCTTATCCTGTTCGAGCCCCCGTCGTCTTTCGGCCCCAACCTCAGCGGGAGATCGCGATGTCCACCCTGCGACGCTTCACGCGCCCGGTCCTCGCGGCCGGGCTCACCGCTCTCTGCGCCGCCGCCTTCCTCGTCGCCGCCAGCTCCCTGGCCGCGCAGCAGCTCGGCCCCGACCAGCTCCAGGGTCTGCGCTTTCGCCACATCGGCCCGGTCGGCAACCGGGTCGCGTCGGCGGCGGGCGTGCCCGGCGACCGCACCACGTACTTCGCGGGTGCGGCGAGCGGCGGAATCTGGCGCACTACCGACGCGGGCCTGAACTGGGAGTCCGTCTTCGACGACCAGCCGGTACACTCGATCGGCGCCTTGGCGGTGTCGCCCACCGATCCGGCGATCGTGTGGGCCGGGACCGGCGAGAGCTCGATCCGCTCCAACGTGTCGATCGGCAACGGGGTGTGGAAATCGACGGACGGCGGGGATTCGTGGGCGCACGTGGGGCTGGAGGGAACGGGGCGCGTGGGCCGGATCATCGTGCATCCGCGCGATCCGGATGTCGTGTACGTGGCAGCGATCGGGCACGCCTACGGCCCGTCGGAGCAGCGGGGCGTCTTCCGCACGACTGATGGGGGCGAGAGCTGGGAGCGCGTGCTCTTCGTCGACGAGAACACCGGCGCCTACGAGATGGTCATGGACCCGCACAACGCGCGGAAGATCGTGGCCACGACCTGGGACCTGGACCTCAAGACCTGGAAGCGGGACAGCGGCGGCCCCGGCAGCGGCCTCCACGTCACGATGGACGGCGGCGACACCTGGCGCCGGCTGGAGGGGAGCGGCCTGCCCATGCGGCGGATCGGCAAGATCGCGGTCTGCATGTCGGCGGGCGACTCGGACCGGATCTACGCGCTCATCGAGACCGGCGACGGCGTCCCCATCGACGGCGAGGAGACGGATTCCGGCGAACTTTGGCGCACCGACGACGGCGGGGATACCTGGGAGCTCACCTCGTACAGCCACGACCTGGCCACGCGTCAGGCCTACTACACGCGCTGCGGGGTCGCGCCCGACGATCGCGACGAGATCTACTTCCTGTCGTCCTCGTTCAGCTGGAGCACGAACGGCGGCGAGTCCCACGAGACGGCACGCTACCTGGCCGGCGGGAACACGGGACCCGGCTGGGATCATCACGACATCTGGATCGATCCGCTCGACGGGGCCCGGATCGCGGTCGCGCACGACGGCGGCTTCTCGGTCAGCGAGAACCGGGGGCGCTCATGGTACCGGGTGCAGCTGCCGATCGCGCAGATGTATCACGTCACCGCCGACAACGCAATCCCGTACAACGTGCTCGGCAACCGCCAGGATGGGCCCTCGTTCCGGGGGCCGTCGAACTCGCGGCTCTCGGGGCTGTTCGCCAGCGGGCGGATTCCGCGCGGGGACTGGCGTGGTGTGGGCGGCGGCGAAAGCGGCTTCGCGACCGCCGACCCGACGGATCCCAACATCGTGTGGTCGAGCGCGTCGGGGGCCGGGGCGGCCGGCGGGATCGTAGTGCGGCACGACGTGGCTCGCGGCCAGTTCCGCCAGGTCGAGGTGTGGCCGATGTCGACGCTGGGCTGGCCCGCCGAGGACATGCGCTACCGCTTCCAGTGGACCTTTCCGCTCCTGATCTCGCCTCACGACAACAACACGATCTACGTCACCAGCCAGCACGTGCACCGCACCCGCAACGGCGGACAGAGCTGGGACGTGATCAGCCCGGACCTGTCCACCAACGACAAGTCGCGGCAGACGATCTCGGGCGGCCTGACGCCCGACAACATCGGCGTCGAGTTCTGTTGCGTGATCTACGCGTTCGACGAGTCACCGCTGCAGCAGGGCGTCTTCTGGGCGGGGACTAACGACGGGCTCATGCACGTGAGCAGGGACGACGGCGCCACCTGGACCGACGTGACCGCCAACATCCCGGACCTGCCGCCCGACGGCGTCGTGCGCAGCGTCGACGCGTCGCGCTGGGACGTGGCGAAGGCGTACATCACGGTCGAGCACCACCAGGTGGGCGACTTCGCGGCGCGCGCGTACCGCACCGACGACTTCGGTGCGAGCTGGACGCAAATCACGGATGGCGTGGACAACGACCCGGTCGACTACACCCGCTACCTGCTTGAGGACCCCGTGCGGCCCGGCCTCCTGTATCTGGGTACGGAGAGTTCGCTCTACATCAGCTACGATGACGGAGACAGCTGGCGCCGGTTCATGCCGGGACTGCCGCCGACGCCCTACTACGGCCTCTTCATCCAGGAGCACTTCAACGACCTCGTCGCGGGCACGTACGGACGTGGCTACTGGATCCTCGACGACCTCGGCCCCGTCCAGCAGCTCACACCCGAGATCGCTGCCGCTGACGCGCACCTCTTCCGGCCGCGTGACACCTATCGGCTGCTTCCGATTACCGAGCCGTCGACGATGCTGGGGGACTGGTCGGACGGCGAAAACCCGCCGGCGGGCGCCGCGATCAGCTACTGGCTGGGCGATGGCCGGGGGGAGGGCGCGGTCGCACAGGCCGGCCGAGAGGTTCAAGTCCGCGTGGACAACGCCGCGGGCGAGACGGTGAAAACCCTGGACGGGACGGCCCACGGGGGCTTCAACCGCGTATGGTGGGATCTGACCGGCGAGTCCCCCATCGAGATCAGAATGCGCACCAGGCCCCTTTACTCCGACTGGTTCCCGATGCCGGACGTGGGCTATCGCGTGGCCGGTGGGGGCTTCTTCGGCGTGCGGGGTCCGCTGCAGCCGCCGGGCACCTACACGGTCACGCTTGTCGTGGACGGCACGGAGGTGGGCAGCGAGGGGCTCACGGTCGTGAAGGACCCCAACTCCGAGGGCACGCTGGCCGACATCGACGCGCAGTTCACGATGGTCCAGGAGTTGATGGCCGACCGGAACCGCGCGGCGGACATGGTCAACCGGATCGAACTCCTGCGCCGCCAGATCCACGACCTGCGGCCCGTCCTTGAAGAGCGGGGCGACGCAGAAGACGTGATCGAAGCCGGCGAAGCGCTGGACGCCCGCCTGATCGAGGTCGAGAGCGAGCTCATCCAGCTCAAGGACACCGGCAGCGACGGGGTGCGATGGCCGTCCATGATCGTGGGGCGCCTGCGCTACCTGCAGGATGTCGTGTCGGTTGCGGACTTCCCGCCCCCGGACCAGCACCGCGAGGTCGCGGGGATTCTGCGTGAGCAGCTGGAGGAGGTGGAGAGGGCGCTGGAAGCCGTCCTGGCGGACGATCTCGCGCGGTACAACCAGCTGTTGCGGGAGCGGACGGGGCGGACGATTACGTGACACGGCGGCGCGGTCGGTATGTGGTGGAGGCGTCGGCGGTGCACAGTTCCTGACCGCATCATTGTGGTACTATTACGAATGATATTATGATACCATATGGAAGAACATCATAGTATCAACGAAGACCGATCTCTTCCCTCGGGCCGGTTCAATCTCCGCATCGAACCGGAGTTGCACGCGTCATTACGCGAAGCGGCGCGGGACGCCGGGACTTCGCTGAACGACTTCTGTGCCCGTAAGCTGGCGTCGCCGGGGGGCCCCATGGACCAGGCCGTGGGCGCGGTCGTGGATCGGGCGGGTTCGATTCTGGGCGAATCCCTGATGGGCGTCGTTGCCTTTGGCTCGTGGGCTCGCGGAGAGGAGGCCGCGAGTTCGGACCTCGACGTACTGGTGGTTGTCGGCGAGGGGGTGCCGATCGCTCGCGGGCTCTATCGAAGCTGGGACGACGGACCGGCGCTTCAATGGTACGGCCACGAGGTCACGCCGCACTTCGTTCATCTCGTGTCGGGTTCCGAACGAATATCGGGGCTATGGGCGGAGGTGGCCTTGGACGGGCTGGTGCTCTTCGAACGCGAACTCGCGGTGTCGCGGTACCTGGCCGATGTCCGGCGGCGGATTCTTCATGGCGAACTCTCCTACCGGGTTGCCGGCGGGCAGTCCTACTGGGTTCACGAGCCGTGAGGAACAGAGAGCTTGCCCGGGACTATCTGCGGCGGGCACGGATCCGCCTGGACACGCTGGACGTGCTCTTCGAGGCTGCAAGCTGGGCAGACGTGGTGCGCGAATCCCAGGAGATCGTCGAGCTCGCCCTGAAGGGGCTGTTGCGGTCTTGTGGCGTCGAGCCACCGCGGATTCACGACGTTTCAGCGATTCTGCTGGCGGAGAGGCACCGTTTGCCCACAGATCTTCAATGCGAGGTGGACTGGCTGGCCGATATATCCCGTCAACTGCGCCGGGATCGTGAACTCGCATTCTACGGCGCGGAGGACCTGACCCCGACGGACTTCTACTCGCGGACGGACGCCTCGGCGGCCCGGGAGAACGCCCGCCGCGTGGTGAAGTTCGTGTATCCTTTCGTGGGCTGAGATACCGCCCTACCGCATCATCGCCGCCACCGTCCTCATCCGCTCCGCCAGGTCGCCGATCGCGTTCACGTACACTCGCTCCCAGCCTGGCAGGTCGGCCCGGTCGTCGGTCTCGATCTCGTAGCGCAGCCCCGGCAGCATCCACGACGCGTACCCGCTGAACGGGTCCGGTGACACGTAGATGGAGCGGCTCCACGGACGTCCCTGCAGGCCGCGGTCATTCAGCCAGGCCTTCTCCAGCCCGATCAGCGCCCGGTTGACGGCTTCGGCGGCTTCGGGGTCGATGTCATCGGATCGGATCCAGCGGTCACGCGCGGCCACGAGTTCGGCGGCTGCCTCGTCCAGCTCGCGGCTCGCCTCGACCAGGGCCGAGAGGTCCACTTCGAGTCGGCGCGAATCGGCGACCCGGTACAGGGTCTCCACGTGCGCGCGGGTGTCCGTGGCGTAGCGCGCTGCGTCGTAGGGCAGCACGTCGGCGTTGGCGAAGCGCAGAGCCAGGATCCCGTCAACGCGGGCGACCATCGGCCCGTAGACGAACGTGCTGTCCCCGAAGCGCTCGTACCAGGAGAAGTTGTCGTAGTTCGAGTGGTAGACGCCGCTGGGATTCCCCGAGGAAAGGCCCGCCGAGGGCACGCCGGCATGGGTGTAGAAGGCGACGTGGTCCGACCCGCCGCCGAGGTTGCCGAGTGCCGGCTCGTCGGCATCGGCGGGTGCCCGTTCGAACCACCAGTCGTAGAGCGGCTCGCCGGTCTCGGGGTAGGTGACCGCCCTGGTCGCCCCGAGGATCTGCGCCTTGAGCGACGGTGACGACGACCCCCCGAAGTTGGCCCCCGAGACCGCCGCGTCGGCATTGATGTACGCGATCGCGTTGGCTTCCAGCTCGTCCCTGAACTCCTCCACCCACTCGGTGGACCCGATGATCCCGTACTCCTCGGCGTCCCAGTGGGCGATCATGATCGAGCGGCGGGGAGCGCACTCGCCGTCCCGCGCGAGTTCGCCGAGCGCTTCGGCGAGCGTGAGGAGCATGGCCGTGCCGCCGTTGGGGTCGATCGCGCCGAATCCCCAGGGGTCGTAGTGCGCGCCCAGGATGAACCACTCGTCCGGGAACTCGGTACCCCGCAGGGTGCCGACCACGTTCGTCGCCCGCGTCAGCCTCTTGGGCTGGTTGACGCGCACGCGCACGGTGAGGTCCGGGCCGCCGGTCAGACGGTGGTCAAGCTCCATCCCGGTGTCCCATCCGGGCGGAACTTCGCTGCCGGTCATGCGCGACAGGATCTCGCTCGCCGCCTCGTAGCCGATCGGCAGCACCGGGATGGTGTGGAGGGGGACTTCGGACGGATCGAGGCGCTCGACCTGCGTGTCCCCGTCAAGCGGCAGCGCGGGAACGAAGGGGGTGAGCGGATCGCCGGTCCAGGGCAGGGTCAGGACGGAGCCGCGCTGGATCGTCTGCCCGTTCATCATCGGGCCTTCCGGGTAGGCGTCGAGCTGCGAGAATCCGGGGTCGTTGAACATGACCACGCCAGCCGCGCCGCGCTCTTCGGCGAACTTGACCTTGTAGCCGCGAAAGTTCCCGCCGTAACGGGCGATCACGACCTTGCCGGTCACCGAAACGCCCATCGAGTCGAGCGCCAGGTAGTCCTCGCGGCGCCCGAAGTTGGCGTACACGACTTCCCCGGTCACGTCGCCCGAGCCGGAGAAGGCGTTCCAGCCGTTGAGCAGGTCGGGGTGGCCGGAGAAGCGGTCCTCTTCGAGCGCGGGTTCGCGATTGGAGAGCTGCATTGCCACGGGGGTAACGATGTGGACTTCGACGTCGTCGGTGAGTTCGGGGAGGTACACATCATAGGGGTGGTTCGTGACCTCCAGCCGGGCGCGCTCCATGGCGCCCGCGATGTACTCGCCGACGCGGGCCTGCGCGGCGGACCCCGCCGGGTGGGGCTCCGCGGTGATCGTGCGGAGATGCTCACGGAAGGACTCGCTGCTCGGCAGTTCGAGGAAACGGGCTTCGCAGGCCAGTTGCGATTCGGCGCGGTCGGCGGTGAAGCCGGTCAGGGTGGGCTGCCGCGTGGCGGCGTAGAGGGCGAGGGCGGTGACGAGTGCGGCGCCGGTGGCAAGGAGGAGCCCCTGCCGGCGGCGGGACGGGGTGGAGCTGGTCGACATGGTGATACTCTGGGCTCGAGTGCTCGTGGAGTCGCCCACTCATATGCCATGAACCGCTGGATGGGGCAAGCGGGACCCCCGCTGCACGCACCGTGTACCGCAAAGGGAAGCCGTAGCCGCCGCGCTCGAATTCTCGCTAGCTTTTGCGGCCGGTCCCACCAGTAGGAGTCAGCATTCGATGCAGATTGACCATCCACGTCGCCACGCGACCATCGCGGCCCTGGCCCTGTTCGCACTGGCCTCCTGTGGCGAATCCGGAAGCGAGCCGGTTCGCGATCCGCCGCGCGCGGCCGCGATCGCGATCTCGCCGCAATCGGCCACGCTTTCCTCGCTTGGAGAGACCGCCGCTTTCACCGCGACGGTTACCGACCAGTACGGCGACCCGTTCGCTGCCCCGATTACGTGGTCCACCAGCGACGACGAGGTCTTCACGGTGTCCTTCGTTGGCGAGGTCACCGCCGTCGCGAACGGGTCGGGAACCCTCACGGCGGCCGCCGAGGCGCTCAGTGCGACGGCGCAGGTCACGGTGGCGCAGGTGCCCACTGCAGTGGAGGTGACGTCTGGAGGTGCCCAGGAGGGCCTCGCGGGCCGCGCGCTGCCCGAACCCGTCGTCGTGCGCGTCGACGACGCGGGCGGCTCGCCGGTCACGGACGTCACCGTATCCTTCACGGCGGCCGAGGGGCACGGTGCCGCCGATCCGCCGTCGGCCGTCACCAACCCGGCCGGAATGGCCAGCACCAGCTGGACGCTAGGCGAGGTGTCGGGCATTCAATCCCTCATCGCATCCGCCGCCGACGGCGTCTCCACCGAGGTCAAGGCCGTCGCCGGGGAGGTCCCGCTGCCGTCGGACACCGCCGTCTACAGCGTCACGTTCAACGCCACCTGGAGCGCGACCACGCACCCCACCGACTTCCCGCCAGGCGCGCACTTCTCCCCGCTCATCGGAGCGGTTCACAACGACAGTGTCAGCTTCTGGGCCTCGGGCGAGATCGCCAGCGCCGGCATCGAGCAGATGGCCGAGACCGGCGGGACCGGCAACCTGACCCGGGAGATCCGCGCGCACATCCCCGGAAACGCGCTCTCGGTCATCAACGGCCGCGGGATCGGCAGCCCGGCGAGTACGACCATCGAGGGCGTTCACGTCAGCCTGGACCATCCCCTCATTACGCTGGTCACGATGATCGCACCCAGTCCCGACTGGTTCGTGGGCGTGGCCGGTCAGTCGCTGCAGGACGAGTTCGGGCAGTGGGTCGACGAGGTGGAAGTCGTGCTCTACCCCTACGACTCCGGCACCGACGACGGGGCGTCCTACCGCTCCGCCAACGCCGACTCGTCGCCCAAGCAGCCCATCAGGAACCTCAAGGGGGTCAGCCCGTTCTCCGACCAGCCGATCGGCACGTACACGTTCACGCGAACGGACGTAAGCGGGAGCGGGTGACCGAACCCGGCGCCGACAAGCGGATGAGACTGCGCAACGTCGCGATCATAGCGCACGTGGACCACGGCAAGACTACGCTGGTGGACCAGATGTTCCGACAGGCCGGGGTCTTTCGGGCGGGGCAGGAGGTGGTGGAGAGGGTGCTGGATTCGAACCCGCTGGAACGCGAGCGCGGAATCACGATCCTGGCCAAGAACACCGCCGTGGAGTGGGGAAACACCAAGATCAACATCGTCGACACGCCTGGCCACGCGGACTTCGGCGGTGAGGTGGAGCGCATCCTGCGCATGGTCGACGGCGTGCTCCTCCTGGTCGATGCCGCCGAGGGACCGATGCCGCAGACGCGGTTCGTGACGCGCAAGGCGCTGGCGCTCGGGCTGGCGCCGGTGATCGTGATCAACAAGGTGGACCGCGCGGATGCGCGCACCGAGGAAGTGCACGACGAGGTCCTGGAGCTGCTGATGGACCTGGAGGCCAGCGACGAGCAGCTCGACTCGCCTTTCCTTTACGGGGTGGGCCGGGAGGGCTGGGTCGCTGAAGAGCCCGCTGCACGCGGTACCGACCTGACGCCCCTCTTCGAGGCGGTGGTCGAGCACATCCCGTCGCCGCCGGTCGACCCGGACGAACCGTTTCAGATGCTGGTCTCAACGCTGGACCACTCGTCGTATGTGGGGAGGATCGCGATCGGGCGGGTGGAGCGGGGTGCAGTGAGGGTGGGACAGCGGGTGTTGCGGCTGTCGTCGGCGGATGGCCTCGCCGGAGCCGGGGCACGCGCGGAAACGCCTACGGCAGCCGGCGGGCGCTCCTCCAGGGGCGCGTCGCGCACGAACCTTCAGCAGGGGTCGCGGATCACCGGGCTCTACACCTTCAACGGCCTCGACCGCATCGACATCGAGGAGGCCGGAGCGGGCGACATCGTCGGGCTGGCGGGCACCGAGGGCGTCGAGATCGGCGATACGCTCACCGACCCGCGCTTCCCTGAGCGGCTGAGCGGCATCACGGTCGAGGAGCCGACGATCTCGGTGGACTTCGTCGTGAACGATTCCCCGTTTTCGGGGCGGGCGGGCAAGTACGTGACGACCCGGCAACTGCGGGACCGGTTGCGCCGTGAGCTGGAGCGCAACGTGGCCCTGCGCGTCGAGGAGACGGATCGTCCCGACACGTTCGCGGTGAGCGGGCGCGGGGAACTGCACCTGACGATCCTGATGGAGACCATGCGGCGCGAGGGCTACGAGTTTCAGGTGTCGCGTCCGCGGGTGATCACGCGTCGCAGCGGCGACGGGGCGCGCCTGGAACCCTTCGAGGAGGTCGTGGCGGAGGTGCCGTCGGAGCTCGCCGGGACGGTGATCGACAAGCTCGCCCGGCGGCGAGGCGAACTGGTCTCGATGAGGCCGATGGGTGACTCGGGCGCGACCCGCCTCGAATTCGGCGTCCCCGCGCGCGGGCTTTTCGGCTATCGCACCCAGTTTCTGACCGATACCAAGGGCGACGGCATCCTCCACCATCGTTTCGACCGGTGGGATTCGTGGGCGGGCGAGATTCGCGGGCGCGGGCGCGGGGCGATGGTCGCCGACCGAGCGGGCAAGGCGGTGAGCTTCGCCATCTTCGGGTTGCAGGAGCGGGGTACGATGTTCGTGGAGCCGGGGCTGGACTGCTACGGCGGCATGATCGTGGGCAAGTGCGCCCGCCCCGGCGACATGGACGTGAACATCAGCCGCACCAAGAAGCTGACCAACATGCGCGCGGCTGCAGCCGACGAGAACGTCCGCCTCGAGCCGCCGCTCCGCATGACACTGGAACAGGCGCTTGACTTCATCGACGACGATGAATTGATCGAGATCACGCCGGACGCTATCCGGCTGCGGAAGCGGGAACTGGATGCGAGCAGACGGCGAAAGGCGGCGCGGACGCGGCGCTTGTGAAGAGGTTTACAGGTACTCCACTGCCAGCCCGTCGATGCGCGCGAAGCTGCGGCGGTCGCGCGTGGCCACCCGGTAGTCCAGATGCACCGCCGTCGCCGCGATCATCAGGTCGTGGCTTCCGACCGGTCTCCCACGGCGTCTGTGCTGGGCCGCCAGGGTCGCGTGGACCTTCGCCACCTCGATGTCGAAGGGGATGACCGGAAGCTCCGCGAGCCATCGTGTGACGATCCGCTCGGTCCGGACCCGCCGCGCCCCTGCGAGCCGCTGAACGCCGTGGAGCAGCTCGGAAGCGGTGATGGCCGCGATCGCCACGGACTCGTCCGGGCGGGCTGCTGCCGCAACGTCATCCGCCCGGAGCTGGCCGCGCTCCACCGCGATCAGCACGCTCGAATCGATCAGGAGTCCCACGGACTCTCCGGGATCGCTGCCCGGTTGAAGAAGGCGATCCCCTCCTCCACTGACCGCAGATACTCTTCGTCGGCAGGCCGGCGAGCGTCTGCGGGGAAGAGCGCGACGAACTCGCGCACGGTCACGACGCGGTCCTCCACGGGACGAATCTCGGCGACCGGCTTTCCGTTGCGCTCGACGACGTAGGCCGCACGCTCCTCCCGAACCCGGTTGACCAGGGATGCGAAGTTCCTTGCCGCGTACGTGGCGCTGACGGCGCGGCCCTTGGGAGAGATCGATGGCTTGGACATGCCGGGAGAATACACAATTTGCGTATTTTACGCAATTCTGACGCAAGCGCCGGGCTAGCGAGCCCCGGGACCGCGACGGTGACGCCAGTCGGGACCGGTTTCGGCAGGCCCCTCAGTTCATGAACAACGCCGTGAACGCGTCCGTCAGCGCGGGAGGCACGGTCGTGATGTGAGTCGCGTCCGGGTAGACCTTCCAGGTGACGGTCAGATTGTCGGCGGGATTGGCCTCGAAGACCTCGATGAGGCGCCGTGTGCCCACGGCGAGATCGTGGTAGATGTCGACCGGCCCCGCCTCCTCCAGTTCGCCCAGCGTGATGAACACCCGCGTGTCGCGCTCGAACCCCTGCTCGACCGCGGCGGGGAGTCCTTCGAGAAGCTCTGTCGCCGGAAGGAGTCCGGGGCTGCCCATCCAGTAACGGTCGAAGATGGGCGACCGTTGCTGGAAGGCAAAGGCCGTGAACAGCCCGCCGAAGGAGTCGCCCAGGAATCCCGCTCCCTCCGTCTCGACGCGGTAGTCGGCGACGATGCGCGGGTGCAGTTCGTCTTCGATGAAGCGCAGGAACGCGGCAGCGCCTCCCAGGCCGTCGAAGACCGGGGCGGAGCGGAGGAGTTGGTCGAGTTCGTCCGACAGCGAGCCCTCCGGGGTCAGGTCGCGGGCGCGCAGGGTGCCGGCGCGAGTGGGGTCCGGGTAGCCGATGCCGACGAGTACCATCTCGGGCATTCCCGGGCG
This sequence comes from Gemmatimonadota bacterium, assembly GCA_028874905.1. GTDB lineage: Bacteria > Gemmatimonadota > Gemmatimonadetes > Longimicrobiales > Gaopeijiaceae > Bin94. The sequence continues at coordinate 19,242 of JAPPGZ010000014.1, forward strand.
GATCAGATCCACCTGGAACAGGCGGGCGATCTCGGCCGTCATCCCGAACGAGATGTTGGCGTCCAGCACGTAGACGAGCTGGTAGGACTGCTCGCCCGTGCCGTAGCTGGCCGGAAGGCTGACCGCGATGAGAAAGTCGTCACCGACGTTCGTCGAGCTCATCACGAAGGCCTCCGAATCGTGGATCTCGAAGGCACCCGGCCCGGGGCTTCCGGACTGGTCCTCGTCGCCGGGCGGGGTGTCGGTACAACCTGAACCCAGGACCAGGGCTACGATCGTCGCTGCGGCCGCTGCCGCTGCCGCCAAACTGCGCCTGTTCATCTCTGCCTCCGTGTTGAAAGCCGCTCCTCAGTACCCGACTGCCCGGCCGCCAAGCTCCAGCCCCCGGATCGAGGCGCCGTGCAGGTCGCCGGTCTCGGGGTCGATCATGATCGCGATCCAGTAGCCGCGCGTGGCATCGTTCTCCTCGATCGGCTGGCCGAGCGCCTCGACCTCGGCGATGAACTCGGGCGGGTAGTCGCCAACGCCCACTTCCTGCGCGGCAGGGCCCGTCGCGCCCTCCACGAGCGCGCTGAACGAGAACGAGCCGAGCGCGGGCTTGTCGACCGCCTCGCGCGGGGTCAGTCCGAAGTCCAGGACGCTGATGAGGCCGCCGATGGTGCGCTGGTGAAGCCCCGAGCCGATCGAGCTGAATCCCATGAACGGCTTGCCGTCCTTCAGGACCAGGCCCGGGTTGGTGGGGTCGGGCAGGCGGCTGCCGGGCTCGATCTGGGCCATCATGCCCTGCTGAAAGATGCCCGAATCGGGGATCGAGATGCCGTCCACGAAGATGCCCGTGGTGCCCCAGCTCACCGTGTTGATGGAGTGCACGACCGCGGCGATGTTGCCCCACTGGTCGATTGCGACGACGGCGTCCGAGTGCGGTGCGGCGGCACCCTCCGGGACGACCACGCCGGGAAAGGATCCGTCCTGGATCGCCCCCCATAGCCTGGCCGAGGTCTCCTTCCGGACCCGGGTCTCGTGGGTGAGGTCGGCGCCGATCATCGCCGCGATCCCGTCCGCGGCCTCCTTGCCGCCGATCGCGAAGGTGAGGCCGGGCCGCGCGATCTGGGTCAGCCAGAAGAGCGCCTCGGGCGAGTCGCCGTAGTGGCCGTGGTCGGAGACGCCGGCCAACTCCGCCAGGTTCATGGCCTCGATCAGGCCGATGCCGCCTTCCGCCGGGCTCCCGTGGGCGTACAGTTCGAAGCCGTGGTAGCTGCCGCGGGCCGGCTCGCTCCAGACGACCTCGTAGTTGGCGAGGTCCTCGACGGTCATCCGCCCGCCGATGTCGCCGACCATCTCGACGAGCTTCTCCGCCCAGGGACCCCTGTACATATAGTCCGCGCCCTGTTCGGCCACCACGCGCAGCGTTTCGGCCAATGCGGGCTGGGTGAACATGTCGCCGGCTTCGTAGGGCGATCCGTCCGCCCTTGTGAAGATTGCCTTCGTTTCGGGCAGACGACTCAACACTTGTTCCCTGAATGCATACTGACCCGCGTTGCCTTCCTGGTACTCGAAGCCATCTTCGGCACACGCGATGGCCGACGTGAACAGGTCCGCGAAGGGGAGTTTGCCGAAGCGCTCGTTGGCGGCCTCGACGCCCTTCATGAAGCCGGGAACGAGGACCGTGCGGCCGTTGGGCTCGGCCTCAAAACCGCCGAAGCCGCCGGCCAGGTCGATTCCGGGGATTGTCAGGGGATCGGTCTCCGCGGCGACCGTGTTGTAGGCTGCGTTCAGGTTGTGGACCTCGTCGTTCTCGGCGTCGTAGTAGACCATCGTCATGAGGCCGGCGTAGCTGACCCACGAGCCGGCCGCCATGCAGATCTGTGTGAGGGCGGTGGACATCGCGGCGTCGGCGGCGCTGCCTCCGGCCTTGAGGATCTCGACGCCGCCGTCTATGGCCTGCGCGCCCGTGGTGCCGGTGACCATGCCGCCGGGGGTGGGGGTGGCCTGCGGGTTGCATGACAGCAGGATGATGCAGGCGGCTGCGGCGGCGGTGGAGACGGACCAATTCATCGGGGCGCGAAGTTGCATGGGATCCTCGTGTGTGGCGAGTGGTGCAGGTACCGATAGTCCGGCCCGCGAGGGGGCGCAACCGCGTCTCGCCCGATTCGGCGGCACCGGGTTAGCTTGTTGCCATGGCCCGCGACTCGCACCCCACCCGCCGCCCGACCGTCCCCGCTGCCGAAGAGATCCTGGGCGGCTACTTCCCCGTCCTCGACCACGGCTTCGTGGCGCTGGTGGACTACATGGGGACCGACGACTCGGTGGAGCGGGCGGCGCGGGTGAGTTACGGCTACGGCACGCGGAAGGTCTCGGCGACGCGGGGGCTGATCCGGTATCTGCGCCGCCATCTGCACACGACACCGTCGGAGATGGTCGAGTTCAAGTTCCACTGCGCGATGCCGATGTTCGTGGCGAGGCAGTGGATACGGCACCGGACGGCGTGTCTGGCGGAGGGCACTGAGGTGTACTTCGACTTGCCGGGTGCGGCGTCACGAGGGCGGCGCCAGCTGTACAAGCTGCCCGTCGAAGAGATCTGGCGACGCTTTCAGCCCACGCGAAACAGATGTCCGGACAAGCAGCGCAACCCGTTCTTCCGCCGCGACCGCGTCAAGCGGATGAAGCTGAGACAGGTCGACGAGGACACGCTCGCGTTGCAGCACACGCGCATTGTGGACGTGTACCGAAACGGGGTGAAGCCGGTCTTCAGGATGATCCTGGAAGACGGCAAGTCGATCGAATCCACGGCGGATCACCGGTTTCTGTTTGCCGGGGGCTGGGACACGCTACGGGGAGCCACCGGGGTGCGGGAGACGGGCGGACGCGCGGTGTGGCGGCATGGCGACTACTTCGTGCATGTGAATGGGGCGGCGGAGAGGCGGCCCGCGCTCTATCAGGATCCTGTTTGGTTGCAACGGGAATACCGAGGGCACCGGCGCTCGTTGAGTGACTTGGCGGAAGCGTGTGCCGTCACCACGCATACGATACGGCATTGGCTGCGTCACTACAGGCTCACAGAGCCGGGCCGGGGATCATTCCAGAAGGGGACTCAGCCCTGGAACAAGGGGAAGACATACCGACTGGGCCCCCGTGCACCATCGGAGGACTTTCTGAGAGCCAACCGGGCGTCGCGCGGCGGTGCAGCGTCGAACTTCTGGCGGGGCGGCGTTTCCACGGATCGAAGTGCGATCGGACGATGGACTACGCAGGTCGCCCCCAAGATCCATGCACGGAATGGCTGGACGTGCCAGCTATGCAAAGAGAGGGCATCTGAGCTGCACTGCCACCACATCGTGCCGGTCTGGGCCGATCTGGATCGGGCCCGAGATCCCACAAACCTCACGACTCTGTGCGGCCATTGCCACCGGTCGATCGCCGGCCGTGAACTGGACTTCGTGGAACGACTCGGTGGCCCACCGGTCAAGGCCGAGTGGGTTCCGCGGCCTCGCATCCCGTGGAACCGGCTCGACAAAGCCAAACTCGTCCGCGTCGCCCGCTTCGAGTACGTGGGGGAACGCGAGACCTACGATCTCGAGGTGGAGGGCCCTCACCACAACTTCGTCGCCAACGGCATCGTGACGCACAACTCCGTGAACGAATACAGCGGCAGGTATAGCCTCATGCCGCTCCTCTTCTACAGCCCCGAACAGGACCAGTTCTCGCTGCAGAGCGCGACGAGCAACCAGGGGCGCGCGCCGGGCTCCGTCAGCCCCGAGTTCTACCGCGAAGCGATGCGCCGCTGGGAGGACGTGCGGTCGCGCGCGGCGGACGACTACGGCTGGCTGGTGGGCGAGAACGTGGCCCGCGAACTGGCCCGGATCGACCTGCCGCTCTCGACCTACACGCAGTGGTACTGGAAGATCGACC
>JAPPGZ010000063.1 GCA_028874905.1 Gemmatimonadota bacterium
GGTGCGGGTGGAATTCTTGCGGAAAACCATCGCCAGCGACTTGCCCCGAAGCGGCGCGCGCGGAGCCTCTCCGGCCTTCAGGCGCCGGGCGTGTTCCAGCAGCGAGGTCAGTTCGTCGCAGGTGAAATCCCGGAGGGACAGAAAATCCTTCTTGCGGGCTGGGCTCATGGGCTCGGGGAAGGCGATCTTCGGATCGGAGGACGGGTGAAGGATGGCCAGGAAGTCTGCCATTTTGGCAGACGCGCCCACAAGCTACCAAGGGCGGCGGTGCCGGGGAAGCGGCACCGCCGTTGCATGTCTCGAAGTCCTTTCGCAGTCGCCGGTCCACGGGCCCTCCGGCGGCGCCCGACGTCGAGCACGGAGCCGCCGTCGGCCCGCGCGATCGGCACGACCCAGCCCACATCAGGCCTGATCCGGGCCCGCAGCGCCCCTGGAGAAACATCCCTGGTGGCATCGGAGGGCTACGGCGATTCGGCAGGATATGCATATCTATGCCGACGCATGTGTCGTATATATGCTGTTGCGATCGTTATATTTCTGCTGGTTACAATGTCGTGTTTCTGCCGTTTGCCGGTTGCTGAGTCAGTCCGGCGAGTCTAGTTTCCTGGTGGACGCGCGACTCTTCCCGAAGCACGAATTCCTGTTCCGCCGGACCCATCAATGAGACGATACCTTCCCAGGACCGTGGATCGGGAGATGCGCGAACTCCGTCACGCGACCGGTTGTGTGGTGATCGAGGGCGTGCGGGGTTGCGGCAAGACCACGACCGCGAGGGAGTTTGCAGCGAGCGAAGTCCTGCTCGACATCGACGAGGACGCCCGGCATCTCGCGGAAGCCGACCCGGCGGAAGTGCTGAAAGGGTCGCCGCCGCGCCTTATCGACGAGTGGCAACTGGAGCCGAGGATCTGGAACCACGTGCGACGGGCCGTCGATGACCGGCGCGCCGTCGGCCAGTTCATCCTCACCGGGTCGGCCATCCCGGCGGACGACGCCACCCGGCACACGGGAATGCGTCGCATCGTCCGGCTTCGCCTGCGCCCCATGTCGCTGCACGAAACCGGACGGTCGTCGGGCGCGGTCTCGTTGACGCGCCTGCTTGCGGGAGATCCTCCCGGGGCCGGAGATCACACGATTCCCATCGGCGAGGTCGCCGAGCTCATCTGCCGGGGAGGATGGCCCGAAAGCGTGGACTGGCCGCTTGCGCGCGCACTGCGGGCGAATCGCAGCCAGGTGGACGAGGTGGCCCGTGTGGACATTCGCATGGTGGATGGCGTCCGCCGGGATCCACAACGCGTGAGACTGCTCCTGCGTTCTCTGGCCCGCAATGTCGGCACCGCCGCCGCGACATCCAGACTCGTCGCCGACGTGGGGGCCCGCGACAACGGGGGCATGAAGCCGCACACCGCCGCGGACTACCTCAACGCCCTGGAGAGGGCCATGATCGTCGAGAACCAGCCGGCGTGGGCAACCCACCTGCGCTCGCGGGCGGTCCTGCGCAAGCGGCCGGTCCGCCATTTCGTCGATCCATCCCTGGCGGCGGCTGCTCTGGGAGCCGATCCCGGACGACTGCTCAGGGACTTCAGGTTCCTCGGTCTTCTCTTCGAGTCGATGGTCGTCCGCGACCTCCGCGTGTACGCCCAGGCAGCCGACGCCGAGGTCTTCCACTACCGGGAGGACGGGCGCCTTGAAGTGGATGCCGTGGTGCAGGCCCGCGACGGGCGCTGGGCGGCCTTCGAGATCAAGCTCGGGCCGAGGATGGTTGAGGAGGGCGCGCGCAATCTGCTCAGGCTTCGTAACCGCGTGGACCCCCGCCTGGTCGGACCACCCCAGGCCCTGGGCGTGATCGTGGCGAGGGGATACGGCTACGAAAGGCCGGACGGCGTGGGAGTGATACCGATCGGGGCACTTGGGCCGTAGAAGCCGTCTGATTCACCGCGATCCGGCACGGGTGCATCGCCGCTCGAATGCTGCGGCGAGTCACTCCGCAGGCCCCTACAGGATATATCGGCGCAGGTCCTCGTCCTCCGCGATCTCCTCCAGGTGCGTGCGCACGAACTCGCGGTCGACGATGAGCGGGCGCTCCATCTCCTCGCTGGGCAACTCGAAGAGCAC
>JAPPGZ010000026.1 GCA_028874905.1 Gemmatimonadota bacterium
CCAGCCACGCGGGGCACCCGCGAAAACGTCCCACCGGGCATCGCCCGGAACAGCGTCCACCGGGCCGTCGCCGCCAAGCTCCCCGTCCTCATGGACGGCGAGGGCGGACGGGCCGACCACAGTACTCCTCGGCGACGGCGGCTGCTCCTGCCGCACGGCCCGTTTCCGCCCTACCCTTACCCCTCGGGAACCGGGGATCGTCGATTCTGGGCCATTCCACGGCCCGTATCTACCCCGAAATGTGTGTGGACCGCCGGGGATAGGACCTCTTCGACCATCGTGACGGAGCAGTCCTGATGCAAAAAACATGGGGCCAGTTGTCGTCTGCCGGGCGACAGGCTAGACTTTGGGGGCGATGTCCGCATGGTTCCGCCACCGTGGCTTGAAGGCGATGTGCCGAGAGCCGGACTGCACGGCAGACGATGCGGTGGGCTACAATTGAAGGAGAATCGATCATGGCGATGCACCACCCCCCGCATCCGGGCGGTATCGTGAGGCGGCGGTGCCTCGATCCGTTGGGGTTGACCGTGACGCGGGCAGCCCAGGGACTGGGCGTCACACGACAGGCTCTTTCTGAGTTGTTGAACGGACACACGGGGGTGTCAGTGGAAATGGCGATCCGGCTGTCGAAGGCTTTCGGCTCGACGCCCGAAGTCTGGCTCGGAATGCAGATGGCGTACGATCTGTGGCAGGCCCGCGACCGAGCCAAGGAGATGGCTGTTGAGCATTTCGCCCTTTCCCGTGCCGGGGATTTGGTGACGTAGGTGGCCACGCCGAACTGGAAGAACCGAACCGTTTGGACGGCTGACTGCCTGTACGCACTCCGGGGCATGAACAGCGAATCGGTGGACCTGATCTACTTGGACCCGCCGTTCAACTCGAACGCGAACTACGCCGCCCCGATCGGAAGCAAGGCGGCGGGCGCGGAGTTCCGGGACACTTGGAGCCTGTCGGACGTGGACGCGGAGTGGATCAACCTCATGGAGGGGAAACATCCGGCACTGTACCGCGTTCTGCTCGCCGCCATCACTGACAGCGACAAGAGCTATCTGGCCTACATGGCCGCCCGGATACTTGAGATGCGCCGGGTCCTCAAGCCCACGGGCTCCATCTACCTGCACTGCGATCCAACCATGAGCCACTACCTGAAGCTGGTCATGGACGCGGTCTTTGGTCGTGAAAACTTCCGAAACGAGATCGCTTGGTGCTATCGGAAATGGGCTGTCGCGGCTGGGCAGTTCGTCCGCAACCACGACATCCTCCTCTTCTACTCGCGGGAACCATCCGGCGCGCGTCCATTCAACGTGCAGTACCTGTCACCATCGGCGGGGACTCTCAAGCGGTGGAAGGGGAAGAGGCAACAGGCCGTGTTCGAGCATGGAATCCGGAAGGCCACGTCCACAGACGAAGAGGCCGGGGTACCCTGTCCGGACTGGTGGGAGATTTCGGTGATCAATCCGAACGCAAAGGAGCGCACCGGGTATCCCACCCAGAAACCGCTCGCGCTGCTGGAACGGGTCATCCGAGCTTCAAGCAACAACGGTGACATGGTGTTGGACCCGTTCTGCGGATGCGCCACCACCATGGTTGCCGCTGAAACGCTGGGTCGGGAGTGGGCGGGCGTGGACGTGTCCCCGCTCGCTGTGAAGCTGGTCGGCGACCGGCTCCGGGAACAGCACGGCGTCTTCGGGCAAATCGTAGCGAGGACGGACATCCCGAAACGCACCGACCTTGGCACGCTCCCGCCTCCCAGAACGCACCGTAATGTGCTGTACGGACAACAAAGCGGGTTCTGTGCAGGATGCTCTGAGCACTTCATGGTTCGGCATCTCGAAGTCGATCACATCATCGCGAAGGCGAAGGGCGGCACCGACCACATCGAGAACCTGCAACTCCTCTGCGGGGCCTGTAACCGTGTCAAGGGCGACCGAGGGATGGAATACCTACGAGCGCGGTTGCAGTTTCACAACTGAGTGCTTTTCCTTCCCCGAAGGGCGTGAGCCAGCCCCGGCGCGGCGGATTATCGCGACGCGACGTACTCACTCCACGCCTGCATGACCACGGCGCGGCGCTCCAGCAGGTCGGAGCGCTGGTACG
>JAPPGZ010000089.1 GCA_028874905.1 Gemmatimonadota bacterium
CGGCGACCCCCTGAACCCCATTCAGGTGCGCTACCGGACTGCGCCACGTCCCGTGGGTGATGAAGCTAAGGGTTCGGCTGCGGAGGGGGAACCGCTACGCCGTGTCCCGTTCGATGCGCCCGTCCACCATGTGGATGACCCGGCGCGCCCTTTCGACGACGCGGGAGTCGTGCGTGGAGAACAGGAACGTAACGTTCTCCTGGCGGTTCAGCCGTTCCATGAGGGTGATCAGGCTCTCCGCCGTCTCCGAATCCACGTTGGCGGTGGGTTCGTCGGCCAGCACAATGGCCGGACGGGCCGCGATGGCACGTGCGATCGCGACCCGCTGCTGCTGGCCCCCCGAGAGTTCGGTGGGCCGACGGTCTTCCAACCCCTCCAACCCGACCGAGCGGAGCAGATCCATGACGCGTTCCCTGCGCTCGGCCGCGGGCACGCCCTTCACCCACATCACCATTTCCGCGTTCTCGTAGGCAGTAAGGACCGGGATCAGGTTGTAGGACTGAAAGACGAAGCCGATCCGATCGCGCCGGAGCCGGCTGAGGTCTTTCCGGCCCATGGCCCCCAGCTCCCGGCCATCGACGAATACCGAACCCGAAGTGGGCGTGTCGAGAGCGCCGACCAGGTTCAGCGTCGTCGTCTTCCCCGATCCGGAAGGGCCGACAAGCGCGGTGAATTCACCCTCATGGATGTCGAGATCCAGGCCGCGCAGAGCATGAATGTCGACCGTCCCCTGGTGATAGACCTTCGATACGCCGTCCAGTCGGACGACCGCCTGGCCGTTCGGATGCGTCTTTTCGATTGTATGAGCCATCATTCGAGCCTGATGCTTTCTACGGGCTCGACACGGCCGGCCCGCCACGCCGGGTAGATGCCCGCAAGAACCACCGCAATGAAGGCGAGGGCCACGATGCGGAGGGCGTTCTCGGGGTAGATACCGAAACTCAGCTGGGTCGCCATCGCGACGCCCGAGATCTCGGTGGGACTGTCGCCGAGCATGGCGCCCATGTCGATACCGACCCGACTGAGGTACAGATAGGGGCCGATGGTCAGCACCGCGGCGAGCACCAGGCCGATCACCCCGAGCCACACACTTTCGTAGACGACCAGCCGGAAGAGTTTGGCGGGACTGAATCCCACCGCCATCATGATGCCGAACTCGCGCAGGCGCTCCATGACGCTGACGAAGACCGTGTTGAAGATGCCCGCGGCGACCATGAGCGCGATGATGCCGATCATGATGACGCCGCCGCCCACCTTCATGGCGATGAAGGTGTAGAGGTCCGGGCGGCCCTCGAACCAGGGGATTGCGGCCACCTCGTTGCCAAGCTGCTCCTGAAGGCGGACGGCCAGCGCCTCCGACCTGCGGTGGTCGGCGATGAAGATGGCCACCTGGGTCGCTTGGTCGGGGGCGAAGCCGAGCACCCCGCGCGCCGCCTCGATCGGCAGCAGGACCATCCCGACATCGATGCTCGGGGAGCCGGTGCGGAGGATCCCCCGCACCCGCCCCAGGCCCGCCACGATCTCGCCGCTGCGGTCACTGGCCGTATAGACGACCCTGTCCCCGAGCTCCGCCCCGAGGTTCTGCGCCAGTTGCGCGCCGAGGACCATCCCGGTGGGATCGTCGGCCGCGAACATCTCGCCCTCGGACACGGCTTCCAGGTAGGACAGGGTCGTGACGTCCTCGGAATCCGGGTCGAACGCGATGAAGGAGGCCCCGTAGCTCTCGCGCGCCGTGCTCACCATCAGCTGGCCGCTGAGGCGCTCGACGGCGCGAACGACATCCGGGTCACCGAAAGCGGCTTCGATGAGCGTGCCCGTTCCGGTGACGGTCCGCGACAGGCTCGGGGTGTCCAGGTATTCGGGGTGCTGCAGGGTCACGTGCCCGCCGCCCATGCGCGCGCCCAGGTCGATCATGTCCTGCCAGTTCCGGTCCTGGGACGCCATGGAGAAGATCGCGAGGAAGACGCCGAAAGCGATCGACGCGAGGGTCAGCAGGGTTCGGCGGCGGTTCCGGCCCAGATTGCGCCAGGCCATCAGCCACAAGCTGGTCTTTTTCATTGCCTCCTCACAAGCGATAGCATTATGATATCATTTCAATATCAATCACGATTCACTGATGCCGCATGGCCTCGACCGGCTGGATCCGCGCGGCCTTCAACGCGGGGTAGAGCATCGACAGCAGCACGATAAAGAACATTGCGCTCAACGGACCGACGATGATCGCAGGGTTGACGACACCCCGCATGACCGGGTCGAGACCGATCCCCGTTATCGAGATCTGACCGCCGAGTGCCGCCAGGTCGATCCCCACCCGGGTGACGTAGTAGAGGAGGGGGACCGCGAGGATCAGCCCGGCCGCGGCGGCCAGCATGGCCTGGAACAGGCCCTCCCACAGGATCAGGCGAATCACCTTCGTCGGCGAAAGACCGACGGCCTTGAGGAGTCCGAGCTCCTTGATGCGCTCGAAGACGGCCATCAGCGTCGCGTTGACGAGGAGGATCGCGATCGCCAGGTAGACGATCATGAAGAGGATGTACATGCTCTGCTCGACCGAGTCCAGCATGGTGGCCAGCGTCGGGAAGAGCTCGCGCCAGGTCAGGACATCGAGACCGGGTGCCGCGGCCCGGATCCGGGCGGCCGAGCTGTCGAGGGGCTGGTCCGCGGTGTTGCGCACCACCACCTGATGCGCGCCGCCGGGGAGGACGAAGAAGTCGAGGAAGGCCTGGCGCACAAGGAAGACTCCGCTCCGGTCCGTCGCCTCGCTGAACGGCGCGAGTATCCCTCGTACCCGGTACAGATCGTTCGCCATGCTTCCGTCGGTGGCCTGACTGAGGAGGACGACCTCATCCCCCAAACCCACGTCCAGCGTGCGGGCAAGCCTGCCACCGATGACGATCCCGGCGGGGTCGGAAGGATCGAGCCAGCTGCCCTGCGCGACCCGGTCGTATACGACGCTGACCCGCGCGTCCTGGTCGATTTCGACGCCCCGGAGCGAAACGCCCGCTGACGCGTCCCCGGCAGCCGCCAGCCCGCCCGCCAGAAGGCGCGCCGAAGCGTCGAAACCCATGGCGCCCAGGGTGTCCACGAGCTCGGTGGGGGCTCCGATGCGGTCGAAAATCGATGGCTGGGTGCGGTAGTCCGGCGGGTAGACCTGCATGTCGCCGATCTCGACCTCGACGACCGTGGTCTCCAGGTCGCGCAGGAATCCCTGCACAAAGGACGTCCACACGATCAGCGTGAGAAGCGCCAGCGTCATCGCCCCGATGGTCGTGAGCGTTCGCCGCCCGTATCGCCACAGATTGCGCCAGGCCATCACGGCGAGTTTCATGCGGTTGCCTCTCGTGGGCTGCCTGCGTTGGGGACGCCTTGCGCCGTAGTGTGCGACTCCCGCGCCCCGTGGGCAAGCGCGGACCGCATCGTCCGGATAGCCTCGGGCCCGATGCGGCAGCATCCCCCCACCGCCACCGCGCCCGCCGCGACCCAGCTTCGGCACGCCTCGGCCCAATCGGGTGCGTCGTCGGCGCGGCCCCACGTCTTCGTCTCGGGGAGCCATTCGCCACCGCCGTTCGGGTAGGCGACGACCGGCTTGGTCGTCGCGGCGGCCAGCGTGCGGATGATCGGCGGCAGCAGGCGCGCGGGCGTGCAGTTCACGCCGGTCGCCACGACGCCCCCGGCCTCGTCGGCCCATGCCGCCACCTCGGCGATCGGGGTCCCGTCGCTCAGGTGGGCATCGTCGCGGCACGTGAACGTGAACCACGCGGGCTTGTCGGTCGAATCCTCGACGAGCGCCGCCAGCGCGCGCGCCTCGGGGAACGACGGGATCGTCTCGCAGGCGAGGATGTCGGCCGGGGTGTCGGCGAGGAGGTGCAGTCGGGGGCGGTGGAAGTCGGCGAGCGCGGCCGCGCCGATGCCGTAGTTGCCGTGGTACTCGGATCCGTCGGCGAGGAGGGCGCCGTAGGGACCGATGCTGGCCGCGACGAGGGGACGGGTGCGTGCCGTGGACTGCGTGGCGGGCGAGGCGGGCGCGCCGGCGGGTGCGCGGGCCGGCCGCCGGCGATTTGCCTCGTCGGCCCAGAAGCGGTCGCGTGCGCGGACCGCCAGGTCGACCGCGTCCCGGAAGACGGCTTCGGCTGCTGCGTGGGTCACGCCCCGCGCGGCGAGTCCCTCGAACGTCGCCTGGTACGTGGCCGTGATCACGCAATCGGCGCCGGCCCGAAGATACGAGGTGTGAACGGCCTCGATTGCGGCGGGATCTTCGAGGAGGATCTTCGCGGACCAGAGCGGGTCGTTGAGATCGTGTCCCGTGCGCTCGAGCTCGCTCGCCAGCCCGCCGTCGAGGAGTACGAAGCCCTGACTATGCAGGAAAGCGTCGAAGGAAGAAGGCATAGACCACGATGACTGCGGCCGCGCAGCCCAGGAAGAGCGGCGGGTTGCCGGCTCCGACGCCGAAGCCGCCGAGCAGCACGAGCGCGACCGCGACGGGGATGATGTAGCGGAAGAGGAAGCCCCACGCGGCGCCCGCCCGGACCTGCCCGGCCCCCCGGTTGGCTTCGTCCTGGAACCGTTTCCACCCCCACTGCGACACGATGTACAGCGAGACCAGGAGGCCCCCCGCCGCAAGCATGTAGTCGCTCGAGACGGTGTCGGCGAAGTCGAAGAAGTTCATTCCGAGGATGTGGATCTCCGACCAGGGACCCTGTGACATGATGACCGGGATTCCGACGACGAAGGATCCGACGGCACAGAGGAGCACCGCCTTCCCGCGGGTCATGCGCAGCGAGTCCACAACCGACGAGACAAGGATTTCGAAGACCGCGACCTGTGACGTGAAGCCGGCGATGATCATCAGGAAGAAGAAGGCGACGCCGAAGACCACGCCGCCGGGCATCTGCTGGAAGAGCGAGGTCATCGTCACGAAGAGCAGGCCCGCGCCCTGGTCCGGATTCATACCGAAGGCGAACAGGGCGGGGAAGAGTACCAGTCCGGCGACAACCGCTACACAGGTGTCAAAGGCGACGACCAGGGTAGCGTTACCGGGCACGTCGCTGTCCCGCCGGTCCAGGTAGCTGCCCAGCCCGAAGGCCGCCGCCATGCCGATCCCGATCGAGAAGAACGCCTGCCCGAGCGCGGCAAGGTAGGACGACGGTCGCATGGCCGAGAAGTCGGGCGTGAGGTACCAGGCCAGGCCGGCCCCGGCCCCGGGCAGCGTCATCGCCCGCACGGCCAGCGCCACCAGGATTAGCACAAGCAGCGGCATGAGGAACTTGGCGTAGCGCTCGACGCCCTTTGCCACCCCGCGGCTCACGACGAGCGCAATCAGAAGCGTGACGAGCAGCGCGTAGCCCAGAACCGGCCCGGGGTTGCCGATGAAGGTGTCGAATGTGGCGCGGGTCTCTTCCGGCGACTGACCCATGCCGCCGCCGCCCAGGAGCATGACGAAGTAGGCCGTCATCCAGGCGATGATCATCACGTAGTACGACGTGATCAGCACGGCCGAGAAGATCCCGAACCAGCCGATCAGGTTCCACGGACTGGTTCTCGATCCCGTCAGCTGCTGCATTCCCGCGATGGGTGTGAGCTGCGCCCTTCGGCCGAGGCTGATTTCGGCGGTCATCAGTGGGATTCCGATGAGGATCGCGAACGCCACGTACACGAGCAGAAAGGCGCCGCCCCCGTTCTCGCCGGCCAGGTAGGGGAACCGCCAGATGTTTCCCAGCCCGACCGAAAAACCGGCCGTGGCAAGAATGAACCCGACTCTGCTGCTCCATTGCTCGCGCACGGGGTTCCCCTTTTTTGGGTGGAGGCGGCGCTGATCGCGGTGCCTGCCCGATAGTACCATCGAGACACGTCTGCGGCGAACCGCCCCCGGGGGCTTTTAACTTGCTGCGTGATGCTCGTTCCCCGTATAGTCCTCCGCTCACAGGGGGGCCACCCTCCAGCGAGGAATGGTCATGTGCGCCACTGACGGATGTTCGCGGGTCGCGATTTCCAGGCGGCGAGCGGTGCTGTCGGCGCTGGTGCCCGCGCTGCTGATTCCGGGCGCGGCCGCGTCTCAGGAGGAGGAGGACCCACCGGCGGCAGGGTCCAGGATTGCCCGTTCGGTCCCGCCGCAAGGTGCAAGGACGCACCTGGTGGTTCCCGGGGAACGGTTCGGGGCCAGCCCGTTTGACCGCTGGTTCTACGGCGACAACTACCGGGACCTCTGGACCACCGCCATCGAGATCCCGGTTCTCGACCTCGACAGCGTCGGCGGCGGGTTGACGCCGCTGCGAACCGGCGGAATGGGACAGTCCATTTCTCTCCACTTCACCGGCGAGGACGGCGTCCGGTACACGGTTCGCTCGCTCGACAAGGATCCCACGAGGAGGCTGGCCGACGAAATCAAGAACTCGGTCGTGAGCAATGTCATCCACGACATGATCAGCGCGCTGTTGCCGACGGGCGCCCTGATTGTCGATCCGCTCATGGAAGCCACCGGGATCCTCCATTCAAAACACAGCCTGGTTGTCATTCCGGACGATCCGAGGCTTGGGGAATACCGGGAGCGATATGCCGGCCTGATCGGATCGCTGCAGGTGCACCCATCGGAGGGCCCGGACGATACGCCCGGATTCTCCGGTTCACGCAGGGTCAGCGGGTCGGAAGCCCTGTTGGATGCCCTTGAGGAAAGCGCGTGCGAGCAGGTGGATGCACGGGGCTTCCTCAAGGCGAGATTGATGGACTTTTTCGTTGGCGACAAGGACCGTCATCCCGGGCAATGGCGATGGGCGCGTTTCCCCGATGGCGAATGCTACATCTGGCTCCCGGTACCTGAGGACCGCGACCAGGCGTTCATTCACTATGGCGGCGTCGCCATGATGCTGATCCGCGGTGTGTTCCCGAGGGTCATCCAGTTCAAGGACACCTATCCGAGCCTGGAGGGCCTGACGACCAGCGGTTGGGAGCTGGACCGGGAACTCCTGGCCGAACTCGACAAGGCTGCGTGGGACGAGGTCGTGGAAGAGTTCCGCGCGGAACTCGGGGATCCCGTGATCGAAGACGCGGTCAGACGCCTTCCCGCACCGTACTACGCGTTCGTCGGCGAGTACATCGAGGAGTCCCTGAAGGGGAGGCGCGACGGGCTGCCCGACTACGTCACCCGATACTACGAGTGGATCACCCGCGAGGTCGAGATCCAGGCAACCGACGAGGACGAATACGCCCGTCTGGAGCATCTGGCCAACGGAGATCTCGCAGTCAGCATCAGTGTCGCCGGAGAGTCCGGCGACGAAGTGGAAACACCTTATTTCGAGCGGACGTTCCGATCCGCCGAAACTGACGAAATCCGGTTGTATCTCCGGGGTGGATCCGATCGGGCCGAAGTGCTGGGCGCGGACGGACGGATCACCGTGCGCATCGACGGTGGTGGCGGGAGTGACTCGTTCACCAACGCCTCCGGCGCCAGTGCCTCGAAGACCCGTTTCTACGATGCCCGAGGCGACAACGTCTTCGTGGAAGGCGGAGGCGCGAGAATCGACGAACGCCGCTATGAGCGTCCCCCGGCGACGGCGCAACCGTGGCGGCCCGAAAACGCGACAACAACGTCCAGGAATGCACTGGACTGGGGCAGTGAAGCCGGGACCTACCCGATCATCTGGGCAGACTCAGATCTGGGTGCGCTCGTGCGATTGCGACATCACCGGACGAGCTTCGGATTCCGCAAGGATCCGTTCGCCTCCCGGCATTCCTTTTCCATCGGGGTGGCCACGCGGGGCATGAAGCCCTTTGCGTCGTATGTCGGTGTGTTTCGCCACGTCTGGTCCGGTGTCGACGCGAGATTGGCCCTGGAATACTCCGGCTTCGACCTGGTCCGATTCAGGGGTTTCGGCAACGACATCGGGCTGGAGAATCCGTCCGCCTTCTATGAGATCGAGCAGAGCAACTTCGTTTTCGCACCGGCCTTCGAGTTTCAGCGCATCGTGCAGGATGTCGATGAGTCCGGAGAGGAGCCGCGGCCGCTGCGGTCGGAGGTTTCCGTCAATCTGGGGCCGGTTGTCAAGTGGTCGGACACGCCCCTGGACGCGAACAGGGACAATTACATCGGCTCGCTGGATAGACCGCTTTACGGCACGGGCTCCTTCGGACAGGTGGGTGCACAGGGCGAAATGGCGTACGACATCCGTGACAACGCCGTGTACCCCACGCGCGGCTTTTTCGCGAGGGTGACTGCGGCCGGCTATCCGGCGGTCTGGGATGTGGAATCGGCTTTCGGCAGCGTGGATGGAGAGGCGCGGACATACCTGACGGCACGCATGCCGACCCGTCCGACCCTGGCCCTGAGAGTGGGCGGGAAGAAGCTGTGGGGGGATTTTCCCTTTCACGAGAGCGCGTTTCTGGGCGGTCCCGGCCGTTTCGGCATAAGCCGGGGGGAAGGCCCCGTGCGTGGGCTGCACAAAAACCGCTTTGCGGGAGAGGCATCGCTCTACGCGAATGCCGAACTTCGGCTCGCACTGGCGAGTATCGATGTCGTCGTACCCGGAGAGTTCGGTGTGTTCGGAGCCGCCGACGTGGGCAGGGTTTACTATTCCGGAGATCCGTCCGATGACGACGACTGGCACAATGGCACGGGTGGCGGGTTCTTCATGTCACTCCTCAGGCACCGTACGACCCTGAGCATTGCGGCGATGAAAGGCCGTGACGGAACAAGCTTCTATTTCCGCGCCGGCCCCATGTTCTAGCGAAGGGAGGGCAATGCATGCGCAACAACATCATTGTGCGTCTTGTGATCTACTATCTGTCCATGCTGGTGTTTCTTGCCGCCGCGTTCCGGTTCCTGCCGCAAATGCGCTACTATGTCTCCCAGGAGCGGGACCGCTTCCTGATAGGCACTTTGGCCGATGCCGGCCTGGACGTTCCGGCCCTGCTGGGGGGCATACAGGAGGGACTCCTTCGGTTGGTTGATCAGGAGGGAATCAACCTGCTGATCGACCCATCCAACACGGTCCCGGTGGTTGTCGCCCTGACCCTTGCCTTCGGCGTGACGCTGCCGATGACCTGGGTCTACGGATGGACGCGCCCGAAAAAGAAGTACAACCAGTCGTTCATCCACGCGCTGCTCGTGACTCCGATCGCGATCGCGCTCGTCGTGTTCCTGGTCAAGGGCAGTCTGCCGCTGGCTTTCGGCCTCGCGGGAATCGTGGCCGCGGTTCGCTTCCGGGCCACGATCAAGGAGCCGATGGACGCCGTCTACATGCTGATGGCCATCGGGATAGGCCTCGCGGCTGGTACACAGCTCACCACGGTCGCCTACCTGTCGTCGCTCATTTTCGTCGCGATCGCGTTGGCGGTGTGGAAAAGCGATTTTGGAGCGGAGCCGGTCGTGATTTCCGGGTGGAGAATCGTTCCGCCCGAGAGAGCGGGGGCTGAAGGGGTGCCCGATGGGGCCGAAGCGTCCGGGAAGGAGCCCAAAGCGGAATAGCCATGGGTGGCGGCAAGCCGATGGCGACGGCAACACGGCGGTGGCGCGGCTCGGGTTTGCTTTGCCGCAGAGCCTCTTGTCTGGTGTTGTTGACGAGCACTGTCCCCGCGGCGCCGGACCACGGCTGGACGTCCCAGGTGCCGCGGGTCGGAGTGTCTCTGGAGGACTACTCGCTGGAAGCGGAGCCCGCAGCGCGCTGGGAGCTGCCACGGCGACTCCGGGAGATTTCCGGTCTGGCAATGACCAGCGACGACCGGCTGTTGGCCCACAACGACGAGGTCGGTGTTGTCTTCGAGATCGACTATCGTGACCAGTCGACTGTGAAGGAATTCCAACTGGCGGACGCAGCGGGGCCGGTCGCCGACGACTTCGAGGGCATTGCTGTGGCCGACGGCCGGATCTACCTGGTCACGAGTGCCGGCAGGCTCTACGAGAGTCCGGAAGGGGCATCCGGCGAGTCCGTGCGCTTTCGCGTCCACGACACCGGTGTCGGGCTCGCCTGCGAGGTCGAGGGACTGGCGTATGACGCGGCCAGCCGGGAGCTGGTGCTGATGTGCAAGGATGCCCGCAGCGCCGCCTTGGCTGGCCAGGTCGCCATGTTTCGCTGGTCCATTGACCAGGAACGCGTCAACGCCGATGCGTCCACCGTGATGCCTGTTGCCGACTTCGCTCGGCACATCGGATCCGGCCGGTATCGTCCATCGGGAATCGAGCAACACCCGACGTCCGGGAACTACTACGTCGTGGCGGCGCGTCCAGGCGCCATAGCGGAGGTGACGCCGGCCGGTGAAGTCGTGGCAGCCAGGCGGTTTACGGCCGGATGGCATCGCCAGGTCGAAGGAATCGCCTTCGCCGCGGATGGCGCCCTGATCATTGCCGACGAAGGCGGCGGGGGAAGAGGGATCCTGACCGTCTATCCGGGGCCGGAGAGTCGCGAATAGTGGCATGGCGCTCCGTTTTGAGCCGGTACGCCTTCTGCACCCTCATGGTCTTGGCCGTGGCGGCTTGCGCGAGTGGGCCCGTAGCCGTGGTGTCTACCGAAGCGCCTGGAGAAGCAGCGCTCGGCGCGCGCCTCGCAGACACCGTCCCCGCCGCGCGGCTCATCTTCGTCGGAGACACCGGTACCGGCGATGACCGCGCTGCGCGGGTCGCGGAGCAGATCCGCCTTCAGGCCGAGGCCGTGCCGGTTTCCCACGTCTTCCTGCTCGGGGACAACGTCTACGGATACCGGAGCCCGCAGTACATCGCCGACAGGTTTCTCAATGTGTACCGCGGCGTGCTTTCCGATGGCGTGAGGGTTCACGCGGCGCTCGGCAACCATGATCTGGACAATTGCACCGACTCGGGCCTGCGGCCCGTTCCCCGCGATGAATCCGCCTACGGGCTGTCGCCACGATGCTCGGTGGAATCGCAGGTGGAGACGCCCGAATTGGGATATGTCGACGGCTTCCGCTACTACTCTGTCGAGATCGAGCGACAGTCGCCGGGATGGCGCAGGGAAGGTGGCAGCGACAGCCCCCCCCCGCAGCCGACCGAGTCGCCTCTCGTCGAGGTATTCGTAGTCGACTCCAATACGCTGGGCAGTATGCAGACGAGGCTCGCGCAGGGAACAGACGATCCCCAGCTGCGCTGGCTTGCCGAGTCGCTGCAGCGGTCGAATGCGCGCTGGAAGATCGTGGCGATGCACCATCCGGTCTACGCGCCGACGAGATGTCGATGGTTCCGTTTCAGATGCCGTGGCCCGGATGAGGTGTTGCGGGCCGAGCTGGAGCCGATCTTCCGGGAACACGGCGTGGATGTCGTTTTCCAGGCCCATCAGCACCTGTACGCCAGGTTGGTGCCCCAGCACGGCATCCGGTACTTCGTCACGGGCGCCGGCGGGAGGAGGGCGGATTCCTTTCGATCCGATGAAAGCACCGTTGTGCGTGAAGACCGAGGGTCCTTCAATCACTTCGTGTACGTGCACGTGACCGAGGACCGATTCGGCTATTGCGTCGTCGATGCATATGGAGGTATCCGTGACGGCGGAAGTTTCGCACGCGGTGATGCCATGGATGCCCAGGTCGATCCGTGCTCGGCTCCACGGGATGCCGGGTCGGCCCCGCGATGAATCAAACCGGAAGAGACATGCACATGGACCAGAAACGCCCGACCGGACGACGCCAGTTCATCCGCTCGGCCACGCTCGGCGCGGCGGCTGCCGGACTCGGATCACGGGGTCTGGCCGGCCACACGCCGATCGAAGGCCCCCGAATTCCCACCAACGACGACGAACGCCGAGCCCTGATCGCCGAGGCCCACTTCGGGCCCAAGTCGCCGGCCACGTCGCGGACCGGGATGGCGATCTGCTCGCATCCTCTGGCGACGCGCGAGGCCGTCAAGATCCTGCGCGAAGGGGGCAACGCCTGCGACGCGGCGCTGGCCGCCTCGGTCACCCAGACCGTGGTCGAGCCGCACATGACCGGCATCACGGGCGTACTCAGCATGCTCCACCACGATGCCGCCACAGGCGAGACGACCTACGTGAACGGCGGCGCGAACGCCCCGCTGGCACCGCTGACCGGTTTCTCGGCTGCCGACATCGCCACCGGCCGCGGACCGGGCGTGCCCGGATTCTGGGCGGGGTTCGAGGCCGCGCTCGCGCGCCACGGCTCCCTGCCACGCCGGCAGATCATCAAAGGCGCTATCACCTTCGCCCGGGACGGGTTCGAGACGCACCCGTTCCTGTGGGGCGAGCTCTTCATCATGTGCCACAAGATCGGCATGACCGAAGCCGGGCGCCGCATCTTCATGCCCGATGGCTATATTCCGCGCCCCGGCGAGCTCCTGGTCCAGTCCGAGGCTGCCGACACCCTGGAGCGGCTCGCCGAGGAGGGCAACGAGTACTACTACCACGGCGGGTTTGCCGAGGAGTACTCGGACGTCGTGCAGAAGGCGGGGGGCGTCATCACGCCGGAGGACTTCGCGCACTACGAAGCCCGCTGGCAGGAACCGGCCTGGAGCACCTACCGCGGCTACCGGATCGCGGGCTCGCCGCCTCCGGATCACGGCGGTTCGCTCGTGATCGAGATGCTCAACATGATCGAGTTCATGGACCTGCAGGCCCAGGGTCCCCCGAACGAGTCGGCCGAATCGCTCTACCAGATGTCGCGGATCCACAATCTGGTCTTCGAGGAGGGCGGCAAGCAGAACGACCCCGACAGCCATCCGCTGCCGCTGGACGTGATCCTCTCGAAGGATTACGCGGAAATGCGCTTCAAGCTGTTGCAGATGGGGAGGGCGAACTCTCCGGCACAACCTCCTCCCCCGCCCCCGCCCGCGGGAAGCAACCACGTCACGGTCGTAGACGGAGCCGGCAACACGGCCACCATCCTGCACTCATGCATGTCGCTGCCCTGGAGCAACGGCCTTTTCGCCGCCGGCGTGACCGTGTGCGCGTCCGGCGCCCATTTCCTGCGCGTCATGCCCCGGCCCGGGCAGCGAGCGACCGCATACGTCGCGCCCAACATCGTCTTCAACCGGCAGGGCGCCCCCATGCTTGCCTCCGGGTCTCCATCGGTGGGTCTGCTGGCCAACATCGTCCAGAACACCACGAACATCATCGACTTCGGCATCCCCATTGCCGAATCCGTGCTGAGGCCGCGCTTCGGTGGCCGGTCGCTGGAAGTGCCGGGCTCGACCATGGTCGAGGCGGATGTGGACGAAGACGTCATCGCCACCGTCCGCGACCGCGGCCACGCCATCGATGTCGTGAATCCCTGGAACTGGCATCACGGGGCGTTCGAGGGGATCCACATCGACCCGGACACGGGCGTACGCAGCGCGTGCGGGGATCCGAGAAGGTGCTCGAAGGCGGAGGCGGAGTAGGGAAAGACTTGAGGTGGAGCCCAGGCGGCGGTGACTATCGTGCGCCAGCTTCGTCATTGCGGAAGGAGATATACCCTCCCATCTGAAAGAGCACGATGGCCGGGTCGCGCGAGAAATCACCGAAGTGAACGATGAAGCGCGCCCCGTAGCGCCGCCCGAACGTGAAACTCGCCCCGATGGTCTCGGAGACCTCCCCGTTGTCATACTCGATTCCAAGGCGCAGCGCCGGGCGAACGAACCAACTGGATCGTCCGAGCAGAACCGACGCTCCGACCCGGTTGGCCGTTCCCGCCAGATCGACGCAGCGGTAGTTCTCCACCATGCCATACAGGGACAGCGGCCCGGCAACCCTCCCGTTGATGCCGACATAGTGTGCGGGGCACGCGACGCTGTTGCCGCCCACGATGCCTGCCTCGAGCATCATCCGGCCCGGCGTGTCCTGCGCCTGCACCTGCGAGGGCAGCGCAGCCAGACACACCAATAGCAGCCTTCGCATGTTCTCGATTCTCCGTTCTCTCAGTCTGCGGACGCCCACCTCATGCGCGCGCGATCAAATCGTAGTCGCTCACGGCTGAATATAGGTTAACCCATGACCCTTGGCGTTCGACCCTTCACGCGCGGCCTCCACGAGATCGGACCTCGATGCTATGCCTGGGTCCAGCCCGACGGCGGCTGGGGCTGGAGCAATGCCGGGCTGGTCGTGGACGGCAAAGAGAGTCTTCTGGTGGACACACTCTTCGACCTTGGGCTCACCCGAGCCATGCTCGCCGCCATGCGGGATGCGGAGCCGCTGGCCACGCGCGACTTCGACAAGCTCGTCAACACACATGCCAATCCCGACCACTGCAACGGTAACGAACTGGTGGGCGGAGCCGAGATCATCGCTTCCAGAGCGGCGGCCGAGGAGATGCGCGCCCAGAGCCCGGAGCAACTCGCCATGCTCATGCGCCAGGCCCCGGGGCTGGGCGAGGCGGGTCGGTTTCTCATCGAGGCATTCGGCGGCTTCGACTTTGAAGGGATCACGCAGACCCTCCCGACGACGACCTTCGAGGGGGAACGCAGGACACGCGTCGGGGACAAGTCCGTTATCCTGAAGCAATTCGGCCCGTGCCACAGCGCTGGCGACATCCTCGTCCATGTGCCGGACGACCGGGTCGTCTTCACCGGCGACATCCTGTTCGTCGGGGGCCACCCCGTCATGTGGACGGGACCGGTTGCGAACTGGATCGCCGCCTGCGACTACATGCTGGCGCTGCCGGTCGATGTGGTCGTTCCCGGGCACGGGCCGGTCACCGACAAGCGCGGCGTTCAGGCCGTGCGCGACTACCTGGTCTACGTGCAGGACGAAGCGAGGGCCCGCTTCGACGCCGGTATGAGCGCATACGACGCGGCGATGGATATTTCGCTCGCCGACTTCGATTCGTGGGGCGACGCGGAACGGATCGTCGTCAACGTGGCAACGCTGTATCGGGAATTCGGCTCAATGGGACAACCCCGCGAGCCCGTTGAACTCTTCGCGCTGATGGCCAGGATCCGCAGGGAGCGGGCGGGGCGGTAGGCGGGGCAGGCAGCCGGCCCGGGCGACGGTCGTTCCCTAGAACAACCCCTCCACCCCGCCGTCCTTCTCCCTCACCAGGGTCAGGATCGCGGCCTGGGGCACGACCAGGTACTCCTTGCCCTCGAAGCTGATCTCGACGGACGCCTTGCGGAAGAAGATGGCGAAGTCGCCGACCTGGGCCTGCACGGGCAGGTAGCGCGCTTCGCCCGAGCCGATCTTCCACGGTTCCTCATCGAGTTCGGTCGGCGCCCCGATCGGCGTTCCCGGACCCACCGCCAGGACGCGGCCGCCCTGCACGGACTGCTGGTCCACCGCCGACGCCGGAAGGTACAGCCCGACCTTCGACCGCCCCTCGCCCACCTCGGGCTCGATCAGGACGCGGTCGCCGACCACGATGAGCTGCTTGCCGCCTTCGCCTTTCATGGGTGCCCCTTGGCGTGACTGGGGTGTCCGGGTCCTCAGGTACTCACGTCCGCGGACGCTCGTCCTTGATGATCTCGCCGTCCTGCATGACGAAGTCAACCTGTTCCAGCTCGGTGATGTCGTCCAGCGGGTTGCCGTCCACCGCGATGATGTCCGCCACCATCCCGGGCTGCAGCGTGCCCACCTCGTCCTCGATCCCGAGCACCTGCGCCGCGTTGTACGTCGCTGTGCGGATCGCGTCCATCGGGCTCATCCCCAGCCGCACCAGCTGCGCGAACTCCCGGGCCGCCCACTCGTGCGGGAAGATCGTGTCCGAGCCGAAGGCGATCTTCACCCCCGCTTGAATCGCGCGCCGGACGTTGTCGTCGCGGGTCTCCATCAGCACCCGGCCCTTCGCGACACTCTCCGCAGGGTATCCCAGCGCCGGCCCCTCCTCCACCACGTAGTTGAGCACGTAGATCGTCGGGATCAGCCACGTCCCCCGCGCCTTCATCATCTCGATCGCTTCCTCGTCGATCAGGATCCCGTGCTCGACGCTGTTCACCCCCGCCGCGACCGCCTGCTTGAGGCCCTCGGTGCCGATCGCGTGCACGGTGATCCTGCGCCCCAGCCGGTGCGTCTCGTCGACCGCGGCCCGCATCTCCTCGTCGACGTAGGCGGTGTGCGTGGGGTCGTCGCCCGCCGACATGACCCCGCCCGTCGCCATGATCTTGATCCAGTCGGCCCCGTACTTGACCTGCTCGCGGATCATGGCGCGGATCTCGTCGACCCCGTTGACCGTGCGCGTGGGCGTCTGGATGGCCGCGTCCGGCGCCAGCGTGTTGAGGTCGCCGTGGCCGCCGGTCGGCCCCAGCGCGTGCGGGGCCACGAAGATGCGCGGTCCCGGATGCTCCCCGGCCGCGATCGAGCGCTTGACCGACACCATCGCGTAGTGGGTATCGAAGTCGCCGGGGTTGCGCACGGTGGTGAAGCCCGCGTGCAGCATCTTCTGGGCGGCGTGGAGGCCGTCGAGGGCCCGGTCCGCGCTGGAGCGGTCGAGTTCGCTGACCGGTCCGTCCGGCTTGATCAGCAGGTGCGTGTGCAGGTCCATCATGCCGGGCAGACAGGTGCCGCCCCGCATGTCGAGCGCGCGGTCCACGCCGTCGGGGACCGCGGTGCCGTCGCGCAGTTCGGCCACGCGGCCGTCCCGCACGATGACCGTGACGTTCTCCTGCGCCTCGGCCGAGATGCCGTCGATGAGGCGTCCGCAGCGGAGCGCGGTGGTCTGCGCCGTCAGGGTGGTGGTGGGGGGGAGGAGGACGGCCGCCAGGAGCGCGGCCACGTGGGCTTGCCGGCGGGTCGGCCTCATGCAGGCGCGCCTGCGGGAACGGCCACCCACGCGCGGGCGGTTGGCCGCGAGGGTTCCGTCGTGCTTGCTTCTCATCCTTCTAACCTCCCCATACCTGTCGGTAGACCCGCATCCAGTTGAGTCCGCAGACCTTGTCGATTTCCTCCTGCGTCCAGCCGCGGGCGCGCAGGCCGTCGACCAGGTTCGGGAGTTCGGTGATGACCTCGAATCCGCGGACGTAGTTGATCGGGGTCTGCTCGCTGGCCATCTCGCGGCCGAAGAGCACGATGTCGGGGTCGATGCCGCCCTGGCGCCCCCAGGTGAAGTCGGCGCCGATTCCGACATGGTCTGGCCCGACCAGACGCTTCAGATAGTCATAATGGTCGAGCAGGACGTCGATGCCAACCTGCGGGGTGGAGCGGACGCTGCGGTCGGCGCGGTTGCGGGCCACGAAGTCGTTGATCGCGGACAGGCCGATCACGCCGCCGGAGTCGGCGATGGCCTCGAACACGCGGTCGCTGGTGTTTCGGGGGTTGTCGCATAGCGCCGCCACGTTGGTGTGCGTGCACACGATCGGGACGCCCTCGGACATGGCGATCGCGTCCAGGGTGGTCTGCTCGCCCGTGTGCCCGCCCACGTCCAGGATGATGCCCAGGCCGTTGATCTCCTCGACCAGGCGGCGGCCCGCCTGAGTGATGCCGAGGTGCGGCTCGACGCAGCCGGCGCCGAATGCGTTAACGGTGTTGTAGGTGAGGTTGACGAAGCGCAGACCGAGGTGGTAGTAGGCGCGGAGCGCGGTGTTGTGGGCGGGGATCTGGTCACCCACGAATAGCCCCTGGCCGGATTTGTCGCCCAGCGGGGTGGCGGTCTGCCAGCCGAGCATGAGCCCGACCTTGCCCTCGGCCTGGGCGCGCTCGAGGTCGGCGGCGGTTGTGGCCATGAGGATCCTGTCGGGGTTCTCGTCGACGTAGCGCCACGCGTCGGCGAAGGAGTGGATTTCCGAGAGGGTCTTGTGCCAGCCGGTTACGCCGGCCTGCTGGACCAGGCCCACGTAGTCGTCGTTGAGGGTCGAGGGGCTGAGGCCGTCGATGACGATGGGTTGCTGGGGCGCGGAGGTGGTCGCGGGTGGGTCCGCGGGGTCGGGCCCGGTGATTCGTGCTGCCAGGGGGGCTGCGGTTGTGGCGGTGGCGCCTGCGGCGACGGCGGTGCCGATGAACTCACGGCGTTCCATGGTGACTCCAGTGGGATGTGTCAGCGGATGAGGACAACATTGTGCGAGCGTGTGCGCCACATGCCGGATCTGCCCGACCGTCAGTTCGGGGAAGATCGGCAGCGCGAGGACCTCGTTCGCGGCGCGCTCGGCATTGGGGAGGTCACCCGCCCGGTAGCCGAGTTCGGCGAAGCACTGCTGCAGGTGGAGCGGCACCGGGTAGTAGATGGCGGTGCCGATGCCCGCGGCTGTCAGGCGCGCTTGCACGCGGTCGCGGTCGGCGACGCGGACGATGTACTGGTTGAAGACGTGGCGCTCGGTGACGACGTGGGGCAGGACAAGGGTGGCGGGGATCGCGGCTCTCGTGGGGCCCCGCGGGGTGGACTCGGCCTTCGCGGCGGCGGACCCGCCGAGAAGGCTGCGGTAGAACCCTGCGTTGCCGATGCGGGCTTCGGTCCAGCGGTCGAGGTGCGGGAGCTTGGCGTGGATGACGGCGGCCTGGAGTGCGTCCAGGCGGAAGTTGCCTCCGACGATGCGGTGGTGGTAGCGGGTGGTTTCGCCATGGACGCGCAGGGCGCGCAGCTTTTCGGCCCGTGCCAGGTCGTGCGTGACGACGATCCCGCCGTCGCCGTAGCCGCCGAGGTTCTTCGTGGGGTAGAAGGAGAAGCACCCGTAGTGGCCGGACGCGCCGGCGCTGTGACCGTCGTGCCGGGCGCCGATCGCCTGGGCGGCGTCCTCGATGACGGCTAGGCCGCGGCGGCGCGCGATCTCCATGATCGGGGCCATCTCGGCCATCTGGCCGAAGAGGTGGACGGGAAGAATCGCCCGCGTCCGCGCCGTGATGCGTTCCTCGATGAGGGCCGGGTCGATGTTGAAGGTCGCCGGATCGATGTCCACGAAGACGGGCGTGGCTCCGACCCGGGAAATGGCGCCCGCCGTCGCGAAGAAGGAGAAGGGCGTGGTGACGACCTCGTCGCCGGGCCCGATATCCTCGGCCATGAGTGCCACCAGCAGCGCGTCCGTGCCGGACGACACGCCGACGCCGTGGGCGCTTCCCACGTAGTCCGCGACCGCCTCCTCGCAGGCCTGCACCACCGGTCCCAGCACGAAACGCTGCGAGGCGACCACACGGTCGAGTGCCGCATCGATCTCAGGCTTGATCGAGGCGTACTGCGCGGCGAGGTCCAGCAGGGGTACCTTCATGGGACTCGAAAACTACACGTTACGGTGGCCGATGGAGAGACGCGGAACAGACGTCAGGGGAGGCGGGACCGCCGCCGGCGCGATTCATCGGAGCGTGATCGGATGCGGAGCGGCCGTAGTCGCGCTGGTCCTCGCCGGGGGCCTGCTGGTCGGTGGCGGCGACCGCTCGTTCCATGGTGTGGAGGCCGACGTGACGCCGACGGTAGCGCTCCCCGGTCTCCCGCCGGCGCAGGTGTCGGCGGGCGCCCTGGAACTGCGCGACCTGGACAGTCTCGCGGCGACCACGGTCCTCCTGATTGCGATGGCCGCGGTCACGGCTCTGGTCAGTCTGCTGGGCGTCATGGCGTCCGAAAGCCTGGCGCTGGAGGGGCGCAGGGTCGTGCAGGTCATGCTGGGGGCGCCTCCCCGCGCAATGGTTCGCCGGACGGTTCGGCGCTGGTCGCGGCGCATGTCGTGGGCCGCGCTGGCCGGGGGTGGGTTGGCGGCCGCGGCCGCGCTGGCGATGCGGGAGCTTGCACCTCCCGGGATCTCGTTCCAGCGACCGTCCCTGGTCGCCGCCGCGGCGGGTCTCGCCGCCGTTGCCGCGATCACGGTGCTCTGTGCCGTGGTGCCGGTGGTCAACCTGCACCGCTCCGGCAGACCACTGCTGCCACGCGCCGAGAACCTGCAGCTTACGGACCCGAGGCCGCGCCAGTTCAATCGCGTCCTGCGCATGACGCTGCAGTTGATGATTGCGGTCACCGTCATCACGTCGTCGTCGCTGCTCGTGTATTCGGATCGCCGGAGCCAAATGGGGAGCGCCGGCCCGGGGAGTGCCGGCCCGGGTGCCCCGGCGGGTGCGCAGCACGCCGAGACGGTGATCGGTCTCGTGTCGCCCGCGCGTTCGTTTTCGGCCGGGCCGATGGCGCGGGCCGCGCTGTACGAGTCCGCGCTGGAAGCGGTGCGGGCCGTGCCCGAACTGGTCGCGGAAAGTCTTGCGACGCCTGGAGCGTGGCTCGACCTCGGTGCCGAGGGGCTGGCGCAAAACGAATGCGGCCGTTGCTCGAACGGTGGCCTGCCCGAGCCCATCCGCGTGACCCGGGTCAAGCGTCACGCGGTCATGCCGGGCTTCTTCGCCGCGCGCGGGCTGCGGTTCGTTGCCGGAACGGGGTTCCGGGACTCGGATATGCTGCCGCCGGGCGGGACCGTGGCCGCGGGAGCAGGCGCCGCCGGGCCAGGTGCCACCGCGCCGGGCGCTGCCGGGCCGGGCGAGGTGGTGATCAACCAGGCGTATGCGCGCGCGCACTTCCGGGACCCGCCGGTGATCGGAAGGACCCTTGCGCTCAACGGTCCCGAGGAAGACTGGCACGTGGTCGTGGGCGTGGTGACGGATGTGCCCAGCGCGGGTCTGGGCGCTTCCGGCTCTCCGTACTCGGTGTACTACTCGGCGCTGGAGCATCCTCCCGAGGAAATGGAGCTGGTGGTATCGGCCCCGAGCCGCTCGGGCGCCCGTACGAACGACGCGGAGCGGATCGTGTCCGGGGCGCTTGCCTCGATTTCCGGCGATCCAGTCTTGCTGAGCGATGTCCGAAGCGCGCGCGACGAACTCGGGCGGGTATTCGGCACCGCCGGGTGGTTCGGCGGCGGCGGTCGCATGGCGGGCGTGCTCGCCGCGCTCGTGGCCGTGCTCGGGATGGTGGGCGCCCTGCGCGTTCACGTGGGGGCCCGTCTGCGCGAGATGGGGATCCGTGCGGCGCTGGGAGCGGGACCCGCGAAGCTCCGCCGCCGCATTGTGGGCGAGGCGCTCAGGATCGGCGCCACCGGGATCGGGACGGGTCTGTGGGGTGCACTGCTGGTCGTCGGCGTGTTCGGCCCGCCGGGGGTCGAGCCGTTCAGCGCACCCGTGTTCGTGGTGGTTGCAGGTCTTTTCCTGGCGGCGGCGGTATGGGCGGTGCTGCCGGCTGCAAGGCTGGCTGCGACTGCCGACCCGCGCTCGGTCATGGAAGGCTGAACACCGTGCCAGCACCGGCCTTCCCGCGCCGTGCGCCACACATTGCCGAGCCCCCGGACGAGCTGTAGTCTAACGTCGAACGCCCGTGCGTCCCTGATCGGCCGTCGCGCGGCCAAGGCGCATCCCCACGGTCCTCTCACCATCCTGGACTTCGACGCCATGAACCGGACCCAGCCCCTTGCCCTCATTCTCGTGACCCTCGCGGCCGCCTCCTGTACCGGCGGCGACCCGCCCGCCGCGCAGGAACTCGAGGCACCCCCCGCACCCGGCACCTCCCACACCGAGCTCGTCTCGTTCTTCTCGGCGTGGCGCGACTTCGAGGAGCCGCCCATGGTGGACGGCGTGCCCGACTACTCCAGCGCGACCATGGCCGCGCAGCACGCCGCGCTGGCGGGATGGACGGAGGCGCTGGCGGCCTTCGACACCACCGGCTGGAGCGTCGAGGAGCAGATCGACTGGCACATCGTGCGGGCCGAGATGAACGGACTCGACTTCGATCATCGCGTCCGCCGGCCCTGGGCGCGGGATCCTGCCTACTACGCATCCGTCTTCGCCGCGCGCAGCGACGTGCCGGCGCACGAGGGGCCGGTCGTGCACGGCTTCATCGACCTGTGGACCTACGCATATCCGCTCTCGGACAGCGACGCCGAAGAGCTCTCCGGACGCATCGGCAGGATACCGGCGCTGCTGGATCAGGCGCGCGTCAACCTTGCCGACGCCGACGCCGCCGACCTCTGGCAGGCCGGAGTCCGATCCTTCAACGGCCAGGTGGGGGACCTCGACGGCCTCGCCGGGCAGGTGCGCGGCGCGCATCCCGCGCTCGATCAGGCGATCGCCGACGCACGCGAAGCCTCGCTGGCGTTCCGGGACTGGATCGAGGCCGAAGCCCCGAGCCGCACCGGGCCGTCGGGCGTGGGGAGCGACAACTACACTTGGCTCATGCAGAACGTCCGCCTGGTGCCCTACTCCTGGGAGGAGCAGGAGACGCTCATGCGCCGGGAACTCGCCCGCTCGCACGCCACCCTGCGCTTCGAGGAGAACCGGAATCGCGCCCTGCCTGAACAGGAACGAATCGGATCCGCCCAGGAGTACGATCGGCGGCTGAACGAGTCGGTGGACCGCTACATGCAGTTCCTGGCCGACGAGGAGGTGCAGAGCGTCGCTCCCTACGCGGACTCCGCGCTGCGGGCGGTGAACGGCAGCTTCACCCCGGCCGAGCCCGGCCAGATCCGCAACTTCTTCTCCGAAGTCAACTACCGCGATCCAGACGCCTTCCGCCCCCACATGCACCACTGGATCGAGCTGGCCACGATGGATCTGGAGCCGCATTCGAGCCTGATCCGGGCTACGCCGTCGCTGTTCAACATCTACGACGCCCGTTCCGAAGGGCTGGCGACCGGCGTCGAAGAGTGGTTCATGCACCTGGGCCTGCTCGAGGGCTCGCCCCGATCGCGCGAGCTCACCTGGATCATGGTCGCCCAGAGAGCGGGCCGGGCGCTGAGCGGCCTGCGGCTGCACTCCGGCGACTACGACATGGAAGAGGCCGTGGCCCACTCCATGAAGTGGACGCCGCGGGGGTGGCTGCCGGACGGCGCGCTCGT
>JAPPGZ010000076.1 GCA_028874905.1 Gemmatimonadota bacterium
AGGGCGTGGCCGTGTAGACGAGGTCGACGTCGGCCTCGGCGCAGAGGCGCTCGAAGTCGGTCTCGCCGGCGGTGTAGAGCGCGGGGCGGGGGTGGCCGGCCTCTTCGATGATCGCCGCCGCGCGCTCCGCGTGGGCCTCGCGGATGTCGCAAACGGCCGTGACCGTGCACCCGTCGATGCGCACCAGGTTGCGCACGTGCGCGGTACCCATGCCGCCGACGCCCACGTAGCCGATCCGCACGTGTTCGATGGGCGGGGCGGCGAGGGGGCGGTCGGGTGGGGCTGCGAGGGCTTGCGGCACGACAGCCGCGCGGGCCAGCGCGCCCTGGCCCGATCCCGGCTCGCCGCAGCCCGAAATCGCGCCCGCCGCCACGCCAAGGGCACCCACCTTGAGGAAATCGCGCCGCTCGAGGCCGGAAGAAGCAGGCATGGTGTCGCGGTCTCTCATCGTTCGCCGTCCTTCAACTGTGTCGGAATCCGGTTGCCGCAAGGTTGTGAGACGTTCGCGTCCGGTCAACGCGACCGCCCTGTCGGCAACCACCTCAGCGCGGGATGCAGGGCCAGCAGAGCCGCGATCCCCGCCGCCGGCATCGACATGAGCGCGGCGGCTTGCGGGCCCGTCACATCCGCGACCGCGCCTGTACCCATCACGCCGATCGAACCGACCGTCCAGGCCAGGCCCATCACGATGCCCGAACTGGCACCGGGCGCCCGCCGGAAGCATCTCCTGCGCCATGACCACGATGGGCGGCAGCGTGGCCATCCCCAGGAAACCCGCCACCGCGATCGCGGCGAAGCCGAGGCCGGTCCAGGGTCCCAGCCACACGGCCGCCAGGTGTGCCGGAAGCGCGAGGGTGCAAAGAAGAAACAGGAGGCGCGCACGGTCCATCCGGTCGGCGAGAAGCCCGCCCGCCAATGTGCCGAAGGCCTGCGATCCCAGGTAGACCGACAGCGCCGCCGCACCGAGCGCTTCCGACCCGCCCATCTCGGCCACGATGATCGGCTCCATCGTCAGAAATGCCCGCTGCACGAAGGTCATCACAGCGCTTATACCGAAGATGATCCCGAGGGGACCGGCCAGCTGGCGCACGACATCGGAAGGCGGGGGTGCCGGCGCCGCGTTTTGCACTTCGAGCCGCCCACTGGGGAGGCCCAGGAAGAATAGGGGGGCGAGCAGGAGTGCGGGAATCATCGCCACCCACAACCGCTCCATCCCGCCCCAGGCGACCAATCCCACAGCCACCAGCGGGCCCACCGAGTAGCCGACGGCTCCGCCGAATGAAAAGACCGAATAGCGACCGCCACCGCCTCTCCCCGCGGTCAGCCGCACCGCGTACGACGCACCGGGGGGGTGGAAGGCCGCACCTCCGAGTCCCCCGACAACGAGAAGCGACATCAGGACCCAGTAGGACGACGCGAAGCCCATCAGGGATACGAAAACACCGCTGACGACCACTCCACCCACAGCGAGAGTCCTGCGGCCGAAGCGGTCGGCAGCATACCCGAAGAACGGCTGTGGGAGCGCGGTCGCGATGGCAAACGCCACCCCCAGCGAAGCCGCGGCCGCGATGGAGATCCCCATTCCGTCCATGATGCGCGGCAACAGGGGATGCACGAACGCGGCGTAGGCATCGTTGATCCCGTGCGCCAGCGCTATGATGACGGTGATTCGGACGGTGGAAATGCCCGCGGAATCGGGGCTGCGTTTCGCGGTGCCCGGAACGGGGGCAGTGTCAGGAGTCTTCAGAGTCGAAGCTGTCCTCGGGCAGAGGTTGGTCGCTCTCCGTTCGCCTGTGATCCGTGTCAGCTTCCGCCGGTCGACTCTTCGGGTCAAGTGGCGGGAGCGCACGGTGGCGCGGGAGGCCCTCGGAGGCCAGGTCCGCGGCCGTCAGGCAACGTGGTCTGGAAACCCTGCGCGCCAACGCCTAGTATGGATGCCCTGAGACCCCGGACTTCCCGTAGCATCGGCCTCCAACGAACCGATGCCGGGAATTGTCCCCTGAAGTACGCCGAATCACCACACCAGGACACCGAAATGACCCCGATCGCAGTCCCGACCGACCGCTCCTCCGCACGCGCGCGCATCGCCGCGCTCCTCGCGCTCCCCGTTCTGCTCGCGACGCTGTCCGGCTGCGCCTCGCAGCCCGGCGGCGCTTCCGGCATGGCCGCCGAGATGGCCCCGGCGGCCCCGGTCACCTTCGCCAATCCTGCCGGCCTCCACGTCGATCCGCCCGCGCCCGACCCGCGCGTCGGCCTGGCACCCGGACTCTTCGACGCCGGCGAGGCGATCTGGAACCTCCGCCTCGTGTCCACGACACCACCGGAAGAGCCCTTCGTCGGCACGTCCAATTCCGACCTCGCCTTTACGGGCAACTATGCCATCCAGGGCAACTACGACGGCATCCAGGTCTGGGACATCTCCGACCCGGCGAACCCCGTGTCCGTGGTCACCTACGTCTGCCCCGCGTCCCAGAGCGACGTTTCGGTATACGACAACCTGCTTTTCGTCTCCGGCGAAGGGTTCGGCGGAAGGCTGGACTGCGGCGAACAGGGGGTCGAGGAGACCGTCAGCCACCACCGGCTCCGCGGCATCCGCATCTTCGACATCTCGGACATCGCAAACCCGGAGTATGTCGCCAACGTGCAGACCTGCCGGGGCTCGCACACGCACACCGTGCTCAAGCATCCGGCCGACGACGACAACGTCTACGTCTACGTGTCCGGTTCCGCACCGGTGCGCCCGGCCGAGGAACTGGCCGGATGTTCCGGCGGCATGCCCGACGACGACCCCAACACCGCCCTCTTCCGGATCGAGGTCATACGTGTCCCGCTGGACAACCCGCAGGCAGCCGAGATCGTGAGTTCGCCACGGATCTTCCAGGATCTGGTGGCGCCGCCCACGCACGGCCTGTCTCCGGCCGACCTGGAGGAGATCGAGGCGGCGCGGGCAAGCGGCGCGTTCGTTATCGAGTTCGGAGGCCAGGCGCAGGTTCTGCCCAGTCAGTTCACAGACCCGATGCTCGACAGCATCGTCGACGCGCGCGGCGGCGAGGGCCCTCCCACAGCGGCCGACAGCACCGCCCTTCGCGACTACATCAACCAGATGATCGCCCAGATGGCCGGGCAGGCACCCGGCGGTGGCGACGGACCGGCTCCCGGCCCGACCCAGTGCCACGACATCACGGTCTACCCGGCCATCGGCCTCGCGGGGGGCGCCTGCGGCGGCTACGGGCTCCTGCTCGACATTTCCGACCCCGCCAACCCGTACAGGCTTGCCGCGGTGGCCGACTCGAACTTCGCCTACTGGCATTCGGCCACCTTCAACAACGACGGCACCGCCATCATGTTTACCGATGAATGGGGCGGCGGCGGCGGGCCCAAGTGCCGTGCCTCGGACCCGATGGAGTGGGGCGCCAACGCGGTCTACACGATCGAAGACGGCGAAATGGTCTTCCAGAGCTACTACAAGATGTCCGCCCCACAGACCTCGCTGGAGAATTGTGTCGCTCACAACGGGTCTCTCATTCCGATTCCGGGACGCGACATCATGATCCAGGGCTGGTACCAGGGCGGGATCTCGCTGATCGACTGGACCGACCCCGAGAATCCCGTCGAAATCGCGTTCCACGACCGGGGACCGGTCAACCCGCAACGCATGCAGAGTGGCGGCAGCTGGTCCGTCTACTGGTACAACGGCGTGATCGTCAACTCGGAGATCGCGCGTGGTCTGGACGTCTTCGAACTCGTTCCCAGCGACATTCTCACTCAAAACGAGATCGACGCTGCCAATTCGGTCGCCCTGACCCAGCTCAACTCGCAGGGGCAGCCGATCTTCGAGTGGCCGGCGACCTTCGCGCTGGCCAAGGCGTACCTCGACCAACTGGAACGCTGGCACGGGATGACCGCGCCGCAGGTCGCGGCCGCGCGTAGCGCGCTGGCGGCGGCCGAGGCCGCTTCGGGGTCCGCCCGAGCCGGCGCCCTGGACAGGCTGGCGGCGACGCTCAGCGAGCAGGCATCCGGAGCAGCGGACTCCGCGAAGGTGGAGACGCTGATCGACGCGGTTCAGCGCCTCGCGGACGCGGGGTAGGGAGGAAGCGATGAGGAGCAGGTCACGTAAAGCCCCCGGTGACGGCCCCCGATGCGCGCAGTGGGCGATTGTCGCCCTGTTGATGGCCGGCCCGCTCGTGGGGTGTGCCGGGGCGGGCGGCTCATCGCCTGCAACACCGGCTCCGGCCGGTGAGCAGCCGGCGGTCCCAGCGGCGGCCGAACCCCGCACGACCGACCAACCCCCCGCCCCCACCCGCCCCGACGTGGAGAGGATCGCCGAACTCGAGGCCATCTACGAGGCACGCTTCCAGAGCACGCTCACGGGCCACCACCCCGCCGACGTGCACTTCATGACCGGCATGATCGGGCACCACGCCCAGGCACTGGTCATGTCGGGGTTCGCGCCCGGGAACGGCGCCAGCGAGACCATTCAAGTCCTCTGCGCGAGGATCATCAACGCGCAGCAGGACGAGATCGACGTCATGCAGGTCTGGCTGCGGGACCGCGGCCTCGAGGTCCCCGAAGTCCACATCGCCGACGGCCGGCTCATGATCCACGGTCCCGAGCACGCGATGCACATGCCCGGGATGCTCAGCCCGGAGCAGATCGAGGAACTGCGGCACGCCCGCGGGCCGGACTTCGACCGGCTCTTTCTCAGGTACATGATCCAGCACCACAAGGGTGCGGTAACCATGGTGGACGACCTCTTCGCCACAGACGGTGCCGCTCTGGGCGACTTCGTCTTCAAGCTCGCCTCCGATATTCAGGCCGATCAGACTTCCGAAATCAAACGCATGGAGTTGATGCTGGAGGCGATGACCTCCGGCGGGTCGGGCGGCTGATCTACAGGCCGACCGATGGTCCGTGCGACCGCAATACCGCACCCCCTTTGTCAGGACAGTGACATGACCGCGACCGCCCCCGCGAAGGACCGCCTCTGCACCACCAGCCGCCTGGCCGGATCCCTGGCCCTGGCCGGCCTGCTGGCCACCCTTCAGGCCTGCGCCTCCCAGCCCATGGCCGAAGCCCCGGCCCCCACCGGCCCCGCCGAGCCACCCGTCCCACCCCCGGTCGAGGTCGCCCCCGCCACCTTCCAGCACCCCGCCGGGCTCCGCGTCAACACGCCCACCCCCGATCCGCGCGTCGGCCTTGCACCGGGACTCTTCGACGCCGAAGAGGCGATCTGGAACCTCCGCATGCTGTCGACCACGCCGCCGGAGGCCCCATTCGTCGGCCGGACCAACTCCGACCTGGCCTTTGCGGGCAACTACGCCATCCAGGGCAACTACGACGGAATCCAGGTCTGGGACATCTCCGACCCGCGCAACCCGGTTTCCGTAGTCACCTACGTCTGCCCGGCTTCGCAGAGCGACGTGTCGGTGTACGACAACCTCCTGTTCGTATCCGGCGAGGGGCTCGGCGGGCGGCTGGACTGCGGTGACCAGGGCGTCCAGGAGGCGGTCAGCCACGACCGGCTGCGCGGCATCCGTATTTTCGACATCTCCGACATCTCGAACCCGGAGTACGTCGCAAACGTGCAGACCTGCCGAGGCTCGCACACGCACACGGTCCTCAAGCACCCGCGCGACGACGACAACGTGTACATCTACGTGTCCGGTTCCTCGTCGGTCCGCCCGCCCGAGGAACTCGCCGGATGCTCGGGTCTCTCACCCGACGAGGACCCCAATTCGGCCCTCTTCCGGATCGAGGCGATCCGGGTCCCGCTCGACGACCCGCAGTCCGCCGCGATCGTCAGTTCGCCCCGGATCTTCCACGATCTGGTCGCGCCGCCCACGCACGGGCTGTCGCCGGCGGACATCGAGGAGATCGAGGCGGCGCGCGCGCGCGGTGACATCATCGGCTACCGCCGCGGCCAGCCCCGAGTCATGCGGGAGCGGGCGGCCCGTGCCATGCTGGACAGCATCGTGGCCGCGCGCGGCGGGTTCGGCGAACCCACCACCGCCGACCGTGCCGCGCTCCAGGCTTCACTCGACGAACAGGGCAGGATCCAGGCCGAGCGCGCGGCCCGTCAGGCCAATGAGCCACGTCCCGGCCCCACCCAGTGCCACGACATCACCGTCTACCCCGCCATCGGCCTCGCCGGGGGCGCCTGCGGAGGCTACGGCCTGCTGCTGGACATTTCCGACCCCGCCAACCCGACACGCCTCGCGGCCGTGGCCGACTCCAACTTCTCCTACTGGCACTCTGCCACCTTCAACAACGACGGCACCACGATCATGTTCACCGACGAGTGGGGCGGCGGCGGAGCCCCCAAGTGCCGCGCGTCCGACCCGATGGAGTGGGGCGCCAACGCCATCTTCACCATCGAAGACGGCGAAATGGTCTTCCAGAGCTACTTCAAGATGCCGGCGCCCCAGACCTCGCTTGAGAACTGCGTGGCCCACAACGGATCGCTCATCCCGATCCCCGGGCGCGACATCATGATCCAGGGCTGGTATCAGGGCGGGATTTCCCTGATCGACTGGACCGACCCGGCGAACCCGGTCGAGATCGGCTTTCACGACCGCGGCCCGTCCGATGGAACCCGCCAGGGGTCCGGTGGCAGTTGGTCCGTCTACTGGTACAACGGCGTGATCGTCAACTCGGAGATCTCGCGCGGCCTGGACATCTTTGAGCTCGTGCCGAACGAATCGATCACGCAGAACGAGATCGACGCCGCCAACTCCGTAGTGCTGACCCAGCTCAACTCGCAGGGCCAGCCGATCTTCGAGTGGCCGGCCACGTTCGCGCTGGCGCGCGCCTACCTGGACCAACTGGAGCGCTGGCACGGGATGACGGCGTCTCGGATTGCCGCGGCACGTGACGCCTTGTCGCGAGCTGAGGGCATGTCGGGGTCGGCGCGCACGGATGCGTTGCGCTCGCTGGCGGCAGAACTCAGCGCGCAGGCAGGGGGTGCGTCCGACCCGGACAGGGCAGACAGGCTCGTGGACGCGGTTCAGCGACTGGCGGAGGGAGGCTAAGCCCGCTAGCGCGTACCCAGCGAGACGCCGACCCGGTACGTCAACAGGTTGGCGTCGCTGACGACGGGATTGGCCCGCCAGCCACCACGCGGGAGCTGGTGCAGGTTTTGGGCGCCGTCGGTCAGGTACTCGGTCAGGCCGTTGTGCTGATAGTGCGCCGCGAGGTCGAGCGAAATCGGTTTCTCGCCCTCGCGCAGCGACACGGACAGGCCTGCGCCTGCGGCGAGCGCCAGGTTGAAGTCGTCGAAGTTGGTTGTGGACGCGAACGGCTCGTCGTACCCGTCCCCGCTGACGCTGGTCTCGGTAATGAAGTACGAGAAACCCGCCGTGCCGAAGAAGTACGGTCGGAGCGGACCGCTCCCCAGGTAGACCTGCGGACCCACGCCCAGGGCCAGGATCGAGTTGGTCGTCGAAACGTCGACATCCACAAACGGGACCGTGGGGCTCAACGAGGTCCGGTAGGACTCGTGCCCGTATACCACGAAAGACCCTTCCACGCGGACGGCCGCAAGACCCCGCTCGTCCAGGAACAGCAGCCCGCCCAGTCCGGTGCCCCCACCCAGGTTCACATGGTTCCCGAACTCCCCGACGGGCACCGCGAGGGCGCCATGGAAATGGAACTCGCCCCTGAGCGGCTCCGGGCCGTCCGCGAACTGCGCGTCGTTCCACTGCCCCGTCGCGCCCCGCGGCAACAGGGTCCCGGCCAGGGCAACGGCCCCCGCCAGTACCATCGTTCCTGATTTCATCGTCGCCACCCTCAGGCTAGTCACTCACTCCCCGGCCCCGCGCGTCCCTGTCGCGCCGGTCGAGCACCGCACCGGGCAGAGCCCCGGTCGGTTCCCCGCCATCGACCGTAAACTCGCCATTCACCAGTACAAACTCGATACCCGTCGGGTAGAGGTCCGGTTCCATGATGGTCGCCGGGGAGCCGATGTCGTCGTAGTCGAAAATCACGATGTCGGCCTTGTAGCCTTCACGCAGGTACCCCCGGTCCCTGAGCCCGATGATCTGCGCCGCGAGGCCGGTCGACGACCGGATGGCGAACGGCAGCGTGATCACGCCGCGCTCCTTCACGTAGTGCGCGATCTTGCGCGGGAAGGCGCCGTAGGAGCGTGGATGCTGCCCCGGACGCGTCTCGAGCGACACGAAGCCGTCGGTCGATGTCGCGGTGTATTCCTGCCGCATGTAGTTCTCGACATCGAAGCGGTGGCCTGCCACGGGCCGGAAGCGAACGCCGGCAGGGGCGAGTTCCGTCGATTCCAGGGCAAAATGCACGAGTTGTTCAAAGGGCGACCGCCCCGCTCCGGCGGCGACCTCCGCGAGGTGCCGGCCCACCGTTTGGGGAAAGTCGGGGGCGGAGACGACGATATGCCTGTCCGCGCCACCCTGAAGGCGCAGAATGTACTCGGTGTCGCGTTCCAGTTCGGCCGCGGCGGCGGGATCGGCCAGATTGGCGCGCAGGTTGCCCTTCGGGTCGCTCATCAGCGCCGGGTCGCGCCAGAGCGGCGAGTCGAGCCCGCCGGAACGGTCGGTTCCCGGCGGCGCGTAACCCCAGTCGGGGATGACGTCGACGGGACCGCCGCCGAAGGTTTCGTACGGGTACTGGTCGAGGTAGACATCGACGCCGTCGCGCCGCGCGGCCTCGATCATGAGGATGTCGGTCTGCGAGTGGCCCCAGGTGTCGGTGCCCTTGGCCTTGATATGCGTGCCCACCACGCGCACCCCGGCGGCGCGCCCGATCTCGATGGTCTCGCGCATTCCGTCGGTCCCGGTGAGCGGCTGGCCGTCGACGATCGACGGAATCTGCCAGAGCGGCAGCGGGGATTGGCTCCGCTGATGCGAGTAGTAGAACCCGTCGTAGGGCGCGACCTCCTTCGTCAGCGCGATCAGTTCCTCTGTGGTGCTGAAGCGCCCCGGCCGGTACTCCGGGCCAGCGCCGAGTCCCCAGGCGCCGTCGTCCATCCCGGCGCGCACCAGTTCCGCCATCCGCAAGATCTCGTCGGCCGTCGCGGGGCGTTCGTAGTCGTCCCCCATGACCATGCCTCGCACGGTCCCGTGCCCGACCATCGGCACCACGTTCGTCGCGACTCCGGGTTCACGGTACGCGTCCATCTCGGCCGCGATCGGCCAGACCGGGTTGCGGCCGTCGGGCCCGAAGACCGAGGTGGTGATTCCCTGCATGACCAGGTTGTGCGCGCGCCGTCCCTCGACGTTCTCCGAAGCGAAGATGCGGTCGGCGTGGGAGTGCATGTCGATGAAGCCGGGCACGACGTACTTCCCGGCAGCATCGATGACGCGCGTGGCGCGGGCCTCCGGCAGCCGCCCGATGGCGACGATCTCGTCGCCGTTGATGCCCACGTCCGCGGTGAACGCGGGGCTCCCCGACCCGTCGAGGACCATTCCGCCCCGGATGAGGAGGTCGAACTGCTGGCC
Organism: Gemmatimonadota bacterium; assembly: GCA_028874905.1. Classification (GTDB taxonomy): domain Bacteria; phylum Gemmatimonadota; class Gemmatimonadetes; order Longimicrobiales; family Gaopeijiaceae; genus Bin94. The sequence goes on from JAPPGZ010000076.1 coordinate 9,462, forward strand.
GGATGCGGGGGCGGGCGGGGCGAGGGCGGTCGCGGCGGCGAGGAGCGCGGCCGAGAGAGCGATTCGGCGCATGATGTCTACCATAGGACGGGTGCGGGGTAGCGGGCGATGGTCTCGTCGGGCGTCACGATGGTCATTCCGTAGAGGATGGCCTGGGAGACGAGTCCGCGGTCGAAGGGATCGCTATGGATGGGTGGAAGACGATGATCGTGCGCAGCGGCGCGCTCGTCAAAGGGAAGGGGATCCAGGCCGAGCCATTCGCGGCGGCTGGTCACGTAGCGACGTGGGGAAAGGGGCAGCGGCAAGCGGCCGATCCGGTGCTTGATCGCGATCTCCCAGGCGGAGAGTGCGCTCAGGCAGACGGCGTTCCGGGGATCGCGGCACGCGGACATGGCTCTCGGCGACAGCTGCGGGTCTGCGGCAGCCAGCCACAGAAAGGTGCATGTGTCGACAAGCAGCTTCACTCGCCGCCGCCACTCCACGGTGTGCCCCTGCCTCCGAACGAGCGCCGGATTCCGTCGGGCAGCGGCTCGAAGAAGCTCTCCGGAATGGTCATGCCACGGTCGATCCCGATGGGCCGCTGCTCCGCGGGCTCCGTGCGTAGCGGGCGGATCTCGGCGATCGGGACGTTGCGGCGGCAGAGGATGATCGTCTCTCCGGCCTCGACTCGCGCCAGGTAGCGGGAGAGGCCCGCCCGGGCATCGGCGATGTTGACCTTGTTCATGTACAAGAACCTAGCGTACTGGATGTACAGATTCAATCCGCTTGAGCGCCCAACGGGCGTGCTCGCACACCAGTTCCGAGCGGTCACGGGCAGCCCGTTCCAGCACCGGGACGGCTGCTTCCGCGCCCCAATTGCCGAGGGCCACGCAGACATTCCGGAGCAGGCCGTTGCGACGGGCGCGGGAGACCGGCGAATCGCGGAACTCTCGCAGGAACGCCTTGCCGGACATGTCCAGCAGCCGCGTGGCGAGGTCGATCAGCGACGCCCCGTCCAGGCCGTCATGGGGTGCGTAGGCGGGCTCGGCGGTGGGCTCCGAGAACTTCTCGTTCCAGGGACAGACCTCCTGGCAGATGTCGCAACCGAAGACGCGGTTGCCGATCGCCGGGCGCAGTTCCTCGGGGATGGGGCCCTTCAGTTCGATCGTCAGGTACGAGATGCAGAGGCGCGCGTCCATGACCGGCGCGCCTCGCTCGTCGCGCCCGAGGAGGGCGCCGGTCGGACAGGCATCGAGGCAGCGCCGGCAGGTGCCGCAGTGGTCGTCGCGGAAGGGGGCGGTGGGTTCCAGCGGCAAGTCCGTGAGCAGGACGCCCAGGAAGAAGTACGAACCCCGGCGCGGGTGGATGAGCATGGTGTTCCTGCCGAACCAACCCAGGCCGGCGCGCGCGGCGAGTTCCCGTTCCAGAAGCGGTCCCGTGTCGACGTAGGCGCGGCGCCGGACGGGACGTCCCGCGAGGTGTTCGAGGCGGTCCGCGAGGACTTCCAGCTTGTCGCCGACTACGTGGTGGTAGTCGCGGCCGCGGGCGTAGCGCGCGACGATGGCGCGGGCAGGGTCGCGGGGTGGGGTGGCGGGCTCGTCGTCGCCGTACACGTGGGCAACCACGAGTGCGCTCTGGAAGCCGGGCAGCGTACGGTCGAGATCGGACCGGCGACTCACCGCGTCGGTACGGGCGAGGTAGGCCATCTCGCCGTGCAGCCCCGAGTCGACCCACGTCCGAAAGTGAGCCATGTGATCGCTGTCGCCCCGGGTGAGGACGCCGGCCATGTCAAAGCCGATGGCGCGGGCCTCGGCAACGGCGTGTGCGGTGTCCAGGGTCATGCTAACATTGTTCGTCGGTTCGGCCTCGGAACGCCATGTCCGACGAGTTGTCGGGTCGCCCATCCCCAGCCCGAAGGAGAAACGTTGCAGCCTGCTTCCGGGTCCCGGGCGTCTCGCTACGCGGCTTTCGTGTGGATCCTCGCCCTGGCGTTCTCGGCCGCGTGCGATGCGTTTGAGCGGGACTACGACATCTGGGTCGACACACTCTCGACCGGGCGTATCCGCGTATACAACCGGGATCTCCTCAGGTCCAGCCCGGAAGCGGACTTCGTGTTGGTCGAGGAACTGCGGCTGGGGCGGGCACCCGGCCAGACCGGCGGCGAAGGCCCGGGAGTCTTCGGCAGGGTTGTCGGACTGGCGGTAGACGAAGCCGGCAGAACCTACGTCGCCGACGAAGCGGATCAGGGAATCCGGGTCTTCGATCCACAGGGGCACTTCCTCCGGCGTTTCGGCCGCCATGGAGAGGAGCGCGGTGAGTTCCGGAATCTGCGCGGACTCGCGTGGCATCCCTCCGGAGTGCTGCTCGCCATGGACATCGGCTTGCGGCGGGTCACCGCCTTCGACTCTCTCGGGACGGTTCTTTCAGCCACCGGACACCATGAGGAGACGGACAACCCCGGTTCCTTCTGGCGGGCCGACACCGATACGCTGGGGTTCGTCTATGAGCGGGACCTCGACTCCCCGACGTGGGCGGGACGTGTTTTCAAACACCGGCTCCTGGGCAACCTGACGCTGGCTCCGGTGGACACGATCGCGCTTGCCGCCCGGGGACCCCACTTCGATACGATCCCAACCAACTGGAGACCATTGTGGTCGGCAGGTCCCGACGGGAGCATGTGGCACGGCAACACGAACAGGTTCCTTTTCCTCAAGGTCTCCGACCGGAACGATACGACCCTGGTCGTGGAGTTGCGTCGTCCGACACCTCGGCTGGAGGGCCGCGCCAGGGACAGCCTCGGCGCGGCATGGGGCCTGCCATCAAATGCGCTCCCCAGATACAAGGCCGTTCTGACATCCTTCCACGTCGCGCGGGACGGACGAATCTGGGTATGGAACCCGCACGTGGCCCAGACGTGGGGCAGGTGGGAAGTGTTCGACGGCAATGGATACCACCTGGGCCAGGCGGCTACGCCCGTATTGTTGGCCACGGCGCCATCCCCGGCATTCGGCCACGGCACGATCACGGGCGTCGCCGAGGACGATGCGGGAGTCCAATACGTCGTCCGCCTGCGTGTCCCCGGAACGGACTGAGTTGAGACGACCCGCCCGCAGCCCTTATCAGTTCGCCAGAATGTCTTTCAGGTCGTCGATCCGGGCGGCCGTCACATCCCGAAGGTCGTCGATCCGGGCGGCCGTCACGTCTCGGAAATCCTCGACCCTGGCCGCCATGAATCCCTGCATGTCATCGAAGCGCGCATCGACCCGTCGCTCGATGCCCCTGATGTTCTCACCAATCCGTCGCTCGACGTCCCCGATGTTCTCACCGATCCGTTGCTCGACATCCCTGATGTTCTCACCGATCGCCACGTGCGCATCTCGGCTCTCGGTGCGCACCAGCGCAATCTCCTCTCGCACCTCACTGAACCGCCGGTCCATGGAGCGCTGCATGTCGTCGAACCGCTTGTCCACGGCCACGAATCGCTGGTCCACTGAGTCGAACCGCTGATCCATGGAACGCTGCATATCATCGAACCGCTGGTCCACCGACGCGAACCTCTGATCCACCGACGCGAACCGCTGGTCCATGTAGCGTTGCATGTCGTCGAACCGCTTGCTCATCCACACCGCGACGGCAGTCAGGCCACCGGTCAGCAAGACCATTTCCGCTGCGAATCCGATCCACTCGGCCGTAGGCACCGTCCGCTACTTCCTCCTCCCCTCATCCACACTCGTGATCCGGTTGCCTCATCCGGGCAAGCCGAGCATGAACGGTCGCACTCCGCTCGAGTGGCACCCATGGTAGAATGGGACAATCGAATGTTGGAATCGCGCCGAATCGCTAAAATGGTTGCCGCAGGCGCGAACGCAAGGCCGCGGGCCCGGACGCAAGGCCGGACGCAGTTGCGGGGCACGTCACTCTCACCCCTCACACGAATGACCCTCGACGACATCCGCAACGAATTCCCGATCCTCGGGCGTCGCAACTACCTGAATTCCTGTTCGCTGGGAGCGCTCTCCCATCGCGCGGAGGGCCGGCTCACAGACTTTGTCGCCAAGTGGCATGACTTTGGGGCCTCGGCCTGGTACGAGCACTGGTGGAGCGCGCTCGGCGAACTGCGCGGCCGGGTCGAGGATTTGTTTGGGGCTCCGTCCGGCACAGTCGCGCTCATGCCCTCCACGTCAGCGTGCCTGGCCGCGGTCTCCTCGAGCCTCGACTGGTCGAAGCGCAACCGCATCGTCACGACCGAGCTGGACTTCCCCACATTGCTGTACCAGTGGAAGGTCCGCCCGGACGCCGAAATGGTGGTCCTTAGGAGCCACGACGGGGTGCACATCGACCCGCAGCAGTACGCGGACACGGTGGACGAACGCACGCTCGCGATCGCGACCAGCCACGTCTTCTTCACGACCGGCGCGATCCAGGACCTCGCCGCCATCGCCGAGATCGCGCGGCGCGCGGGCGCGTACAGCCTGATCGACGGTTACCAGGGAGCCGGCCAGGTGCCGGTCGACCTCCCCGTGACGGGAGTCGACTTCCATACCTCGGGGCCCCTCAAGTGGCTCTGCGGAGGGCCCGGCCTGGCCTACCTGTACGTCCGCGACGACCTGATCCCCAGCCTCGAGCCCACCATCACGAGCTGGTTCGCCACCGAAGACCAGTTCCTTTTCAACCCGGGCGACTTTCGCTACCACCGCGACGCGCGGCGCTTCGAGCTGGGGACGCCGGCGCTTGCCACGGTGCACACCGCACTCGGCGGACAGGAGATCGTCGACGAGGTCGGGATGGCCCGGATCCACGCGCAGAACGTGGCGCTTACCGAGCGGCTGGTCGAACGCTGCACGGCTTCGGGCGTTTCGCTCCGCGTCAGCGACCGGCCGGAGAAGCGTTCCGCGATCGTTCTGGTACGGCACGACGATCCCGGGTCCGCCGTGGCCCACCTCGCCGAAAGGGGGATCATCGTCGACAACCGGCCCGGGGTGGTGCGCGCGAGCCCGCACTTCTACAACACGCTGGACGAGGTGGACGAGTTCGTGGAGGCGCTGGGCGAGACGGTCTAGCGGCCATCGCCACGCGGGACGCAAGCGCGACAGCGGCTGTTCGCGACGCCGCGGGCATCGTGCAATAGTTAGGAGGCCGTGGACAAGACCCCCACGGCCTCGTGGTCCTCGTCCATCCGTCGCTCCAAACCGGGAGATTATCCCTTGCTATCCACGCTAGCGCTCGCCGCGGTAATCCAACTGCCCGCCCAGGTGCCGGACCTGGCGCCCGGGACCCGCTACGATCCGGCCATACCCACTCTGGAACAGGTCGTGGGTCACGACTTCGGGGAGGTCATCACACCGCCGGCCGATGTGATCCGGTACATGGAAGCGCTGGCTGCGGCCGCGCCGGAACGAACCCACCTCATCCGCTACGCGGAGAGCTGGGAGGGCCGCCCGCTCGTCGTCCTCGTCATCGGTTCGCCGGAGCGTATTGCGAGGCTGGACGACGTCAAGGCGGACCTCGCGCGTCTCGCCGACCCCCGAGGGCTATCCGACGACGAGGCGGAGGCCCTGCTGGCCGAGCTCCCCGTCGTCACCGCGCTCATGCACGCGATCCACGGCAACGAGATCAGTCCGAGCGGCGCGGCCATGGCGGAGGCCTATCACCTGCTCGCGGCCACCGGAGACGCGGATGTCGATCTCATCCTCTCCGAGTCGCTGGTCCTCATCGACCCCCTTGAGAACCCGGACGGACGGAACCGCTTCGTATACCAGAACCAGGTGGCGCAGGCCAGATGGCCGGACGAGGCGACGGTGTCGGCCGAACACGACGAACCGTGGCCGGGCGGACGGGGCAATCACTACCTGTTCGACCTGAACCGGGACCTCTTCATCCAGAGCCAGCCCGAGACGCGGGGGAAGGTGGATGTGCTCCTCGAGTTCCGGCCGCAGATCGTCGCGGACCTGCACGAAATGGGTGGGGACGCCACCTACTTCTTTCCGCCCACGGCACCGCCCTCCAACCCCTGGTACGGGGAGCGGCAGATCGCGCTCATGGACGTGTTCGGGTCGGCGATCGCGGCGCGCTTCGACGAGCGGGGCTTCGCGTACTTCAACCGGGAAGTCTACGACCTCTTCTACCCCGGCTACGTCGACATGTGGCCGATGGGGTACGGCGCGCTCGGCATGACCTACGAGCAGGCAAGCGCTCGCGCGCTGAGGCTGCGGCAGTCGGACGGCGACCTGCTCACCTACGGCGACGGCGTGCTGCACCATTTCACAGCGGCGATCGAGACGGCGCTGACCGCCGCCCGGAACCGCGAGCGGATCCTGCGCGACTACCTCGCGTTCCGGCGTGAGGGCGTGGCCGCGGGGCAAAGCGGCCCCGCGGAGATCGTGCTCCACTCGGCGCACGACCCGGGAATGGCGGAGCGTCTCGCCATGATGCTGGTGGAGAACGGCGTCGAGGTGTTCCGGGCCTCGGGGCCTGTGACGGCCGATGGCCGCACACTGTCAGCCGGTTCCAGCTTCATCGTGCCGCTGGACCAGCCCGCGCACGGCTTCATCCACAATCTCCTCGACGCCAACGTGCCCATGGCGGAGGACTTCGTGCGACGGCAGATCGAGCGCCGCGCGAACCGGCAGCCGGACGAAATCTACGACCTGACGGCGTGGAGCCAGTCGTTGCTCTGGGACGTGGAGGCGATCGAGACATCGGCGACCGGGGCACGGGGGGAACCCGTGACCGGCGACGAGGCGGCCGCCCGCCCGGAAGTGCGAGGCGATGCCGCCGGAGGCGAACCTGCGGACGCTCTGCCCGAAGCGATCGTCGGCTACCTGATGCCGTGGGGCACCAACGCGGCCGCGGCCGTCGTCGAGGCGCTGCGGGAGGGCATTCGCGTGCGGGCGGCGGGCGCGGAGTTCACCCTGGGCGGGCGCCGCTACGGGACAGGCACCGCGATCGTCCGCGTGGCCGAGAACGGGCCGGATCTGCGCACTCGCCTGGCAAGGATCGCGGCCCGGCACCGTGCCGAAGTCGTCCCGATCGATGACGCGTACGTGCGCGAGGGCATGTCGCTGGGAAGCCGGCGAGTGCGGGGGCTGCGCGAGCCACGCGTACTGCTCGTCTACGATGCTCCCGGGCAGAGCTACTCCGTGGGCTGGACGCGGTACGTGCTCGAACGCCGCTACGGACAGCGTACGACGACCGTGCGGGCATCGAGCCTGGGCCGGGCAACACTGGCCGACTACGACGTGGTCGTCTTTCCGAGCGGCAACTACGGCAACGCCGTGAGCGGTGGACTGGTAGACCGTCTGCAGACATGGATGCGCGACGGCGGCACCGTGATCACGATGGCCGAATCCTCGCGCTGGGCGTCCCGGGCGGGGCTTCTGGCGACCGAGACGGAGCGTCGCGGCGGGCGGGCCGAGGGCGATGATCCGCCCGATCCCGGCACCCCGGATCAGCCGATCGAATACCTCAATGCGATTTCCCCGGACGACGAATCGCCCGAGGGCGTGCCGGGAGCCATCCTGCGCACCGTGCTCGACACCGAGCACTGGCTCTCGGCGGGCACGGACGGCGAAATCGCCGTCCTTGTCGAAGGCTCACGCGTATTCCGCCCGATCACCCTCGACGACGGTACCAACGTCGGTCGCTACGCCGACCTCGAGAGTCTCGTTCTCGGAGGGATCGTGTGGGAGGAATCGCGGCCTCAGCTGGCCAACAAGGCCTTCCTCATTCACCAGCCCGTGGGACGCGGGCACTTGGTGGCGTTTGCGGAGGACCCGAACTACCGCGCGTACGCAGAGGCCACGCAACTGCTGTTCATGAACGCGGTGCTGCTGGGGCCGGGGCGGTAGGGGGAACGAAGTCAGGGCACCGCCCGGCGCCCCGACTCAGTCCGCCACCCCTGGGCCCCACCCCCCCTCTCAACTCACCGGTCGCGGCCGTTTCTTCAGCACGAACAGGCCCTCCTGCATGCTGGTCACGATCACGGTGCCGCTTTCGAAGAACGGGTAGTTGCTCCATGCGCCGCCGAAGCCGGGGCCCTCGTAGTACGGCGCGGTGTCGAAGGCGGCGACCTCGCGCGGGTTCTCGGGGTCGGAGATGTCGAGCACGTGCAGGCCGTAGAGGTAGTTGGCCTGGTACATGAGGCCGTCCTTGATGTACAGGTTGTGGGCGCTGGCGGGCTGCGAACCCATGAACTCCCTGATGAGGACGGGGTCCTCGATATCGCTGAGGTCCCAGATCAGCGTGCGCGTGGTCTCGACGTTGCCCGCGATGACGTCGGCCTCGTCGTCCTGGAAGAAGTAGCGCTGGTCGGGGGTGAGCCAGCCCTGGTGGATGTAGGCCGGGTTCGGCGAGGAGGCGCTCGACACCTCGACCGGGTTGTCCTTGTCCGTGACGTCGGTGATCTGGAAGACGCGGCCGTTCGAGTTCAGGCAGAGTTCGCGGCCGTGGTAGCGCTCGTCGGGACCTTCGTAGACAACGCACTGCGAATCGTGGATCCCGTCCGACGACCCGCAGCCGACGAACCGGGGATTCTTCGGATCCTGGATGTTGATCATGTGCAGACCGCCGCCGCACGCCTCGCCGCCGGCCCCGCTGCCCACCGCGTAGGCGAAGCCGGTCTCCTCGTTGATGACGATGTTGTGCGAACTCGCGATCTCGGTGTAGTGCACGTCGGGCTCGAAGAGCGCGGGCATGTCCGCGGGCGAGATGTCGCGGAGCCGCGTGAGGTCGAAGACCTGCATGCCGTGCTCCCCCGCCCCGTCGGCCACGATGAAGGCGTGGTCCATGTACGTCTTGATGTCCCGCCAGAGCTGCGACGGCGGCGTGTCGGGCGTCTTGGGCAGGTCGCCCACCAGCACGGGATTGGTCGGGTCGGTGACGTCGATGAACGACGTGCCGTCGTTGCGTCCCACCAGCGCATACTCACGTCCCGTTTCGGAGTCTGTCCAGCCCCAGTTGTCGTTGGCGCGCACGCCGCGCGCGCTGCCCTCGGCCCTCAGCAATGAGGGTGGAATGTAGGCGAGCAGTTCGACCTCTTCGCAGTCGAAGGGACCGACCTGGCCGTCGGTGCAGCGGCGCTCCTGGCCGACCATCGCTCCCATGGCGTCGGGCGCGCTGACGAGCATGCCGGCGTCGTCCCAGCCGTCGCCGCTGCGGGCAAAGACGTGGACCGAGCCCGCCGCGTGGTGCATGCCGGGCGCGCCAACGGCGACGACCCCGGCGTCCGCGACGACCAGGCCGCCGAAGCGGTCGCTCTCGACCGTCTCCGCGCTGGGGAGCTGGATGCGGCGCGGCTCGGTGGGCAACGAGCCGTCCGCCGCGGCGGCGTACACGAAGACGGAGCCGGTCTCGTAGCCCCGCGTGGTCGGCGCGCCGACCCACACGTCGTCCCCGGCGAAGGCCACGGCCGCGCCGAAGCGGTCGCCGCTCTCGCCGTTTGCGAATGTGAGCCGTTCCTCCCCGGGGACCCACCGGGCGAGGTCGGCGCTCCAGGAATGCGTGTAGACGGCGCCACGACTGTCGTCCGTTCCGGGCGCACCGACCAGCACCCTGTCACCGGAGCCAGCGAGGGCCGACCCATAGTTCGCGCTCGCCTCGGGCGCCGCATCGAGGGCCCCAGCCTCTTCCCAACCCCCTGCCCCAAGGCGGTAGTGATACACGCGGCCCGCGGCATCCAGGCCCTCAAGGTCGCTGGTGGGGGCATCCCACCGGGGTGCGCCGATCAGCGCGCCGTGGGTCGTGACGACGATCGCCGAGCCGAATCCGTCGCCGCTTGTGCCGTCGCCGGGCTGAAGGACTCCGCGCTGCACCCAGTCGCCCGATGCGTCCCGCTGATACGTGTAGACGGCGCCCTGGGCCGGAGCCTCCGCTGGCTGGCCGGGACGGCCGCGGGGGGCCGGAGCGGTGCCGGGAACCCCGACCAGGAGCCAATCGCCGCCCGCGGCCAGGCTGAGGCCGAAGTCGGTGCCGCAGAATCCGTCGAAGCGGCATTCCGGGGACTGACCGGTGATTTCTTCGTCGTCGATCGTACCCGCGGCCGCCCACGCGCCGCCTTCACCGCGCTCGAAGACGTGTAGCGGGCCGCCCCGCTGGCCGATAAACAGGGTGTTGCCGGTCCTGGCCAGGAGCGTGCCGAAGCCGTCCGCGCGCTCGGCATCGGAGGCGCGCAGCATGGACGCTTCGCGCCAGGTGCCGCCGGATTCCCGGTATACGTACACGGCGCCCGGCCGGAAGCTGGTCGTAGGCTCGGCGATGAGGATTTCGTCGCCGTCGATCACCACCGCGTGGCCGAAGGCGCCGGACTGGGCGGTGAGCGGGGAGGCGGCGAGCGCGGCGGATGCAGCGGATGCGGCGGCCACGAGGGTGAGCCCGGCGAGGAGGCGGGCAGTGTGTGCGCGGATCATGTTGGTGTCTCCGACAAGGATTGGAATCGTGTTTGCTATCGTGCGAGGATTTCGGCGGCGCGCGGGGCCATGAGCGCGTTGCTGTGGCCTGCGCCGGGAACGGTGTCGAGCGCCCAGCCGAAGTCGACCCCGAGCGCTGTGGCCGTTGACCGGGCGGCGGCGTAGAAGGTGTGCCCGCGGGTGAAACGATGTGGGCCTTGAAGCATCGCCTCGGGGGTGCGGCGGAGGTTGCCGGCGGTGGTGACCGTGTCGGCGTCGCCCAGCAGCACCGTGAGGGGGAGCTGGAGGAAGCCGGCGAGTCCGGCGGCTTCGAAGCCCGAGCCGCCGAGACCATAGGGCCATGCGACGCTCTCGTCGGGCATGGTGTACCAGCCGGCGTTGGCCGCGACCGCGAGTTCGATGGGTGCTTCGGGGCGGGTCATCAGAAGGCGGTGCACGAACTGGCTGCCCGCGGAGTGTCCGAAGATGCGGAAGGTCGTGCGGGTGCTGCCTGTGGCGGCGCGGACGGCGTCGAAGAGGTGTTCGATGGCGGTGAAGCTCCAGCTGGACTCGGGGTTGCGGGTGGCTGACCCGGTGGCGGCGGCGGTCGCCGCGTCAGGGTCCGGGAACACGTTCCCCAGGTTGTACCACTGGCTGCCAGGGTAGTTGTCGGCGTCGAACTCGGGCACGACGAGCAGGAACCCATGTGCCGCGGCGTGCTCCTCCCAGTCGTCGAAGTACCGCTGGCCGGTCCTGGACGCGCCGTGCATCACGAAGACGATGGGCGTCTCGGGGGTATAGCCGTCGGGCATGTGGTAGCGCACGGTGATCGGGCGGTCGGCGTTGCCGCGGGCGTCGTGGAAGGTGAACTGGCCGGACCCCCATTGGAGGGCAGGGACGCCAGGCGCGGATTCGGCCACCGGATTCGCGTTGCGACCATTACCCTCGCCGCACGCACCACAGGCCACCGCCAGGATCAGCACTGCCGGCAGTGTTCGGTTTCGCCGCTCTCTCATCCGACCTCTCCTCCTCAACTTACCGGCCTGTCCCGCCGCTTCAGGACGAACAGCCCCTCCTGGAGACTCGTCACGATCACGGTTCCGCTCTCGAAGAACGGATACGTGCTCCAGGCCCCGCTGAACCCCGGGCCCTCGTGGTGCGGCGAAGTGTCGAAGTAGCCGACCTCGCGAGGGTTGACCGGGTCGGAGATGTCGAGCACGTGCAGCCCGTAGCGGTAGTTGGCCTGATAGGCGTAGCCGTCCTTCAGGTAGAGGTTGTGGGCGCTGGCGGGCATGGACCCCATGAACTCGCGTATGAGGATGGGCTCTTCCAGGTCGGTGAGGTCCCAGATCAGGGTCCGCGTGGTTTCCACGGCGCCGCGGATCACGTCGCTCTCGTCGTCCTGGTAGAAGTAGCGGTGGTCGGGGGTGAGCCAGCCCTGGTGAATGT
>JAPPGZ010000102.1 GCA_028874905.1 Gemmatimonadota bacterium
CGCGGCCGACGCGAGCACGATGACCGACGCGGGCGGCCAGTACTCCTTCGCGGGTTTGGCGGCGGGCGACTACACGATCACGATCGCGGTCGAGAGCGACGCCTACGTATTCGACGCGATGAGCCAGGACAGGGCGGTCGGCGACGACGAGTCGGCGATCGTGAACTTCGATGGTCAGCACGCGCGCACCGCGAGCGTCGTTGCGATGCTGTTCGTCGACGAGGCGGACAAGAACGACGGATACGACGACGGCGAGGACGCCTTCCCGCCGGCCGCCGTCCTGGCGGCGCTGCAGGCGGCGCAGTTGCCGGCGGTGCCGGTGCCGGTGACCCTGACGGGTCCTGACCTCGGTACGGTGAGGTCGGGCGTGATGGACGTCGCGACCGGCCAGATCACGTTCTCGGGTCTGCAAGCGGGCAGCTACAGTCTGCAGGTGGGATCCCTTTCGGCGTTGCTGGCCGGGCTGCCGCCCGAGTTGGCCATGGTGCTGCAGGACTACGAGTACGGCGGACAGGCGGAAGGGTACGCAATCGACGTCGCCGTCGGCGAGGAAAAGACGCAGCACCTCCCCGTGGACATCACGCATCAGACGGTCCACTTCGCCGTGACGCTGAAGGCGGGCGACGCGCGCGGCATGCCGGTTCCCGGCGCGATGGTCACCCTCTACTCCGGCGGGAGCAAGGTCGGCGACGGCGCGACCGGCGAGACCGGCGTGGCGTCGATCCGATTCGCGCGCGCCGGTGCCAGCATGGTCAGCGCCGGGGTCGCCGTTGACGGCTACCACGTGGCCGAGGGCATGACGGACGTCGAGTGGGATGCGAAGAGCCCCCACTCCCAGGCGACGAACTCCAACGACATCGTCAACCTGAACGCGAGCTTCTCCTTCAAGGGCGCCACGCTCGGCGGCGACGCGCTCGGCGGCTGGGCCATCGGCGTCACCTCCGGCGACGACGCGGTCGCGGACGCGCCGGCAGCGCTGGGCGATGACGGCTCGGCGTCGTTCTCCGAGACCGTGGCCGCAGGTGATCTGCCGAAGACCTACACGATCGCGGTCGCCGACGACCAGGAGGGCAAGGACGCCGACGGCAACGAACTGGACGGCGGCGAGAACTACGAGGCCGACGAGGTCGAGTACACGCACACCGGTCTCATGCTGGCCGGCGACGACGCGGCGGACGCCGGCACCCTCGTGGTGCGCTACACGACGCAGACGCTCAACGTCTACGTCCACGAGGAGAAGGACCAGGTCATGGGCTACACCGGGAACGTCCTGGGCGGCGACGTCCGGATGTCCAGCATGCTCGACATCGAGCTTCGGTACGTCCAGAACGGATACCGCCACCAGTTCGGGGCGGCGGACAGCATCAAGGCCAGCAACAAGGCCGGCGTCTACACCTTCAGCAACGTGCCGGCGGACAAGGACGTCATCGTCACGGCCGACGTTTCGGATACGCTGGACATCATGGTCGTCGGGCAGGACGCGGTCACCGCCACCGGGTTTGGCGCCCAGGGCGGCGGATCCCACCACACGGTGGAACTCTGCTCGCTGGCGCCCGTCGAGGGCCAGCAGCGCCACGACGAATGTGCCACGTTCGCCTTCGTCCACACCTACGCCGTGGACGGACAGGCGTGGAAGTACGTGGTGACCAAGTCCGGTGACGACTTCGCCAAGGACGGCGCCGACAAGGAGTCCGTGACGACCGAAGGCATCCCCGGATTCACGGTCAACATGGATCCGGTCGAGGACGAGAACCTCGCCAGTCTGAGCGCAGATCCATTCGAGGCCGAGAAGAAGAGCAACAAGGCGTTCGACTTCGGGATGATGCCCGCGGGCGCCTACACGGTCACGATCAACCAGGACACGGACGATTGGAATATCCAGCGGGGACCGGCTGACGATCCGACCGACGACCTCGCGGACCGCATCAGTCCCCTTGACTCGGCGCTCAACATCGACGTGTCGCCGAGCACGGGGTACGTGTTCGGCACGGTCACCGACAACATGGGCCGCCGCGTGCCCGGCGTGACGGTGGACGTGAACGGCGCGACCGGCGTGTCCGACGCCCAGGGCCGCTACATCGTGGAGGGCTTCGGCCCCAGGAGTTACCGGGCGCCCAACGCGACCCGCTCCACGCCGAACCGCAGCATCGTGAGCGTCGACGATCCGGGCGCGGGCAACATGAGGTACATCACCAACTTCAGGTTCACCGCCAACAATCCGACGAGGCGTGACATCACAGGGGTGGACCAGGCGGCAGACGTCGCGGTGTTCAGCGGGCGCGTCACGTATGGCACCGGAGCCGGGGTTCCGGGTGTGCAGATCCTGGTCGACTACACCCCGGATTCCGACGATTCCGACCCGGAGAACCCGCTCAACGCGACGTATCATACGGTGCCGGATCCCGACGACCCGGGTGAGACCATTCAGGTCATGATGGTCCGGACGGACAGCAACGGCGAATACACGGCGCGCGTCCGCGCGACCAGCCAGACGACCGGGACTCCGATCCATCTGTCCGCGAGGAAGGAGCACGTGTCCTTCCAGCCCGAGAACTTCCCGGTCATGGCCGTCGTTGGGGCGAATCAGTCGGGAGTCAACTTCAGCGCCACCGATCACGGAATGATCACCGGCCGGGTGGTTGAGATGGTTGACGGTGCCGAGCAGTCCTTGGCCAACGTGCTCGTAAGGGCGACGAGGGGAGGCGAAACCGCGGCTGCCGACTCCACCACCACCGGTGCGGCGGGGGCCTACGTCCTTCACGTGGCGAACGGCACCTACACAGTCTCGGCCGAAAAGAATGGCTACACCTTCGACATAACGCCCAGCGCCACCGTTCCCAACGCTGGCATACCAGTCGACAAAATCACGGGGACGGCGGTCATGAACAACGCCGATCTCGGCCTTCTGAACCTGAGCGGTGTGTCCCTGGAACGCAGTCCTCCCCGGACGAGCGCCCAGCGTAGCGCGGGTGTGCCTGTGTTCGACTTCCTGGACAACATGGTGACATACCAGGATACGGTCGCCTACAGTGTCGACATGACCACTGTGACCGCGGTTGCAGCTGTCACTGGAGCCGAAACGGACGTCGATCCGGGAGACGACTCCTCCGCCAGTGGACATCAGGTCGCTCTTGACGTCGGTCGGAACGACATCACGGTGACGGTTACCGCCCTGGACGGCACGACCACGAAGGCCTACAGCGTGTACGTGTACAGGAGCGCCGAGGAGACCATCATCCAAGGCACCGTCACGGACGCTGACGGCGTCGGGATGGACTCGGTAACGATCAGCGTGAGCGGCCGGAAGATACTCAACCCCAACCGGCGTTCGGGCGCGTATTGGACGAACGCTGCTGGTCAGTTCTCGGTGAGAGTGGAATCCGGTGGTACGGCCACGGTGACTCCGTCGAAGGCCGGGGTGACCTTCACTCCGCTGGATCGCTCGGTCACGCTCACACCCAACGCCACGGTCACGGGCATCGACTTCGAAGGCGGCGGGAACTCCACGATCACAGGTAGAGTGGTGGCTGGTGATCCTGCAGTCGGGCTGGCCGGCGCGACGGTTACGGCCTCGCCACGAGGCGGAACCGGCGGGCCCTCAACGGTCACCCGCAGCACGGGGAACTTCACGATCCGCAACGTGCCGAACGGCTGGAGAACAGTCACGGTCGAGCTGGATGGCTACAGCTTCGAATCGAGAGACGTACACGTTGATGGCGGCACCGTCGACATCGGCGACCTCGAGGCGATGGGCACCATTCAGCCGGCCAACGTCATGGCCGTGCGCGACCCGACATCGACTACTGATGGGGCCTTTGACGGCGACGTCACCGTCACATGGAGGACGGGCGGAGCGGCCGCTGCGTCGTACCAGGTGCAGAGCTGTGTCGTGGCCGCGGACGATCCAGGGACGACCGATACCGATGAGTCGACGAACTGCGACGAGACGCCGGCCACGGGTGTTACAAGCGGCTGGGCGGACCTTGGCAGCGCGGTGACGACCGGAGAGGACGGACTCTTCACGCTCGAGAATGAAGCCCTTTCGGGCGTGGCCGACCATCAGGGCGGCTTCAAGGTGCGTGTGCAGGCGACTGACAGCGAAACCCCGCCCAACACCCTCACCTCGATGGTGGAGGACGTCCCGGAGATCGACGTGGCGCCTAGGAACGCGGCGGCACGGCGCGTCAACCCGTCCGTTGGTGATGATCTTGTCGAGGTCACTTGGACCGGCCAGTGGAGCACCACTCCGGCGTCGGCTGGCCAGATCATCGCTAGCTTCGACGACGGTGAAAACTGGATCTCACTGGTGGCCACAGGCACCTTCGCCCGTACGGCTGGCACCGGCACCCCGCCTGCCGACAACATGGCGTCGTGGACGTTCGTGGATGTGGCAAGTTCCGCCTACGTGGATGAGGACACCGGTACAGAAATACCAACTGGCGGAGAGGGCGTAGGAACTGTTGACCCGACGCCCGCACAGCTGAACGGCGAGTTCCTGATTCGCCTGCTGACTCGTCAGGAAGGCGTTGACGAGGGCGTTGACGAGGATGACAACGCAATCGATCTCTGGAATTCGTCCGGCGACCTAACCGTCCCGCCGGCAGGAAACTAATCATCCTTCAACACCATCAGTCTGACTGATGGTCGCACGAAGCGTCACCCTCCGTTCGGGACTCCCGGGCGGGGGGTGACGGCTTTGTGGGGCGGGAAGCAGGGAGCCGTCGGAGGAAACGACACGTGCAACCCGCGCATGGAGAAGAGTCCGGAAGCGTCAGCAACCGATACACCTGACGCGTCACCCGCACAGACAAGAGGCGGCAAGATGATTCCGAACAGGCTTGGTTTGGCGGTACGCTCACTCGTGATTGCCGTGGCCGCGGCGGGGTGGATGCCGTCTGCCGTTGGCGCACTTCCGGTTCAGGTGCCTACGGAACCGCGGAACCTGACGGCGATAGCCTCCGGCTCGAACGTCGAACTCACTTGGCGGGCACCGGCCTCGGGGGGACCGTTTACCCGCTACAGGCTGTGGGTGTCGACAGACAATGGTGCCAACTGGACCGAGCTTGCAGTCGTGAACGCCACTCAGACCGGCTATACGCATCGTGGCGCGCATGCCGGGTTCCAGTACGAGGTGCAGGCCCAGAACGCCAGCGGCTGGGGGGCCCGGACGCTCCCCGTAGTGGCCACCACAACGGGGGGCACGGGGCTGCCTTTGGCGCCACGGTTTCTCACGGCGACCCCCATCGGCTCGACCGTTAGGCTCACCTGGGTTGCCCCGCTTTCGGTCGGCGGCAGCGCGATCCTCTCCTATCAAGTCGAAGTGTCGGTCGACAACGGCTTCAACTGGACCCTGCTCGCGTCCGGGATCGCAGGCTTGACCTACACGCACGTGCCGGCCCCGCCGGGCGTGGTGCGATGGTACCGGGTCCGGGCGCGGAATGTCCACGGCCTGGGGCCCGCAGTGACCGTGATGACGGGCACGGTGGGCGTGGGGACACCGTCGGCGCCCCTGAATCTGACGGCGGCGGCCGGTGCCTCGGCGGTGGATCTCGACTGGGACGCGCCGGTCTCGCCCGGCACCGGCGCGATTCTCCGTTATGAGATCTATGTGTCGGCGGACGCGGGCCTCACCTGGAGCTTTGTCGCGAGCACGGTCCCGAGCGTAACGTCTTACCAGGACACGCGCGCGGCCAGGGGCACGGCCCGCCGGTACCGCGTCTGGGCGGTTAACGCCTTAGGCGCGGGGGCCCCGGCGTTCGTGGACGCGCCGACCGCTGGCGCGCCGGGACCGCCCCGCAATCTGGAGGCGGTCGCCGTCGGTCCTACGGAGATCGAACTGGACTGGGACGCCCCGCGCGACGACGGCGGGAGCGCGATCACCGGATACAGGATCGAGTATTCGCGCACGGGAACGGGCTCCTGGAGGGCGCTCGAGGCCGATACGAAGTCCGCGAACACCGGTTACACCGACACCCCCCTCGACCCCGGCACCACCCGCCACTACCGCGTCCGGGCGATCAATGGCGCGGGCTTGTCGAGCGACTGGTCGGACGTCGCCCACGCCACCACCGTAACCGTTCCGGGCGCGCCCACGGGTCTCCGGGTGGTTCCGGGTACCCTGCAGGGAAGCACCCAGCTCCTCCTGACCTGGACGCGCCCGTCCACGGACGGCGGGAGTCCGATCACCGGCTACCGGATCGAGTGGTCGAGCACGGGAACCGGCTTCTGGAGGGAAGTCGAAGACAACACGGGGTCCACAACGACGGCGTACACCCACCGCGGCCTCAGCCCGGGCACCACTCGCTACTACCGCGTCCGGGCGATCAATGGCGCGGGCTTGTCGGGCAACTGGTCCAACGTCGCTCACGCGACCACCGAGGCCACCGTTCCGGGCGCACCCACGGCCCTCCGGGCGGTTCCGAGCGGCCTGCAGGGAAGCACCCAGCTCCGCCTCACCTGGACGCGCCCGTCCGACGGCGGGAGCCCGATCACGGGCTACCGGATCGAGATGTCGCCGACCGGCGTGGCGGGGTGGACCGAGGTCGTCGCCAGCACTCCGAGCGCGGCAACCACCTACCTGCATACGGGCCTGCCCGCCGGCACGACCCGGTTTTATCGCGTGGCCGCGATCAACGCCCGGGGCAGGGGGGCGTACTCGGCTACGGCGCGGGGCACCACCAACGCCGGGCGGCCCGGCCCTCCGCTCGGCCTGCTTGCGCGCGGGGCCGGACCGCGGAGCGCTACCCTGAACTGGGAGGCGCCGGCCACCGACGGTGGCGCCCGGATCACCGGCTACACCATCCGAGCGCGGCGCGCGAACGAGGCCAGTTGGGTCACGACCAACACAGGTTCGACGGCGACCACCTTCACGCATACGGGCCTTCAGCCGGCGACCGCCTATCGCTTCCAGGTGGCGGCGATCAACTCGGTGGGCGTCGGCGCGTGGTCGTCCGAGGCGGGGACGACCACGTACCCCGACAAGCCCGGGGCACCGACCGGGCTGATGGCCCGGGCGGTGGGCACCTCGCGCATCGACCTGTCGTGGAGTGCGCCCCGCAACACCGGCGGGGCCCCCATCCTCGGGTACCAGATTCAGGCCTCGAACGACGGGGGCGCGACCTGGAACAGGATCCGCCGCAACACCAACTCGCCGGGGACGACGTTCTCCGACGTGAACCTCCAGCCCGCGACCACGCGGCACTACCGCGTCGCAGCGCTCAACACCGCGGGGACCGGGCCGTTCTCGAACACCGACCACGCGACCACCGACGCCACAGTGCCAGGCACGCCCCGGAGTCTCGACGCGGAAGCCGACGGCACCTCGCGGATCGCCCTCTCCTGGCGAGAGCCCACGAGCGACGGGGGCTCGCCGATCAGCGGGTACCGCATCGAGGTGTCCGAAGACGGGGGCACCCGCTGGGATGACCTGGTGGCGAACTCGCACAACACGCGCACCGACTACGTGCACACGGGGCTGGAGCCGGCCACGAGGCGCCACTACCGCGTCTCGGCGATCAACCGGGAGGGCGTGAGCCGGGCGTCCCGCGTGGCGAGCGCCATTACCGACGCGACCGTGCCCGACGCGCCCACCGGGCTGACAGCCACCGCGGTCACGTCTACCCAGATCGACCTGTTCTGGCTCGCGCCCGCCTACGACGGCGGCGCGTCCGTCACCGGCTACCGCATCGAGGTCTCGGAGAACGGCACCGCGTGGACGGATCTGAGGACCAACACCCAGTCCAGGGCCACTGCGTTCCAGCACACCGGCCTGCTGCCGGGGAGCACGCGGCACTACCGCGTCTCGGCGATCAACCGGATGGGTGTCGGCGCGCCGTCGGATACCGCCTCGGCGGCCACGGACGACCCCGTCGGGCGAGCGGGGCGGCTCAACACGCGCGTGCTTCCGCACGTGGCGGCCGCGATGACCTCGAGCACCGTATCGGCGATCGCCCGGCGCGTCGATGCGGTGGCCAACGGGATGGGCATGCAGCGGCGCGTGGAGACGAACGGACTCTCGTCGATGGCCGCGAGCCTGTCCACGCCGGGCGCCGGGGGCCTCGGCCTCGCCCAAGGCGACCAGGCCGGCCTCGCCGCCCTCTTCGGCGGCACTTCCTTCACGATGCCCCTGGGCTCCTCCGACGCGCAGCAGCAGTCGGCCACGGGCACGCAGTTGGCGAGCTGGGGCGCGGCCGAGTACCACTACCTCGGCGAACCGGGCCAGAGCAACCTCGACTGGAAGGGCAACATGGTGAGCGCCCACGCCGGCCTGGACGTGCGTGTGGGACCCGACCTCCTGGCGGGTGTCGCGGGCTCGTACTCCTCGGGCAGCTTCGACTTCACCGACAAGACCGGCGCCAGCCCGGTGAAGGGCACCTACGGCACCACCATGGCCAGCGTCCATCCCTACATGGCGTGGTTCTCCGGCGGGGGCGGCGCTTCGATGTGGGGTTCGGCGGGGCTCGGCCGGGGCGACATCGAGGTCGATGATGAGCGCGAAGGATTCCGCACCACTCCCGCGAGCCTGTTGACGGGGGCGGGGGGCGCGAGCTACCAACTGCTCACGCGCGGCGTGGGCGGTGTGCGCCTCAAGGCCGAGGGCTGGTACGGCGAGGTCACGGTCGAGGGCAGCGGGCAGATCGAGGAAGTGACGCTCGAGATGCAGCGCGGCAAGCTCGCCCTGGAGTTGACTCAAGGCTTCAGCACCGGCACCGGGAACGTGATGGCGGTCGTGCTCGAGGGCGGGATGCGGTACGACAACGGAGACGGCGTAAACGGCACCAGCGCGGAATTGGGCGGCGGTCTCCGCTACGCGAACTCGAGTCTCGGGCTGACCGCGGAGGGCCGCGGCCGGTTCGTGATCTCGGCGCGCGCCGGCTACGAGGAATGGGGCATTGGCGGTACGCTCATGTTCGATCCTGCGGCCCGGGGCGAAGGGCTCTCGATCCGGGTGGCCCCCTCCTACGGCGAGCACATGAGCGGGGTGAACCAGCTCTGGGAGCGCGGGGTGTACGACGCGGTGGGCGGCCACAACCTGGGCATGGCACCCAACGTGGACGGCGAGATCGCGTACGGCATCGCCGGTTTCCACGGCACGCCCTACAGCGGCTTCTACCTGGGCCAGAGTGGCACGCGGGCCTACAGCAGCGGCGTGCGCTACGAACTCGGGTCAGGGGTCGGGCTGCGTCTCGAAGGCACGCGGCGCGAGAGCGGGCCAGGGGGAGCGCAGCACTCGGTCGGCGTCCGCGGAAGGATCAGGTTGCGGTAGGGGCTTGGTTGTGCGAACCCAGGACACGATAACCGACAGGATACCAGGATGGAGCGACCGAAGATGCTCAACGCGAGCTTCGTCAAGTCAGTCCGGCGGCCGGGCCGATACGGCGACGGACGCGGAGGCTACGGGCTGTCGCTGCTGGTCAAGCCCACGTCGACCGGGCGGACGAGCAAGACGTGGGCGCAACGCCTCTACATCAACGGCAGGGCCGTGAACCTGGGTCTGGGGGCGTACCCGCTGGTGACGTTGAGGGAGGCCAGAGCCAAGGCGTTCGATAATCGGCGAAGGGTGGCGCGGGGATGGACCCCAGGAGCGGCGCCATGGGTTGACCCATCCGGATACCGTGGTTTTCCTTCACGGACGAACCCGCTCGCGGCGGGCAAGTCGCATACGAAGGAGAAGAGAGCAGATAGACGATGAAAGACAGTTTCGCGCTTCAGGAACTCGGTGTCGCGCTGGCCAAGCTCGAGCGTCGTGTCATCGCCGGGTTCGATCAGATGAACGCAAGGATCTCCGCGGTGGAATCGAAGCTCGCCACGCGGATCGACGACGTGGAGGCACACGCTGAGAAACGGGGCGTCGAGTTCGTGAGCAGCGTCGACGCGGTGTCGGCAAAGTTCAAGCAGCTTCGATACTCGCTCGAAGGGCTCGAGGAGCGCCTCGACCAGAGGGTCGAAGGACTGGATAACGAAGTCCGGAAACAACTCGGCGTTCTCCAGGCCGCGGTCGACGCGATCGGCGCGCACTTCGCCAGTTCCGAGTAGCCGGGGCGGGACGCGGTCATCGCCGTATGGGTGGCTAGCTGACTCATTTCACCATGGTCTCGCCCGGAGGTAACGGCGAGATTCACGGGCGCTGCGCTGCCGGCCCCGTTCCGTGGCGGTTTCGGGCGGTGCGCGCCAGATTGCGGGAACCGGAGCCATGGCGCATGATCGATTCCGATACAGCCAGAGCAACCACCAGGTCCGCATGGATGAAGGACTGGGGACAGTTCATCGTGCTGCTGGTGGCGCTCGGAGGCTTCTACGGGTTCATCCAATCCGACATGAATGCGATGGAGAGTCGGTTGGGAGACCGGATCGACCGCAACGCTGAACCGATCGCCCAGGTTCGCGGGGAGGTCGCGGAGGTTCGCGGAGAGGTCACTCACCTTCGTGAGGATGTCGCTCACTTGGAGGGATACCTCCGTGGTCGGCTCGGTGACGATCCAGGTTGGCCTAAGACGGGAGGAAAGTAGGTGGAAGAAAAGGCTCTCGAGGCGATCAGACGGGTGATCCAGGAGGAAGTTCGACCGATCATCCGGGAAGAAGTTCGACCGATCATTCAGGAAGAAGTTCGACCCATGATTCAGGAAGAAGTTCGACCCATGATTCAGGAAGAAGTTCGACCCATGATTCAGGAAGAAGTTCGACCCATGTTTCGGGAGGAACTTCAGCCGATCAACAAGCGATTGGATCGTCTGGAGTGCAAGACGGACGCGATCCACCGCGACCTGATGACGTTGAGAGTTGAGTTGCGCGGTGTGATCGACCCCGACTTCCCGCCACTGCTCGCCACCGAAGGGTGATGAGTCCGAAAGTGCGAATGGTTGGCAGTGGTGATCCTCTCGCCCCTTATCTCAACCTAGTCCTCCCGCGGACGCCGACCGAGTGCCGCGCTCCCCCGAGCAGGCTCTCGGCCAGGTAGAAGCCACTGTACGGCGTCCCCCGGAAACCGGCGATGCCGTACGCGATCTCACCGTCCACGTTGGGGCTCATGCCCAGGTCGTGGCCACCCACCGCGTCGTGCACCCCGCGCTCCCAGAGCTGGTTCACCCCGCTCGTGTGGTCGCCGTAGGAGGGCGCCACCCGGATCGAGAGCCCCTCGCCCCGGGCCGCCGGGTCGAACATGAGCGTGCCGCCGAGGCCCCATTCCTCGTAGCCGTCGCGCGCCGAGATGATGAACCGGCCGCGGCCCTCCGTGGTGAGGCCCAGACCTGAGTTCGTGAAGCGTAGACCGCCGCCGCCGAAGAGGACTGGAGCGATTTGGAGGTCGCAACGGCTGATGGCCTCGATTGATGTGTCTGCTCGTGTAACAAACGACTGATTTTTTCGGGCACAACGCTATCAAGACGATCACAAACAGCTATCGACGGTCCCACACCGTCGTCCACGGAAGCGAGGCCGTAGGTCAGCGCAGCTTGATCCTCCCGCGGACGCCCACCGTGTGCCGCGCTCCCCCGAGCCCGCTCTCGCGCCGCGTGCCCTCAAGCCACAACCCGACACCCGCGCCCAGGTCGTAGCGCACGCCGCTCGAGAAGGCGCGCATCCCGCTCTCGGCCAGGTAGAAGCCGCTGTAAGGCGTCGCTTGGAAGCCAGCGATGCCGTAGGCAACCTCGCCGTCCACCGTGGGACCCATGCCCAGGTCGTGGCCGCCCACCGCGTCGTGCAATCCGCGCTCCCAGAGCTGGTTCACCCCGCTCGTGTGGTCGCCGTAGGAGGGCGCCACCCGGATCGAGAGCCCCTCGCCCCGGGCCGCCGGGTCGAACATGAGCGTGCCGCCGAGGCCCCATTCCTCGTAGCCGTCGCGCGCCGAGATGACGAGCCGGCCGCGGCCCTCCGCGGTCAGTCCGAGATTCGAGTTCGTGTACCGCAGTCCACCGCCGACTTCCGCGCTGGCGCCGTTCAAGCCGTCCCCGTTGTCGTAGCGCATCCCGCCCTCGAGCACGAACGCCATCTCCTGCCCCGCATTGGCGCGGAAGGCCTGCGTCAGCTCCAGGGCTAGCTTGCCGCGCTGCATGTTCA
Source organism: Gemmatimonadota bacterium (assembly GCA_028874905.1). Lineage (GTDB taxonomy): Bacteria > Gemmatimonadota > Gemmatimonadetes > Longimicrobiales > Gaopeijiaceae > Bin94. The sequence goes on from JAPPGZ010000102.1 coordinate 12,055, forward strand.
GCGTGACCTCTTCGATTCGCTCGCTGCCGTCGACCATCACCTGGCCGGCCCAGCCCTCGGCCTTGAGGCGGACGCCGCCCGAGCCTCTCGTGAGCAGTTGGTAGCTGACGCCCCCCGCCCCCGTCAACATGCTGGCGGGGCTGGTGCGGAGTCCCTCGCGCACGTCATCCACCTCGATGTCGCCCCGGCCGAACCCGGCCGAGCCCCACAGGGAGGTGCCGGGTGCTCCGGAGAACCACGCCAGGTAGGGGTGCACACTGGTCATGCTGGTGCCGTAGGTGCCGGTCACCGCGGTGGCGCCCGTCCTGTCTGTGAAGTCGAAGGAGCCCGACGAGTATGAGCCCGCGACACCTGCCAGGATGTCCGGCCCCACGCGCACGTCCACGCCCGCGTGGGCGCTCACCATGTTGCCCTTCCAGTCGAGGGTGCTCTGGCCGGGTTCGCCGAGGTAGTGGTATTCACCTGAGCCCCAGCTCGCCAACTGCATGCCCGTGGCGGACTGCTGCTGCGCGGCGGAGGCGCCGAACGGTATCGTAAACGAGGTGCCGCCAAGGAGCGCGGCCAGACCGGCTTGGTCGCCCTGCGCCAGGCCGATCCCGCCCGTACCCGGCGCGGACAGGCTCGCCGCCATGGACGACAGCCCGTTAGTTTCTACACGCCGCTCCATGCCCATCCCCCGGGCCACCGCATCGACGCGGCGGGCGATCGCCGAGACGGTGCTCGACGTCATCGCGGCCGCCACATGCGGCAGTACGCGTGTGTTCAGCCGCGCCGCGCGCTGCACCGGGTCGTCCGTCGCGGCCGAAGCGCTCGCCGAGGCCGCTCCGGTGCCCGCCCGGTTGATCGCCGACACGCGGTAGTGGCGTGTGCTCCCCGGCTGCAGGCCGGTGTGCGAAAAGGCGGTGACCGTGGACTCGGTGTTGGTCACCAGATCCGCCCACGCGGCGGCGTTCTCCGAGACCTCGATCCGGTAGCCGGTGATCGGGGCGCCGCCATTGTAGGCCGGCGCGACCCAGAACAGGTCGATCTGGGTGGGTGTGACGTCATTGGCGATCAGCCCGGTGGGCGCGTCGGGCACGGTGGCGTCGGTGGTGGAGCCCGCAACCCGCGACGCGTTGCCCACGCCGATCCGGTTGACCGCCGAGACGCGGTAGTGGCGCGTACTGGCCGGCGCGAGCCCGCTGTGCGTGTAGACGGTGGCCGTCGTGCGTGTGTTCCCAACAAGGTGCTCCCAGCTCCTGCCCCCGTCGGCCGACACTTCGATGCGGTAGCCGGTGATGCGCGCGCCCCCGTCGTCCGAGGGCACCTGCCAGGAGAGGGTGATCTGGGAGGTGCCGGCCGCTTCGGCATTGAGACGCCGCGGCACCCCCGGAAGGGTCGCGTCGGTGGTCGCCCGCGCTGTGTTCGACCACGCTCCGGCCCCCGCGAGGTTGATCGCAGCGACCCGGTAGTGCCGCGTGGTCGCGGGTCGCAGGTTCACGTCGGCGAAAGCTGTCGCCTGCGAATTGGTGTTGCGGCGGATGATGTTCCAGGTCGCACCCCCGTCGTCCGAAGCCTCGATGCGGTAGCCGAAGATCGAGACCCCGCCGGTGTAGCGGGGCGCGTTCCACGAAAGGTCGACCCGGGACGTGCCCACTGCCCTGGCCGTCAGCCCGGTCGGGACCCCGGCCAGGTCAGCGTGCGTAATGGCCGACGCCGGGAGCGCCGGGGGCAGCGGCGCCCATTCCCCTCGGCCCACGCGGTTGATGGCCGCCACCCGGTACTGGTATCGCGTCACCGGCTCCAGTCCGGTGTCCGTGAATGTGGTCGCCGTGGTCCTCGTGTCGGAACGGTGGATGATCCACGAGTTGTCGTTGGGCCCGATCCTCTGGATGGCATAGCCGGTGATGCGTTCCCCTCCGTCGGTCTCGGGCCGGTCCCAGGCGAGGAGGATGCTGTTCGGTCCGGTGCTGCCCGCGCGCACATTCTGCGGCGGCCCGGGAGCTCCTGCGTTGGTGGTCCCTTCGGCCACGTTGGAGGAAGGTCCCGTACCCTTGCTGTTGATCGCCGATACGCGATAGAACTGGGTGCTGGCGGGAGTGAGGCCGCTGTGCAGGTAGGTGGTGCCCGTGCTGCCGGTGCTGGCCACGAGGATGACCCAGTCCGAGGTAACGGTGGAACGCCACCAGATGCGGTAGCCGGTGATCGGGCTCCCGCCGTTGTCGACCGGGGCGCTCCAGGTGAGGACGATCTGGTCTGTTCCCCGAAGCCCGCCCGGCACCGCTCTGAGATTCGTGGGTGCGCCGGGAACGGTGGTAGTGGTGGTTGCCCGGACGACGCTCGACCAGGGGCCCGGACCCGCCCTGCTGATCGCCGCGACGCGGTAGTAACGTGTGGTGCCCGGGCTGAGTCCGCTGTGGGTGTATGCGGTGGTTCTGGAGCCCGTGTTGGCCGTGAGCTCCGTCCAGGGGCCGCTGGCGGTGCGGGACGTTGCGACCCGGTAGCCGGTTACAAGGCCAGCGCCCGAGGACGGGACATCCCAACTGAGTACGATGCTGGACGTCCCCCGGGCCGTGGCCGTCAGTCGCGTCGGACTCCCCGGCAGTCGGCTCGTCGTGGCCCTCGCCTCATTCGACCAGTCTCCCCGTCCGTGCCGGTTGATCGCCGCGACCCTGTAGTAGCGTGTGGTCCCGGGCGAGAGCCCGGCATGGCGGTAGTTGGTATCCGGGTTGTTGTCGACGAGGACACTCCAAGCGACGCCGTTGACCGACACCTGGATCAGGTAGCCGGTGACCGCGGCGTCCCCGGGATTGAGCGGCTCTCTCCATTCGAGCTCGATCACCGAAGAGCCCGATGCGTCCGCCGTCAGGCTCCGGGGGACTCCCGGGACTCCGCCGTCCGCCGTGGTGCCGTCGGCGTACGCCGGAGTCCCCAGGCCGTTGGCGTTGGTCGCCATGACCCGGTAGCGGCGTGTCGCGCCCGCCGCAAGACCCGTGTGCCGGAAGGCGGTGATATTAGCGGCCGTGCTCCCCAGAAGACTCCAGGTGTTGCCGCCGTCTGCCGACACGTCGACCTGGTAGCCGATGATCGCGCTCCCTCCGTCCGACAACGGCGCGTCCCAGTCGAGGTCGATGACCGACCCACCGTCGGCCGTTGCCGTCAGGTTGCGCGGCGCCCCGGGTGTCCCGGTGCCCGCCGTGGTCGCCGATGTGATCTCCGGCGCCCCAAGGCCGTTGGCGTTGCGCGCCCTCACCCGGTAGTGGCGGGTGGCGCCTGCGGGAAAACCCGGATGCCGGAATGAGGTCAGGCTGGGGCCCGTGGTCGCCAGAAAGCTCCAGGTGCTGCCACCGTCTGCGGAGACATCCACTTGGTAGCCGGTGATCGTACTCCCTCCGTTCGAGGCTGGCGCGTCCCAGTGGAGATCAATGACCGACTGACCGTCGGCCGTCGCCGTCAGGTTGCGCGGCGCCCCGGGCGTGTTACTCGTCTGAACCTCCGCCGCGCTCAGGGCTCCGACCGAGCCGGGCGCCATCCAGAACGCCACGGCAACGCCGACAATGAGCGAGCGGACTCTGGTGCCAGTGTTCGTAGTCATCGGGCCGCCTCACCGCTGTGGAGTAGTCAAGTGTCTATTCGCCGGAGGGAGCCTTGCGCTCAACAAGGAAGCCGTGTTCCCACATGGCGACGGATGCGACGAGCCCCCGCCCGGCGAACCGGACGGGGGCCGTCGCTACTGCTGCCGGGGGTTAGCCCGGGTTGAGGTTAGGAGGAGGCGGGCGTTGCCGTCGCGGATGCGATGGCGCCATTACCAGCGGTGCTGACTGCCCGGACCTCCACGGTGTACTCCGTGTCGTTCTCCACAGCGGGATCGCCATCAGCCGTCGTGACCGTGGCGGCGGCCTGGGGCGAGGTTGCGGTCTCCCAACCCTGGTCCGCCGCGTCCGCTGCGGGAGCCCCGTCGGCGGTCTCGTAGACACGGTACTGATAGCTGGTGATGGCTGCCGATCCGGCGTCCGCTGGCGAGATCCACTCCGCGGTGATCGTTGCGTCACCCGCCGTCAGCGTGAGGTTCCTCGGCGCGCCAGGCACCTCGTCGTCATCCACGATGGTGACTTCCAGCGTATCCGAGTCGGCCCCATTGGCGCTGGTTGCCTGCAGCATCGCGGCGGCGTCGCCATCATCGGTTGCGTTATCCTGCGCGAAGACGGTGATCGGAGTTCCACCGGCTGCCGGAGTCATTTGACCGACCGGAATCGTGACCGGCGAACCTTCGACCGTCAGCCGCGCGGTGCCATCAACGATCTCGGCGACCGCAACGGAAACCTCCACGTTCGAGACACTGCTCAGGCTCACTGTTGCAGTGAGGGTGTCCGAGCCCCCTTCGGTGAGGGAGTTTTCACTCAAGGTCAGAGTGATCACTGGCACCGGCGTGGCGGTGACCGCAGTGGCCCTGTCACCCGTTGCCGTTTCTCCGGCCGCGTTGACGGCCCACACGCTCAAGGAGTACGCCAACCCGTTCTCGAGGTTGGTGATCGTGAGTTCGCGTGCCGCGGCACCGACTTCTCCGTTGAGAGGCAGTCGGTTGGCAGTGGTGGCGGTCCACTTGTATCCGGTGATCGGGTCGCTGCCCGTGTTCAACGGCTGTCCCCAAGTGACCTTCACCTGCCGGTCTCCGGCCTCTGCGGCCAGGCCCTGCACCGCTCCGGGCACCTGACCCGTTTCGTTGTCCGTGATGGTGAGCATCACATCAGCGGGATCCGCCGCAACCGCCGCATCGCTGGAGGCTCCAGACACCGTTACGGTGCGATTACCGGTGTAGACGTTGTCGTCCACCGTCGTGATCGTCACCGTCCCGGTGCTCGCTGCCGCGTTCGCCGCGAAGCTCAGCGTCACGCTGTCGCTCAGCGTCGCCCAGGTGTCGTCGCCGATCGACACGGTCACCGTGAACGCCGAGTCCGCCATTGGAGACACCATCGCCGTGACGGTTGCTGTCTGGACAACATTCGTGCCTGTGCCATCGTCAGCAGCCTCGGCGATCGTATCCGCTGACAGCATGAGCGTCACCGTCGGATGCACGTTCGCCCGGGTCACATCGACGGTATACGTCTCAGTGGTTGAGCTGTCTGCCGCGGTGACCGTCGCGGTAATCCGCGTCGTGCCGACGCTGAGGGCGACCTGGTGGCCATCCATGGCGTCGTCGGCTTCCGCAGGCAGGACTTCGACCGAAGCATTGCTGTCGGTCGTGGTCGCCGTCACCGTGGTCTGCTCGACGTCGTTGGCGACGTCTGCGGAGTAGTCGGTAACGTCGCTGCTGAACGCCGGATCCAGGGTTACACCGCTCAGGCTCAGCGCGCTCAGTGTAGCTATCGTCTCGTCCACAACGCTCATGGCGTCGCCGAGCGTCACGCTCTGGCCCAGACCGACGGTTACCGAACAACTCGCCGGCTCCCCTGGGCAGGTGAACGAGTAGCCGTCCTTAGCGAACGCCATGGTGTAGGTACCGGCCGGTACGCTCAGCGAGTAGGTGCCGGTCACACCGGTGGTGTCGGCATCACTGCCGGTCGAACCCGTAGCGGTGACCGCAACGCCACCCAGCGGCCCGCCGCCCGGAGCCTGCACTCGGCCCGAGATCGAGGAATTGGCAACCGCCTGGAAGTTGATCCCGGAAATTGCCGCTCCATCCGGCGTCGAGAGATCCAGATGCGCCGGCGTGAAGGTGTAGCCGTCCTTGTGGGCACTGATACGGGAAGTCATACCCGTAGCCTTCGCCGGCACCTTGATCGAGTAGCTGCCGTCGTCGCCCGTTACGTAGATGTCGTTCTTCGGCGCGCTGGACATCGACTTCGCGTTCTTGTTCTCCGGGGCATTGCCGTCCACCCGGATTTCCACACCCGAGACCCCGGTGGTGGAGCCGAAGGCGGTCACCGTTCCGCTTATGGTGGCCGTCTTGGCCGTGCCGCCCATCGCGAAGTCATTCCTTGTGAGGCTGTTCGCGGCGAATTCGAGAATCATCAGATCCGAGTCGTCGAATCCCGCGCGAGAGCCCTGCAGGAAGATCTTGTTGGAGTGCGTGACGTCATCGATCTTGCGGGTCTGCGCAGCGATGCCGTCGATGATGAAGCGGCCGGACGCGTCGGTCTGGACCGACATGCCGTTCGCGGTCACGCTGACGCTGTCGAGCGGGAAGCCGTCGCTGCCGTTGACGCGGCCGTAGACGGTAGCCGTGGCCGGCGTCACGTCGAGCGCGACATCGCCCGCAAGGGGGTTGAGCGCGTTGCCGACAGCGGCCTCGCTGCCCTTGCCGCCCAGCATCGCCCGCCATCCGCTCGGCACGCTGACCTTGTAGACGCCCGCCGCGATCGAACCGAAGTCGAACTGGTGGGTGTCGTCGCGAGGCGTGTCCTTGTCGTTCTTCTCCGTGGTGGTCTGGGAATGGGGCTCACCCGCGAGGTTCTTGCCCGCGACCGGATCCAGGCTGACCGTCTGCCCGGCCACGAACACGGGGTCCTTCTCCGCGAAGTCGTCACCGGACTTGGAGACGCTCCTCTTCCAGACCAGTCCGCTCACGCTGTGCGTGCTCACGAAGGCGAACGAAGCGCACTCGCCGTGGTCCTGGCCGGTGGGATCGACTCGCTGCAGCGGGCAGAGCGAAACGGTGTGGCTGAAGCCGCCCATCGCGCCGAACGCGCCGCCCATGATGCCGTGGCCCTCCATGTCCATGTTGTACGCCGAGAGCTCGTCCGGATCGAGAAGCATGACGTTCCCGGCGTCCGCAGCCTTGGCCGCGACCGCGATGACGTTCGCATCGGCCGGCACGTGGCTGAAGGTCACCACGCCGTCCTTGTCACTCTTGTTCTTCGGATCCCACATCTCGCGCGAGAACGTGCGAGAGCGTCCGTTTTCGGCGATGTAGCGGATGCCGACATCGATCTTCCCGGACATCCTCTCGTCGCCGCCCAGGATGCTGCCCGTGTAGCCTTCGACCTGGTCGCGCTCGTGGTGCACATAGACCTTGAGGGTCTGGGTCGTGAAGGCCGCCTCCAAGGTGCCGGCGTCCATATTGCCGGCCAGCTTGAGGCCGGTGTGCGTGTAGACGACCGGCTGTGCCGCGTACTTCTCGCCGCCGTCCATCTTGTCGTCCTGGTCCGCGGCGAGCGCGAAGACGAAGCTCGCCGGGAGGTCGGTGGGCATCACGGCCGTCTTGAGCGACGCCATGCCCTCGTCGTCCGCGTCCTCCGCGCCCAGCATCGCCGGCGCGCCCTCGACCGGCATCAGGCTGGTCGGATCGGTCGGGTCACCGCTCAGAACGGTGATGGCCCAGCCGGCGAGCGCATCGCCACCACCGTAGTCGGTCGTGACGGTGGCGCCGCTGACGCTCACGTCGACGCCCAGGTTGACGATGTCGGCGTCGTTGAGGACCACCAGGTCCTCAGGACTCGCCCCGGGTACCATCGGCGGGTGCGTGAACGACTGCGGGTTCCAGGTCACGGCCTGCATGCCGGCCGTCGGATCCACGAAGTAGCCGTCCGCAGCAACGGCCATATGGACCGTGTTGTCGCTCGTGCCGGCGCGCGCGACCTTGATCGACGTGTAGACGCCGGCCTGGGAGGCCTCGGTCATGCCGCTGCCGACCTTGGTTTCACCGTCCGCATCCGCGTAGAGCGTGACGGACGCGCCGGGAACCGGGTCGCCGCGATAGTCACCGCCCTTCAGCGTGACCGCGACGTTGATGGTGGTGTGCGTGATGTCGAACGGGATGTTCTGGGCTGCGGCCTCGCCGACACCAAGAGCGAGCGCATAGCCTTCGCCGGGTCCGCCGTACGCCACGTCGGCGGCCGCGAGCGCCGCCGCGACCTGGGCGTCGACGAGCACGACCAGCTGGTACGGGCCGGCCTGCAGCCCTGTGAACGAGAACGCGCCGGTGGCGTCGGTCGCGCCGAGCCGCTGCTCGTTGACGCCCGGGCCTACCAGCGCGACCGGAATACCGGCGGCCGGCAGCGGATGCTCGCCTTCGTCGAACATGTTGTTCTTCATCAGCTCGTCGAGGAACACCATTCCCGAGACGCTCGCGGTGCGCGCGTGCGCGCCCTCGAAGTTCTGGATCGCCGACTCGTCGTCGCCGAGCGTCACGTCCGCGCTCATTGACTCGAACACGTAGGCGGCGCTCTCGACCGCGATCGAGACCGTGTACTCGCCCGCCGCCAGACCCGCAAAGGAATACTGGCCGCCGTCGTCGGTCATCGTGCTCGCGTCAGCCGCGCCGGACAGCGTTACTTCGATGCCGCCGAGGCCCATGCCTTCGACGCTCACCCGGCCGGCGATGCCGGAGGTGCGGAGCAGAACGCCGGTGAATGACACCGTTCCCGTCTCGTCGAGATCCACGCTCACGTCCTGCGACGTGGCCGCGAACTCGTAGTCGCGCGTGTCGAAGTCCGAGATGCTGACCGTGTACTCGCCGGGGCGCAGCTCCTCGAACCGGTACATGCCGTCGGCGTCGGTCAGCATCGTGTAGCTCTCGTCGGCCGGGCCGCCGCTCAGGGTGACCGTCACCCCGGCAAGCCCCTCGCCCTCGATCACCACCTGGCCCTCGACTGCGGAGGTGCGGATGTAGTGGCCCGTGAAGTCGGCGGTGCCGACCTCGCCCACCTCGACCTCGACCTCGACGCTCACCGTCTCGAAGGACACG
>JAPPGZ010000087.1:0-13212 GCA_028874905.1 Gemmatimonadota bacterium
TTCAACCTCCATGAGCAGATGCGAATCCACGACCGACTGCCGGGCCGGCAAGGCTGCTACAGTCTCTCGAGGGCCACGGCGATGAGTTCGTCGTTGGACCTGGTCTGGCGCATGACCCGAAGGAGTTCGTCCATCGCGTCCGCGGGATGCGAGGACGACAGCTGGCGCCGCATCGCACGCGACAGCCTGAGCGCCTCCGGCGACAGCAGCAGCTCCTCCTTCCTGGTCGCCGAGGCCCGCAGATCGATGGCCGGAAAGATCCGGCGGTCGGCGAGCTCGCGGCTCAGCACCAGCTCGCTGTTACCCGTGCCCTTGAACTCCTCGAAAATCACCTGGTCCATGCGCGAACCCGTGTCGACCAGCGCGGTGGCGATGATCGTAAGCGATCCACCGCCCTGATCCTCCTTGATCAGGCGCGCGCTACCCAGGAACCGCTTCGGCTTCTCCAGCGAGTTGGCGTCCAGTCCACCCGAGAGCGTGCGTCCGCTCCCTTCCTCGACCGTGTTGTGGGCGCGCGCCAGGCGCGTGATCGAGTCGAGTATGATGACCACGTCGTTGCCCGCCTCGACCCGCCGGCGAGCACGCGCAAGGGTCATCTCGGCAACCTGGCAATGGCGCTCGGCGGTCAGATCGAAGGTCGAAGCGATCACCTCGCCGAAGCCGCACATCTCCATCTCGGTGACTTCCTCAGGCCTCTCGTCGACCAGCAGAATCATGAGTTCGCATTCCGGGTGGTTCTTGACGACACCCTCGGCCACCGCCTGCAGGATCGTGGTCTTCCCCGCCTTCGCGGGCGCGACGATCATGGCGCGCTGACCCTTGCCCAGCGGGCAGAAGAGATCGATGACCCGATTGGTCATATCCGGTTCCCCCGCATGCACGCGGTCACACTCCAGGCGGAGCTGGTCGCGCGGGTGCATCGCGCTAAGCCGGTTGAAGTCCGGTCGGCCGGCGGCGGTGTCCGGCGCATTTCCGTTGACCAGGTCCAGATAGCGAAGCGGCGGACTCTTTCCATTGCGGGGGCGGCGCCCCACAATCCCGGCCAGTTCGTCGCCGGTACGGAGACCGAACCGGTGAATCAGGCGCGACCCGACGTAGATGTCGTTCTTGCCGGGGATGTACCCCTCGTCGGGCCTGCGAATAAAGCCCGACCCACTCGGGAGCACTTCAAGCACGCCGAGGACTTCCCCGGGCTCTCGATTTTCGTCGTTGATCTGCACTTCCTCTTCCTCCTGCGGGCGCCGGCCTCTCCTGCGGCGCCCACGTCCTCTTCCCCGTCGTCCCCTCCGGGGTGGTCTGTCCTCTCGCGATTCTGTGGGGGCTTGGTCGGTCACGGTCATCACGCCTTGCAAGAGAGTATGGCTCCAATTGAGCGAGGTGCGGACCCGGCGCAGCACGGGCCGCGGACCCGGTCGAACCTTGCCCGTCCCCCTAGGGGGCAGTTCCGGGAAACACCACGGGTCTTGACCGGGGGCAGGAACTGCGGGTCCGAAAAACACCCCGTGCGGGCATTTCCATCGTCTCGATGCCGAGCACGGTGTCGGTGCAATCAAGATTGACCCCGCGGGCCGTGATTGGCAAGAGCGCTACCCGAAATGGGCTCTGGGCGGGATTGCACGATGTCCACTTGCGAGTCGAAACCGAAGTGCCAAGACTTGAGCCAGGCCGGCTGTGACCAAGCGCCCACGCGTCCGGTTGAGGTGCGACGGCCGGGTCACCGGCAGCAACGAGGAGAGCCTTGACTCGGTCTTCCAGCACGCAGCGACCACCTTCCGGGGCCCAGCGAGCCTCTTCCGGCACGCGACGAGCCTCGTTGGTGGGCATCGTGGGCAAGCTCGTTCTTACCGTTGCTCCCCTGCTCGTCTTCCTGGCATTGCTGCTGGTGCACCGGTGGCTTTTCGCATGACATCTGTCCGCCGAATGTGTCGGACCGTGTCCTCGGGCCTGGACAGGCGCGCGCGGGCCGCAATCTCGACCGGCGGTCAACCCTTGTGGGGACAAGGGGTTAGTCCGGTCTTTCGTTTTGGCATGATCGATGCGTCTTGTTGGCCGCGATTCCCTCTCACGCGGAGGCCGACAATGAAGCACGCAAGAGCGATACTCGTGGCGGCGGCGATATTTGCGGGGCCGGCCACGGCCGGTGCCCAGGTGACGAATCACGTCTCCTGGCAAATGGGTCTGGCTGCAGGCGGCTATCCGTCCTGGACGGTTCCCGGAATCGGGCTCGGCTACGAGCCGTTCGGTCTGGGCCGAGGGATCGGCTTCGGAATCGGGTTGGGGTTGGGTGTTTCGTTCAGCCTCGGCATCGGGGTGTACGACGACTACTGGGGCGGGTATCAAGACGGCTTCCTGGGGCGCTCGCACTGCTGGGACGCCTACCTCTACGATCCATTCCTGTACGATCCGTTCTTCGATTGCCGGGGTGCCGGTCCATTCGGCTACAGCCCATTCGCGTGGGATGGATGGTACAGCCCCTGGTGGAGACCCTTCGGGTTCCTCGGATGGCCGTCCCGCAGGTATGTGGCTCAGCACTACTACGCATGGGCGCCAGGCTGGTCGTACGGATGGGCGCCGATGTGGTCCTACGGATGGGCGCCTGGCTGGTCGCGCTACACATACGGGTTGTACGGGGGACGGCATTGGGGATTCGGAGACTGGTACCGCGACTGGGCGTACCAACCCCGGCGCCACTATGCATCCCGTGGCTACGGCGGACGATCGCCCCTTTTTGGCCCTCGATACAAGGAACCCCCCGTTTACGTGACCGACAACGGTCCGGAGAGGCCGGTGGCCACCCTGAGGCCGCGGGGACCGAACGGAACGCTGGGCGATATCGACTCCAGACGCGGCCGGAGCCGGCTCGGTGACGGGTCAGCCCAGTTGCGGGGCAACACGGATGTGCGCAGGGCGCGTCCGCGCAGCCAGCCGGGAGCCAGGACCGCGGTTCCGCGCCCATCCACGCGCGGCACACCCAGCGCGACCAGGAGACCATCACCGGTCCGCAGCACGCCCCCCAAGGTGACAAGGCGACCGGAAGCCGTTACCACCCGCCAGCCGTCACCCACCAGGCGCCCGACGCCGCGGACGCGGTCCGCGCCGTCGCGACGGCCCCAACCCGCCGTCCGGACGCCGACTCCACGACGCACGCCGACCACCGTCCGCACGTCGCCTCCGAAGCGCCAGCAGCCGACCGTAAGGACCGCCCCCAGGCGTCCCACGATCCAGTCGACTGCCCCCCGGCGCTCGCCGCCGAAGGTGCGCTCTTCGGCACCGCGGCGTTCACCGCCCAAGGCGCGTCCGGCGCCGCGGCGTTCACCACCCAAGGCGCGTCCGGCACCGAAGCGTTCACCGCCCAAAGCGCGTCCGGCACCGAAGCGTTCACCGCCCAAGGCGCGTCCGGCGCCGAAGCGCCCCACCTCGAGGTCGCCGGTCAAGCGAAGTGCGCCGCCGCGCCGCCGCGGGGGATGACCGGCTCTCCGTCCTTGACCAGCGACAGAAGCGGGCTGGCTCCAACCCAGTAGCAGAGCTCTACGACATCGCGCACGTTCCACAGCGCGAAGTCGGCGCGCATCCCGGGTCGGAGGGCTCCCCGGTCGTGGTCCAGCGCCAGCACCTTCGCCGCGGCAGCCGTCAAGCCCAGCAGGGACTCCTCCGGGGTGAGCCCGAAGAGGATGCACGCGAGGTTCATGACCGCGCCCACATGGGTGATCGGTGACGAACCGGGGTTGGCGTCGGTGGCGATGGCCATTGGCACGCCACGGTTGCGCAAGGCGGTGACGGGCGGCCTGCGGTCCGCCCCCAGGGTGTAGGCCGCGCCGGGAAGGAGGACCGCGCATACGTCCGCCTCGGCCATGGCGTCGACTCCCCGCGGCGAAAGGTGCTCGAGGTGGTCGGCCGAGCGAGCGCCCACCGCGGCGGCCAGGGCGCCACCCCCCAGATCGGTGAGCTGATCGGCGTGGAGGCGGCCGTGAAGCCCCGCCCCGATCCCGGCGTCCAGGATACGGCGGCTCTCCGCCGGGGTGAACGCGATGTCCTCGCAGAAGACGTCGATGGCGGTGGCGTGACCCTGCTCCAGTGCTGCGGGCAGGATTTGGTCGACGACGAGGCCGACGTAGTCTTCGCGGCGTCCGGCGTATTCGGGCGGGAATGCGTGCGCGGCGAGCAGGGTGGGTGCGATGTCCACGGGCAGGTGTCCGGAGAGGCCGGCGGCAACCTCGAGCATGCGCAGTTCGGTTGGCAGATCCAGTCCGTAGCCGGACTTGACCTCGATGGTGGTGACGCCCCACGAGCACAACTCGCCGCCCCTGGCGACCGCACCGGCGGTCAGTTCGTCCCTCGTCGCCGCCCGGGTGGCGCGCACCGTCGACATGATGCCGCCGCCGGTTCTCGCGATGTCGGCGTAGGACTCGCCGTGGAGCCGCCGCCGGAAGTCCGCGGTGCGGTCGCCTCCGAAGACGATGTGGGTATGGCAGTCGATGAGACCCGGAGTAAGCCACGCGCCGCCGCATTCGACAACGTCCCGGGCCATCTGTCCGTGTTCGGTCGGCAGGTCGCCCTCGCGTCCCAGCCAGGTGATCCGTCCCCCGGCGGCCGCGATCGCACCCTGCCGGATCACTCCAAGGGACGTATCGGTCATGGTCGCAAGGTTGGCGCCCGTCCAAAGTCGGTCCCAGGGCTTGGTGGGCATGTGGCGGCGGTCCGGTGACGGAGACTTGGCAGTCCGTGGATAAAGCCGCCCGCGCACCGTGAGCGGCGAGGCGCCGGGCCGGCAAGGCGCGACGACGGGCCAGTAGCAGCGCTACGGGCCCGAGGAGCAACGCAGAGCGCGGCGCCGACAAACCCAAAAGTAAAGTAAACATGACATTGTGTAAACTCTGATTTACAGCGTAACGAGGTGAGGCCGAGCGTCCGGCCCGGATGCAGCGCCGCTCGAATGCCGGGGGGATTTTGTCCACGGACTGCTAGATTGAGCGTCTGGCGCGGGATTGTCGCATGGCTGCGCGCCGTTTCGCAATGCGTTCGAACGACGAGCCGAGGAGCACGGGTGGTCGAGAGCATGCTGAAAGCAAACCCCGGATATCGCGTGTACCGGTTCGAACGAATGCTGATCGGCAACGGGTGGCAGCGCGATATCGAGGTCCGGGTGGATCGGCGCGGCCGGATCGCCAGGGTGACGGCAGGCGTCGAGGAGGTGCGCGGCGAGAGGGTGACGGGATGGGCGGTGCCCGGGGTCCCGAACGTGCACAGTCATTCTTTTCAGCGCGCGCTCGCCGGGCTGGCCGAGGGACCGGGGCCCGATTCGTTCTGGAGCTGGCGCGAGGCCATGTACTCGTTCCTCGAGCACATGACGCCCGGCGACATGGAGGCGATCGCGGCCCAGTTGTACGTGGAGCTTCTGAAAGCCGGCTTCACCTGCGTCGGCGAATTCCACTACCTCCACCGCCCACCCGGGGGTGGCGCGTACGACGATCCCGCCGAGATGAGCCGGCGCATCCTGGCCGCGGCCCGGACGGCGGGCATGCGGCTGGTACACTTGCCGGCGGTGTACGAGGCGGGCGGTTTCGGGGGCAGGCCGCTCGCTCGCGGTCAGGAGCGGTTCCGCATGGACCTGGCGGGCGTGGCGCGGCTACACGAGATGTTGCAGGATGACACCCGCGATCCACGCGTCTCGCTGGGGTGGGCGTTGCACAGCCTGCGGGCTGCATCGCCGCAGTCGTTTCGGCGGTTGGCCGGACTCCTGGCCGGGGACGCCGGGGGCGGCATCGCCCCCGTACACGTTCACGTGGCCGAACAGCAGCGGGAGGTGCGCGAATGCATCGCCGACCAGGGCGCGCGCCCGGTGGAGTGGCTGCTCGATCACGCGCCCGTCGACCAGCGGTGGTGCATGGTCCACGCCACGCACGCGACCGACGCCGAACTGGCCGCCGTCGCGCGAAGCGGAGCGGTGGTCGGTCTGTGTCCAACCACGGAGGCCAATCTGGGTGACGGGCTGTTTTCGCTGCCCGCCTTCACCGTGGGGGGTGGGACCTTCGGCATCGGCACGGACAGTCATGTGTCGCGCAACCCGGTCGAGGAGCTGCGCCTGTTGGACTACGGACAGAGGCTCAGGTCGGAGAGCCGTGTCGCGCTGGGAGATGCCGGTAAAGCGGGATCCGCTGCCGGGCTCGGAGCGGACGGTGGCGCGGCGTTGCCCGACCCGGGAGGTGCGCTGTCCGGCGCGGGGGGCGCGCTCCTGCGGCACGCCTGGCGGGGCGGTGCCCGTGCGCTCGCCGTGGACTGCGGAAGCATCGAGCCCGGGATGCGGGCGGACGTGGTGGTTCTCGACGCGCATCACCCGGCACTGGTGGGGCGCCGCGGCCACGCCGTTCTCGATTCGTGGGTCTTCTCCGGCACGGACAATCCGGTGCGTGACGTGATGGTCGGGGGAGACTGGGTGGTGAGGGACGGACGCCACCCGCGCGAGGAGGCGGTTGGGCGCGCGTATGCCCGGGCCGTGCGGCGACCGGGGTAGCCGCGCCCGCGACCTCGGCCGTCCTACGGCATCGGGATCCCGATCCGCTTCTCTCGCGCGGTCGCGATGGCCTCCTCGTACCCCGCGTCCGCATGCCGGGCCACGCCAAGACCCGGGTCGTTGGTGAGCACGCGCTCGATCCGGGTCCGCATTTCGGGCGTGCCGTCGGCGACGAGCACCTGCCCAGCGTGCAACGAGTCCCCGATGCCGACGCCGCCACCATGGTGGAACGACACCCAGCTTGCGCCGGACGCGGTGTTGAGGAGCGCGTTCAGGACCGGCCAGTCCGCCACGGCGTCGGTTCCGTCCTTCATCGCTTCGGTTTCGCGGAACGGTGACGCCACCGAACCCGTGTCGAGGTGGTCGCGTCCAATCACGATGGGGGCGCTGATCGCACCGCTGGCGACCAGATCGTTCATGGCGACGCCGAACGCCGCCCTCTCCCCCTGCCCCAACCAGCAGATCCGCGCGGGCAGCCCCTGGAACGCCACCTGCTCCCGCGCCATCCGGATCCAGCGGCAGAGGTGCTCGTCGTCGGGGAACATCTCCAGTACGAGATCGTCCGTTCGGTGGATGTCGGCGGGGTCGCCTGAAAGCGCCACCCACCGGAACGGTCCCTTGCCGAGGCAGAACAGCGGGCGCACGTACGCCGGAACAAAGCCGGGATACGCAAACGCGTCCTCGAAGCCGGCTTCGCGTGCATAGCCTCGCAGATTGTTGCCGTAGTCGACGGCTACGGCGCCGCGCCCGGCCATCTCCACGATGGCTTCGCAGTGTCTGCGGATGGATGCCATCGCGTGTAGGCGGTATTCGGCTCGATCGCGTTTTCGCAAGACGGAGGCCTCATCGATCGAGAAACCGCAAGGCACGTACCCGTCCACCGGATCGTGGGCCGAGGTCTGGTCGGTCACGACGTCGGGCGTCACGCCGCGCCGGACCAGCTCCGGCAGCACGTCTGCGCAGTTGCCGACCAGCCCAACGGACAACGGCTCCCCCGCCCCGGCCGCGCCCAGCACCCACGCGACCGCCTCGTCGAGATTGCGCGTCATGCGGTCGCAGTAGCGGGTCTCGATCCGGCGCCGGATGCGCTCCGGGTCCACCTCGACGACGAGCACCGCTGCCCCGTTCATCGTGCCCGCAAGCGGTTGCGCACCACCCATGCCTCCCATCCCGCCCGTTAGAATCCAGCGCCCGGCAAGCGATCCGCCGAAGTGGGCCCGCGCGATGGCGCCGAAGGTCTCGTACGTGCCCTGCAGAATGCCCTGGGTGCCGATGTAGATCCACGACCCCGCGGTCATCTGGCCGTACATCATGAGCCCCTTGCGCTCCAGCTCGTGAAAGTGGTCCCAGGTGGCCCAGCGCCCCACCAGGTTCGAGTTGGCGATCAGGACGCGGGGAGCGTGGGTGTGGGTGCGGAAGACGCCGACAGGCTTGCCGGACTGCACCAGCAGCGTCTCGTCGTTCTCGAGAGCCCGCAGAGCCGCAACGATGGCGTCGAAGGCAGCCCAGTTGCGCGCGGCCTTGCCCGTCCCGCCGTAGACCACCAGATCGTCCGGTCTTTCGGCTACCTCGGGATCCAGATTGTTCATCAGCATCCGGCGCGCCGCCTCCTGGGTCCACCCCTTGCACGTGAGCGTGCCGCCGCGGGGAGCGCGGATCGTGCGCGCCCCGCGGGTGGTCGTTGTTGCCATCTCCAGGGTCTCCTCAGGGTTGGTGGTCGATGCCTTCGGGTTCGGCGTCCGCGGCGTCGGAGCCGGCCGCGTCCACGTCGTTGGCGACCCCCGCCTGCGACAGCTCGCCCGCGCGAATCAGTACCGCGAGCGCCTCCAGATCGGTACCGAGGGGCCTGTCGTCCGTCACACGCGGAACGTGGGCACGCACGCTCGCCAGCGCCCGCTCCACGCCGTCGCCCGCGCGCAGCGGACGGTGGAACTCCACGGCCTGGGCGGCGCACAGGAACTCGGCCGCGAGAACGACCTCGAGCAGTTCCACACTCCGCCGGACCTTTCTGGCGGCGGCCATTCCCATGGAGACGTGGTCCTCCTGGGAAGCGCTGGTCGAGACGGAATCGATGCTCGCTGGCGTCGCGAGGACGCGCATTTCGGACAGGGCGTCGGCGGCGGTGACCTGGGCGATCATCAGCCCCGAACGTATGCCGGGCCGCGTGGTCAGGAACGCGGGGAGCCCGGAGAGGTCGGGATTGAGCAGACGGTCGATCCGCCGCTCGCTGATCGACGCCATGTCGGCGGCCGCGATTGCAACGAGGTCCAGGCACTGGGCAACGACCTGGGCGTGGAAGTTGCCGCCGCTGAGCACGATGCCCGCGGCGGGTCCTCCGGCGGCCCTTCCCGCCCGGTCCGGTACGGCCGCCCTCGGCAGGACAAGCGGGTTGTCGGTGGTCGAATTCGCCTCGGTGGTCATAACACGCTGTGCGTAGCCGTATGCCTCCCTTGCGGCGCCGTGCACCTGCGGCATGCACCGCAGCGAATAGGCGTCCTGAACGCGCGGGTCTCCCGTGCGATGCGATTCGCGGATCCCGGATCCCCGCAGAAGCGCCCACAGCCGCCGGGCAGCCGCAATCTGGCCCGGATGCGGACGTGCCGAGTGGATCTCGCTTCGGAACGGATCCGGCGTGCCCTTGAGCCCCTCCAGCGACATGGCGCCGGCAACGTCGGCCGTGTCGAGCGCGCGGGCGAAGCGGCACAGGGCGAGGGCTCCGATTCCGGTCGTGGCCTGTGTGCCGTTGATGAGCGCGACCGCCTCCTTTTCGGACAGATCGAGTGGCTCGGACCCGATGGCGCGCAGCATCTCGGCGGCGTTCCCCAATTCGCCGTCCAACTCGGCCCGGCCCTCCCCGGTCAGGGCGAGGGCCACGTGCGACAGGGGCGCAAGGTCCCCGCTGGCGCCGACTGACCCGATCTCCGGCACCTCCGGATGGACGCCGTGATTGAGGAGATCGAGCAGCCGCTCCACGACGACGAGCCTACAACCCGACTGGCCGCGCGCCAGGGTGTTGGCACGGAGCAGCATGATCGCCCGGACCTCGGCCGCCGGGAGCCTGCGACCGACGCCCGCGGCATGGCTGCGGACCATGTTCCGCTGAAGCGCACGCTGGTCCGCGGGGGAAATGCGCACGTCGGCGAGCCTGCCGAACCCCGTGTTCACACCGTAAATCGGCCGGTCGCTGCGCAGAAGCCCTTCCAGGAGGGCGCGGGAACGGCGTACGCGTCCGGCGGCTTCGGGGTGGAGGCCCACCGGGCGGCGGTCGCGCGCCACGGCCTCCAGCTCCGCCAGCGTCAGTCCCTGTCCGTCGATCGTGATCATGCGCCGTCGCCCGCGTTGTTGGGCCGTGCCCGCCGCCCGGCGTCGAATTCCTTCCGGGTCAACGTGTGGGGGGCGCCCTCCCACTCCTTCTCCAGCTCGACCCCGAGGCCGTCGGCCAGACGGTTCACGTAGTTGTAGTAGGACACCACTTGACAGATGTCGAGGACGGCCCGGTCGTCGAAACCGGCATCCCTGAGCCGGTCCACGTCGCCCGTGCCCATCGCTCCCGGATCCCGGGTCAGCTTGACCGCGTAGTCGAGCATCGCGGCGTCGGCCGCGGCCAGCGTGGCCGGACGCCTCCCCCGTGCCAGCGCATCGGCAAACTCGGCATTGCCCGTCAGTCGACGGAGACCCGCTCCGTGGTGGTTGATTCAGTAGAAGCAGTCGTTCTCGGTCGAGACCACCACCGCAATCATCTCCCTCTGGACCCGCGACAGCGGGGATGGACCCGCCATCAGGTGCCGGTAGAGGTCGTAGTGGTGCTGCATCGACAGCGGATTCAGCGAATGGATGCGCAGGATGTTGTCCAGCCGTCCGCGGGAATCGGAGTACCGGTCGTAAAGCGCGACGAGCCGCTCGCCCGCGTCGGCGCGCGTGACGTATCTGATGTGTGCCATTGTGCTCCGGCTCCTGATCCTGGTTTGCCGGTCGTGGAATCTATCTTCAGCTTGTTGGATCAGCCTACACCGGGGAGAAAACGATGTTCAAGGTGACGAGGAGCCTGAGGACAAGGCCGCGCGAGGACCAGGCCCGCCGTGGCAGAGGGCCGGCAAGGCGCGCGCACATGCCGATAGCGGGGCTGTTGGGCGCCATCACGGCCCTTTGTGCTGTTGCGGGTCCTGCCCTGGCCCAGGACGACTTCGGGAGCATGGTTGCCGTGTCGGAGGAGACGGTCATCATCGGAAAGCCGGGAGCGGCACGCGGGCCGGCCACGCTCTACCGCTACGAGAGGTCGGCGACCGGCACGTGGGAGCTGGCCGGTACGATGTCGGTGCCGGGGACGGCTGCCGCGGGGCAGCCGTGGTCGCCGTCGCTTCAGTGGCGGGACGGGCGGCTGGTGGTGGGGGCGGGGGATCCGGATGTGCGGTTCGGCGCGCATCTGTTTCGCGACGCCGGAAGCGGAGGCTGGAGCCATGAGACGAGTCTGGAGCTTCCGGACATGCCGACCTCGGAGGAATCGACGGACCGGGAGGCCCCGGCGGGCCCCGCAGCGGCTGCGGTGGACTTTGCGGGCATCATGCGCATCCTTCAGCCCGCGCTTCGGACGGTGGCCGCGCAGGGGGACCGGGTGGCAGTCGCCGTCGGGCGCAACGGAACGTCGCCACCCGTGGTGCACATCTTCACCCGACACGCTGAACGCGGATGGGAGCCTCCGACCATGATCCGGTTCCCGGACCTGACGGACGACATCGGCACCGTGGTCCTGGACGGTGACGAGATGTTCGTGTCTTCCGAGAGGGCGGACGGTGGGGGCGCAGTGCACGTCCTGGCCCGCGACGGGGACCAGTGGGGCCCACGCACGCCGCTGTACCCGGATTCCACGGACTCGAGTGCAGAGTTCGGCGCGGCCATCGCCCGGGCGGGGGACCGGCTCGTGGTCGGCGCGCCCGGATCGGGCCAGAGCACAGGAGCGGTGTATGCGTTCAGGCGGGGAATGGACGGGGGGTGGGAGAGGGACCAGGTCCTTCGTCCAGCGGATCCCGGGCACACGGAGCCCACACCGGCCCCGGAGATTGCCGACTCCGCCGCGCCCGGCACCCGGGACCGTCCCGTCGAGCCCCAGCGCTTCGGCAGCTCGGTCGCGATCCTGGACGCCGAACTATGGGTCGGCGCACCCGGGGCCTCTTCCGGTGCAGGACAGGTCCACCGCTACGAACTGCGCGATGGCGGCTGGCAGCAGGCTGCGTCCGTGGAGAGCATGGCCGGCCCGGGAGCAGCGTTCGGGACCACCCTCGCGCTCGGGCCGACGGTGGCGGTGGCGGGCGCCCCCGGGACAGACGGGGGCTCGGGCGCGGCCCACGTCTTCACGCGGGAGCCGGGCGGCGAGTGGGAGGCGGCCGGAGCGCCGCTCCGTCCCGACGACGGCCTCGAAGCCGTCACCGACGGCGAGGTGCGCTGTTCCAACGGCGCGGCCGCGGGGTTCGCGTGCGACGGCGTGGACCTCCTCGCGTTTCTGCCCACTTCCGCCCTGGGCGGCGCACCCGGCGAGCGCGTCAGCGATATCTGGGGCTGGACCGACCCCGCGACGGGCCGGGAATACGCGCTCATAGGCCGTTCCGGAGGCGCAGCGATCGTCGACGTGACCTACGCGGCCTCCCCCCGGTACATGGGCGTGGTCCCCGCCAACCCGAGCGGCGCACGCGACCTGAAGGTCTACGCCGACCACCTCTTCTTTACCGGTGACGGCGCGGGGGACCACGGCCTCGTCGTCTTCGACCTCACGCGGCTGCGGGATTCCGGTCCGGATCCGGTCGAATTCTCCCCCGATGCCATCTACCGAGGGATCGCGAGCGCCCACAACCTTGTCCTGGACCCGGAGAGCGGGTTCGCCTTTCCGGTCGGGGCGAGCGGCGGCGGCCAGACGTGCGGCGGCGGCCTCCACATGGTCGACGTGCGGAGCCCGAAGTCCCCCGTCTTCGCCGGCTGCTTCACCGACACCGAGGGGCTGATCTATCCGGGACGCACCCACGATGCCCAGTGCGTGGTCTATCGTGGACCGGACGACCGCTTCCAGGGGCGGGAGCTCTGCTTCGCGTCCAACGAGACCGCGCTACGGATCATCGACGTGACCGACAAGGAGGCGCCGGTGCCGGTGGGTACGGCCACCTATCCCGGGCTCGCCTACGTGCACCAGGGCTGGCTCACCGACGACCAGCGCTACTACTACCTGGACGACGAGCTTGACGAACTGGTCGGCACCGCGCCCGCCACGCGGACCTTCGTTTTCGATGTGGCGGAGCTGGACGACCCCATCCTGGTGGGCAGCGTAGACGGTCCCACCGGGGCCACGGACCACAACCTGTACGTCAAGGGCGACCGGATGTACCAGGCGAACTACCAGGCCGGCTTCCGCCTCTTCGACATCAGCGACCCCGAGGCGCCGGTGGAGATCGGCTGGTTCGACACCACGCCGTACGAAGGGGATCCGCCGGGTTTCGTGGGTGCCTGGACGGCCTATCCGTTCTTTGAGAGCGGGACCGTGGTGGTCACCAGCATGTACGAGGGGGTGTTCCTGCTGAGGCCTGGGCCGAGGCGGCTGATCCCGTAGGGGGGCGGCGGCAGCTCCGGAGGCATGCCCCCCCGGCAATCCCGCCGAAAACAACAGAGGCGCCGGGCGGATTCGAACCGCCGAATGGAGGTTTTGCAGACCTCTGCCT